>NZ_CP060295.1:3333385-4009270 GCF_014302995.1 Variovorax sp. PAMC26660
GAAAGAACGCCGAGCGGTTCATCGTGAAGAACGGTGGTGCCCGCCATGCATCGGCCGTCGGCAGCACATCCGTCGAACCCGACCGCAGCGGCCGCATCTACAGCGACGACCACATCCGCATGGACGGTATCGGCCTGTTGAGCTTCTTCAACAACGCCGTGCCGACGGCCGTGCGTGAAATGCTCGACAAGCACGAACTCGCCGTGTCCGACGTGTCGTTGTTCGTTTTTCACCAGGCCAGTCGCCTGGCGCTTGACGGTATCTCGCGCGCACTGCAGATACCCGAGCAGAAGATGATCTTCGATATGGAAGACACCGGAAATCTCGTTTCCGCTTCCATTCCCGTGGTGCTGGCCAAGCTCATCGACAAAGGTGTGGTAACCGAAGGCCAGACCATTGTTCTATGCGGCTTCGGTGTGGGCTTGTCCTGGGCCACCGTTCTCATCAAAGTTTGAAGGCCTGACAGTGAGCCAGATCCAATTCCTTCTCGACAGATTCGCGTCGAAGCCTGAAGCCCCTGCGGTCGTCTTCCGCGGCACCTCCGTCAACTACGGAGAACTGTCCTTCGCCATCGCACAGCAACAAAAGGCGCTTGAGGCCGCAGGCGTGCAGCCCGGCATGCCGGTGATTCTGCGCGGCGACTATTCGGCGCTGGCTGTGAGCATGCTGCTCGCACTCATCGAGCGCTGCTGCATCATCATTCCGTTGACCCCCGAGGCCTATGACAGTCTTGGCGGTTCAATCGACGACGTGGCGCCCGAATGGCTGATCGACGTGTCGACGGCTGAAGCCAGCTTCGAGAAGCTCGTTTCGCGGCCGTTGCCCGATCTCTACAAGATCGTCATTGAGCGCGCCGCGCCCGGCTTGGTGCTTTTCACCTCCGGTTCGTCGGGCAAGCCGAAGGCGGTGGTGCACGATTTCTCCAAGCTGATGGAGAAGTTCCATGCGGTTCGCCCCGCGATGATCACACTCAACTTCCTGCTGTTCGATCACTGGGGTGGCCTTAATACGCTGCTTCACTGTCTGTCGAACCTGTGCCTTATCGTCGTGCCGGCCGGCCGCTCTCCGGAACAGGTGTGTGCCCTTGTAGCTGCCCACCGCATCGAACTGTTGCCGGCGACGCCGAGTTTCCTGAGCATGCTGCTGATCAGCAAGGCCTACCTGGGGCACGACCTCACGTCGCTGAAGCTCATCACCTACGGCGCTGAACCGATGCCCGAGACGACGCTGAGGAACCTGCGCAAGGTGTTCCCCGGCATCGAGCTGCGCCAGACCTACGGAATGATCGAACTGGGCGTGCTGCGCGCCAAGTCGCGCTCTCCTGATTCGTTGTGGGTCAAGCTCGGCGGCGAAGGCTACAACGTGCGCGTGGTCGACGGCATGCTGCAGATCCGTGCCGATTCGGCCATGCTGGGCTACATCAATGCGCCGAGCCCGTTCACGGAAGACGGCTTCCTCATGACGGGCGACCTGGTCGAAACCGACGGCGAATGGATCCGCGTGCTGGGGCGGCAGTCCGACATCATCAATGTCGGCGGCCAGAAGGTGTACCCGGCCGAAGTCGAGGCCGTGCTGCTCGATTGCCCCGAAGTGGCCGATGCCGTGGTGTACGGCGAGCCCAACCCGCTGCTGGGCAAGATCGTCTGCGCGCAGGTCATCCTGCGCGAGGGCTTCGACGAGGCGGCGGCGCGCAGCGGCATCCGCAAGCTGAGCAAGGAGCGGCTGCAGCCGTTCATGATTCCCGCCAAGATCAAGTTCGTGACCGAAATCGCCCAGTCGCACCGGCTCAAGCGCGTACGCGCCAAGTCTTGAACGCGAACCGTCGTGGCATGACCGCAGGCACCGCACTTTTTCTCTTTGCGCATCAGGACGACGAGTTCGGTGTATTCCAGAAGATCCTCGATGAACGGGCCGCCGGCGCGCGGGTGGTTTGCGCGTTCATGACCACGGGCACCGTGGGCGGTGCGTCCCCCGAGGCGCGCAATCGCGAGTCGCTCGCCGTGCTGGAAAAGCTGGGCGTGGGAGCGGACGACGTGATCTTCGCGGGGCAGCAGCTGCAGATCGACGACGGCGCGTTGATGCACCGCCTCGACGATGCCGCGGCCTGGTTGCGCGGCTGGATCAGCGCCTGCCCGTCGTCGCTGCGCGGGCTGTACCTGCCAGCCTGGGAGGGCGGCCATCCCGACCACGATTCATTGCATGCCGTGGGCGTCACCGTCGCGCTGCAGGCGGGGCTGCTGCACCTGGCAAGGCAATCGCCGCTGTACAACGGCTACAAGCGCCCCGGGCAGCTGTTCAACGTCATGCAGCCGCTACCCATGAACGGACCGGTGGAGCCCGTCGCGGTTCCGTGGGGACACCGCATCGCGTTCATGCGCCACTGCCTCAGCTACCCGACGCAGCGCAAGACCTGGATCGGCCTGTTTCCGTTCGTGCTGCTGCACTATGTGTTCGGCGGGCGGGATGCGATGCAGCCGGTGGCTCCCGAGCGGCTGGCTTCGAGGCCGCATGAGGGGGCGCTTTACTATGAGCGGCGTCAGTTCACGACTTGGGCGGAACTCAGTGCCCGGGTCGGTGCTTTTGTGCGCAGTTCCTCCTTGCTGTCGGCTGCAATTTAGTCCTGCCGCCAGTTAAAACGCAGAGCGGCTTCGGTTGTAGCCGGGCAGTTGAAAAAATAGGATAGGGTGCGATGGAGCAAGCAGTTGCCGGGACGTCATTTTTTTGGACAAAAAAATTCCAAGAGAGTGCTGCCTTTGTGATTTTTGCAATTTTAGTCTCTTTGACGTTTGCATTGGCATTTATCCCGTATGCATATCAGGCGGGAGACATTGCGCTTCATATCGAGTACGCGAAAACGATCTGCCACTTTTCGGATATTTCGTCGCCTCATTTCCTGCTGCAGATTTTGCTTATTGGAGTCAATGGTGCGACGGGCATCGGATATGAGGCCGCCACAATTTTAATCATGGCGCTGTGCTATGGTGGTATGGCAGTGATTATTGCAAAGCGACTTCGTCGCGTCGCGCCGCAAGCGAAGCTTGCTGGCGTATTTGCGGTATCCGCATCCGTCCTTGTGGCGTCGCATATTTTTTTGCAGACAGCATTCGTGCATAATTTTTATTATGGCTATGTGTCTCCTGTCGTGTATCACAATCCAACTCAAACACTTTGCAAAATATTTTCTGTTGTCATTGTGTATGCATACTTTGCGCTTTCTTTTGACGAAAGAAAAAGCGCCGCATTGCTGGTAGTTTTGCCTTTGGCCATCGTGCTGTCTGCACTGGCCAAGCCGTCTTTTCTGATAGTTTTCCTACCGTGCGCATTCGCTGTTGAAATTGCTCGAGCGACGCGATCCTCTTGGAGGGAAGTTGCGCGCAATCTTGCGCTCTTCGTCCTGCCAGCATTGATCGTGCTTGTCTTCCAATATCGAATGAATTTTTCGGCTTCTGGCGCAGGCATCGGATTTTCCCCATTCGAGGTATTTGGGGGCGCCAAGGATGTGTTGCTGAAATTTCCTGCATCGATTTTTTTTCCCGTCATCGCCAGCTGGGTTTTGTATAGGGCCGGCGGATTCACGAAAAAACTTGCATTTGCTTGGTTTCTTTATGGCGTCGGAATGTTTGTCGGGTTTTGCATCGTTGAAACCGGCCCTAGGTTAATGCATGGGAATTTTGCTTGGACGGCTCAAGTTGTTACTTTTGTCCTGTACATAGAGAGCGCTATTTCTCTTGGCGCAATTGAATGGAGGAAGGCATTGCCCGCTTGGTGTGCTTTTGGATTGCACGTAATTTTTGGCGCAATCTGGTTCGCGACGCCTTATTTCATGCTCGTTGGGACCTACTGGTGAACATCAGTAACAGATTTGGCATGGGTGCACAAGAGAATTTTTCTGCCAATTCGCCGTTGGCAGCAGAGCGGCTTCTGTTTCTCGACGGCCTTCGCGGTTGGGGTGCCTTGATCGTCCTGATCTATCATGTATTTGTGGATGCATTTCCAATCAATGCGGATGTGACCATCGCGCTTCGGAAATTGTTTTTCTTTAATGGGGTGCTGGCCGTCTGGATATTTTTTCTGGTGTCGGGCCTGTCGATTTCCATCGAATTCTGCCGCCGACGCGATCGGCAGTCGCTGACGAAAATTGCTCTCGGCCGCTATGTGCGGCTGGCAATTCCTGTTCTGTGTGCGACTTTCATCCTGTATCTTTTTTTCGTCACAGGCCTTGTTCTCCCGGCTGAGCAGCGCCTTCCCAACTTTCAAAGCTTCCTGCCTGTCGCGCCGTCGCTTTGGGATGTCATCAGATCCTCCTTGTTCGATACGTTTTTTGATTACAGCTTCAGCAAGGCGTTGATTGGGCCGCTGTGGACCATGTGCTTCGAACTCTGGGGATCGTGTCTTGTTCTCGGCGCGCTCTATGTCGCAGGTCGGCTCGAGCGGCGCATGTTCATCTATGCCGCACTGGCCATCGTGGCGTACTTCATTCATCCCATCTACACGGCATTTGTTTTTGGCCTTGTGCTTGCCGAGATTCATGTGTCGAAATTTCGGTCACGCAGCGCGAGCCTGTGGTCCAAGGCCTCGTTGCTGCTCCTGGTGCCAGGGATCTATGGCGCCAGTCTCCTGCCCCGGGCCGGAAACGATCCGTTCGGCGCCTGTCTGACGGTCGCAACGCTTCTGATCATTCCGTGCATCTTCAACACAACCCTGGCCAGGATGCTTTCTGGCTCCGTGAGTCGCTATCTGGGTCGGATCTCGTTCCCCCTCTACCTCATACACGGGCCGTTGTTGCTCGCCTATGGCAACCGCGCGTACCAATGGATCGACCAGCCGACCGATCTGGAAAAACTCTGGCTGAATCTCTCAATTGCCGCGGTCTGCATCGCCTGCGCAACAGTGCTGACGCCCATCGATCAATGGGGCATTCGCGCCGCGAAGGGGCTCAGGGATTTTTTGATGGCTCGCAAGGAGCGCGCAAGTGTCTTGTTGCCGGAAAAGCCTTGATTACCATGCGGTACGTGCTTGCAGCAGCTTGATGGAGCGTGCCACATCTGCCTCGTCAGCAAAAGCATGTAATGCAGCCTGCTGCACTTCGATGAACTGCACCGCGACCCACCGAGCATCCGGAGGTATTGCTGCAGTGATCGCCGACAAGCGCAAGCCTTCACCCCAGCGCAGGCGGTAAGAGGACTCGAAATATGCCGCCATACCGTTGCGCATCCACGCGTCCATGAAGCTATCGCCGACAAACAGAACCGGGTGTAGCAAGCCTTGGGTGCCTGGTGCGACATGGCTGACATCCGTGTACGGCGATGGCCCTGACACGCTGGCGAAGCCACTTGGCCACTGCCATGTAGGCGTCACGAAGATGGATTTCTCCGATGGGGAGCGCAGCAACGGCATGAATCGGGCGATGCCGCCGCTGTACGAATGCGTTTCGTAGAGCAGTGGATGCGTCCACGTGCTACCCGGAAGTCCTTCGGCCCGGCTCATTGCATCGACAACGCTCTTGGCCACCGGGTAGGCCGCAGGGTCGTTCCAGTGAAAATCGGTGCGATGGAAGATCGGACGAGAGCGCTCCGTCTCTTGCAGGATGGCCGTGCTGTCGATGAACGTCACGTTGGGCACCTGTTTCAACTTGTCGAGCAGGCTGTCGATGCGTCGCAGCGGCGGCCGCTCGGCGACCGAGGTAGGCAGCTTGTCGGGCAAGAATCGGTCACCCAGCAGATTGACGACCATCACCATGCCGATGCCCTTTTGCTGCAAGGCTTCGGCATAGCGCCGTACGCCCTCGACCACTGTGGCCTCGTGGGCCTGGAGGTAGGTGTCGACAATCGGCTTTTCGACGTCCAGCGTGCTGCGGTAGAACAGGTAGCCGTCGCGGCCCACGTGAACCTTGTCGGACACGCGGAACAGACGGTAGTCGATCGTGGCCTTGAGCCGGATCAGCAGCGCCCGAAACCCGAAGTGGTCCGAAAACCAGCTGTTGGTCTGCTGCAGGTAGCGATCCGGGTGCGCCATGCTCGGCGGCGCAGCAAGCGTCCGCTGCTCGTCGATTTCGAGCTCTGGCACGAGCCTCGTCGCCATCTGCAAACCCGGCAGCAGCGTGAGGATCAGGAAGGCCGCGATGAAGATCCGGCGGGTGGCAGTAGAGCGCATCTCAGAAGCGGAAATAGATGAACGGATTGAATCCGTTGGCTGCGATCAGCATGGCCGAGTAGGCGAAGAGGACGAGAGCGCCCAGCGAGAGGACCGGCGCGGCAATCGAGTCGCCTGCGCGTTGCCAGGCGGTGAGCCGCCAGTTTTCGGGCACCAGCACCGCCACGCTACCGATCACCAGAAAGAGCAGCTTGTCGGATGTCAGCACAGACCATGCGGCCGCGGGCGTCTCGCCTGTCGTCACGCCGGCCATGGCCATCAGGTAGTGCCCAGCAACGCCGGCCGACGGCGCCCTGAACAGCACCCAGCCGACCATCACCAGCAGCAGCGTGGTCAGCCAGCCGCTGAAGCCGCGCGGCGTCCAGCCGAACCGGTTCAGCGCCAGCCGCTCGATGACAAGCAGCACGCCGTGGAACAGCCCCCACAGCAAGAAGGTGTAGGCCGCTCCGTGCCACAGGCCGCACAGTACGAACACGATGAGCAGGTTGAGGTACGTGCGCACCGGCCCCGCGCGGTTGCCGCCCAGCGGGATGTACAGGTAGTCGCGGAACCAGCGCGACAGCGTCATGTGCCAGCGCCGCCAGAACTCGGTGATGCTGTGCGACCGATAGGGCTGGTTGAAGTTTTCCGGAAACTTGAACCCCAGCATCCGGCCCATGCCGATCGCCATGTCGGAGTAGCCCGAGAAGTCGAACAGGATCTGCAGCGTGTACGCCAGGATGCCGATCCAGGCGGCGGCGGTGCCGAGCTGGTCGGCCGGCAGCCCGAACATGCGGTCGGCGACTACGCCCACGTTGTCCGCAATGACGATCTTCTTGGCCAGGCCGAGGCAGAAGCGCAGCAGCCCGGCATGCACGTCTTCCAGGCAAACGGGGCGGTGCTGGATGCGGCTCACCAGCTCGCTGTAGCGCACGATCGGCCCGGCGATGAGCTGGGGGAACAGCGTGTGGTACATGCCGAAGTCGACCAGCGTGGGCGCCGGCGGCGCGTCGCGCCGGTAGATGTCGACGATGTACGAGATGCCCTGGAACGTGAAGAACGAAATGCCCGCAGGCAGCACGATGTCGCTGAGCGACCATGACGCGGGCATCTGGAGCGCGGCGGCCGCGTCCAGCGCTGCGCGCTGCATGAAGTTCCAGTACTTGTAGTAGATCAGCGGCACCAGGTTGGCGACCACGCCGACCGCCAGCAAGGCGCGGGCACGGCCGTCGGCAGGCATGCGGTAAAGCGCGTTGCCGATGAGCGCGTTGACGACCACCGACCCCAGCAGAACCACCGACACCAGCCCTGCGTCCACGAAATAGAACGCAAAGCTCGCCAGCATCAGGAACGCGTTGCGCGAGCGTGCGGGGAGAGCGAAATACAGCAGGAACACGATCGGCATGAAGCCGAACAGGAAGCCGGGCGAACTGAAAGTCACTTTGCGTTCTAGCCCTTGAACATGCGACGCGCGGCGCGCAGCGGCTTGGTGATGCGCCAGGACAGCGAATCGGTCATCTGGCGATGGGCCTCTTCGACCTGGGCCAACGCTGCGACCCGCTGTTGGTTTTCCTTCAACAGCACGTCGCGCTCTGAAAGCACGCTGGCCGCGTGACGGTGGTCCTTCTGCAGGGTGCTCAGCTCCTTGTCGACGTTGGCCAACTGGGCGAGCACACGCTCGACGTCCGACGCCTTGGAAGCCAGTTCCAGGCGCGTGCTTTCGAGTTCCCAGCGGCGCAGCACGGACTCTCCCAGGCTGGAGAAGACCTCCTTCACCGCCTTGGCGCCGGGCTGGTCCTTGGGCAGGTCAAGGAGCTTGCGCACTTCCGCCGGCTGGTTGGGACCGACGGCCAGCACGCCCAGGCCTGCCGAGTGATCGAACTCGAAGCCGGGATATTTCTTCGTGACCTCGGCCCAGTATTGCCAGACGCCGAAGTCGCGCTCGCGTACATTGGTGTCGTGGAACAGCACGATGGCGCGGTCCGACAGCTTGGGCAGCCAGCTCTCGAAGTCATGCTTCACGGCCTCGTAGGTGTGGAGCCCGTCGATGTGCAGCAGGTCGACCGAGCCGTCCTCGAAGTAGGTCGTGGCCTCGTCGAAGGTCATGCGCATGAGGCGCGAAAAGCCCGCGAAATGCTTGTCGTTGAACGCAGTCAGGTCGTTGTAGACGCTGTCGCCATAGAAGCCTGCGTGCTCGTCGCCTTGCCAGGTGTCGACCGCATAGCACTTGGTGTTGAGGCCCTCGTTCTGGACAGTCTGGCAGAAGGCCGCGTACGACATGCCGAAGTGCGAGCCCAGCTCGACCAAGATGCGAGGCTGCTGCACGGCGGTGAGCCATGCGCCGAAGGGCACATGCCCAGTCCAGCCGCTGGAGACCAGGCGAAGCGGGCGGATGAACATGGCCAGGTTGGGCTGGACGGCGTCGAGGATCATGGGTTTCTGGCTGTTGTGTGGCTGGAAAAAGCGGGCTCGATTGTGCAGTAGGCCCGGCAAGCGCTATTTCGGCGTCACCGAGAAGCTGCCGACCTTGATCACGGTGCCTGTGAAAAGCTGCTCGATGGCGATTTCATGGTCGCCTTCAGCGCTGAAAAGCGCCGGTGCAAAGGCCGCGGTGATGGCGGTCGGGGAGACCCCGGTCGATGACGCGGGTTTGCCGTCCAGCGTCATCCGGACGTCACCGATGTCGTCCGCGTCGGCAACCTGCACCCAGATGCCGGCGCTGCCGTCCGGCTGTGCATTCGGCACCGTGCCGGCGGATGCTGAGCGCGGTCCCCAATTAAGGATGCGCATCCTTGCGGCACCGGCGGCGAGCTTGGCGAGCTCCTCGGCACTCTTCTGCAGAAATTCGGGCTTGCTGGCGAGCCCCGGGTTGCCCTTGGCAACGAAGAGCTCGAGCTCGGGCTTCAGCGGATTGGGCACGTGCTGGAAGTTGTCGACAAAGTACCGGTACGTCAGCGGATGCGAGTTCTTGAAGCGCGACTGTTCGTCGCCATCGAGTGCCAGGTCGTAGATCAGCGCGAAGCCCGGGTCGGCGGCCTTGATTCGCGCGATTTCCACCTCCTCGAACGCGGCGGGGCGGGGGAACAGCGCATAGATCTCCCACACCGGCGACTTCTGGTCCAGCAGCGCGTAGGCCCCGGGCCATAGCGGCGCAGCGACGAAGTTTCGTCCCCCGGCCGCGTACTGTTTGGCAATCCGGCGGAGGACGTCCACTTCCTTGGCGGTGGCCGGGTCCACGCGCATGCGGCTGGCTGACACCTCGACGTCCACGCAGCGCTCGCTCGAGCGGCATTGCCAACCTGCGTGATAGCCGTACATCGTCAAGACACTGGCCGCGAGCAGCGCGCCCGCGACCCCCCAGCGGGTTCTTGCGCCCGGCTGTGCAAGCGCGAGCGCGAAGCAGCCGACAAGCAGCGGGAAAATCCCGAAAGCCAGGTGATAGAAGTCTGCGCGCGAGAAGGCGTAGTGCGCATAGGGCAGTGCAAGGAACGCGGATGCGGCGAACGCAGGCACCACCGGCTTGCGTTGCCAGCGGTTCCGGACCACCCAGATCAGCGCAACGATGCCGAACACGAGCGTCGCGAGGAAGAACACGCCGAGCATCACGTCGCGCACGATGGCCGCCACCGGTCCTGAAAAGTCGGCGCGCCAGGGCCAGGGCACGGGCAGGCCGATGTTCGTCGCCTTGATTTCGAACAGGAAGCGAATGCCCTCCCAGTATGCCGATGCGAACCCGGGAATCAGCAGCAGCATCGCGACAACGGGCAAAAACCCGAGCGCGACGCCGGCCGCGAACAGCAGCGCTGCGCGCACGAACGCGGGGCCCTGCGTGCGGTGGAGATTCAGCCAGAGGATGGCGGCGCCCGCCGCGGCCAATCCGTACATGCCGTGGTTGCGGCCCATGAAGGCCGAAAAGCCCACGCACACGCCTGCCAGAACGTAGCGACGTGCGGTGGGGGCCTCGATCAGCATCGTCAGTGCGCCGATCAGCAGGATCGATGCACACATGTCCGCCATCTTGAAGTGCGGAATCATCCAGACGGCCAGAGCGATGGATGCGGTGGCGAGATACAGGCGATTTCGGTCCGGCCGGGCACCTCGGGCAATGACCAGCAGGCCGCAGAAGAGCCCCGCCACCTGCAGCACGGCGCCTGAGGCGCGCAACCCGAGCATGCCCGTGTCGCTGCCCCAGAGTCCCATCAGCGCGGCGGACCAGTAGTAGCGGAACGGGTCATAGGCCTGGAAGTCGCGCAGCGGGACCTCGCCGTGCATGACGCGCTGCACGCCGTACCAGAAGAAGCCTTCGTCCCACAGGTTCAGTCCCTTGGCGCCTTCCCAGAGAAAAAGGGCGAGCGCTGTCAGGACGGAGATAGCGACGATCGGAAGCAGCCGGGCTTTGGCGGAAGGAATGGACACGTGCATCTGTGGCGGCTGGCTGGGTCGTGGAACCGCGTGGAGGCCAAGCGCCTCCCGAGGTTTAATTTGTCTCCAAATTGTGTCCGATAATCCCTCGGGGAACTTCGGGGCTGATCTTCCGACGTACGGCCCTGTATTAAGGCAACAACGCAGAAGGGCCGGAGCATTGAAAAAAGTAGCGATCCTGCAGTCGAACTACATCCCGTGGAAAGGCTACTTCGACCTGATCGGCTCAGTCGATGAGTTCATCCTGTACGACGACATGCAGTACACACGCCGCGACTGGCGCAACCGCAACCAGATCAAGACGCCGCAGGGCGTGCAGTGGCTCACGGTGCCGGTGCGCGTCAAGGGCAAGTACGACCAGAAGATCAGGGACACTGAGATCGACGGCAGCGACTGGGCCGCCGCGCACTGGAAGGCGCTCGCGCAAAACTACGCGCGCGCACCACACTTCGTTGAGATCGCCGCCTGGCTCGAGCCTCTCTATCTGGCCGCTTCGTACACCCACCTGTCCGAGCTCAATCGCCGGTTCATCGAAGCGGTCTGCACCTATCTGAGGATCGACACGGTCATCAGCGATTCGCGCGACTACACGCTGGTCGAAGGCAAGACCGAACGCCTGGCCGACCTGTGCGCGCAGGCGGGCGGCACCGAGTACGTGTCGGGCCCGTCCGCCCGCGACTACGTGGACGAAAGCGTCTTCGAGCGCAGCGGCATCCAGCTCACCTGGTTCGACTACGCCGGCTATCCCGAGTACCCCCAGCTGTGGGGCGAGTTCGCGCACGGCGTGACCATGCTTGATCTGCTGTTCAACTGCGGCAAGGATGCGGGTCGCTTCATGAGGCATGCCGGCATATGAAGCTCTCGATCGTTGCAACCCTGTACCAATCCGCGGCCTACATCGACGAGTTCTGCCGCCGCGCGGGAGCCGCCGCGCGGCAACTCGCCGGCGATGATTACGAGATCGTGCTCGTGAACGACGGTTCGCCGGACAACAGCCTCGATGTCGCGGTGCAACTCACGCAGAGAGACAGCCACGTGGTGGTGGTCGACCTGTCGCGCAACTTCGGACACCACAAGGCCATGATGACCGGCCTGTCCGCGGCGCGCGGCGAGCGCGTGTTCCTGATCGACAGCGACCTCGAGGAAGAGCCGGAATGGCTGACCTCGTTCGCGGCCCAGATGGAGGCCGACGCGTCCGACGTGGTCTATGGCGTGCAGGCCGAGCGCCGCGGTGGATTCGTTGAGCAGATGACCGGCACGCTGTTCTACAAGCTTTTCCGCACGCTGACCGGCATCGTGCAGCCGAGCAACATCGTCACGGCGCGGTTGATGACGCGCCGTTATGTCGACGGACTGCTGATGCACGAAGAGCGCGAGCTGAACATCGGCGGCCTGTGGGTGATCACCGGCTTCCGGCAATCGCAGCAGGTCGTTCGCAAGCACGCGACCAGCCCGACAACTTACTCGCTGTCGCGCAAGTTCAGCCACCTCGTGAACGCGATCACCTCGTTCAGCAGCCTGCCGCTGGTTTTCACGTTCTATTCGGGGCTGCTGATTTCGGCTTCGGCGCTGCTCTACATCGTCTATCTGTCGCTGCGCTATCTCTTGGGTGCGGCGCCGCCCAGCGGCTACACCTCGATCGTTGCGTCGATCTGGCTGTTTTCGGGCCTCATCGTTTTCTTCCTTGGGGTCCAGGGCATCTACATCGCGAAAATATTCTCCGAGGTGAAGCGCCGGCCCTACACCATCGTGCGGCAGGTCTTCGCTCATCCCGACAGGGCAGGCAAGCAGATATGAGCAATGTCGATCGTTTCGTCCCATCTGCTTCTTACGGGCTGTTGGACCGCACACCGGAAGGCTCCCCTGCGGACCAGGCGGCCGAGCAGGTTCGCCACCTCGGGTATGCGCTGCTCGATGCCGGCTATGCGCCGGCAGAGCTTCGGGGTATTTCCGATGCTTTCGAGAGTGCGCGCAAGACGTACATCGAAACGCACGGAGAGGCTCGGCTGCGAAGCCTGGACGAGTTCTACACCGTCCGGTCGGTGCTGACCCAGCCCGCGGGAAAGGAGACCTTTCTCGCACTCGCGCTCAACCCGAATCTCATGGCGGTGTTGAAGCAGTTGATACAGGGAAAGTTCATCCTCAACCAGCAGAACGGTATCGTGAACCCTCCGCAGGAGGGCTACAACCAGAGCGCATGGCACCGCGACTTGCCTTATCAGCACTTCGTTTCGTCGAGGCCATTGGCGATCAATGCGCTCTTCTGTGTCGACGACTTCACCTTCGACAACGGCGCCACATTCGTGCTTCCCGCGTCGCACAAGGCCGAGCCCTTTCCTTCTCGCTCCCATGTGGAGCGCAATGCCACGCAGATCGAGGCCAAGGCGGGCTCGTTCATCCTGCTCGACTGCATGATGTTTCACGCGGGTGGCTTCAACAAGACGAATGTTGCACGCCGGGCTGTGAATCACGTCTTCAACATTCCGTATTTCAAGCAGCAGATCAATCTCCCGTCGAACATCGATGGAGCGAACCTGTCTGCCGAGGCACGGGACATTCTCGGGTTCGGCGACGTGGAGCCCGCCTCGGTGGGGGCTTATCTCTCCAGCCGCGAGTCAAAAAAATCATGACCTATCTTCTCGTCGGAGGACCATAAAAATGGCCGTCTTGCCTCCCGGAACACTTTTGCAGCTGATGTATCTGAAAGAGCGCTTGCGCAGTGTTCAGGCAGGTCGATTCATCGAGATCGGCCCTGGCAGCGGCGAGATCACGCGCCTGTTGCTCGATCATGGATGGACGGGTTCGTCGTACGACCTCGAAAGCCGCACGATCGACAGCCTGAAGCAACGCTTTTCTTCGGAGATATCAGGCGGGCGTTTCATGCCCGTCAACCATGACTTCCTGCAGGCCCCGGCAGACCAGGTTGGAAAGGCCGACCTCGTCATTTCATGCATGGTGATGGAACACATGGACGATCAGGGGCAGCATGCGTTCATGCACAAGGCTCTGCAGGTGCTCCAGCCGCAGGGCGCAATGATTGGCATCGTGCCGGGATCGCCAGCGCACTGGGGCATCGAGGATGACATTGCAGGACATTGCCGGCGCTACACCCGCACGGCCATCAAGGAACTGGTTTCCGAGAGTGGCTGGAAACTCAAGCATGTCGCGGGCCTCACCTTCCCGATATCCAATTTCCTGTTGCCTGTTTCCAATTACCTGGTCAACAGGGCGGAGCGCGCCAAGCTGAATCTTTCGCTGGTCGATCGCACCAAGGCGTCGGGTCGCCGACAGGTCGCGTTCAAGACGCACTTTCCTTCCTTGCTCGGTGTGGTGCTGAATCCCGTCACCATGTTCCCGGCCTTTCTCATCCAAAAGCTCTTCGCCCGCTCCGAGCGCGCGCTGGTGCTTTATTTCGAAGCCAGCCCTGCAACACGGGCGCAAGACAAATGACGTCCGACTCCCGCCAAGCGCTGCTCTCCGAAGTTGCCGACTACTACACCGGCAAGCTGGCCGAGCACGGTGAGAGCCCGCGTGGCGTCGACTGGAACGGTGAAGAAGGCCAGGTGCTTCGCTTCGAGCAACTGTGCAAAGTCATCGCCGCAGATGGTCCGTTTTCTCTCAATGATCTGGGCTGCGGATATGGTGCCCTGTGCGACTTTCTGGTGCCCCGGTACAAGGCGTTCGAGTACACAGGTATCGATGTGTCCGAAGCCATGGTGCGTGCGGCCGAGCAGCGTCACCAAGGCAAGCTGAACGCGCGCTTTGTCGTTGCAAGCGAAGCCGACCGGGTGGCCGACTACAGCGTGGCCAGCGGCATTTTCAACGTGCGAATGGGCCGGTCCGATGCCGAGTGGCAGGCTTATGCGGAAGCGATGCTCGATACGCTGGATCGAGCGAGCGCCAAGGGCTTCGCATTCAACTGCCTGACTTCCTATTCGGACAAGGACAGGATGCGCCTCGATCTCTACTACGCAGACCCGCTTGCATTGTTCGATCTGTGCAAGCGCCGGTACTCGCGCAACGTCGCATTGATGCACGACTACGGCTTGTATGAATTCACGATGATCGTGCGGAAGACACCATGAAAAAAACGAAGAAGCTCGTCATCTTCGGTTGCGGCGATATCGGGCAGCTCGCGCACTATTACTTCAGCTCGGACTCCGGGTACGAGGTTGTGGCTTTCACCGTCGACGCGGCCTTCGTGCCCGGCCCCGAGTTCTGCGGTCTTCCGGTGGTGCCGTTCGAAGAACTGGCCGCTCGTCATTCGCCGGGCGATGTCGAGGTGTTCGTGGCGCTCAGCTACTCGAAGCTCAACGCGGTGCGAAAGGAAAAGTACCTCGGCGTCAAGGCGCTGGGGTATTTGCTCGCGAGCTTTGTCAGTTCCCGTGCGACCGTGCTCAATCAGGGGCGCATCGGCGAGAACTGCTTCATCTTCGAGGACAACACGATCCAGCCCTTTGTCACGATAGGCAACAACGTGACCCTGTGGAGCGGCAATCACATCGGCCACCACTCGGTGATCGGCGATCACTGTTTCATCGCTTCTCATGTGGTGGTATCGGGCGGCGTCGAGATCGCTGAGCAGTGCTTCATCGGCGTGAATGCGACGCTGCGCGATCACGTCAAGGTCGGTGCGCGCTGCGTGATCGGCGCTGGCGCGCTGCTGCTGGCCGACGCGGAGTCGGAGGGCGTGTACATCGGCGCGGCGACCGAGCGCTCGAAGGTGCCTAGCACGAGGCTGCGGGGTATATGACGCATCACTGGCAAAAGCTCGGCCTGCTCTACTGCCCGTCCGGCGATCGGCGCCACCCCAAGCTCCTGTCGCACGCAGCCAATCCGCTGCCGGTGCACATGAAGGGAGATGTCTACCGTGTCTATTTCAGCGGACGCGATGCGCTCCAGCGTTCCTCGGTGGGCGCGGTGGATGTCGACATCGTCCAGCGCCGGGTGGTGAAAGAGCACGCGGAACCGGTTTTCGAACATGGGCCGGCGGGAAGTTTCTATGCGGACGGTGTCAGCGTTGGCAACTGCTACGACACCGCTGGCCGTAAGCACATGCTTTTCATGGGTTGGCAAAACCCGCCGGACGCTCATTGGCGCGGCGATATCGGGCGGTTGCAGGTCGGCGAAGACTTCGGTTTGACGATGGTCGATGCGGCGCCTTTGCTCGCGTCCGACGCGACCGATCCGCTGAGCCTCTCCTACCCGTGGGTGATGCGAACTGGCCAGGATGCGCGTTTCGACATGTGGTATGGCTCCACCCTGAACTGGGACGCAGGCAATGGCGAGATGCTTCACGTCATTCAACATGCCAGTTCCGCCGATGGCGAGCGCTGGGAAAAGGATGGGCTGGCGGTGCCTTTCGAGATCGGCGTGGCGCAAGCCTATTCGAGGCCGACCGTGGTCCGGGATGCGCAAGGGCTCCACATGTGGTTCTCTTATCGCGGCAAGGTCGGCCAGACGTATCGCATCGGGTATGCCTTCTGCCCGACGGGCGGCAACTGGGAGCTTCGGCTTGCGGACACGGGCATTGACGTTTCGAGCGAGGGCTGGGATTCCGAAATGATCGAATATCCCTTCGTGTTCGAGCATGACGGCCTGCGCTACATGCTCTACAACGGCAATGGATATGGCCGCAGCGGCTTCGGTCTTGCGGTTGCAGGCCGTGAATGAATTTCGATGGGCCGCGATCCGAACATCGGCGGGGCAGTTGTTGCGCTACGGCTTGCTGGGGTTGGCCACCAACATTGCGGGCTTCCTTGTCTATTTGCTTGTGACGCATCTGGGGGCGCCGCCAGCGGCCACCATGAGCTTCTTCTATGTGATCGGCGCGATCCTGGGGTTCTGGGGCAACAAGCGCCTGACGTTTGCGCACCAGGGCGGTGTTCTGGCGAGCGGCATGCGCTATGTGCTTGCGCATGCGGTGGGCTACTGCCTGAATCTGTCGCTGCTTCTGGTCTTTGTCGGCAAGCTGGGCTATCCGCATCAATGGGTTCAGGGAGCGGCGATCCTGATCGTCGCCGGCTACCTGTTCCTCGCATTCAAGTTTTTTGTTTTCAAGAACCCGGAGCGCGAATGACGCGCGGGGCAGCAAGGAAATCGACCGTATGAACGACCAACGCATCCCCTTCAACTGGCCGCACATGACCGGCAAGGAACTCTTCTACATCGCGGAGGCCCACTTCAATGGCCGCCTTGCGGGAGACGGCCCATTCACCAAGCGTTGCCATGCCTGGCTCGAGGAGCGTACCGGCTGCTCGAAGGCGCTGCTCACGCATTCATGCACCGCCGCGCTGGAGATGGGCGCGTTGTTGTTGGACATCAAACCTGGTGACGAGATCATCATGCCGTCCTACACCTTCGTGTCGACGGCCAATGCATTCGTGCTGCGCGGCGGGGTGCCGGTGTTCGTCGACATCCGCGAGGACACGCTGAACCTCGACGAAAGGCTCATCGAGTCGGCCATCACGCCGCGCACGAAGGCGATTGCGCCGGTGCACTACGCTGGCGTTGCGTGCGAAATGGATGAAATCATGGCCATCGCCGCACGGCACGACCTCAAGGTCGTCGAAGACGCGGCCCAGGGGGTGATGTCGACCTATAAAGGCCGCGCGCTGGGCTCCATCGGGCACTTTGGAGCCTACAGCTTCCACGAGACCAAGAACGTGATTTCGGGCGAGGGCGGCGCGTTGCTCGTGAATGACCCGGGGGCGGCGCTGCGAGCCGAAGTCATCCGCGAAAAGGGCACCGATCGCAGCCGTTTCTTCCGCGGCGAGGTCGACAAGTACACGTGGCAGGAGGTGGGTTCGTCGTTCCTGCCGGGCGAACTGATCGCCGCGTTCCTGTGGGCCCAGTTCGAAGAAGCCGACCGCGTCACGCAGGCGCGTCTCGCGGCATGGGACCGCTACAACACGACGCTCGAGCCACTGGAGCGCCGGGGCGTGTTGCGCCGGCCGATCGTTCCCGAGCATTGCGTCCACAACGGACACATGTATTACGTCCTGCTTGCAGACGGTTTCGACCGGCAGCGACTTCTTGACGACTTCAGGAAAGAAGGCATCAATTCGGTGTTCCACTATGTGCCGCTGCATTCGTCGCCTGCCGGCCGGCGATACGGACGGACCCATGGCGGCGACACGCTGGGCGTTACCGATTCGCAGTCGGAGCGGCTGGTTCGCCTCCCATTGTGGGTGGGGTTGACCGAGCAGCAGCAGGACAGAGTGGTTGCAGTGCTGGAAGCCATGCTGAAGTAACCCTGACCGTTGGGCGTTTTGGGAAACTGTTGTGGAAACGCCATTGCGGAATTTTTAGGCGCCTGCCACAAAAAGTCGGTTGAATCATTGCGGCACAATTACGCGACACGTTTTCCATATAGAGAAATTTCCAACTACCCATGAAGAAAATCGCAGTCGTCACCGGCATCACTGGTCAGGATGGCGCCTACCTGGCCCAACTCCTGTTGAGCAAGGGCTATGTCGTGCATGGCACGTTCCGTCGCACCAGTTCGGTCAACTTCTGGCGGATGGAAGAGTTGGGGATCCAGGATCACCCTGATCTGAAGTTGGTTGAGCACGATCTCACCGACCTCGGCAGTTCGCTCACCCTCATCAAGGACGCCAAGCCGCACGAGGTCTACAACCTCGCTGCCCAGAGCTTTGTCGGTGTGAGCTTCAACCAGCCCGACGCCACGGCACAAATCACGGGCATGGGCGCGCTTCATCTGTTGGAAGCCATTCGTCTGACCGACCGGGGTATCCGTTTCTACCAAGCGTCGACTTCTGAAATGTTCGGCAAAGTGCAAGCGATCCCGCAGGTCGAGGACACGCCGTTCTATCCGCGCAGTCCCTATGGCGTTGCCAAGCTGTTCGCGCACTGGATGACGATCAACTACCGTGAGAGCTACGACATCTTCGGTGCCAGCGGCATCCTGTTTAACCACGAAAGCCCGCTGCGTGGACGCGAGTTCGTGACGCGCAAGATCACCGACGCAGTGGCCAAGATCAAGCTCGGCAAGCTCGATGTGCTGGAGCTTGGCAACCTTGGCGCCAAGCGCGACTGGGGCTTCGCTCAGGAATATGTCGAAGGCATGTGGCGCATGCTGCAGGCCGATGAGGCCGACACCTTCATTCTTGCCACGAACCGTACCGAGACGGTGCGCCGCTTCGTCGACATGGCGTTCAAGGCCGCGGGTTACGAGCTGCGCTTCGAGGGCGAAGAGCACAGCGAAGTTGGCATCGATATCGCCACCGGCAAGACGCTGGTGCGCGTAAACCCCAAGTTCTATCGGCCTGCGGAAGTCGACCTGCTGATCGGCGATCCGACGCGCGCCAAGCAGAAGCTCGGCTGGGAGCCCAAAACCACGCTCGAGGAACTGTGCGCGATGATGGTCGAGGCAGACCTCCGTCGCAACAAGCAGGGCTATTCTTTCTGACGGCACCCTGATCGTGCCCTCACCGAGTTTTTGCAAGATGGAATAGGCGCACCAAGACGCCCAAAGTGGAGAAGATTTGATCAACGAACTCAAGCAAGCTGCTCGGCTTTCCAGAAAAGCGCTGCACATTTTGGGCGTGAGCCCCGGTCACACTGCGGCGGATGTCCGGGCGATCAAAGAGGGCGGTCTGTTCGATGCGGATTTCTATCGCAAGGAGTACCCTGCGACGGCTGCTGCCGGTGGGGATCTGCTCAAGCACTATCTCGTCCAGGGTTGGAAGAATGGCCTGGAGCCGTCCCCCAATTTCTCAATGCGCGCATACCTCGGCGAGAACGCCGATGTGCGAGCGGCCAAGCTCAACCCTTTAGTTCATTGGGTGCGGTGCGGCAGTGCCGAACGTCGTGTCCTTCCGCGGAACGTGCGGACCGACAGCCCATGGACGGACGTTGATCGCCCTTATCCTTTGCCCGACGACGTGGTTCAGTACGAACTGCTGGCCGGCCAAGCGTATTTCGCGGGCACAGGCTTTGATTTTGAGCAGCGGGAGGCCGGCAGCACGGTTGCCGATGCTGCAAAGGCAATGGCAGCGCGCACGCCCCTGCTCTCCGTTGATGCAACGTCTCCCAAGGTTTCGATCATCATTCCGGTGTACGGGCAAACGCACTTCGTGCTGAATTGTCTCGACTCGCTTGCGAGGCTTCGCTCCAGATATTCGGTTGAAGTGATGATTGCCGACGACGCGTCGCCGGCCGCTGCGCGCACGGACGTATTGAAAGCGATCCCCTGGATCCGCTACGAACGTCGCGCAGAAAATGGTGGCTTCCTTGAATGCTGCAACTCCGCGGTGCAGATGGCAAAGGGCGAGATCGTCATCCTGCTGAACAGCGACACGCGCGTCGTGGACGGTTGGCTCGACGAACTCGTCGAGGCCTTCGAGCTGTTTCCCAAGGCGGGCATGGTGGGCTCCAAGCTCTTCAACGCCGACGGAACGCTTCAGGAGGCGGGAGGCATTTTCTGGCGCGATGGGTCCGCCCACAACTACGGGCGCAATGAAGACCCGAACCGGCCGCAATACTGCTTTGCTCGCCAGGCCGACTTCATTTCCGGCGCTTCCATTGCGCTTCGCAAAACCGTCTGGAATGAGCTGGGCGGCTTCGACCCCGAATACAAGCCGGCTTACTGCGAAGACGCGGACCTTGCATTCCGGCTGCGTCGCGCGGGTTACGAGGTGTGGTTCGTGCCGACGTCGCGTGCCGTCCATTACGAAGGCATCACGCACGGCCGCGACACCTCGAAGGGCATCAAGGCCTACCAGGTGACGAATCTCCAGAAGTTCGCCAAGCGCTTCAGTGCCGAACTGAAGGAGCATCCGCAGCCGGGCACGAGCTCGATGCGCGCTGCCAGCTGGCGAGTCAAGCGCAGCATTCTGGTCATTGACGCCCTGACTCCAACGCCTGATCAGGACTCCGGCTCCATCGTGACGAACGAAGTCATGAGTGCGTACCGCGAGTCGGGGTTTGCCGAGAGCTTCCTGCCGCTGCATTCGCCGCACTGGTGGAAGAAATACACGAGCGCCCTGCAGCGTCGTGGCGTTTGCTGTTACTACCAGCCGTTCGCGGGCGATGTGGCGGACCTGCTCGCGCTCGACAATTCCTTCGACTACGCATTGCTGTATCGCTACAACGTTGCGGATGTGGTCTACCAGGACTTGCGTAAGAAGGCGCCGGCGACACGCCTGCTCTTTGCCAATGTCGACCTGCACTTCCTGCGGGAGACGCGCGCGGCTGAAACAGCCAACACGCCCCACGCGCTCTTCGCCGCCAAGGTCACGAAGAAGAGAGAGCTCGAGATGTTCGCGCAGGCGGACGCCTCGTTCATCCATACGCAGGTTGAAGAGGACGTGATCCAGAAGTCTTTGCCGGCGCCGCTCAACAATCTGGTCGTGCTGCCCTGGATCTCCGAGGTGTACCGAGATACGCCCGGGTTCTCGGCTCGCTCGGACATCATGTTCCTGGGCAATTTCCCGCACGTTCCTAACGTCGACTCCATCCTGTTTTTCATGAAGTCGATCTGGCCGGCGTTGCAGCAAGGCCTGCCGCCCGAGGCAAAGCTTCTCATCGTCGGAAACAAGCCGCCGCCCGAAGTGTTGGCGATGGCTTCTGATCGCGTGGTGGTCACGGGCTTTGTCGAAGAGCTCGCGCCTTACTTCGTGAAATCGCGTGTTTTCGTTGCACCGTTGCGCTACGGCGCGGGCATCAAGGGCAAGCTGGTGACGGCGCTTGCGCATGGCGTTCCAAGCGTGGCAACGCACATCGCCGCCGAAGGCATCGCCGCCGTCGGCGACGGCCATCTGTCGATCACGGACGACCCGGCGCAGTTTGCCGCCGAGGTGTTGCGCCTCTACGGTGATGAAGCGTCGTGGGACCGTATGCGCGAGGCGGGATTGAAGTACGTCGAAGACAATTACTCGCGCGTTGCGACATCGAAAATCTGCCTGCATGCACTGGCCGTGGCTGATCAGACCTGGTCCGCCCGCCAGGAGCTGGAGTGCCGACGCTCACTCGAGAAAATCATGGCGCAGAACGGCGAGTTTGAGCCGGTGAAGACCACCTGAAGGTGCCTTGGTTTTTTTCTGACCTGCGGTGTGAGTCAAATGAACAAGAACAGATCCAAAGAGGATCGGCAAGCGTCCGCAGGTGAAGCGGACTCCAACAGGACGGGAAGTTCTGAAATGGGGAGTGCATCCGTTTTCGAGGCATTGCTCGAGGAGGCCAACCAGCGTGCCGAAGCGGCGCTGAACCAGCAGCGCGCCATGCGCGACTCCATCTCGTGGAGGGTGACTGCGCCTCTCAGGAAGATGTCGACATCCGTGTCCGCGCCAGTTCGCGCGAACTTGCGGCGTGTCGCCAAAGCGGCCTGGTGGGCCCTCACGCCATGGCGCATGCCGGAGCGGCTTCGCGTGCTCCGCGTAAGGCGGCCTGTCGAGGTGTCGCTGGGCGGGTCTACCGATCCCACCGATGCCTACGGCACCTGGATTTCCACTGCCGAGCGCCGCTCGCCTCCGATCGACGATTCGAGCAGCGGTCTGCGCGTATCTTTTCTCGTGGTGGCAGGCACGGAGCCGGATGCGTTGTTGCGCACCATCGGATCGCTTTGCTCGCAGACGAGCAAGCGGTGGCAAGTCCTGGTCGCGGTTCAAGCCGACGCAGCTTCTTCAATCATTGCCGCGCTCGAAACTTTGGCCAAGGACTCGCGCATCGTGCGTGTCGTGGTCGAAGACGGCTCACGCGCACGCGGTTTGGCTGCCTGTGCATTGCAGGCGATCGGGGAGTTCATCGCCATACTCGATGCAGGCGACGTGCTCGCCGCAGGGGCATTGAACGAAGTTGCCCATGCCTTGGGCCGGGCAGGGCACAGCGACATACTCTACGGAGATGAAGACGAGCTGTCGGCGCAGGGCTTCCGTCAGAACCCCTATTTCAAGCCAAGCTGGTCGCCGGATCTGCTTTACGCGTTCAATTATTTTGGACGTTTGACGATGCTGCGACGGGAGATGGTCGCCAGCGTCGGAGGTATCGATGGTGCCGCAGGGGATGGGGTTGAATGGGACCTCAACCTGCGAGCGAGCGATCATGCTGGCGTTATCACGCGCATTCCGAAAGTGCTCTGCCATCGCGCGGAGGGCGGGCGATGCGAGCGGGCCGCGCCCGATACGCCGACAGCGGCTTCGCACCGTGACGCCTTGCGTCGACACTGGGCACGCTCGGGCATCGATGCGGTCGTTGAAACTCAGCCCGATGGGACCCAGCGCGCGACATGGCCGCTTGTCACTGCGCCACTGGTTTCGATCGTCATCCCGACCAAGGACAAGGTCGAACTGCTTCGTGTGTGTATCGACGGACTTCTTGCCGGCACGGACTACGACCGCAAGGAAATCATCCTTGTGGATACCGGCTCCATCGAATCGCAGACCTGGGCGTACTACGACGAACTCAAGCAGCACCCCGAGATTTCAGTCGTCCATTTCAGCAAGAAATTCAACTATTCGGCCGCATGCAATCACGGTGCGTCCTTCGCACACGGCGAGTTGTTGCTGTTCCTGAACAACGACATCGAGGCGGTGTCCCGCGACTGGCTGCAGGAATTGGTGCGATTTGCGTTGCGCCCGGGCGTCGGCGTCGTCGGCACGAAGCTGCTCTATCCCAACGGGCAACTGCAGCACGGAGGCGTCGGGATCGGGATCAATCTGTGCGGACTCATGTACCGGGCCGCGGAAGATCACTCGTGGGGTGTCTTCGGTTCGGCCGAGCATCCGCGCAACTGGCTCGCCATCATGGGCGCGTGCCAGATGGTTCGCCGCAGCGTCTTCGATCTGGTCGGCGGATTCGACGAGTCCTATCTGGTGGCCGTTAGCGACGTGGCGCTGTGCATGCACATCTGGCGCGCCGGCTATCGCATTGCCTACACGCCCTATGCGCATCTGTTGCACCATGAAGGCGCAACGCGCGGCACGGTGAATCCCACGCCTGACCTGGAGCGCTTCGCGGACGATGTGCGCCTGTTGGGCATCGACGAAGATCCCTACCTGCATCCCGAGTTGGATGCGAGGCTTCCGATCCCCGCGCTCCGTGACGCGGCTGCGTCGACCGTTCGCGAGAGCCTGATGGCGGACACGCGGGCTCTCGGGTCTCTCATCCTGCCGGCTTCGGCCCTGGATCTTTTCATCGACCGCACGTGCCTCGAGGCCGCAGGCCTTCCAAGAGAAGACGTGGTGTGGATGCCTCAGGCGGCGTACCGCATCTGCGACCAATGGTCTGCGGCGCGCTGGTGCCTCGATCTCTTGCGGACCCGGCCTGATATCGCGCGGCGTTTTCCGGCTGCGCTGTCGGCGGGTTCCGGCGGCGAGTTCGGCCGCTGGATCGCACAGGAGGGCGGCGCGACGCTTGGCTTGTCCGAGTCGGCGAGGGCCATTGTTGTTGACAGCCTGTCGATGGATCTGGGCGCGCGTGCACGCCAGGCATTCCTGTTCCACGGCGACATCAGGAGCACGTTGCCCCAGGGGCTGTTGCCCATGGGCCAGTTCGAGCTGTTTCACTGGTTCATGCGGCACGGGCGGCGTGAGGCCGGGTTGAGGCTCGAGGAAGTCTGGTGGCTGTTCTGGGAAGCGTCGGAGCAACCTGCGCGCGAACTGGTGCTTGCGTATGCATTCACGCCAGCCTGGCAAGAGCTGTACCCCGACGGCCTGACAGTCTTCGGCCGAAGGGCTTTCGCGGCGTGGTTCAGCGCGTTCTACCGCGTGACGGATGCTTGGGTCGATCCGTCGGGCTGGCCCGTCGATATCGAGCCTGCACGCCAGATCCGCATGGCCTACCTGGCCCGTGCGCACTGGCGCTTGCGGCACCCCCAGGCCCTCGACGACGCATCGCACGCGCAGGCACTGATCGAGTGGCTTGCAACACCCGACGCGGCGCAGCCGCCAGAGGTGGCGCAGTGGTGTGCCTCGCTGGATGTCGCGCAGGTCGCCGCCGAAGTGGCCGCGCAAGGTGTGAATGTCATCGGGCATTTCTCGTATCCCTCGGGCCTTCGTGTGTCCGTCGAAGCGTTGATCGAAGGCCTGGAGCGTGTTGGCGTGCGCACCTCCCTGCGCGACCTGCGGACCGACCGCAAGGACGATCCGACGCATGTGAATTTCAGGGGCTTCGAAGATTTCGAGACTACCCTCATCCACGTGCAGCCAGAGCCGTTTTTCGACCAGGCGTTTGCCCGCAGCGATTTGTACGAGCGTTTACCGCGCACGTATCGCATTGCCTATTGGTACTGGGAATTCGACTCCATTCCCGATGCATGGGTGGAGCATGCCGAAAGCATCGACGAAGTCTGGGCTGCCACGGAATTCGTGGCGCGCGGCTTGCGCAATCGTCTGAAGGTGCCGGTGCGCACCCTGTTCCCTGGCGTGAAGCTCGGTCCCTATGAGCAGCGTCCGCGCGCGTATTTCGGCCTCAAGGAGGCGCCTTACACCTTCCTTTTCACCTTCCACATGATGAGCGTCATGGAGAGGAAGAATCCGATCGGGCTGATCCGCGCCTTTACCCAGGCATTCGGCACCGATCTGTCAGTGCACCTGGTGCTCAAGACATCTTTCGGCGATCGCCATCCGGTGCAGTTCCAGGAACTGCTGGCGGCGGCAACGGCGGCCAACATCACGGTCATCAACGAGGTCTACAGCCCCGAGGATGTGCTTTCGTTGATGGATGCCTGCGATGCCTATGTGTCGCTGCATCGCAGCGAAGGACTGGGCCTGACGATGGCTGAGGCGATGCTGATGGGCAAGCCGGTCATCGCGACCAACTTCTCGGGCAACATCGACTTCATGGACGAGAGCAACAGCCTGCCCGTCGACTACAAGCTCGTGAAACTCGGCAGGGCCATTCCGCCCTATGACGCTCACCTGGAATGGGCAGAGCCTTCGGAAGCGCACGCGGCAGAACTCATGCGGCGAGTTTTCGAGAATCAGGCGTGGGCTCGCGATCTGGGAGCCAGGGCCAAGGCCAGCGCGGACGCGAACATGTCCCTGGACGTTGCCGGGGGGAGGGTCGCGGCCCGGCTGGCGGAAATCCGGGCGCTGCGATCCGGTGCGGATCGCGCGCTGATCTGATCAGGAAACCTCGACGATCCGCCCGTGTTCGAGGTGGATCACCCGGTTGCATTCCTTGGCAATCAGCTCCGGCGAGTGCGATGCCAGCACCAGGATGCCGGACTTGGACACCACGTCCCGCATGCGCTTCTCGGCCTTTTCGGTGAACTCCGCGTCGCCCACCGAAAGCCATTCGTCCATGAGCAGGATGTCGGCCTCGACGCTGGTCGAGATGGCGAACGCCAGCCGCATCATCATGCCGGTGGAGTAGGTGCGGACCGGCATGTTGACGTACTCGCCCAAGCCGCTGAATTCGCAGATCTCGGGCGTAAGCCGGTCAATGTCTTTCTTGCTCATGCCCATCACGAGCCCGCGCAGCATGATGTTCTCGACGCCGGTTGCATCCATCTCGATGCCGAGCGAAGGATCGATCAGGCTCGCGACCGAACCCTGCCGGGTGAACTCTCCCGCGGAGGGCTCGTAGACGCCTGCCAGCGTGCGCAGCAGCGTCGATTTGCCCGCGCCGTTGTGACCCACGAGGCCCAGCCGATCTCCGCTCTTGAGTTCGAGGTTGATGCCGCTGAGTGCTTGCACCACGGTGACCCCGGTTTCCTTGCCGAAGCGGCCACCGGTGACGGAGGCTGCAAGTGTCTTCTTGAGCGACGCTGCCCCGGCGCCATAGATCGGGAAGTTGACCGAGACGTTTTTAAGTGAAATGAATGCCATGGATCAGAGCCAGTAGACAACGCGGCGACGGTACTTGGAGAACAGCAGGATCGCTGCCGCAAGGCACAGGACCGTCCATACCAGGATACCCAGCCAGCTGTGGATATGCGCGGTGCCGCCCATCAGGGGGGTCCGCAACAGGTCGAGCATTTGTGCGAAGGGGTTCCAGAGAACGTACTTGGCACGCCCCGGCAGATTCTCGGGCAGCCAGAACACGGGTGTCAGGAACATCAGCATCTGCATCACGCTGGTCACGATCTGGGTGACGTCGCGATAGCGTGTGCAAATCAGGCCCAGCAACAGGCCGAGAGCGTGGGCATTGATGATCAGAATGGCAAAGGCCGGCAGTATCAGCAGCACCGACCAGGAGAGCGATATACCTGCCCAGATTGCCACGGGGATATACAACACGATCTGATGAGCGAACTGGATCAGGTTCCGTGCAAGGCTTCGCCAGACAAAAAGACTGATCGGGAAATAGCCCTGCTTCAGGTAGTTGGATGAGCCGACAAAGGCATTGCAGGCATCCGTCACCACGCTGGAGAAAAAGCCCCAGAAGATGATCCCGAGCGCAAGGTGGGGAAAGAACCTGGAAAGCTCGCTGCCGAACAGCGAGCTGTACAGCGGGCCCATGCCGGCGATCATGACGCCCATGCTCAGGGTGAGCCACACGGGTCCGAGCATCGAGCGCCGATAGCGCAGAACGATGTCGAACCATGCCAGCGTCCACCAGATGTCCGTGCGGCGCGTGCCTTCCCACCAGTCAGACAGGGCGCTTCGATGCAGATTGGATTGAACTTGACTCATACCCGTCCATAAGTGTCTGCCAGGCGGACGATGTCGTCCTCACCCAGGTAACTGCCACACTGGACTTCGATGAGCACCAGTTCTTCGTCGCCGATGTTGGTCAAGCGGTGTTTCTCTTTCAATGGGATGTAGCGGTACTGGCCGGGCAGGGTCTCGTGCTCGGTTTCGCCGATCTGGACGATGCCTCGCCCCTGGACGACAACCCAGTGCTCCGCGCGGTGATAGTGATATTGCAACGAGAGTGATTCGCCCGGCATGACCGTGATGCGCTTCACCTTGTAGCCTTCTTCTTCCTTCAGCGCTGCGTAAGTCCCCCATGGGCGGTTGACTACTGCAGGCGATTGGACCGTTTCGTGCTGGCGCGCTTTCAGCGTGTCGACGACATTTTTGACCTGCTGGGCGCTGCTTTTATGCGCAACCAGGAGTGCATCAGGCGTGTCGACGATGATCAGATCGTGCACGCCCAGCGTAGCGACGACCTTGGGGGAGTGGCTGTCGACCTGTACGTGCGTGCCAGTGGTGTCGATGGCAACGACGTTGGAGGGCATCGTATTGCCGCTTGCATCGGGGATGAGCGCCTTGGCCAGGGCAGGCCAGGAACCCACGTCGCTCCAGCCGAACTTGGCGGGCACCACGTGCACATTGTCGGCAGGCTCCATCACCGCGTAGTCGATGCTGATGTCTGGCTGGAGGCCGAAGGTGTGCAGGTCGAACTGGACCGTCTCGCCAGCGGTGCGTGAGGATTCGAGCGCACGCCGGGCGGCCGCCAGCAGCTCCGGTGCGTGTCTTTCAAACGCAGCCACGATGGCGTCCGCCGTGAAGCAGAACATGCCGCTGTTCCAGTAGTAGCGCCCGGTCGCGAGGTATTCCTGCGCAGTTTGGAGATCGGGCTTCTCGACGAAGCGCCTGACCGGCTGGCTCTCTCTCGAAACATGGTCGACCTCGATGTAGCCGAACCCCGTGTCGGGACTGGTCGGGCTGATGCCGAACACCACCAGTGCGCCCTGGATTGCAAGCCGGAACGCCTGGCTCGCGCTTGCAACGAATGCTTCGACGTCCGGCACCAGGTGGTCGGCGGACAGCACGAGCATCACCGTATCGCCGCTGAATTGCTTGATGCACTGCAGCGCAGCCAGGGCGATCGCCGGGCCGGTGTTGCGTCCCTTGGGCTCGAGCAGCAGCGTGGTTTCGGGCGGATCGGACATCTGCCGGAGCACGTCCTTGGTGAGAAACAGGTGGTCCTTGTTGGTGACGACCATCAGGTCGCCGGTACCGCATGCCTGTCCGCGCTCAATCGCTTGCTGCAGAAGGGTCGAGCCTCCCAGCTTCATGAACGGCTTGGGAAAGGCTTGCCGGGAAGAAGGCCAGAGTCTGGAACCGGAGCCTCCCGAGAGCACCACTGAAAGCACCCGCATTTTTTATACCCTGTCTTTATGGAGCGATAATTTTACCGGCCCCTCTTGGGCCAAGCCGTGACCAAGCGTTCGTCGTACAACGCACCGCGCATTGCGCGCAACGGCCTTTCCATCGCAGGGCCATGGCCTCACCGCGAGTTTTCGGGATGATCGACCTTATTTTATGAGGCCCACGCTGCCTGCCGCACAACAAGGGAGAAGGCCCTCCTCACGCCCCGCCGAACTGACCAAGGCGCAGCTGCAGGCGCGCGTGCGCGCCCTGGAGCATCAGGTGCAGGCCATGGAGCGTTCGACCAGCTGGCGCCTGACGGCCCCCGTGCGCTGGGCCAGCCGGGCCGTGCAGCGGTTGCGCGGCGCGCAGCCTGCCGCCGCTGGCATTGCGGGTGGCAACTACACCGAATGGATCGCGCAGTCCGCAGCGCGGGAAGAGGGTGCTCTGCGCGCCCTGGCCGACGAGGCCTCGCGCTGGAGCGCACCGCCCCTGATCTCGGTTCTCATGCCCACCTACAACCCGCGCGCTGCCTGGCTGCGCGAGGCCATCGCCTCGGTGCGGGCGCAGACCTATGCCCACTGGGAACTCTGCATCGCGGACGATGCATCCACCGATCCCCAGGTGGCCGAGATCCTCGAGGTCTGCGCGCGCGAGGACGCCCGCATACGCTGGGTTCGCCGGCCGGTCAACGGCCACATTTCCGAGGCATCCAACAGCGCGCTCGCGCTCGCCAGCGGCGAGTGGGTCGCCCTGATGGACCACGACGACCTCCTGGCGCCTGGCGCACTGCTTCGCGTCGCGCATGAACTGCGTACGCATGCCGACGCCCGGATGATCTATTCGGACGAGGACAAGATCGACGCCACCGGCCGTCGCTACAACCCCTACTTCAAGCCCGACTGGAACCTCGACCTGTTCCTCTCCCAGAACATGTATTCGCACCTCGGCGCCTATCAGCGCTCGCTGGTGCTCGAGGTCGGCGGCTTTCGCAAGGGCTTCGAGGGTGCGCAGGACTACGACCTCGCCCTGCGCTGCATCGAGCGTGTCGCGCCACAGCAGATACGGCACATCCCGCACGTCCTTTACCACTGGCGCGCCCATGCCGAAAGCACGGCGCAGTCAGCCGGCGCCAAGCCCTATGCCGAGATCGCCGGCGAGCAGGCGCTGAACGAGCACTTCGAACGCACCGGCGTCGCGGCCCGCAGCGAGAGCACACCCTACGGCTATCGCACACGCCTGTCCGCACCCACGGATTGGCCCCGGGTGTCTTTGGTCATTCCGACGCGCGACGCAATCGGTCTCGTGCGGCAGTGCATCGAAAGCATCGTCTCCCTCTCGACCTATCCCGACTACGAGATCCTGCTGGTCGACAACGGCTCCACCGATCCGGAGGCCCTGCGCTATTTCGACGAACTGCGCGGCCTGCAAGGCTTCAGGGTGATCCGTGACGACGGCGAATTCAACTACGCGGCGCTCAACAACACCGCAGTTGCGCAGGCCACCGGCGAGATCGTCGCGCTGATAAACAACGACATCGAAGTCATCACCGGCGACTGGCTCGAGGAGATGGTGGCTATCGCCCTTCAGCCGGGTGTCGGCGCGGTCGGAGCGAAGCTCCTGTACCCGGACGACACGGTCCAGCATGCGGGCGTGCTGCTGGGCATCGGCGGCATTGCGGGCCACGCCCACAAGCATCTCGCACGCGCCGATGGTGGCTACTTCAACCGCGCGCAGCTCACGCAAACCTTCAGCGCGGTGACTGCCGCCTGTCTCGTGGTGCGCAAGTCTCTCTATGAGGAGGTTGGTGGCCTCGATGCCGATAACCTCAAGATTTCGTACAACGACGTCGATTTCTGTCTGCGGCTGCGCGAAGCCGGCTACCGCAATGTCTGGACCCCCTATGCCGAGCTCTACCACCACGAGTCGGCCACGCGCCCCCGCGACCTCGATCCCGCACAGCGGGAGCGCGCCGCGCGAGAAGAGGGCTACATGACGACCCGCTGGGCAGGCCTGCTTGGCAACGACCCCGCCTACAACTCCAACTTGGACCTCGACACCGAGGACTTCCGCCTCGCATGGCCGCCACGGCATGTGTCGGGCGATAGCGCCGCAACCGGAGTGCGAGTATGAACGCCTCCACCCCACCTCAGCGCAACCGTCTCTGGCGGGCGCTGGCCTTCATTCCCAACGCTCTCTACAAAGGCGGCGGCCTCGGCGGCGCGGCTCGCCGAGCCCTGCAGATCTTTCGGCAATCGGGTGTGCGCGGCGTTGCGCGCTCGGTGCGCGTGCTGCTGCGTGGTGACGGTCCGCCATTGATGGCGGATGCCTCGCGTGCTGACCGCTTTCAGTACCGCGAATGGCTCAAGCGCTACGAATCGCCGCTGACATCGGAGGCACGCCAGGAGCTCAAGGCGCAGGCCGAACAATGGCCGGGTACGCCCATCTTTGCGTTGGTGATGGCGGTGGCGGACTCGTCGCACCAGGCGCTGGAGCGCGCTGTGGCCTCCGTGCGTGCACAGGTCTATCCGCACTGGCATTTGTCTTTGGTCGTTCACGCGGCGCTATCGGCGCAGACCCGGGAATGGCTGGAGAGCCAGGCAAGCGTCGACGCCCGCATCGAGCTGTTGGTGCAACCGCCGATGGCCCTTGTCGCCGACTGGCTGGCTTGTTGCGATGCGCGCGATGCGCTCGCCCCCGATACCTTGTGGCGCGTCGCCGATGCGGCAGTGGGCAATCCGCAGGCGGCGCTGATCTACACCGACGAAGACCGTATTGCCGACGACGGCCAGCGCTCGGCGCCTTACTTCAAGCCCGACTGGAACGTCGACCTCTTGAGGTCGCAGGACTACGTATCGAGGCTCGCGTTCTTTTCCGCAAGCCTTGCGAGCGAACTCGGTGGCTTCGATCCCGGTTTCGGTGAAGCGGCTTCCTACGACCTCGCCTTGCGCTGCGCCGAGCATCTGTCGTCCGAGCGCATCGTCCACATCCCCAAGGTGCTGTACCACCGGCATGTGGCATCGCCCGACCACGTCCATGCGATGGACCCCGCCGAGTACGTCCCCGAAGGCGGCGAGCGCGCGCTGCAGGCGCATCTGGCGCGCACGGGCATCGCGGCCACGGCCCAGCGCGAGTCGCATGGTTTTCGCGTGCGCTACGACTTGCCAGCGGAGCTGCCGCTGGTCTCGCTCTTCATCCCCACGCGCAACGGCCTGAAACTGGTGCGCCAGTGCATCGAGAGCATCCTCGAGAAGACGCTCTATCCCCGCTACGAGATCATCCTCGTGGACAACGGCTCCGACGATCCCGAGGCGTTGCGGTATTTCGAGGAAATCGCTGCACGATCTGGTGTGCGGGTGCTGCGCGACGACAGCCCGTTCAACTACTCGGCGCTCAACAACGGTGCCGCGGCCATCGCCAGGGGCGAGATCTTCGGCCTCATCAACAACGACATCGAGGTGATCTCGCCCGACTGGCTCGGCGAAATGGTCAGCATCGCCTTGCAGCCCGGCGTGGGGGCGGTCGGTGCGCGCCTCTGGTATCCCGAGAAAACGCTGCAGCACGCTGGCGTGGTGCTGGGCTACCGTGGCGGCGTGGCCGACCACGCGCACCGCCGGCTGGCGGAAGGCGACGCGGGGTACTTCGGCCGCGCTGCGTTGCTGCAGACTTTTTCCGTGGTCACCGCGGCCTGCCTCGTGGTGCGCCGCGCGCTCTACGAAGAGGTGGGTGGCCTCGACGCCCAGCACCTCAAGGTGGCCTACAACGACGTCGACTTCTGCCTGCGCCTGCGCGAAGCCGGCTACCGCAATGTCTGGACACCGTATGCCGAGCTGTTCCACCACGAATCCGCCACACGGCCGTCGGACCTGTCCGAAGCGCAGATCGAACGCTTCCTGGGCGAAGAGCGCTACATGAAGAACCGCTGGGGCGACCTGCTGTTCAACGACCCGGCCTACAACCCCAACCTGAGCCTCGAGATCGAGGACTTCAGCTACGCTTGGCCGCCGCGTGCGGCGAAGTCGCAATCGGCCGCCACATCCGCATGAGCGACACCACCGTTTCAGTCGCCCTGTGCACCTACAACGGCGCGCGCTTCTTGCGCGAGCAGGTCCGCAGCATCTGCCTGCAGACGCGCCCGCCGATGGAGATCGTGCTGTCCGACGATGCTTCGCGCGACGACACGCTGGCAGTGGCACGTGCGGCGCTCGATGAATGCCTGCGCGAAAGGCCGGGCCTTTCCATCGAACTGTGCGTGCTGGCCAACCCGGTGGCGCTGCGCGTGGTCAAGAATTTCGAGCAGGCCGTGCGCGCCTGCACGGGCACGCTGATCGCGCTGTCCGACCAGGACGACACCTGGTATCCCGACCGTCTCGAACGACTGGTGGCCGAGTTCGACCGCCGCCCCGACCTGCTGCTGCTGCACTCCGACGCGCGGCTGGTCGACGCGCAGGGCGAGTCGCTCGGCGGCACGCTGTTCCATGCAATCGAAGTCACGCCGCACGAACTCCAGCGCATGCACGGCGGGCAGGCCTTCGACGTGCTGCTGCGCCGCAACGTCGTGACCGGTGCGACCGCCGTGTTCCGCCGCACGCTGCTTGAATCCGCGTTGCCGTTCCCGGTCGAGTGGGTGCATGACGAGTGGCTCGCGATCATCGCTTCGGCTGTGGGAAGCGTCGACACCGTCGAAGATTCACTCATCGACTACCGCCAGCACGAATCCAACCAGATCGGCGCACGCCGCGACAGCTTCATGGGCAAGGTGCGCAAGGCGCTGGCTTCGCGCGGCACCACGCATGCCGAGCGCGCCTATAAAGCCGAGCTGCTACTCGCCCAGCTCGAAAGACTGGGCGGCGCCGTGGCCCCCGCCACGGTCGAGAAAGTGCGCGGCAAGCTCGAGCACCAAAATTTCCGCGCGCGCCTGCCTGCGTCGCGCATCGCGCGCTGCGTGCCGGTTTTCCGCGAAGCCATGACCGGCCGCTACGACAAGTTCGGCCGCGGCGTGCGCGGCGTCGTGCGCGACCTCTTTGAATCCGTATGAGCGCCGATTCCGCAGCGCCACAACCGACCGTGAGTGACACTTTGCAGACCTCCACCCCCCAGGCGCCCACTGTCGTCGTCGTGATTCCGTTCTACAACGGCGCGCACTTCATCGAGCGATCGGTGCGCAGCGTGTTCGAGCAGTCGATGCCGGCCAGCGAAGTGATCGTGGTGAACGATGGCTCACGGCCCGAAGAGCGCGCCGCGCTCGACGCGCTGGCGCAGCGCTTTCCGTTCCGCATCATCGACAAGGAAAACGGTGGGCAGGGCTCGGCGCGCAACGCGGGGGTGGCGGCGTCGACTGCCGAGTACATCAGCTTCCTCGACCAGGACGACTTCTACCTGTCGAACCACATCGAGATCCTGGTCAAGGGCATCCCGGCCGACGAGCCGCGCATCGGCTTCATCTACGCGGACCTGGCCGAGGCCGACGGTGAAGGCAACATCATCCGCGCTGCGATGGTGAAGGACCACACCACGCACCATCCCAAGACGAGCATCTTCGAGATGCTGCGCAACGACATCTTCGTGCTGCCCTCGGCCGCGCTGGTGAGCCGCAAGGCTTTCGACGCCATCGGCGGCTTCGACACCCAGTTCATGGGCTTCGAGGACGACGACCTGTTCCTGCGCATCTTCCGCAAGGGCTACACGAACCACTTCATCGACAAGGTGGTGACGGTCTGGTGCATCCACACGGGCAGCACCTCGTTCGACATGCGCATGATCCGCAGCCGCTTCAAGTACTTCAAGAAGCTGGTCGGCATGTTCCCGGACGAGCCCAGGCGCAACCGCTACTTCCTGCGCGACTACCTCATGCCGCGCTTCGGCCGCTACTTCATGGACCACGTGATCGAGGCTGTGAAGGCCGAAGACCCGAACCGGGTCGAGATGAGTGCGGTGCTCGCCGAGTACGCGGCCATCGTGTATGCGAACCCCGCCGTGGGGGGGCGCAAGAAGCTGGAGCTGCGCGCCACCATCTTCATGGTCGAACACAGCCCGCCGGCAGTGATCCGCGCCATAGGCGCCCTCACGCGCCTGCCCGGCGTGCGTTCGCTGCGGCGCCTGCTCGGCTAACGCGAGGGCTGCGGGGGCGGCTGCTGCCGCTGGGCCCTTGTCAGCGCCGGATCCATGAAGGTGGCGAGCTTGCGGACGTATTCCGAACGCAGGTGGCCCGCGTCCTTGTAGATCGGGGTTCCGTCGGCATCCGCGCGGGTGCACTGGTCTTTCTTGCACAGCGTAGGGATCGGATCAATGACGGTGGCGCCGGCCCGAATCGCGATCTGGCGCATTCGCTCGTGCAGCGCCTTCTGCTCGGGTGGCCAGGGGGCCGTGGGCGACATGCGCCCCACGCTCATGTCGCCAAGACGCCCGCCCTTGACCAGCTTCTCGGGGCCGAAGTCGTTGCCGATCGGGTTGTCCAGCACCAGGTAGACCTGCTTGTGCTTGGCAAGGTTCGCCATCACGACCTCGAGCATGCGCAGCGACAGTTCCACGCCCACGCCATCTTTCAGGGGGTACTTGGTCTTTCCGTCGAAGTAGTAGTAGCTGTCCTCCACGCCATCGTCAGGGTCGGATTTCGGGGGGTGGGCAAAGTAGCAGTTCCAGCAGGCACCGAAGACCACGGCATCGACCTTGTCGCTGACGGCGATCCGCATGGCGCCTTCGCGGCGTTCGGCACAGAGGTTGGGCTTCTCGTCATACACGTTGGGAATCGGCGGGCAGCCACCCCAGGTTGCGAAGGACAGCGCGTCGAGTGTGTCGGGTGCGAGCTTGGCCAGTTCCACGGCACGCGGACCGTATTGCTCGATATGGCTGTCGCCGAAAAGCAGCACCCTGCGCTGGCCGTGTCCGATCTGGAACAGCCCCTCGCCGCCGACCTCGACCGGGTTCAGGCCGTCGGGGTAGCTCCAATCTCTCGATGCCGCGGTGATCTTGTTGAAGTAGGGGTCGCTGTGCCGGCCCACGTAGTACCGGCTGGCCGCGAGCAGGCCGAGCAGCACGAAGCCGACCATCACTGCCACGAGCGCCGATGTCACCGCCGGGTTCTCGCTTCGGCGCGTGCGGCGCTCCACGAAGCGGTAGGTCAGCCACGCGAGCAGAAAGGACGCGAGCAGTGCCAGCAGGCGAATGCCCTCGGAAGGCGCTTGCCCTGCCAGGATGCGGGCGTAGGCCAGCAGGGGCCAGTGCCAGAGGTACAGCGGATAGCTGATCAGGCCGACCCACACCATCGGCCGGGAGGCGAGCACGGTGCGGTTCAGTACACCGGTCGGACCCGCCGCAATGCAGAAGAAGGCTCCCAGCGTCGGCAGGAGCGCCCACCACCCCGGAAAAGCCTTGCCGCCGCGGATGAGGCACAGGCCCAGCACGATCAGCGTCAGCCCCGCGACCGACTGTGCATGTCGGCGCCAGTCGGGTATCGGCGGCGGCCGGTGCAGTCGCATGTACGCGAGCATGCCGCCGATCATCAGCTCCCAGAAGCGCGACAGCGGTGAATAGAACGCGGCCGTGCGGTGGGCGTGGATGGTCGTGACGTTGACCAGGAACGCCGCCGCCGCCACCGCGCCCAGCACAGCGAGCACGCGCCATTTGCGCTTCCAGGCCAGGCCCAGCAGCAGCGGCCAGAAGATGTAGAACTGCTCCTCGATCGCCAGCGACCACAGGTGCAGCAGCGGCTTGGTCTCGGCCGCGTTGTCAAAGTAGCCGGCCTCGCTCCAGAATGCGAAGTTCGAGACAAATCCCGCGCCCGCCGCCACGTGCTTGCCGAGCTGCTCCCATTCGTGCGGCAGCAGGGTATACCAGCCGAAGGCGAAGCTCGCCAGCAGCACCAACGCCAGCGCCGGAAAGATCCGTTTCACGCGCCGGGCGTAGAACTCGCGGTAGCTGAAGCCCTCGCCTTCGAAGCTGCCCAGGATGATCGTCGTGATCAGAAAGCCCGAGATGACGAAGAAGATGTCGACGCCGATGAAGCCGCCCGGCATCCATTCCGGGAATGCGTGATACCCGAGGACCGACAGCACCGCCACGGCGCGCAGGCCGTCGATGTCCGGGCGGTATTTTGGGTGGAGAAGGTGGGCAGGCTCTTGCGGGAGCGTCGGGCTGCTCGTTGTTGTTGTCGTCATCGTCGTTGGAGCCAGTAACGCCAGAACGATGCCGACAGCCACACCTTCAGCAGGCTGGTCACATGCCAGTACAGATATTTCTTGCTGCGATGGCTCTCGCGCTGCGCATCATGCCGGGCGACCAGGTCTTCACCCACCTGCAGCTTCCAGCCCGCGAGCCGGGTGCGGGCGCAGATGTCGAAGTCTTCCCCATACATGAAGAAGCGTTCGTCGAAGCCGCCGATCTGGCGGTAGGCCTCGCTGCGGAACAGCATGAACAACCCCGGAATCCACGCCGGCACCTTGGGCTGCGCATAGCCGGGCTTCTTGCGGCCGACGATCTCGAAAGGGGTGAGCAGCGCCCGGTGCGGCTCCGGCGCGTTCTTGCCGGGCTCCAGGATGCGTGGCGTCAGCAGCCCTGCATCCGGTGCGGCCTGGGCAAGCAGCGGCGACAGCACGTCGCTGTCGAAGCGGATGTCCGGGTTCAGCACAAGGAACCACGGGGAGCCGCAGCGCTCGAAAGCCTGGTTGTGATTGGCGCCGAAGCCCTTGGGGCTCGCGTTCGCGATCCGCTCGACCTCGAAGCCCCAGGTCCGGCCCGCGAGCACATCGGGCTCGGGGATGTTCAATGTGAGCACGACTTTGGCGATCGCGGCATGGCTGTGGCGGTCCAACTGCTCGAGCAGTGGCTGCACCAGAGCAAGCTGGCCGTGGCTCACGATTGAAATGGTGATGAGGGGGCGGGGGGAGGGGGGCGTGGGCATGGTCTAATTTCGCTCGGGAATTCTAGGGTTCCCGAACCCCCATACATGATTGCTCTGATCGTCATCAGTTTCTTCGTCGCCGCCTTCGCGGTTCAGCTGTTCATGCGCCGCGCGCGCAGGCATGCGCGACGCTATGGCGCTGACATGCCCCAACGCTTCCACAAGGGCCATGTGCCGCGCCTGGGCGGTGCGGGCATCATGCTGGGCATGGGCGCAGCGTGGCTGGCGGCCGGCATCACGGGGACCGACCCGTTCAACGTGTCGTGGCCGGTCAAGACCTCGATGCTCACCTTGCTGTGCATTGCGCCGGCGGTGCTGGGCGGCATCCTTGAAGACGTGACGCAGCGCGTCAAGGTGCGCTACCGGCTCGGCCTGACCATCGGTTCGGCGTTGCTGGTGTGCTGGCTGCTGGGGCTGGGCGTTGCGCGCACCGGCTTCGAGACGGTCGACGGCTGGCTGACCCTGCTGCCGTACGCCACCGTGCTGTTCGCGGCGCTCGCCATCGGTGGCCTGCCGCATGCCTTCAACATCATCGACGGCTACAACGGCCTTGCCGGCACGGTGGCCGTGCTGGTCTGCCTGGCCATCTCGCACGTGGCGCTGCAGGTGGGCGACCGGCAACTGGCGGCCATGGTGATCTGCCTGGTGGGCGCCACCTTCGGCTTTCTGGTCTGGAACTATCCGCGCGGCAAGATCTTTGCCGGCGACGGCGGCGCCTACGTCTGGGGCATGGTGATCGCCGTGGCCTGCGTGACGCTGGTGCAGCGGCACCGCGTGGTCTCGCCGTGGTTCCCGATGCTGCTGCTGATCTATCCGGTGTGGGAGACGCTGTTCTCCATCTACCGCAAGCTGGCGCGCGGCCAGTCGCCCGGCACGGCCGATGCGCTGCATTTCCACCAACTGATCTTTCGCCGTATCGTGCGCGTGGCCTTCGCGGACGACGAGGCGCGCCAACTGCTCGCCCGCAACAACCGCACATCGCCCTATCTCTGGATGTTTGCCGCCTTGTCGGTGGTGCCGGCCGTGCTGTTCTGGAACAACACCCTTGTGCTGATGTTCTTCTGCCTGCTGTTCGTCACGACCTATGTGGGGGCCTACCTCATGATCGTCCGCTTCAAGGTGCCGCGCTGGCTGCGACCTTGAGAGAGTTTCTGTTGTTCGTTCCCATCGTCCACCGCTTTGGAGCCTGACCGCCCATGACCGACCCCGTCCTCAACATTCCCCCGCGCGACAAGGCCGAGATCCTGGCCCAGGCGCTGCCGTACATCCGCAAGTTCCACGGCAAGACCATCGTCATCAAGTACGGCGGCAACGCCATGACCGACCCGGCCCTGCAGGCCGACTTCGCCGAAGACGTGGTGCTGCTCAAGCTGGTCGGCATGAACCCGGTGGTGGTGCACGGCGGCGGCCCGCAGATCGAGGCGGCGCTCAACAAGCTCGGCAAGAAGGGCAGCTTCATCCAGGGCATGCGCGTGACCGACGCCGAGACCATGGAAGTCGTCGAATGGGTGCTGGCCGGCGAGGTGCAGCAGGACATCGTGGGTCTGATCAACCAGGCCGGCGGCAAGGCCGTGGGCCTGACAGGGCGTGACGGCGGCCTGATCCGCGCGCAAAAGCTCAAGCTGGCTGATCGCAACGACCCCAGCGTGCAGCACGACGTGGGCCAGGTCGGCGACATCGTTTCCATCGACCCCAGCGTGGTCAAAGCGCTGCAGGACGACGCTTTCATTCCCGTGGTCAGCCCGATCGGCTTCGGCGAGGACAACGAAAGCTACAACATCAACGCCGACGTCGTCGCGGGCAAGCTCGCCATCGTGCTCAAGGCCGAGAAGCTCATGCTGTTGACCAACACGCCCGGCGTGCTCGACAAGAACGGCAACCTGCTCACCAACCTGAGCGCGCGCGAAATCGACGACCTGTTCGCCGACGGCACGATCTCGGGCGGCATGCTGCCCAAGATCGAGGGCGCACTCGATGCCGCCAAGAGCGGCGTCAACGCGGTACACATCATCGACGGCCGGGTGCCGCACGCGATGCTGCTCGAGATCCTGACGGACCAGGCTTACGGCACGATGATCCGCGCCCGCTGAGCCGCGAGGCGCGTGCTTACTGCGCTGTGCGAGAATCAATTGATTACATCTTTGCACGCGCTCCCATGCAGAACGAAGAGACAGCGGCTCCCGGCGTAGACACCCAGGCGGAAACGCCCAGCACTCCGACGCGCAAGCGTCCGAAGCCGGGCGAGCGGCGCGTGCAGATCCTGCAGGCGCTGGCCGCCATGCTGGAGCAACCCGGCGCCGAACGGGTCACCACCGCCGCCCTGGCCGCACGGCTCGAGGTGAGCGAGGCCGCGCTCTATCGCCACTTCGCCAGCAAGGCCCAGATGTTCGAGGGCCTGATCGATTTCATCGAGCAGAGCGTCTTCACACTGGTCAACCAGATCCTCGAGCGCGAAGGTGCCACCGGCGCCCAGCAGGCGGCCAAGATCCTCACTTTGCTGGTCCAGTTCGCCGAGCGCAACCCGGGCATGACGCGCGTCATGGTCGGCGATGCGCTCGTGTATGAAAACGAACGTCTGCAGCAGCGCATGAACCAGTTCTTCGACAAGATCGAATCCACGCTGCGCCAGGTGCTGCGCGGGGCCGCCGCTGCCGATGGCTCGGCCACCCCATCCGTCGATGCACAGGTGCGTGCCGCGGCGCTCACGGCCTTCGTGGTCGGGCAGCTCCAGCGCTTCGCGCGCTCGGGTTTCCGCCGCGCGCCGTCCGAGCATCTGGACGCCACGATCGCATTGATCGTTTGATTCGCCCCTATCGGGGCGATAGGTCAATCTGATGCAGCAACGCTGCATTCATTGACAGAATGCATGGGCACCGACAACTCCCACGAGGAAATGCCCATGACCGATACCCGCAAGCTCACCACCGAAAGCGGCGCGCCCGTTGAAAACAACCAGCAGTCGCAGACTGCCGGTGTCAACGGCCCCGTGCTGATGCAGGACCACAACCTCATCGAGAAACTCGCGCGCTTCGACCGCGAGCGCATCCCGGAACGCGTGGTGCACGCCCGTGGTTCGGGCGCCTTCGGCACCTTCGAGCTCACGGCGGACGTGTCCAAATGGACCAAGGCCAAGTTCCTGGGCCAGGTCGGCAAGAAGACCGAAGTGCTGGCCCGTTTCTCGACCGTGGCGCTCGAACTCGGCTCGGCCGACACCGTGCGCGACCCGCGCGGCTTCGCGCTCAAGTTCTATACCGAGGACGGCAACTACGACCTCGTCGGCAACAACACGCCGATCTTCTTCATCCGCGACCCGCTGAAGTTTCCCGATTTCATCCATTCGCAAAAGCGCGACCCCTACAGCCACGTGCAGGAGCCCAACAACGCCTGGGACTTCTTCTCGCACTCGCCCGAAGCCACGCACCAGTTCACCTGGCTGTTCGGCGACCGCGGCATTCCGAAGAGCTACCGCCACATGGACGGCTTCGGCTCGCACACCTTCCAGTGGGTCAATGCCAAGGGCGAGGCCTTCTGGGTCAAGTACCACTTCAAGACCAACCAGGGCATCGAGACCTTCGTTGCTGAAGAAGCGCAACGCGTGGGCGGCGAGAACCCGAACCACCATCACCTGGACCTGCTGCATTCCATCGAGCGCGGTGAGTTTCCGTCGTGGAAGGTGCAGGTGCAGGTCATGCCGGTGGCCGACGCGCAGACCTACCGCTTCAACCCCTTCGACCTGACGAAGGTGTGGTCGCACAAGGACTATCCGAAGACCGACATCGGCATCCTCACGCTCAACCGCAACCCCGACAACTACTTCGCCGAGATCGAGCAGGCCGCGTTCAACCCGGCCAACTTCGTGCCCGGCATCGGCCCGTCGCCCGACAAGATGCTGCAGGGGCGCCTGTTCAGCTATGGCGACACGCAGCGCTACCGCCTGGGCATCAACCACACGCAACTGCCGGTGAACCGCCCGCACGCCACCACCGCGCAGAACTACGGGCGAGACGGTGCCATGCGCGGCGACAGCAACGGCGGCCGCGGCCCGAACTACGAGCCCAACAGCTTCAGCGATGCGCCCAAGCAGACCAACGAGCCGTTGTACGCACCGCTTGAAATCCACGGCTGGACTGGCAGCCACCAATGGCAAAAGCACCCCGAGGACACCGACTTCGTGCAGGCCGGCGACCTGTATCGCCTGATGGACGAAGCCGCGAAAGAGCGCCTGGTGCAAAGCATCGCGGGTGGGCTCGGTGCGGTCACGCGGCAGGACATCATCGACCGCTCGGTGAGTTATTTCCGCCAGGCCGATGCCGACTACGGCGCGCGGCTCGACAAGGCCATCAAGGCCGTGCAGGCCAAGATCAAGGGTGACGACGTGAGCGTTCAGGTCGGCAAGCCGGCTCACAAGAGCAGCGAAAGCTGATTCGCTTTCTTCGGATCCGGGAAAGCCGCTGGTCCTTGTGGGCCAGCGGCTTTTTTTGTGCTCTTGTCCGGGGCTTGTGCGAATGACACCAGGTGCTCCCCTCCGCGAATGTCCCCCGCTTCGCTCCTCCTTTATTTCGCTGCGGGGAGCACCTGGCGTCATTCGCACATGGACGCACTGTTGGTGTATCGCCGATCAACCAGTGCTCTGAGCGCTCACGTCGATACGGGGCTCTTTTTAGCTAAATAAAGGAGGAGCGAAGCGGGGGACATTCGCGAAAAAGAACACCGTGTCGGCGTGAGCGACGCCCTGAACAGCAGCGTTCAGAACGTAAAACGCGACGGGAAAAAATCAGCCAGTGACCGCCACGCCCACCTTGGCTCCAGCCGCGACGATCTCCCCCCACGTCGCATCGTCGACCCAGATGCCGTCACGCTGACGCGCGGCGCGTGCCTTGCGCTCGGGCTCGCCGGCAATCTGCACTTCGTCGAAGCCCTGTCCCTTGGGGCTCTGGCGCAGCCAGTCGATGAAGGCATGCGCCTCGCTGTCGAAGGTGGATTGCGTGCCCAGTCGTGCGGGATCGATCAGCACCGTCAGCATGCCGTTGAGGATCGTGCGCGAAGTGTCGGCCGGCCGGTGCCAGGTGCCGCCACCGGTGAGTGCGCCGCCGAGCAGCTCGCACACCACCGCCATGCCGTATCCCTTGTGCTCGCCGAACGTCATGAGCGCGCCGAAGAGGCCGTTGCCCTGCGGCACCACGACCACACCAGGGTCGTTGGTGGGTACGCCTTGCGCGTCGATCAGGTAGCCATCGGGCACGCTTTCGCCCTTGTTGTGGGCCACGCGCATCTTGCCTTGTGCCACGCGGCTGGTGGCGTAGTCGAGCACGAAGGGCTCGGCGCCTGCCAGCGGTATGCCGATGCAGCAGGGGTTGGTGCCGAAGCGCCCGTCGCCACCGCCCCAGGGCGCCACCACCGGCCGCGACAGCACGTTGACGAAGTGCATCGACACCAGTCCCTGCGCGGTCGCCATTTCGGCGAAGTGCCCGATGCGTCCCAGGTGGTGCGCATTCGCGAGCGTGAAGATGCAGCTGCCGTGCTGCTTCGCCCGCGCGATCCCGAGTTCCATCGCCTGCGCGCCGACGACCTGCCCGTAGCCGTGCTGGCCATCGAGGCCCATCATCGTGCCGATGTCGAGGTTGACCCGCACGCCGGTGTTCGGCTTCAGCCCGCCCTCGGCCACCGCATCGATATAGCGCGGCAGCATGCCCACGCCGTGCGAGTCATGGCCGCTCAGGTTGGCCAGCACCAGGTTGGCCGCCACCTGCTGTGCTTCGGCGGGCTGGCTGCCCGCGGCTTCGAGGACGCGGGCGACGGTGGCTTGCAGGCCGTCGGCCGGCAGTGTGTGGGGCATGAATCAGACTCCCTTTGCGTTCAGTGTGATGGCATACAGCGACGTCGTCGCGCAGATGAAAAGCCGGTTGCGCTTGGGCCCGCCGAAGCAGACATTGGCCACGCGTTCGGGCAACAGAATCTTGCCGAGCAGCGTGCCGTCGGGGTGATAGGCGTGCACGCCGTCGGCGGCGCTGGTCCAGATGCGGCCCTCGGTGTCGAGGCGAAAGCCATCGAACAGGCCGTTCGTGCATTCGGCGAACACCTCGCCGCCACTGAGGCTGCGGCCATCGTTGCCGACCTTGAAGCGGCGGATGTGCCGCGGCCCGTCCGCCGCATGGCTCGCGCCCGTGTCGGCGATGTAGAGCAGCGATTCGTCGGGCGAGAACGCCAGCCCGTTGGGCTTGACGAAGTCGTCGGTCATGCGCGCGACCTCGCCGCTCGCTGGGTCAATGCGAAAGACGTGGCAGGCGCCGATCTCGCTGTCGGCGCGCAGGCCTTCGTAGTCCGACAGGATGCCGTAGCTCGGGTCGGTGAACCACACGCCGCCGTCCGAATGCACCACCACGTCGTTGGGCGAGTTCAGGCGCTTGCCCTGCCAGTGCGAGGCCAGCACGGTGATCGATCCATCGTGCTCGGTGCGCGTCACGCGGCGCGTCAGGTGCTCGCAGCTCACGAGCCGGCCTTGGCGGTCGACCGTGTGGCCGTTCGTGTTGTTGGCCGGCTCACGGAAGATGCCGACCGTGCCGCTCACCTCGTCGTAGCGCAGCATGCGGTTGTTCGGAATGTCCGACCACACCAGCGTGCGGTGCGCTGCGAACCACGCCGGGCCCTCGCACCAGCGCGCGCCGGTCCACAGCCGCTGCACGCGCTCGGGGCCGGGAATGCAGGGCTTGAAGCGAGGGTCCAGATGCTCGAAGCCGGTGCCGTCCAGAAAGCCGAAGGGGAGGGTGGTCATGCTGTTCCTTGTCGATGGGTTCACATCACCGCGCCGACCTGCCACGGCACGAACTCGTTCTGTCCGTAGCCGTGCTGCTCGCTCTTCGAGTGCGCGCCGGACGCCGTGGCAAGCACCATCTCGAAGATGCGCTGGCCCATCTCCTGGATGGAGGCCGTGCCGTCGACGATCTCGCCGCAGTTGATGTCCATGTCTTCTTCCTGCCGCTGCCACAGCGCCGAGTTGGTCGCGAGCTTGAGCGAGGGCGAGGGCGCGCAGCCGTAGGCCGAGCCGCGTCCGGTGGTAAAGCAGATGAGGTTGGCGCCGCCGGCCACCTGGCCCGTGGCGCTCACCGGGTCGTAGCCCGGCGTGTCCATGTAGACGAAGCCGTGCGCGGTGACGGGCTCGGCGTATTCGTACACCGCTTCGAGATTGCTGGTGCCGCCCTTGGCGACCGCGCCCAGCGACTTCTCGAGGATGGTGGTGAGCCCGCCTGCCTTGTTGCCGGGCGAGGGGTTGTTGTTCATCTCGCCTTCGTTGATGGCGGTGTAGTGCTCCCACCATTTGATGCGGTCCACCAGCTTCTGGCCGACCTCGCGCTTCACCGCGCGACGCGTGAGCAGATGCTCGGCGCCGTACACCTCGGGCGTCTCGCTCAGGATGGCCGTGCCGCCATGCGCCACCAGCAGGTCCACCGCCGCGCCCAGCGCCGGGTTGGCGCTGATGCCCGAGTAGCCATCGGAGCCGCCGCATTGCAGCCCGATGGTGATGTGCGCCGCGCTGCAGGGCTCGCGCTGGACCGCGTTGGCGCGCGGCAGCATTTCGTTGATGAGCGCCACGCCCTTGTCGACCGTCTTGCGCGTACCGCCCGTGTCCTGGATGTTGAACACGCGGAAGTTCTCTCCTTCCGCGAGGTTGCCGGTCGCGAGCCAGGCGTTGATCTGGTTGGCCTCGCACCCCAGGCCCACCACCAGCACGGCCGCGAAGTTGGCGTGCGTGGCGTAGCCCGTGAGCGTGCGCTCCAGGATCTGCATGCCCATGCCCTGCGTGTCCATGCCGCAGCCGGTCCCGTGCGTGAGCGCGATCACGCCATCGACGTTCGGAAACGCCGCCAGCGCCTGCGGGTTGGTCTTGCGCGAGAAGTGGTCGGCAATGGCGCGCGCGGCCGTGGCCGAGCAGTTCACGCTGGTCAGCACGCCGATGTAGTTGCGCGTGGCCACGCGGCCATCGGCGCGCTTGATGCCCATGAAGGTGGCTTCGCGCTTCGCGGGGGCGGGCTTCACGTCGGCGCCGAAGGCGTAGTCGCGCTCAAAACCTTTGGTGACGGCGCCCTTGTCCGGGCCCATGTCGAGGTTCTGCGTGTGCACGTGTTCGCCGGCGGCGATGGGCTTGCTCGCGAAACCGATGATCTGGTTGTAGCGGCGCACCGGCTCGCCTTGCGCGATGGCGCGCATCGCGATCTTGTGGCCCGGAGGAATCAGGCCGCGCACGGCCACGTTCTCGACAGCGGTGCCGCCGAGCAATTGGGCGCGCGCGATGACGACGTCATCGGCGGGGTGGAGTCTGATGTAGGGGGTCATGGTGGGAATCTGCTGGCTGTATGGCTGGCGTTTGCTTGCGGGATGGCGCGTGTTTTCAGGAGGCCTTGGCACGGCGCCAGCTTGCGCTGAATCGCTGGTGGAACTTGTCCATGTGCTGGTGCATGGCCTCGCGCGCCGCCGCAGCGTCGCGCGCGGCGATGGCGTCGAGGATGGCTTCGTGCTCGCCGATGGCGGCCTGCCACGAGTCCATGGTCTCGAAGTAATCGATCATCCGGGCGAAGATCGGGCCCTGCCGCGACTCCCAGAAGGCCTGCACGGTTTCGGTCAGCACCACGTTGCCGCAGGCGTTGACGATGGCCAGGTGAAAGGCGCGGTCGCCCTCGTGCGGCACCTCGTTGCGCGCGGCCAGCTCGCGCATCATCTGGATCGCGCGGCGCATGGCGTCCACGTCCTTGCGCTTGCCATGCTGGGCGGCCGTGGCGGCGGTCTCGCCTTCCACCATGCGGCGCGCCCGGATGATTTCGAGCGGGCCCCACTCGGTGCCGCTCGCGGGCGTACTGGTGCGGTGCGAGCGATCGAGCACATACACGCCCGAGCCGGTGCGGATCTCGACCCAGCCTTCCACCTCCAGCGCGATCAGCGCCTCGCGCACCGACGGCCGGCTCACGCCCAACTGTTTGGCGAGGTCGCGCTCGGCGGGAATGCGCGCGCCGACATCGAACTCGCCCTTGCCGATCAGCCCCCGGAGCTGATCGGCAATCTGGCGATAAAGGCGCTGGGGTTCTACGGTCTGGAGCGGCACGAGGTCGAAGGAGTTAAGGGTTGTCCTGAATTGGACAAGTGGTAAGGCCAATTCAGAATACGATACACCGTCCGCGCCACCCATTGGGCCTAACCCGAATTCGCCGGCCGCCAAGGCACATTCGCATGCAGGAGACACGATGAGACTGAAGGGAAAAACCGCGCTGGTCACTGCCGCCGGCCAGGGCATCGGCCATGCCAGCGTGCTGGCGCTCGCGGCCGAAGGCGCGCGCGTCTGGGCCACCGACGTCAACGAGACGCTGCTTGAACGCTATGCCGGCGTGGCCAACGTCACGGCCCTGAAGCTCGATGTGCTCGACAAGGCGGCCATCGGCGCGCTGGCGGCGCAACTGCCCACGCTCGACGTGCTCTTCAACTGCGCGGGCGTGGTGCACAACGGCACCATCGAGCAGGCGAGCGACGACGAACTGATGTTCGCCTTCAGCCTCAACGTGCGCGCCCAGATGTGGACCATCCAGGCCGTGCTGCCCGGCATGCTGGCGGCGGGGCGCGGCAGCATCATCAACATGGCGAGCGTGTGCTCCAGCATGAAGGGTCTGCCTAATCGCTTTGTCTACGGCACCACCAAGGCGGCGGTGCTCGGGCTCACCAAGAGCGTGGCGGCCGACTACGTGACCAAGGGCATCCGCTGCAATGCGGTGTGCCCGGGCACGGTCGACACGCCTTCGCTGGGCGACCGCATCAACGCCAACGCCGACCCCGAAGAAGCCCGCAAGGCCTTCATCGCGCGCCAGCCGATGGGCCGGCTCGCGCAGGCCGAAGAGATCGCACCGGTCGTGGTGTTCCTGGCCAGCGACGAATCGATCTTCGCCACCGGCCAGTACTTCACCGTCGATGGCGGCCTGACCATATGAACCAGCTCGACTTCGCAGGCCGGCATGCGGTCGTCACCGGCGGCGCCACGGGCCTGGGCTTCGGCATCGCGCAGCGGCTGGTGGCTTCGGGCGGCAGCGTCACGCTGTGGGACCGCGACGAAGCCGCCGCCAATCAGGCGGCGCAATCGCTCGGCGACAAGGCCTTTGCGCTGAAGGTCGATGTGTCGCAGCAGCCTTCCGTTGCAAAAGCCGTGGCGGCCACGCTGGCGCAGGTGCCGCACATCGATGCGCTGGTCAACAGCGCCGGCATCACCGGGCCCAACACCAAGCTGTGGGACTACCCGGTGGACGACTGGCGCCAGGTGATGGACGTCAACATCAACGGCGTGTTCCTGTGCTGCCGCGAAGTGGTCGCGCAGATGCGCAAGCAGGGCGACCGGGGCTACGGCCGCATCGTCAACATCGCCTCTGTCGCAGGGAAAGACGGCAACCCCAACGCCAGCGCCTACAGCGCCAGCAAGGCGGCCGTCATCGGCCTGACCAAGTCGCTCGGCAAGGAACTGGCCGACACCGGCATCCGCGTGAACTGCGTGACGCCCGCGGCGGTGAAGACGGCCATCTTCGACCAGATGACGCCCGAGCACATCGCCTTCATGCTCTCGAAGATCCCGATGGGCCGCTTCGGCACGGTGGAAGAGGTGGCCGCGATGGTCGGCTGGCTCTGCACCGAAGACTGCTCTTTTTCCACCGGCGCGGTCTTCGACCTTTCCGGTGGTCGCTCCACGTACTGATCAATCAATGCACTGAAAGGAAAGCATGAAACTCGTCCGCTATGGCAACCCCGGCAAGGAAAAACCCGGCCTCATCGACAGCGACGGCAAGCTGCGCGACCTGAGCGCCATCGTCAAGGACATCGGTCCCGACCAGCTCGGCGATGCCGCCATTGCCAAGCTGCGCAAGCAGAAGATCGACAAGCTGCCGTTGGTCAAGGGCAAGCCGCGTTTGGGCAGCCCCGTGGCCAACGTCGGCAAGTTCATCGCCATCGGCCTGAACTACGCGGACCACGCGGCCGAGTCCGGCCTGCCGGTGCCCAAGGAGCCCGTGGTGTTCACCAAGGCCAACAGCTGCATCCAGGGTCCGAACGATCCGGTGATGCTGCCCAAGGGTTCGGTCAAGACCGACTGGGAAGTCGAACTCGGCGTGGTCATCGGCACGCGCGCACGCTACGTGTCGCAAAAGAGCGCGCTCGACTACGTGGCCGGCTACTGCACCATCAACGACATCAGCGAGCGCGAATACCAGATCGAGCGCGGCGGCACATGGGACAAGGGCAAGGGTTGCGACACCTTCGGCCCGCTCGGCCCCTGGCTGGTGACGCGCGACGAGATCGAGAACCCGCAGAAGCTCGCGATGTGGCTCGACCTGAACGGCCAGCGCGTGCAGACCGGCAGCACCAAGACCATGATCTTCAGCGTGGCCAAGATCGTCAGCTACGTGAGCCAGTTCATGACGCTGATGCCCGGCGACGTGATCACCACCGGCACGCCACCCGGCGTCGGCATGGGCATGAAGCCGCCGATGTTCCTGAAAAAGGGCGACGTGATGACGCTGGGCATCGAAGGCCTGGGCGAGCAGCGGCAGGAAGTCGTTCCGTTCAAGCTCTGAACGGCGCGCGATGATGGCGCGGCGTCCTTCGGCATGAAGGGCGCCGCGACCCTCCAGAAGAATTTGAATAACAGTGGTGGGGACAAATCAATGAAGAATTTTTTCGCGGCGCTCCTGCTGGGCGCCGGGTTGATCGCGGGCGCGCCCGCGCAGGCGCAGCAGCCAGTCGTCCTCAAGTGGGCGCACGGCTACGAGACCAGCGAGCCTTTCCACACGCAGGCCCAGGCGATGGCGCAGAAGATCAAGACGGCGACCGCGGGCCGCGTCGAGATCGAGCTCTTTCCGGCCAGCGCGCTCGGCGGCGAGGCCGACTACAGCAAGAAGCTGGCGGCGGGCGAGATCGACATGGCCTACATCGGCATCAACGTGCTGGCGCGCGACTATGCGCCGCTGGGCGTGGTGGGCTTTCCCTTCCTGTTCTCCGACCCCGATCACGTGCGGCGCTTTCTCGTCAGCCCGGTGTTCGACGAGCTGCGCAAGGGCTATGAGGCGCAAAGCCGCAACCACCTGATGGCGGCCATCTACTACGGTGCGCGCCATGTCACCTCGAACAAACCGATCAACTCGCCGAAGGACATGCAGGGCCTGAAGCTGCGCGTGCCCGATGCGCCCACCTACAAGCTCTTTGCCAGGAGCATGGGCGCCACCGCCACGCCGATGCCGTTCGCCAAGGTGTACGACGCGCTCAAGAGCGGCGAGATCGATGCGCAGGAGAACCCGTTGCCCACGATCCTTGCCAAGAAGTTCTACGAGGTGCAAAAGAGCGTGACGCTCACCGGCCACATGTACGACATGCTCGGCATCGTGATCTCGCCTGCCGCCTTGCAGCGCATGAGCGCGGGCGACCGGACCATCGTGAACGACATCATCCGCAAGGACGCCGTGTGGGCCAGCGTGCAGATCATCGCGCGCGAGCTGGTGGCCGAAGGCAAGCTCGGCGAGACCGGCATCAAGGTGATTCGCCCCGACCGGCAGGCCTTCGTCGAGGCGGCACTGAAGGCGGTGTCGCCGGCCGACCTGCAGGCGCGGCCCGGCGACTACGAGAAGATCCGCGACCTCGTGAAGGCCGGCGCGCACTGACGCCCTGAAACACCCGCGGCCCGCCTGTCTGCGATCATCCCTCGCATGCAGGCCCCTTCGCCCCATCGCAGCCATGTGTTCGGTTCCCCGTGGGACGGCGTGTATGGCACGTCGATCGACAGTGCCCTGCACTACGGCCGGCACTGGCATGCGACCTACGGCCTGGGCCTGCTGGAGCACGGTGCCCAGCGCTCGGCCAGCGGCCGCGGCAAGGTCGACGCCTATGCCGGCGACCTGATCACGACCAACCCCGGCGAAGTGCATGACGGCCAGCCGCTGGGCGGCCCGTCGCGCTGCTGGCGCATGGTGTACCTGGACCCGGGCGTCATTGCCGGCATGAAGGGTGATGCGGACGACGGCATCGACGTGGAACTCACCCGGCCCGTGATCCGCGATGCGCGGCTCGGCGACACGCTGCGGCGCCTGTTCACCCGCCTTGACGACTGGCACGCCGCACCCGTGCTGAACAGCGTGGAATCGCTGGCCTGCGAAGAGTCGTTGGTCGAGGTCTGCGGCCTGCTGCTCGATGGCCACGCCACCGCGTCACCCGGCAGCGAAGCAGCCGGCGACGTGCGACGCGTGCGCGAACGGCTGGCCGACGATTTGCTCAGTCCACCCACGCTGGCCGACATGGCGGCGATGACCGGCCTGAGCAAATACCAACTGCTGCGCCGCTTCGAGAAAGCCTATGGCGTGCCGCCCCATGCGTGGCTCGTGCTGCAGCGCGCCGAGCGCGCACGCAAGCTGATCCGCCAGGGCACCAGCCTTGCGCATGCCGCCACCGACAGCGGCTTTGCCGACCAGAGCCACATGACGCGCATCTTCGCGCGCCAGTTCGGCTTCACGCCCGGTGCGTGGCAGCGGGCACAGCGCCCGCAATAGCCGCAATCGGGCATTCAGCCCAGCACGCGGACCAGTTCGTCGTACACCAGCCGCACGCGTGCCGGCACCGGTGCGCGCTGTGCGCGATAGACGTAGATCGGCCACGGCTCCGGCGCATCTGCTTCCAGCACCGGCACCAGCGCACCCGATGGCAGCCAGGGCTCGACCAGCGGCGCGATGAGCTGGCCGAAAGCCAGGCCCGCAAGCACGGCGGCGCACTCGGCGTCGTAGTCGTCCGTGATGAAGGCGGGCGAGGGCACCGGCACCTGCCGCGATTTGCTGAAGCCCCAGGGCCAGGGCCGCCGCGACTTGCGGTTGATCAGCGAGGTGAGCGGCATCGCCGCCAGCGCTTCGAGGTTCTTCGGCACGCCCGTGCGCGCGATAAGTTCCGGTGCGCCCACCACGTGCAGCGCCATCTTGCCCACCGGCCGCGCGACGAAGCGCGAATCGCGCAGCGGGCCGACGCGCACGCCGATGTCGATCTGCTGGCCGACCACGTCGGTGTGCTCTTCCGCCACGCGCAAGTCCAGCGTGAGGCCGGGATGCGTGGCCAGCATCGGTGCCAGCGCCTGCGGGATGAAGCGTCGACCGAAGATGCCTGGGGCGGTGACCCGCACCGTGCCTGCATGTTGCGAGAGGGCGCGCCGGTCGATGCGGTGAAAGAGGTCGTCGACGCCACCGACCGCCACCCGCGCACGCTCTGCCAGTTGCCGCCCGAAGTCCGTGAGCTGCACGCCGCGCGTGCTGCGGTGAAACAGCGGCTCGCCCAGCTCCTCTTCCAGCTCGCGCACCGCGCGCGTGACGACCTGGGGTGATACCGACAGCCGGACAGCCGCATCGCGGAAGTTGGCGGCATCGGCGGCGGTGCAGAACACGCGCAAGGCTTCGAGGCGGTTGGACAAGGTGGCTGCTTTCAAGAGGGCGGGTGTTCCGCAATGGCGAATTCTGAAGTCGCGATCGCTTCATTTACGGGAACACGCTGATTTTCCACACTGCATGCACTTCTTCAACACATCGCCAAAGGAATCTCCCATGACATCCGTTCAAGACAACATCAAGGGCAAGGTCGCCATCGTCACCGGCGCGAGCAGCGGGCTCGGCGAATCGACCGCACGCCACCTGGCCGCACGCGGTGCGAAGGTGGTGCTTGCAGCGCGCCGCACCGACCGGCTCGACAAGGTCGTCGCCGAGATCCGCGAAGCCGGCGGCGAAGCCATCGCCGTCGCCACCGACGTGGCCAGGCGCGCCGACCTCGAAAAGCTCGCCGCAGCCACCGTCGAAGCCTTCGGCCGCATCGACGTGCTGGTCAACAACGCGGGCGTGATGCCGCTGTCGCCCATCGACAAGCTCAAGGTCGACGAGTGGGACCGCACCATCGACGTCAACATCAAGGGCGTGCTCTACGGCATTGCCGCGGTGCTGCCGCGCATGCAGGCGCAGGGCAGCGGGCACATCGTCAACGTGGCGTCCATCGCCGGGCTGAAGGTGTTCACGCCGATCGGCACGGTCTACAGCGCGACCAAGCATGCGGTGCGCGCCATCTCCGAGGGGCTGCGCGTGGAAGTCGGCAACAGCGGCGTGCGCGTGACCATCGTGTCGCCCGGCGCGGTCGAGTCGGAACTGAAGTTCGGCAGCAGCGACGCCGAGAGCGCAGCCGGCGTGAAGGCCTTCTACGACGCCAACCAGATCCCCGCCGACTCGGTGGCACGCGCCATCGTCTACGCGGTAGAGCAGCCGGCGAACGTGGACATCAACGAGGTGGTGCTGCGGCCGGTGTCGCAAGAGTTCTGACGTTTGTCCGGGCCGATGACGGCCCGAAGGCAAGAGCGCCTGCACTTCGCGTGCGAGGCGCATCTTTCGTTTTTGCTTCGATTTGACCTTCATAAACTGAAGGTCTTTGGCAGCCAAAAGTGCAAAGCCCCTGCAAAATAGAACGACCGTTCGTTTTTGTCTGGAAATTCCACGATGTCTGCCACAGCCGTTCCCGCCAAGCCAGTCCGGGCTGCCCAGAAGGGCCAGCAAACCAAGGCCGTGATCGTCGACGCCGCGCTGGCGTTGGCCGCACAGATCGGGCTCGAGGGCCTGTCCATCGGCGCGGTGGCCGAGATCACCAAGATGAGCAAGTCGGGCGTCTTCGCCCACTTCGGTTCGCGCGAGGAACTGCAGATTTCGGTGGTGCGCGAGTATCACGCACGTTTCGAGCAAGAGGTGTTCTTTCCCGCGCTCAAGGCGCCGCGCGGCCTGCCGCGACTGCGCGCCATGTTCGCCAACTGGATGAAGCGCACCTCGACCGAAATCGACTCGGGCTGCATCTACATCAGCGGTGCCTCCGAGTTCGATGACCGGCCGGGCCCCGTGCGCGACGCGCTGGTCGAGTCGGTCAGCATCTGGCAGGCCGCCGTGCTGCGCGCCATCGTGCAGTCGCAGACCGAAGACCATCTGCGTGCCGACGCCGACGAACGCCAGGTCGCGTTCGAGATCCACGGCCTGATCCTCGCGCTGCACTACGAGGCGCGCTTCCTGCAGGTGCCCGGCTCCATCGGCCGCGCCAACATCGGCTTCGACAACATCCTCGCGCGCAGTGCCACGCCCAACGCCCCGAAGGCCGAGGCCGCCGCAGCGCCCGCCGCCCGCCGCCTCAAGCCCGTGCGCTGAGCGGGCGGGCCGCCCCCTTTTCGTTTTCTCTTTTCCTTTTTACCCAGCTTCGACCAGGAGAGTTCCGGATGCCTACCTACAACCCACCCGTGCGCGACATGCAGTTCGTGCTGCACGAAGTGCTCAACGTCACCGAAGAACTCAAGGCGCTGCCGGCCCATGCCGAGACCGATGCCGACACCATCAACGCGGTGATCGAAGAGGCCGGCAAGTTCGCCGCCGAAGTGACCTTTCCGCTGAACATCAGCGGCGACGAAGAAGGCTGCACGCTCGACAAGGCCACGCACGAAGTCAAGACGCCCAAGGGCTTCAAGGACGCCTACGCCAAGTACGTCGAAGGCGGCTGGCCCGCGCTGTCGTGCGACCCGGCCTTCGGCGGCCAGGGCCTGCCGTTCGTGGTCAACCAGTGCCTGTTCGAGATGCTCAACAGCGCCAACCAGGCCTGGACCATGTACCCCGGCCTCTCGCACGGCGCGTACGAAGCGCTCAAGGCTCACGGCACCGAAGAACAGAAGAAGACCTACCTGCCCAAGCTCACGAGCGGCGAATGGACCGGCACCATGTGCCTGACCGAACCCCATTGCGGCACCGACCTGGGCCTGCTGCGCACCAAGGCCGAACCCCAGGCCGACGGCACCTACCGCATCACCGGCAGCAAGATCTTCATCTCGGCCGGCGAGCACGACATGACGGACAACATCATTCACCTGGTGCTGGCCCGCCTGCCCGATGCGCCCAAGGGCAGCAAGGGCATCAGCCTATTCGTGGTGCCCAAGTTCCATGTGAAGGCCGACGGCTCGCTCGGCGGCCGCAACCCGATCTTCTGCGCCGGCCTGGAGCACAAGATGGGCATCCACGGCAACGCCACCGCGCAGATCGTGATCGAAGGCGCCACCGGCACGCTGGTGGGCGAGCCCAACAAGGGCCTGGCCGCGATGTTCGTGATGATGAACGCCGCGCGCCTGGGCGTGGGCAACCAGTCGCTGGGCCTGACCGAAGTGGCCTACCAGAACGCACTGGCCTATGCCAAGGACCGCCTCCAGATGCGCTCGCTCTCGGGCGTGAAGGCCAAGGACAAGGAAGCCGACCCCATCATCGTGCACCCCGACGTGCGCAAGATGCTGCTCACCGCCAAGGCCTTCGCCGAAGGCGGCCGCGCGCTGCAAATTTTCTGCACGCTGCTGCTCGACAAGGAGCACAACCATCCTGACGAGAAGGTGCGCAAGGACAGCGGCGAGCTGGTCGCGCTGCTCACGCCCATCGTCAAGGCCTTCATCACCGACAACGGCCACATCGCCACCAACGCCTGCATGCAGGTCTTTGGCGGCCATGGCTTCATCAAGGAATGGGGCATGGAGCAGTTCGTGCGCGACAACCGCATCAACATGATCTATGAAGGCACCAACACCATCCAGTCGCTGGACCTGCTGGGCCGCAAGATCCTGGGCAACAACGGCGCGTCGCTCAAGAAGTTCGGCAAGCTCGTGGGCAAGCTGGTGGAAGAAGAAGGCGTGAACGAGAAGATGGCCGAGTTCATCAACCCGATCGCGATGCTGGGCGACCAGCTCACCAAGTTCACCACCGAGATCGGCTTCAAGGGCTTCCAGAACCCCGACGAAGTCGGCGCCGCCGCGGTGGACTACCTGCGCGTGGCCGGCCACTTCGTGTTCGGCTACCTGTTCGCACGCATGGCCCAGGTCGCGCTGCGCGAGATCGCAGCCGGCAACACAGACCCGTTCTACGTTGCCAAGCTGCAGACCGCGCGCTTCTACTTCGCCAAGCTGTTCCCCGAGACCCTGACGCTGATGCGCACGGCCCGCAACGGCAGCAAGGTGTTGATGGACACCGACGCAGCGCTGGCCTGAATCCGTCGCCAACGTCCTTTCTTCTTTCCACCTTCTTTCGGAGCCGAACATGAAAGCCACCTTCGTTGCAGCCATCGTTTTCGCCGCCACCTCCGTCGTTGCCGTTTCAGCCATGGCCCAGAGCACCCCGGTGGGGCTGTGGCGCAACGTCGATGACAAAACCGGCGAAGTCAAGGCCGAGATCCGCATCGGGGAGGCCAACGGCGCGCTGCTCGGGCGCATCGAGAAGTCGTTGAAGAAGGACACCAAGCCCGATGCGGTCTGCGTGGAATGCAGCGACGACCGCAAGGACAAGCTCATCACGGGCCTGGACATCATCCGTGGTGGCAAGAAGGCCGAGGGCAAGGACGTCTGGGAAGGCGGAAAGATCCTCGACCCCGAGAACGGCAAGGAATACCGCGCGAGCTTCACGCCCATCGAAGGCGGCAAGAAGCTCGAAGTGCGCGGCTATCTGGGCCCCTTCTGGCGCACCCAAACCTGGAACCGCGTGCAGTAAGCCTGCGCGCAACCTATCCAAGAAATACCAAGCAACATGTCCCGATTTCAAGTGAAGAAGGTCGCCGTGCTCGGCGCCGGCGTGATGGGCGCGCAGATTGCGGCCCACCTCGTCAACGTGCGCGTGCCTGTCGTGCTGTTCGACCTGGCCGCAAAAGAAGGCCCGAAGAACGGCATCGTCACGCGCGCCATCGACAACCTCAAGAAGCTCAAGCCCGCGCCGCTCGGCGACGTGGCCGATGCCGTGCTGATCGAACAGGCCAACTACGAGGACGACCTCGCCAAGCTCGGCGAGTGCGACCTCATCATCGAAGCCATTGCCGAGCGCATGGACTGGAAGCTCGATCTGTACAAGAAGATCGCGCCGCACGTCGCCAAGCATTCGATCCTGGCCTCCAACACCTCGGGCCTGTCGATCACCAAGCTCAGCGAAGCGTTGCCCGAAGCGCTGAAGCCGCGCTTTTGCGGCATTCACTTCTTCAACCCGCCGCGCTACATGTTCCTGGTGGAGCTGATCAACACGCCCACCACGCAGCCCCAGGTGCTCGACGACCTCGAAGCCTTTGTCACCAGCACGCTCGGCAAGGGCGTGGTGCGCGCGCACGACACGCCCAACTTCATCGCCAACCGTGTCGGCATCGCCGGCATGCTGGCCACGCTGAAGGAAGTCGAGAAGTTCGGTCTCACGCCTGACGTGGTGGACGACCTCACGGGCAAGAAGCTGGGCCGTGCCAGCTCGGGCACTTTCCGCACCGCCGACGTGGTGGGCCTGGACACCATGGCCCATGTCGTGAAGACGCTGCAGGACAACCTGAACGCAGAGACCGATCCGTTCTACGCCAACTTCGCGACGCCGCCGGTGCTTGCGAAGCTGCTCGAGCTGGGCAACCTGGGCCAGAAGACCAAGGCCGGTTTCTTCAAGAAGGTCGGCCGCGACATCCTGCGCTTCGACCTGAAGAGCGGCGAGTACGTGCCCGCCGGCGCCAAGGCCGACGAGGTGTACGGCCGCATGCTGAAGAAGCCCGCAGGCGAACGTCTGAAGCTGCTGCGCGAGAGCGAAGGGCCGCAAGGCCAGTTCCTCTGGGCCATCCTGCGCGACGGCTTCCACTACGCCGCCGTGCACCTGGCCGAGATCGCCGAGAGCGCACGCGACATCGACTTTGCGATGCGCTGGGGCTTCGGCATGAAGCAGGGCCCGTTCGAGCTGTGGCAGGAAGCCGGCTGGGCACAGGTTGCCAAGTGGATCCAGGAAGACATCGATGCGGGCAAGGCGCTGAGCACTGCGCCGCTGCCCAAGTGGGTGTTTGAAGGACCGGTGGCGCAAGCTGGTGGCGTGCACACGCCAGAAGGCTCCTGGAGCGCTTCGCAGAACAAGTTCGTGCCGCAGCGTAGGCTGCCGGTGCATGACCGCCAACTGTTCCCCGAGAGCGTGCTCGGTGCAAATGCAGCCGATGCCAACAAGGCCGGCACCACGATCAGCGACGAAGGCGATGTGCGCGTCTGGACGCTCGACGGCGAAGTGCTCATCGCGAGCATCCACTCGAAGATACACGCCATCAGCCCCGATGTGGCCGAAGCGCTGGGTGCTGCGGTCGATCTGGCGGAAGCCGAATACAAGGGCCTGGTGATCTGGTCGCCCGACGAGATGTTCTCGGTCGGCGCCGACCTGCAGGCGATGCTGCCGGCCTTCGTGGTCGCGGGCATCGGCGCGGTCGAAGGCGCTGAAGAAGAACTGCAGAACGTGATGCTCAAGATCCGCTACGCCAGCGTGCCGGTGGTGTCGGCCGTGCGCGGCCTGGCACTGGGCGGCGGTTGCGAACTGGCCGTGTACTCGGCCAAGCGCGTGGCGGCGATGGAAAGCTACATCGGCCTGGTCGAAGTCGGCGTGGGCCTGATCCCCGGCGCGGGCGGCCTGACGTACATCGCACGTCGCGCGGCCGAGAACGCATCGGCCTCGACGGGCACCGACCTGCTGCCGTTCCTGACCGAAGGCTTCACCTCAGCGGCGATGGCAAAGGTCGGCACCGGCGCGCTTGACTCGAAAAAGCTGGGCTTCCTGCTCGACAGCGACGTGATCGTGCCGAACAAGGACGAACTGCTGTACGTGGCGCTGCAGCAGGCCAAGGCGATGGCTGACACCGGCTACCGCGCACCGCTGCGCCGCACCTTCCGCGTGGCCGGCCGCAGCGGCGCCGCGACGATCAAGGGTCAGCTCGTGAACATGCGCGACGGCGGCTTCATCAGCGCGCACGACTTCCACATCGCGAGCCTGATCGCGAACGTGGTCACCGGCGGCGATGTTGACGCGGGCTCGCTTGTGACCGAGGAATACCTGATGACGCTGGAACGCAAGGCGTTCTGCTCGTTGATCGTGCATCCGAAGACGCAGGAGCGGATCATGGGAATGCTCAGCACCGGCAAGCCAGTTCGCAACTGACGCTCGCAAGGACCATGAGCGAAGACCTCGACACGGCCGGTCCCCTCTCCCGCTTGCGGGAGAGGGCTAGGGTGAGGGCACGCAGCCTTCGCACGACCCCGACCGACGCTGAGGCTCTTCTCTGGTATCACCTGCGCGATCGCCGCATGGCCGATCACAAGTTCCGTCGCCAGCGTTCGATCGGTCCTTACTTCGCAGACTTCGCGTGCCTCGAAGCGAAGTTGATCGTCGAGTTGGACGGCGGTCAGCATGTGGACGCGGCCCCCTACGACGGGAACCGGACCCGTTTTCTCGAAGCCCAGGGCTATCGCGTGCTCCGTTTCTGGAACAACGAAGTGCTGACGCAGACGGATGCCGTACGCGAGCGGATCCTGCAGGCACTGCAGGAAGACAACCCTCACCCCAACCCTCTCCCGCAAGCGGGAGAGGGGGCAAGACAAGATACAAGGACTGAAAAGCCATGAAACAGATTCAAGACGCCTACATCGTCTCCGCCACCCGCACCCCCATCGGCAAATCCCATCGCGGCTACTTCCGCAACTACCGCCCCGACGACCTGCTCGCGACCACGCTGAAGGCAGCACTCGCGGCGGTTCCAGGCCTCGACCCCAAGGCCATCGAAGACATCATCTGCGGCTGCGCGATTCCCGAATCGCAACAAGGCCTGAACGTCGCGCGCATCGGCGCGGTGCTGGCCGGCCTGCCCACCAGCATCGGCGGCATCACCGTCAACCGCTTCTGCGCTTCGGGCCTCTCGGCCGTGCAGATGGCCGCTGACCGCATCCGCGTCGGCGAGGCCGACGTGATGATCGCGGCCGGTGTCGAAAGCATGAGCATGGTGCCGATGATGGGCAACTCGCCCTCGCTGTCGCCCTCGATCTTCGAGCGCGAAGGCGACGTGGGCATTGCCTACGGCATGGGCCTCACGGCCGAGAAGGTCGCGCAGCAGTGGAAGGTGAGTCGCCAGGCGCAGGACGAATTCGCACTCGCCTCGCACCAGAAGGCATTGGCCGCGCAGAAGGCCGGCAAGTTCGCCGACGAGATCACGCCCATCGAAGTGACCGACCGCACGCCGAACCTGGAGACCGGCGAGTCGATCGCGAAGACGCGCACCGTCAGCCTCGACGAAGGCGCACGCCCCGACACCAGCCTCGAAGGCCTGGCCAAGCTGCGCACCGTGTTCGCCGCGCGCGGCACCGTCACGGCCGGCAACAGCTCGCAGACCTCGGATGGCGCTGGCGCGCTGATCCTGGCGAGCGAGAAGGCAGTCAAGCAATACGGCCTGACGCCGCTCGCGCGCTTCGTGAGCTTTGCCAGCAAGGGCGTGCCGCCGCACATCATGGGCATCGGCCCGATCGAGGCGATTCCGGCCGCGCTGCGCTATGCGGGCCTGAAGCACGAAGACATCGACTGGTTCGAGCTGAACGAAGCCTTCGCCGCGCAATCGCTGGCAGTCATCAACACGCTGGGGCTCGATCCGTCGAAGGTCAATCCGATGGGCGGCGCGATCGCGCTGGGCCATCCGCTGGGCGCGACCGGCGCGATCCGCGCGGCGACCGTGGTGCATGCGCTGCGCCGCGAGAACCTGAAGTACGGCATGGTCACGATGTGCGTGGGGATGGGGCAGGGCGCCGCCGGGATTTTTGAACGCGTCTAGCGGCTACTGCGCGGGCGATCTGCGGCGTTGCGGGGCCCGTCGGGAAATCCTCACGACCCTTCAGGTCGCTCCGGTTTCCCGCCACCCGCGCCTTGCATCTCATCCCGCTCGCTACGCCGCGAGGCGGTGGTTGGTCAACGAAGAAAGAGGCAAACCCATGCAAGCGCAACAGCTCCCGGTCGACGGTGGCGCACAGCAACTGGCGGTGCGCCGCTACGAGCCCGCCGGCGCACCGCGCGCCAGCATCGTCATCGGCGGCGCGATGGGCGTGCGCCAGTCGTTCTACGAACCCTTCGCGCAATGGCTCGCACAGCAGGGCCTGCGCGTCTGGACCTTCGACTACCGAGGCTCGGGCGACTCGCGCGGCAATGCGCCGTTGCGCGGCTTCGAGGCCGACCTGTTCGACTGGGCGCGCGACTATGAAGCGGTGATCGACACCGCCAAGGCCGCGCTGCCCGATGAGCCGCTGTACCTGCTGGGTCACAGCCTCGGTGCGCAACTGCCGGGCTTCCTGCAGCGGCCCGAACAGGTCGCGGGCCTCGTGAGCATCGCGGCCGGCAGCGGCTACTGGCGCGAGAACGCGCCGAAGCTCAAGCGCAGCATTCTTTACTTCTGGTTCGTGGTCGTGCCGCTTGCAACCAGGCTCTGGGGCTACTTCCCGGGCCGCAAGCTGAAGAAGATCGGCGACCTGCCGCGCGGCGTGATCCTGCAATGGCGGCGCTGGTGCCTGAACCCGCGCTACAGCGTCGGTGCCGAAGGCGCGCTGGCGTTGCAGAGCTACGGCCGCGTGCGCTTCCCGGTGCTCGCGCTGTCGATGACCGACGACGAACTCATGACGCTCGCCGGCACCGAAAGCCTGGTGAGCTTCTATGCAGGCGCACCGAGCGCGGTGGAGCGCATTGCGCCGGCCGACGTGCAGGCGCGGCGCATCGGCCACTTCGGTTTCTTCCGCGAACAGTTCAGCCAGAGCCTGTGGCCGAGCACGGTCGACAAGCTGCACCGGCTTGCATCGCTTACCGCGGTGCAGCACGCCAACGTCCCGCACACGACTGCGTGACGCGGCCCACCGGAGGCACACTGCCGATCACCATGAGCACGACGCACCACCCCTTCGACAAAGCCCTGGCACTGCACCACAGCGACATCCGCGTGGGGCACTTCACAGGCACGACCAGCCCCGACTACTGGAACATGGTCGGACCCTTCGGCGGCACCACCGCGGCGACTGCGCTGCAATCGGTGCTGCAGCATCCCGACCTGCTCGGCACGCCGATTGCGCTGACCGTCAACTACGCGGCCGCGCTCGAAGCCGGCGCTTTCGACGTGCAGGCCACGGCGGTGCGCACCAACCGTTCGACACAACACTGGACTGTGCAGATCACGCAGCCCGGTGCTGGCGGCGCGCCGAACATGACGACCACCGCCACCGTGGTGACGGCCGCGCGCCGCGACACCTGGGGCCAGAGCGACATGCCGATGCCCGAGGTGCCGAGGCCCGAGACGGTCGAACGCATGAGCATCGGCCCTTCCGGCGTGGCCTGGATCAACCAGTACGAGATGCGCCCGGCGAGCGGTGGCATTCCCTCGAAGTGGGACGACAGCCTGCACCACAGCGAAACCCGCATCTGGCTGCGCGACGCCCAAGAACGCCCGCTCGACTTTGCCTCGCTGGCCGCGATGAGCGACATGTTCTATCCGCGCATCTGGCTGCGCCGCGCCAAGCACGTGCCGGCGGGCACGGTGTCGATCACCACTTATTTCCATGCCGATGCGGCGCAACTGGCCGAGGTCGGCACAGGCTATTTACTGGGCCGTGCGGTGGGGCAGCAGTTCTTCAACGGCTTCTTCGATCAGACGGCGCATCTGTGGAGCGAGAAGGGCGTGTTGCTCGCCACGTCGAACCAGATCGTCTACTACAAGGAATAAATATGACCCCCACGTTCGGCACTTCGTGTCCTCTCTGCCCCCCGAGGGGGCGCTCGCTTGCTTGGGGCGGCCCGGCGCGGCGCTCGTGACCATGGCGCTCACCAAGACCGCACTCATCGTCGGCGCGGGCGATGCCACCGGCGGCGCCATTGCGCGTCGCTTCGCCCGCGAGGGCTATGCCACCTGTGTCACGCGGCGCAGCCTGGACAAGCTGCAGCCGCTGGTTGCGCAGATCGAGGCGGATGGCGGGCGCGCCCATGCGTTTGCCTGCGATGCGCGCAAGGAGGAGGAAGTGGTCGCGCTGATCGAGCAGATCGAATCGACCATCGGCCCGATCGAGGTGATGGTGTTCAACATCGGTGCGAACGTGCCGGAGAGCATCCTGACCGAGAGCGCGCGCAAGTACTTCAAGGTGTGGGAGATGGCCTGTTTCTCGGGCTTTCTCAACGGACGTGAAGTGGCCAAGCGGATGGTGTCGCGTGAGCTGCCGAAGGGCGGGCATCGCGGCACGATCATCTTCACGGGGGCGACGGCTTCGCTGCGTGGAGCGGCCAACTTTGGCGCTTTCTCCGGCGCGAAGATGGCCTTGCGTGCGCTGGCTCAATCGATGGCGCGTGAGTTGGGGCCACAGGGCATTCACGTGGCGCACGTTGTCGTCGACGGTGCCATCGACACCGAGTTCATCCGCAGCAATTTCCCCGAGCGCTATGCGCTGAAGGAAGACGACGGCATCCTCAACCCGGAGCACATTGCCGATGCCTACTGGATGCTTCACTCGCAGCCGCGTGATGCGTGGACGCATGAGCTTGATCTGCGTCCGTGGTCCGAGAAATTCTGAGATGACGAGGGCGGTGCTGTTCAGGGCGTCGCTCACGCCGACACGGTGCTCTTTTTCGCGAATGTCCCCCGCTTCGCTCCTCCTTTATTTCGCGAAAAAGAGCCCCGTATCGGCGTGAGCGCTCAGAGCAGTTGTTGATCGCAGGATCAATAGCAGCGTGCCCAGATGCGAATGACGCCGGGTGCTCCCCGCAGCGAAATAAAGGAGGAGCGAAGCGGGGGACATTCGCGGAGGGGAGCACCTGGTGTCATTCGCACTCGCCCCGAATGAACCCGCATCCCGGACGTACAGACCCGAACACAAACTGAAGAGACCCAAGGAGACACCAATGACAAAGTCCGTCGACTTCTATTTCGACTTCGGCAGCCCCGCCGCCTACCTGGCCGCGACGCAGCTGCCGCACGTGTGCGCAGACACCGGCGCCGAGCTGGTGTGGAAGCCCATGCTGCTCGGCGGCGTGTTCCAGGCCACCGGCAACCATTCGCCCGCAGAGATCAAACCCAAGGGCCCGTACATGACGGCCGACCTTCAGCGCTTTGCCAAGCGTTACGGCGTGGCTTATGAACACAACCCGCACTTCCCCATCAACACGCTGCTGCTGATGCGCGGTGCCACCGGCATCCAGATGAAGGAGCCGGCGCGCTTCGGCGCGTATGTCGATGCGATCTACCACGCGATGTGGGTTGCGCCGAAGAACCTCAACGACCCGGCAACGGTCGGCGCGGTGCTTCAGAATGCGGGCTTCGACGCCACTGCCTTGCTCGCGCTGGCCGGCGCGCAGGAGGTGAAAGACCGCCTCAAGGCCGTCACGCAAGAGGCAGTGGAACGCGGCGTGTTCGGCGCTCCCACCATGTTCGTCGGCAACCAGATGTTCTGGGGCCAGGACCGGCTCGATTTCGTGCGTGAAGCACTGGTGGCCGCCTGACATCGGCGACCCGTTTTTATCCAAGGACCATTTCCATGAGCGACATCCTCGTCCACACCGAAGCCGGTGTGATGACCCTGACCTTCAACCGTCTGGACAAGAAAAACTCGATCACCAGCAGCATGTATGCCGAGCTGGCCGACGCGCTGGCGACGGCCGAGAGCGACGCGGCTGTGCGCTGCGTGCTGATCCAGGGCGACCCGACGATCTTCAGCGCCGGCAACGACATCGGCGATTTCCTGAATGCGCCGCCCGCCAACCAGGAGTCGCCGGTGTTCCGCTTCCTGCGCGGCATCGCGACCTTTCCGAAGCCGATCGTCGCGGCCGTCTGCGGCCCGGCCGTGGGCATCGGCACCACGATGCTGTTCCACTGCGACCTCGTCTATGCGGGCGACAACGCGGCCTTCTCGCTGCCCTTCGTGAACCTGGGCCTGTGTCCCGAAGCGGCATCGAGCCTGCTGGTGCCGCAGATGCTGGGCTACCACCGCGCCGCCGAAGCGCTGCTGCTGGGCGAGCCCTTCATGGCCGAGGCCGCGCTCGAGGTGGGCCTGGTCAACCGCGTGGTGCCACCGACCGAGGCGAACGCGATTGCCCAGACGCAGGCCCGCAAGCTCGCTGCCAAGCCGCTGACCGCGCTGATCGAAACCAAGCGCCTGCTGAAGAAGGCGCAGATGCCCGCAGTGCTCGAACGCATGGACGAAGAAGGCGCGAGCTTTGGCCGCATGCTGCGCGAACCGGCGGCCCGCGAGGCTTTCGGCGCGTTCATGGAGAAGCGCAAGCCGGACTTTTCAAAGGTCTGACAACCGGGCTTTCCGGCTTGCACGCGTACACTGTCCGCCGTGCAAGATGAAGAGACCCATATGCCCGAAACGCCCGTCCAGTGGGCGAATGATGCTACTGAAAAAGTAGCATTCAGGCCGACCCGCAGGCGTACTTTGGGCTTGCTCGCAGGCACGCTGGCCGCACCTTCGCTGGCCCTGGCGCGTGTGCGGCCCTTGCGCATCGGCGTCATCGGTTCGTGGTCCGGCCCTTATGCGGGTGGTGGGCGCCAGTTCGATGCCGGCATGGCTGTCTGGCTCGCGGCGCACAACCAGCACATTGCGGGCCGGCCAGTCGAACTGCTGCGGCGCGACGTGCCGGGCAGCGCGCCCGAGCAGGCGCGGCGCCAGGCGCAAGACCTCGTGGAAAGCGAGCGCGTCGACCTGCTGGCGGGGCTCGACTTCAGCTCCAACGCCTATGCCGTCGGCAACGTCGCCACGCAGGCGAAGATTCCGGTCGTGGTGATGAACGCGGCATCCTCGGGCATCACGGCGCGCTGTCCCTTCGCGGTACGCACGTCGTTCACCATCGCCCAGGTCACGTTGCCGCTGGCGCGCTGGGCGCTGCAGCAGGGCCTGCGCGACGTGTGCACGGTGGTGGCCGACTACGCCTCGGGCGTCGATGCCGAAAGCGCCTTCGTCTCGGGCATCACCGCGGGCGGCGGCCGGGTTGGCGCGATGCTGCGGGTGCCGCTGGCCACGCTCGACTATTCGGCCTACATGCTGCGCCTGCGCGAACTCAAGCCGCAGGCGGTGTTCTTCTTCCTGCCTTCGGGGCAGATGCCGGCGAGCTTCCTGAAGTTCTGGCGCGACCGCGGCATGGCCGATACCGGCATCCGCCTGCTGGCGACCGGCGATGCCACCGACGACAACTACCTCCAGGGCATCGGCGAGCTGGCCGATGGCCTCGTGACCAGCCATCACTATTCGTTTGCGCACGAGTCACCGGCCAACCGCCGCTTCACCGGCGTCTTCGAGACGGAGTACGGCAGCCATCTGCGGCCGGGTTATTTCGCGGTGGCGGCGCACGACGCGCTCGCGGCCATCGACGCCGCGATGAGTTCACCCGCCGCGCGCGGCGGTGTGAGCGGGGAGCGGCTGGTCGATGCCTTCCGGGGCCTGAAGCTCGACAGCCCGCGCGGGCCGATCGAGATCGACGCCCACACGCGCGACATCGTGCAGACCGTGTACATCCGCCGCGTGGAGCGTCACGAGGGACGCTGGATCAACCGCGAGTTCGAGCACTTCGAGCGGGTGCGCGACCCGGGCGTCTGACCGAGCTCGCAGCCGCGTTTTCCGTGGCTCAGGGCTGCTGTTCGATGACCCGGGGGCGGCCGTTGTCGTCGATGGCCACATAGGTGAAGGTGGCCTGCGTCACCTTGATGTACTCGCCCTGCGCGCGAAAGCGCTCGGCAAACACCTCGACCGTGACCGTGACCGAAGTGCGCCCGATGCGCACCAGCTTCGAATAGAACGAGAGGATGTCGCCCAGCCGCACCGGCTGCTTGAAGATGAATTCGTTCACCGCCACCGTGGCCTGGCGGCCCTTGGCATAGCGCGCCGGGATCACCGAGCCGGCCAGATCGCACTGGGCCATGACCCAGCCGCCGAAGATGTCGCCGTTGGCATTGCAGTCAGCCGGCATCGGAATGACCTTGAGCACCAGCTCCATGTCAGTGGGCAGGCTCTTGAGGGTCGCTGCCGCGGCAGCACTGGAAGTATCGGACATGGGCACAATCTGCAACAAACAACAACCACGATTGTCCTCCATGCGCCGCAGCGGCGAAGCCCTTCCCCCCTCCCACACCGTCTCCGGCCACCCGCCGGCGACCAGCGACCGTTCCGACTGGGCGACGCTGCGCCGCCTCTTTCCCTACCTCTGGCAGTACAAGTGGCGGGTGATTGCCGCGCTCACGTTCATGGTGGGCGCCAAGGTGGCCAACGTGGGCGTGCCGGTGCTGCTGAAAAACCTCATCGACACGATGACGCCCAAGCCCGACATGGCGCAGGCGTTGCTGATCGTGCCGATCGGGCTCCTTCTGGCGTATGGGCTGCTGCGTTTTTCGACCGCCATGTTCGGCGAGCTGCGCGAGCTGATCTTCGCCAAAGCCACCGAAGGCACGGCGCGGCAGATTGCGCTGGAGGTGTTCGGCCACCTGCACGCGCTGAGCCTGCGCTTTCACCTGGAGCGCCAGACCGGCGGCATGACGCGCGACATCGAGCGCGGCACGCGCGGCGTGCACTCGCTCATTTCGATGTCGCTCTACAGCATCGTGCCGACCATCATCGAGCTGGTGCTGGTGCTCACCATCCTGGGCGTGAAGTTCGATTCGCTGTTCGTCTGGATCACGCTCGCGGCGCTGGTGCTGTACATCACCTTCACGGTCACGGTGACCGAGTGGCGCACGCAGTTCCGCAAGACCATGAACGAACTCGACTCCATGGCGCAGAGCCGCGCGGTCGATTCGCTGCTGAACTACGAAACTGTCAAGTACTTCAACAACGAGGAGTTCGAGGCCAGGCGCTACGACGCCAGCCTCGACCGCTACCGCAAGGCCGCCATCAAGAGCCAGCGCACGCTGAGCATGCTCAACATGGGGCAGCAGTTGCTGATTGCGATCAGCCTGGTGCTGATGCTGTGGCGCGCCACCTCGGGCGTGGTCGAAGGGCGCATGACGCTGGGCGACCTGGTGATGGTCAACGCCTTCATGATCCAGCTCTACATTCCGCTGAACTTCCTGGGCGTGATCTATCGCGAGATCAAGCAGAGCCTGACCGACCTGGACAAGATGTTCGTGCTGATGGAAAAGGAGCGCGAGGTGCGCGATGCGCCGGATGCGCAGCCGTTGTCTTTGCTCCCTCTCCCTCCGGCAGAGGGCAGGGGTGACGGCGGCGGCGTCAACTCCACCATCCGCTTCGAAGACGTCAGCTTTGCCTACGAGTCCGCGCGCCCCATCCTCAAGCACGTGAGCTTCGAGATTCCCGCCGGCAAGACGGTGGCCGTGGTCGGCCCTTCAGGCTCGGGCAAGTCCACGTTGGCGCGGCTGCTGTACCGCTTCTATGACGTGCAGCAGGGCCGTATCACCATCGGCGGCGAAGACATCCGCGAGGTCACGCAGTCGAGTGTGCGCCGCGCCATCGGCATCGTGCCGCAGGACACGGTGCTGTTCAACGATACGGTCGAATACAACATCGCCTACGGCCGCCCGGGTGCGAGCCGCGAAGAGGTGGAAGACGCCGCACGCGCCGCCCGCATCCACGACTTCATCTCGGCCACGCCCAAGGGCTACGAAACGACGGTGGGCGAGCGCGGCCTGAAGCTCTCGGGCGGCGAGAAGCAGCGCGTGGCCATCGCGCGCACGCTGCTGAAGAACCCGCCGATCGTGATCTTCGACGAGGCCACCTCGGCGCTCGACTCGGCCAACGAACGCGCGATCCAGTCCGAACTCAAGAGCGCCGCGCAGGACAAGACCACGCTGGTCATCGCGCACCGCCTGTCGACGGTGGTCGATGCGCACGAGATCCTGGTGCTGGAGTCGGGCGTGATCGTCGAGCGCGGCACGCATGCCGAACTGCTCGCGCAGCAAGGCCGCTACGCGCAGATGTGGGCTTTGCAGAAGAGCGAAGCGACACCGCTGATGTAGCGCGATCATTCATTCTCTTTTTTACCGATCCAGGAGTTCAGACGTGTCGACCAAGATTCCCTTGCTGGTGCTCAACCGGCTCTCCAGAGCCCACCAGGCCCAGATTGCCGAGGTCTATGACGCGACCTTTGCCTTCGACGCCGCCCAGCGCGCAGCCGCGGTTGCCGAGCACGGCAAGAAATTCCGCGCGGTGTTGACCATCGGCGTCATCGGCATCAAGCCCGAGGAAATCGCGGCCATGCCGGCGGTGGAGCTGATCTGCTGCCTGGGTGCGGGCTACGAAGGCGTGCCGCTCGAGGTGACGCGCGCGCGCGGCATCGTCACGGCCAACGGCGCCGGCACCAACGACGACTGCGTGGCCGACCATGCCTTCGGGCTGCTCATCAGCATCGTGCGCGAGTTCCGCAAGCTCGATCGCCTGTGCCGCGAAGGCGTGTGGCGCGACGCCATTCCGCAACCGGCCAACGTGTCGGGCAAGAAGCTGGGCATCCTGGGGCTGGGCACCATCGGCCAGAAGATCGCCAAGCGCGGCGCCGCGTTCGACATGGAGATTGGCTATCACAACCGCAAGCCGCGCGAAGGCGCGACGCACCGTTACTTCGATGACCTGAAGTCGCTGGCGGGCTGGGCCGACTTCCTGGTGCTCGCGGCGCCGGGCGGGCCAGCGACGCGTCATCTGGTCAATGCCGAAGTGCTCGATGCACTGGGGCCGCAGGGCTACCTGGTCAGCATCGGACGCGGCAGCGTGGTCGACACCGAGGCGCTGGCTGCGGCGCTGCGCGAGAACCGCATCGCGGGCGCTGGCCTCGATGTGTACGAGAGCGAGCCCAAGCGCCCCGAGCAGCTGGTCGGGCTCGACAACGTGCTGCTGACCCCGCACATGGCGGGCTGGTCGCCCGAGGCGACGCAGAGGTCGGTCGATCATTTCCTGGCGAATGTCGAAAGGCACTTCGCGGGGCGCGGCGTCGTCACCCCGATCTGATGTCTTGCTCCTTCCCCCTCTGGGGGAAGGTCGGGATGGGGGCGGGCAGAGCGCTCGATGGATGCGCCGCTTGCCCCCACCCCCGCCCTCCCCCGGAAGGGGAGGGAGTCAAGCCAATACCGGGGGACGGTGGGATGCCCAGCCGCATGCCCGGTCATACGCATGACCCAGCCGCAGCACATCGAGATCCGCATGGATCGGCCCGGCGAGCTGAATGCCCATCGGCAAGCCGCCCTCCCCGAACCCGGCACGCACGTTGAGCGTTGGCAGGCCCGCCAGCGTGAACGGCGTCACGATCTCCATCCACCGGTGGTACGTATCGCTCTGCACGCCGGCCACTTCCGCCGGCCAGTGCAGTTCCGCGTCGAACGGAAACACCTGCGCCGTCGGCGCCACCACGAAGTCGAAGCGCTCGAACAGCTTGAGAAACGCGCGGTACACGTTCGAGCGGTAGAGCGAGGCCTGGTACAGCGAGGCCGCATCCAGATGCCGGCTTTGCTCGATCTCCCAACGCGCCTCGGGCTTGAGCTGCGCGAACAGCTTCGGATCGCTCAGGTAGGCGCCGAGCTTGCCGCCCACCAGCAGTTGCCGCAAGCGCAGCCAGGCGCTCCAGTTGTGCTCGCGCGGCACGTCGAGCGTGCAGGGCTCGACCTCGCAGCCGATGGTGCGGAAGGTGTCGAGCGCCTTCTCGCCGAGTTCGCGGATGCCGGTTGCGAGCGGCAGATCGGGCCAGATGCTGCCGAGCCAGCCGATGCGCAGGCCCTTGCCGTCGCCGTCGAGCTGCAGCGCATCGGGCGAGGGCAGGGCGTGGGGCGACGACAGCGGCACACGGCCGTCGAAGCCGGACTGCACCGCCAGCAGCCGTGCCGTGTCTTCCACCGTGCGGGCCATAGGACCTTCGCAGCCGAGCTGCTGGAAGAACAGTTCCTGCTCGGGGTCGCCGGGCACGCGCCCGCGCGAGGGCCGCATGCCGATCACGTTGTTGAAGGCGGCGGGGTTGCGCAGCGATCCCATCATGTCGCTGCCGTCGGCCACCGGCAGCATGCCCAGGGCCAGTGCGACGGCCGCGCCGCCGCTGCTGCCGCCCGCGCTGCGCTCGGGCGCATAGGCGTTGCGGGTGGTGCCGAACACGGTGTTGTAGGTGTGCGAACCGAGCCCGAATTCGGGTGTGTTGGTCTTGCCGATGACGATGGCGCCGGCGGCACGCATGCGCGCCACGTGCAGGCTGTCGGTGCGCGCCGGCGAGCGCGGCGACAGGGGCGAGCCCATCGAGGTCGGCAGGCCGGCGGCATGGCTCAGGTCCTTCACCGCCAGCGGAAAGCCGTGCATCCAGCCGCGCCGTTCGCCACGCGCCAATTCGGCGTCGCGCTCCCCGGCCTCGGCCAGCAACTGTGCCGGCTCGCGCAGGGAGACGATGGCGTTGAAGCGTGGGTTCAATGCCTCGATGCGGGCCAGCGAGGCCTGCATCACTTCAAGGCAGGACACGTCGCGCGCGGCGATGCGGCGCGAAAGTTCGGTGGCGCTGAGTTCGAGCAAGTCGGCTGATGGCATGGCAAGTGCGGGAAAAGGAGGGGGCGCCCAGTATGGCGCGGCGCTCGCATAATCGCCGCGTATGGAAACAAAGTGGCTAGAAGACTTCATCAGCTTGGCGGAAACCCGCAGCTTCAGCCGCTCGGCGCAATTGAGGCATGTGACCCAGCCGGCGTTCTCGCGCCGCATCCAGGCGCTCGAAGGCTGGGCCGGCACCGATCTGGTCGATCGCAGTTCCTACCCCACGCGGCTCACGCCCGCGGGCCAGACGCTCTACAGCCAGGCCATCGAGATGCTGCAGTCGCTGCAGAGCACCCGCGCCATGCTGCGCGGCCACTCGGCCGCCGGGCAGGATGTGATCGAGATCGCGGTGCCACACACGCTGGCCTTCACCTTCTTCCCCTCGTGGGTGACCAGCCTGCGCGAGCACTTCGGGCCGATCAAGAGCCGGCTCATCGCGCTCAATGTGCACGACGCGGTGCTGCGGCTGGTCGAAGGCAGTTGCGACCTGCTGATCGCCTACCACCACCCCTCGCAGCCGCTGCAGCTCGATGCCAACAAGTACGAGATGGTCAGCCTCGGCGAGGAAACCGTGGCGCCCTGGGTCAAGGCCGATGCCGACGGCGCGCCGCGCTACCGGCTGCCCGGTCGTCCCGGCCAGCCGCTGCCCTACCTGGGCTATGCGCCCGGCGCCTACCTCGGCCGCGTGGTCGACCAGTTGCTCAAAGAGTCGGGCACCGCCATCCACCTCGACCGCGTCTATGAAACCGACATGGCCGAAGGCCTGAAGGTGATGGCGCTCGAAGGCCACGGCATCGCCTTCCTGCCGCAGAGCGCGGTGCGCAAGGAGATCAAGGCGCGCAAGCTGGTGAGCGCGCTGCCGCCCGAGATCGACAGCCTTGAAGCCACGATGGAGATTCGCGCCTACCGCGAGCGGCCCACCGCGCCGGCGCCGGTGAAGACCGGCAGCGGACGCGCCGCCAAGAGCGCCGTCTCCGAGAGCCTGCAGCCCAAGCGCACGGCCGATGCGTTGTGGTCGTATCTTGTCGGCACGCAGCCGCCGCATTAACCTGATCGACCTATCGATACGGATTTGTGCACCGCACAATCTATAAATGCCGCGCATAAGCCTCCCCGCAAACGGCATTGGCGCCATGAGCCCGGCGCCACTACAGTCGCGGCAGTTTTTTGCCGCTGTCACAAGCACCCCACCCGGCACGCGTCTCACGCGTGCTTTTTTTTAAGCCGAGGAACCTGTATGAGCTCCAATTTCAGGACTGAACACGACTTCCTCGGCGAAAAGCAGATACCTGCCATCGCCTACTGGGGCGTGCACACGGCGCGTGCCGTCGAGAACTTCGCGATCTCCGGCACCCGCATCTCGGCCATGCCAGACCTCGTGCGTGCGCTGGCCTACGTGAAGAAGGCGGCCACCCGCGCCAATGCCGACCTGGGTGCCATCGACCGCGACCGCGCCGCCGCGATCATCCTGGCCTGCGAGGACCTCATCGACGGCAAGCTGCTCGGTGAATTCGTGGTCGACGTGATCCAGGGCGGCGCCGGCACCTCGACCAACATGAACGCCAACGAGGTCATCTGCAACCTCGCGCTGGAGAAGCTGGGCCACGAGAAGGGGCGCTACGACGTGCTGCACCCCAACGACCACGTCAACGCCTCGCAGAGCACCAACGACGTGTATCCGACGGCGGTGCGGCTGGCGCTGTGGTTCGCCATCGGACGGCTGCTCGAAGCCATGGCCGCGCTGCGCCGCAGCTTCGAGGCCAAGGCGCTGGAGTTCAAGGACGTCCTCAAGATCGGCCGCACGCAACTGCAAGACGCGGTGCCCATGACGCTGGGCCAGGAGTTCCTGACCTACGCCATCATGATCGGGGAAGACGAGGCCCGCCTTGGCGAGGCTCGCGCGCTGATCGAGGAAATCAACCTCGGCGCCACTGCCATCGGCACCGGCATCAACGCGCCGCTCGGCTATGCCAACCTGGCCTGCCAGTACCTGGCCGAGCAGACCGGCGTGCCGCTCAAGCAGGCCGCCAACCTGATCGAAGCCACGCAGGACACCGGCGCCTTCGTGCAACTGTCGGGCGTGCTCAAGCGCGTCGCGACCAAGCTCAGCAAGACCTGCAACGACCTGCGCCTTTTGTCCAGCGGCCCGCAGGCCGGCTTCGGCGAGATCCGGCTGCCGGCGCGGCAGGCCGGCTCGTCGATCATGCCGGGCAAGGTCAACCCGGTGATCCCGGAAGTCATGAACCAGGTGGCCTTCGAGGTCATCGGCAACGACATCACCGTCACGATGGCCTCGGAAGCCGGGCAACTGCAGCTCAACGCCTTCGAGCCGATCATGGGCTGGAGCCTGTTCAAGAGCATCCAGCACCTGGGCAACGCCTGCCTCACGCTGCGCATCAACTGCATCGACGGCATCGAGGCGAACCGCGAATTCCTGGCCAAGCGGGTGCGCGAGTCGGTCACACTGGTTACCGCGCTCAACCCGCTGATCGGCTACGAAAAGGCCGCGCTCATCGCCAAGACCGCGCTGGCCACCGGCGGCCCCATCGACCTGGTGGCCGAATCGCTGGGCATCATGACTCGCGCCGAGATGGAAGCGTTGCTCGTGCCGGAGAACCTGACCCAGCCCGTGCGCCTGACGGCGGCACCGCTTCCGCCGGCTGCGGAGCCTTCGGGCACAAAGGCTGCTTAGTGAAAGTCGGACAATGCCAGGAGGCAGGATCGCACCAGGCTGGCGCCCCTATGCGCCCGGTCGGTGCAGTGAGTGCGGCGATGCACCGGGTTGGTCCGGGTATCACGCAAAATGTGAATGTCTAGAATTTCGTTGTATCTGTTTCAGTCACCTCAGGAGTTTTCCGTATGAAAAAACAAGTATTGGCATTGGCAATCGCGGCACTGGCCGCCGGCGGCGCGATGGCGCAAGCCAATGACACGCTGGCCAAGATCAAGGCTTCCGGCGTCATCACCGAAGGTGTGCGCGAATCCTCGGGCCTGTCGTACACGCTGGGCAATGGCCAGTACACCGGTTTCCACTACGACGTCTGCGCCAACATCATCAAGGACATCGAGAAGCTCGCCGGCAAGAAGCTCGAAGTCAAGTTCCAGCCCGTCACCTCGCAGAACCGCATTCCGCTCGTGCAGAACGGCACCGTGGACATCGAGTGCGGCTCGACCACCAACAACGCCACCCGTCAGAAGGACGTGGCCTTCGGCGACACCACCTACGTCGAAGAAACCAAGATCCTCGTCAAGGCCAACTCGGGCATCAACTCGCTGGCCGACCTGAAGGACAAGACGGTCGCCACCACCACCGGCACCACGCCGCTGCAGACCGTGCGCAAGCAAAAGCGCGCCGAGAACCTGACCTTCAAGGAGGTCTACGGCAAGGACCACTCCGACAGCTTCCTGCTGGTCGAGACCGGCCGTGCCGACGCCTTCGTGATGGACGGCTCGATCCTGGCAGCCCTGGCCGCCAAGTCGAAGGCACCCAAGGACTACAAGATCCTGAACGATGTGCTGGCTGTCGAACCCATCGGCATCATGATCCGCAAGGACGACCCGGCCTTCAAGAAGGTCGTGGACGACAGCATCAAGGCACAGGCCAAGTCGGGCGAGCTGAACAAGCTCTATGACAAGTGGTTCATGAAGCCGATCCCGCCAGCCAACGTGATCATCGGCCTGCCGCTGGGCGAAGCCACCAAGAACGCCTGGGCCAACCCGAACGACAAGCCTGCGGAAGACTACGTCACCAAGGAATAAGCGGCGCGTCGCTGCGCGAATGACGCCCACCTTTCGCGGTGGGCGTTTCTTTTCAGGGACTGGTTTTTTGAAGACGGTGAAGGAGTAAGAAAATGGGCAACTGGGATTGGCAGGTCTTCCTGCAAGACCCCGGGGGGGACTATCCGACCTACCTGCAATGGATGCTGTCGGCCTGGGGCTGGACGGTGTCCGTGGCACTGCTGGCGTTGATCGTCGCGTTGGTGCTGGGCTCGCTGGTCGGCATCATCCGCACGCTGCCCGACAGCCCGTGGCTGGTGCGGCTGGGCAATGCGTGGGTCGAGCTGTTCCGCAACATCCCGCTGCTGGTGCAGATCTTCCTCTGGTATCACGTGATCCCGGCCATGATCCCCATCATGAAGGGTGTGCCCAGCTTCATCCTCGTGGTGCTGGCACTGGGCTTCTTCACCTCGGCGCGTATCGCCGAGCAAGTGCGCTCGGGCATCCAGGCGCTGCCCAAGGGCCAGCGCTATGCGGGCATGGCAGTGGGCTTCACCACCACGCAGTACTACCGCTACGTGATCCTGCCGATGGCGTATCGCATCATCATCCCGCCGCTCACCAGCGAGACGATGAACATCTTCAAGAATTCGTCCGTCGCGTTTGCCGTGTCGGTCACCGAACTCACCATGTTCGCCATGCAGGCGCAGGAAGAAACCTCGCGCGGCATCGAGGTCTACCTTGCGGTGACGGCGTGCTACGTGGTGTCGGCCCTGGCCATCAACCGGCTCATGGCATTCATCGAGAAGAAGACCCGCGTGCCGGGCTTCATCGTCTCGGCCAGCGCCGGCGGCGGAGGCCACTGACATGATGAATCTCGACCTGTCGTTCTACAACTGGGACGTCATCAGCAACTTCGTCGTCAAGGGCTTCTACTTCAGCATCATGCTGACGGTGGTGGCCACCATCGGCGGCGTGATCTTCGGCACCATCCTGGCGCTCATGCGGCTGTCGGGCAAGAAGTGGCTCGACACGCCCGCAGCCATCTACGTCAACGGCATGCGCAGCATTCCGCTGGTGATGGTGATCCTGTGGTTCTTCCTGCTGGTGCCGGCGTCGTTCTACTCGCTGTTCGGTTCGTGGGGCGCCAACTACCGCTCCGAAATCTCGGCCGTGATCACCTTCGTCGCGTTCGAGGCGGCCTACTTCAGCGAGATCATGCGCGCGGGCATCCAGTCGATCCCGCGCGGCCAGGTCAACGCCGGCCAGGCGGTCGGCATGACCTACGGCCAGAACATGCGCCTCGTGGTGCTGCCGCAGGCCTTTCGCAACATGCTGCCGGTGCTGCTCACGCAGACCATCATCCTGTTCCAGGATACGTCGCTGGTCTACGCCATCGGTGCCTACGACATGCTCAAGGGCTTCGAGACGGCGGGCAAGAACTTCGGCCGTCCGATCGAGGCCTACCTGCTCGCGGCCGTCGTTTACTTCATCATGTGCTACGCCCTTTCTTGGCTGGTCAAGCGCCTGCACAAGAAGATCGCCATCATTCGCTGATTGAGTGGCTGAACCGGAGAGAAAGAAATGTCCGAAAAAATGATTGAAATCAAGAACGTCTCCAAGTGGTATGGCCCGGTACAGGTGCTCAACGACTGCTCGGTGAACATTTCCAAGGGTGACGTGGTGGTGGTGTGCGGGCCTTCGGGCTCGGGCAAGTCCACCCTCATCAAGACCGTGAACGCGCTCGAGCCCTTCCAGAAGGGCGAGATCACTGTCAACGGAATCCCGCTGCACGACCCCAAGACCAACCTGCCCAAGCTGCGCTCCAAGGTCGGCATGGTGTTCCAGCACTTCGAGCTGTTTCCCCACCTGTCGGTGACCGAGAACCTCACGATCGCGCAGATCAAGGTGCTGGGCCGCAGCGCGGACGAAGCCAAGGTGCGTGGCCTGAAGATGCTCGACCGCGTGGGCCTGATGGCGCACAAGGACAAGTTCCCGGGCCAGCTCTCGGGCGGTCAGCAGCAGCGCGTGGCGATTGCCCGTGCGCTGTCGATGGACCCGATCGTGATGCTGTTCGACGAACCCACTTCGGCGCTCGACCCCGAAATGGTCGGCGAAGTGCTCGACGTGATGGTGGCCCTGGCCAAGGAAGGCATGACCATGATGGTGGTCACGCACGAAATGGCTTTCGCCCGCAAGGTGGCGAGCCGCGTGATCTTCATCGACGTGGGCGGCAAGATCCTGGAAGACTGCCCGAAGGACGAGTTCTTCAACCACCCTGAAAACCGTCAGCCGCGTACCAAGGATTTCCTGAACAAGATCCTGCAGCATTGATCGATTCGCTGCCGTACGGGAAAGTCAAAGAAAGCCACGCTGTTTCGCAGCGTGGCTTTTTTCATTCGCGGCCTGCCGCGGGCAGTGCCCTGTCGAACTGCGAGGGCGGGCAGTCCCACCGCGCTGAGCGGGATCGTGTTTAGGCACCTGTGCGCGCAAGTGCGTTGATCAAGGCTTGGAATGCGTTCAATCCAGAGATGGCCTTGGTTCCCTGGGCGGGATTTGAATCTACACTCCAGCCGCAGAAGAAATTCGCTCCAGTGAACCGGAGCGTTGTCGGTCTTGCCTGGGGCGCGGGCAAGTCCACAGGAATCAAAGGAGAGAGGATGGACAAGCTGGCAGCCTGGTTTTCCGTGCTGATGCTGGGACTGGTTGGACACCAGGCGATTGCCCACACCGGGCCCACGAACGAGGACATGTTCGAAGACTGCAAGGTCTATCAAGAGTCGCAGAAAAATGACTCGAAGGGCGGCAAGGCGGCGCTGCAGTCGATGTATTGCCTGGGATGGGCGACCGGGGCATTTCAGATGTTCAACGTTCAGTCGCGGTGCGACATGAGCAGAAGAACCATCAATGGCACGATCGATCAGTATGTTGCATTGATTCGGCGCGAGGGTCTGCTCGATCAACCGGCCACCATTACCCTGTCGCTCTACATGGAAGGGTGCTACTGCGGAAAGTCATCGGCCGTGTTCTCATGCAGATGACCTGGCTGTGAAGCACTTGGCTTGCAGTACCGAACAAGAGGCAACGCATTTCCGATAGACGGTCGAAGTCTTCTAGCCTCGCATGAAGCCGGCGTATGCGGGCAGTGCGAAGATGCTGCCCAGAACAAGCAGGAGCACCTCGTAGGTCGCGAGTCCTGCCCAGAACTTGAAAGGCTCCTGCTGCCTGAAAACCCTGTACCCGGCGCCGATGACTCCCGCTTTGACTGCCGAATAGGGATACCACAAGGGCAGGCTGAACCAGCACAACAGCGCGACGGAGTAGAGGAGTTGCGACCAGAGGCTTGGCTCGACTGCCTTTGCGATGAGCTGCAGGACAAGGCCGCTTATCAACATGCCCGCTGAAATCCGGTCGAAGGAGGTAGATGGATTCGCCGAGTCTGGGATGGGCATCGTGTGATGCTAGCTGTTCTGCCCGATCAAAGAACACAGATGGGGCGTGGCTCAGGGCAACCGAGAAATCCTCTGCGTCAGCAGATCGAAGAAGCCCTGCGCATCCCCTTCTGCAATCCAGTTCACGTTGGCCGGCTTCTTCAGCCCGCCGTACCAGTCGACCGCCGTCTGGCCGAAGCCGATGCCTTCGCGGCTGTCGACTTCCACATTCACCTGCCTGCCCTTGAACAGCGAAGGCTGCAGCAGGTAGCCGATCACCGTGGCGTCATGCACCGGGCCGCCGGTCAGGCCGTAGTACTTCATGTCGTGCTGCACATAGGCATCGAGGATGTCGGCGACGGTCTTGCCGGCCTGGTTGCCGATGCCGCGCAGCCTGGCGATGCGCTCGGGGCTGGTCAGCACCTTGTGCGTGACGTCCAGCGGCAGCATGGTGATCGGCACACCGCTCTTGAGCACGATCTCGGCCGCATGCGGGTCGGCGAAGACGTTGAACTCGGCCGTCGGCGTGATGTTGCCGCCGTTGAAATGTGCGCCGCCCATCAGCACCAGCTCGCGCAGGCCGCGTGTGATGTCGGGGGCCTGTGTCAGCGCCAGCGCGAGGTTCGTTTCGGGCCCGAGCATCGCGAGCGTTACGCTCTTGTCGGGGGCCGCGCGCAGCGTGCGGATCAGGTAGTCGACGGCATTGCCTTCGGCCAGCGGCTGGCTCGGCTCGTGTACCTTCACGCCCGTGATGCCTTCGCTGCCGTGAATGTCGGCCGCATAGATCGGCGTGCGCACCAGGGGGCGCGGCGCACCGGCATAGACCGGAATGTCGGGCCGCTTCGCCCATTCGCGTGCAAGCCGTGCATTGCGTGATGTCTTGGCCAGCGGCACGTTGCCCGCCACCGTGGTCAGCGCCTGGATCTTCAGCTCGTCGGGCGAAGCCATGGCGAACAGCAGCGCGATGACGTCGTCGGCGCCGGGGTCGGTGTCGATGATCAGCGTGTGCACCGTGGGCTTGCCGGGCGTGGCATCGGCGGCATGGGCATTCGAGGCAGCGAGGCTGAGGGTCAAGATGACGAATCCAAGAACAACAGGAAGGGCCAGAAGAAAAAGCAGGCGGCGTGCCGTCGTGGATGCGATGGCCGATGCGGTGGATTTCAGGGGCATGGGAGCGATTCCTTGCAGGCGCGGGAGTGCGCCGCAAGTCAGTCTGCCAGAGCATCGCGCGCCGCAACGCGCGATCGCGGCTGCATTTTCGGCCATCGCGCGCAAGCGTGCGACACGTGCAAACCAAGGGGTTAGCGCGCGAATTCGCCCGGAGTGAAAAGTGTGCAGGCGAGCAGCGGTGACGCACGCCTCACTGTTGCGCGCGCCCCTCACCGAGCCGCTGCGCGAAGAACGACAGGATCTCGTCGCGCGCTGCCACGGTGGGCTGGCCCGCTTCGTCGATCAGGTGCGCCGTCACCACGCTGTGCGGGCTGGCGACCACCTTGTCGAAGAAGGGCGGTGTCTGTGGATTGGCCGCGCTGTCGGGCAGCACGCGCGCGACGAAGCGCTGCCCCAGCGCTTCGGCAAAGGCGGCGAAACGCTCGGCCCTGCAATGCCTGTCGCCGTCGAAGCGGTAGGCCATCACCGTCAGGTCTTCGCGCTCCAGGCGCTCCCGCACGGCGGCCAGTTCCTCGGGCGCCATGTTCATGCCGGCCGGGTTGTCCATGGGCAGCGAAGGTTGGCACACCACCGGCGCCAACATCGAAGGCTCCAGCATCATCGACAGCGCGAAGTTGCCGGTGAAGCACATGCCGATCGCGCCCACGCCGGGGCCACCGCATTCCTCGTGCGCGAGCCGGGCGAGGGCACGCAGCCACTGCGTCACCGGGCTCGATTCGTTGGAAGCAAAGGCACGAAACTCCGCACTGACGCAGGCGCGCTTGAAGGTGGCGATGCCTTCCTCGACACCCGGCACGGCACCATCGCGGCCGAACAGCGACGGCATGTAGACCGTGAAGCCCGCGTCGCGCACCCATCGGCTGAAGCGCGCGACGTGCGGGCTGATGCCCGGCATCTCGGTCATCACGATCACTGCGGGCCCCGTGCCCGTCACGTGGACCACCTTGGTGATGCTGTCGAGCGTGATCGAACGGGGCTCGAAATCGTCCAGCGGATCGTCGCGATTCATGCGGTGGCCTCCACCAGATGCTGCAGGTGTGCGTAGCCCGCGGCGCGGGCGAAATCGGGGAGCTTCCACAGCGCGCCGCCCACGCCCCAGGTGCCATTGGGCACGTCGTGCAGGACGACCGAACTCAGCAGTTGGCGCTTGTCGCCCTCGGGCATCGAAGCCTTGAATGCCGCGTGCATCAGTTGGACGAACTGCGCGCGCGATGCCTCGTCCAGCACACCGGCAGGCAACTGCACGGTGGCCGCACAAGGCAGGAACTTCGCCGTGACGTCGGCCCCGCCGCATGTCCAATTGCCGGCGCTGATTTCCTCGATCAGCACCCAGCAGAGGAACTGCTTGGCCGGGTCGGACGGAATCTGCTCGGCCGCCGATGCGGCCTCCCTGATCTTCAGCACCAGCGTCGCACGACTGTCGCTGGGGAAAGAACCTTGGGGAATCTTGACGAGGATGTTTGGCATGTCGGAACCTGTGATGTGGAGCTTGTATTGGAGCGATCCCATCGTCAGAATGACAGTGTCTGATTTGACTGTTTTAAGGTGCTATCCGACATGCATGATTTCACAGTCCTGGTCTTGGAGGACGCGTACGCCAGCAGCGTGGCGGTCACGCTCGACATCCTCGCCGCGGCGGGCGTGCTGGCGGCCAGGGTGGATGTGGCTGCCCCGCGATGGCGCCTGTGCTCGGTCGAGGGTGGCCCGATTCGGCTGCAGGGCGGCATGACGGTGGACACCGCCAAGTTGCCAGCAAGGGCCAGGGATGATCGTTCGACGTGGGTGTTGCCGGGTCTGGGGTTGAACACGTCGACGGAGGTCCGGCAACGGCTCGAAGACGCCGATGCGGCAAAGGCAATTGCCAGCCTCGCACGCCATGCGCGCATGGGTGGGCCTGTCGCCGCTTCCTGCTCGGCAGTGTTTTTTCTGCACGCTGCGGGGCTGCTTGAAGGCCGCCGTGCCACCACGTCGTGGTGGCATGCGCCATTGCTTCAAAGAATGGCGCCGGGCTGCACCGTCGATGCAGACCGCATGGTGTGCTCGGACGGCCCTGTGGTCACGGCCGGTGCCGCGTTTGCCCAGACCGACCTCATGCTGCACCTGCTGCGCGAGCGCTTCGGCAATGCACTGGCCGATCTGGTGTCGCGCATGCTGCTGATCGATGGACGCCAGGCCCAGGCCCCGTACATCGTCCCCGAGGCGATGGCCAGCGGCAACGACCTTGTGGCCAAGGTCGCCGCGCGCATCGAGTCCGCATTGCCGGCACCACCGACGGTGAGCGCGCTGGCGCGCGAGTTCTGCATGTCCGAGCGAACGCTGTCGCGCCACATCCAGAAGGCCACCGGCAAGAGCACACAGGCGCTGGTGCTGGGCGTCAGGCTGCGCCGCGCGCGGGCTCTGCTAGAAACCAGCCGCATGACGGTCGAGCAAGTGGCCGGTGCCGTGGGCTACCAGGATGCCACGGCATTGCGGCGCCTGATGAAGAAGGTGACCGGCGCGAACCCAAGCCGGTACCGTTGCTGAAGCGCGCCTCTTCCGATTACTTCTTGCGCGCCGCAATCGCCTTCTCGGCGTTCGCCACCAACTCCACGCCCACCGTGGACTTCCACTTGTCGTACACCGGCCGCGTCGCCTTCACGAAGGCTTCGCGCTCGGTCGGTGTGAGGCTGGTCACCGTCACGCCCATGCCCGCGATGTCCTTCAGCACGGGCTTGTTCGCTTCCACCAGGCCCTTGCGCGCGATGGCGATTTCTTCCTTGCCGGCGTCGACGGCGGCCTGGCGCACGATGGCCTGGTCGGCCGGCGTCCACGAGGCCCAGATTTCCTTGTTCACCACAAACACCAGCGGGTCGGCCACGTAGCCCCAGGTGGTCACGAACTTCTGGCCCACGTTCTGCATCTTGAGCACGGTGAACAGGAACAGAGGGTTCTCTTGCCCGTCGACCGCACCGCTCGCAAGCGCGGGCTGTGCGTCGGCCCAGCTCATCTGCGTGGGGTTGGCGCCGAGTGCGGTGAACAGGTCGGCGAACAGCGGCGAGCCGACCACGCGGATCTTCATGCCCTTCAGGTCTTCGGGCGACTTGATCGGCCGCTTGGAGTTTGTGATCTCGCGGAAACCGTTCTCGCCCCAGGCCAGCGGCACGACACCGGCCTTGTCGATGGTCTTGAAGATCTCCTGGCCCACGCTGCCCTGCGTCAGCGCGTCGATGGCCGCGTAGTCGGGCATCAGGAAGGGCATGGAGAACAGGTTGAGCTGCTTGACCTGCGGCGACCAGTTGATGGTCGAGCCCACGGCCATGTCGATCACGCCCTGGCGCAGTGCGCTGAACTCGCGCGTCTGGTCGCCCTGGATCAGCGACACGCCCGGGTACAGCTTGATGTTGATGCGGCCCTGGGTGCGCTCCTTGACCATGTCGGCCCAGATCTTCCCGGCCTGTCCCCATGGCGTCGGCGGGCCGAGTACCAGGGACATCTTGTATTCGGGCTTGTAGTTGCCTTGTGCAACGGCGGCGGTGCTGGCAAAGCCAAGGGCGGTCGCGGCCATGGCAAGGCCGAGCAGGGTACGGCGGAATTTCATGAGAGGTCTCCTTATTTTTGGAACACAAACTGGCACTGAAAACTTTTCGGGGAACACGGGTTTGTTTGTTCGGGGCGGGTGCGAATGACACCAGGTGCTCCCCTCCGCGAATGTCCCCCGCTTCGCTCCTCCTTTATTTCGCTGCGGGGAGCACCTGGCGTCATTCGCACAGGGACACGCTGCTGGTGATCGGCGATCAACAACTGCTCTGTCCAACGCTCACGTCGATACGGGGCTCTTTTTCGCGAAATAAAGGAGGAGCGAAGCGGGGGACATTCGCGAAAAAGAGCACCGTGTCGGCGTGAGTGTCGCCCTGAACAACGGCCGTCCCCAACCCGCACAACGCGACGAACAAAAACACAGGCTCGCATTCGAATCAGTACCCGAGCTTGCGCGGCAACCACAACGCAAGCTCGGGGAAGATGATGACCAGCACCATCACCAGGAACATCGCGAACAGCAACCAACCCACCCATCGCACGGTCTCTTCCATGCGCACCTTGGCGATGCGGCACGACACCATCAGGTTCACCGCGAGCGGCGGCGTGAACTGCCCCAGCGCCACCTTGAGCGTGAGGATCACGCCGAACCACACCGGGTCCCACTTGTAGTACTGAACGATCGGCCACAACAGCGGCACGAAGATCAGGAAGATCGACACGCCATCCAGGAACATGCCGACCGTGATCAGCAGCAGGATCAGCAACGACAACACGCCGTATTCGCCCAGCCCCGAGTTCACGATGGCATGGGCCACCGGATCGATCACGCCCAGCGTCGACAGCGAGTACGCGAAGATGCCGGCCAGCGACACCACCACCAGGATCACCGCCGACAGCTCGCCCGACTCGCGCAGAATCACGAACAGATCGCGGACCTTGATCGTGCGGTGCACCACCATGCCCACGAACAGCCCGTAGAACACCGCCACCACGGCCGCCTCGGTCGGCGTGAACCAGCCCAGGCGCATGCCGCCCAGGATGAGCACCGGCGCTGCCAGGCCCCAGATGGCATCGCGCAAGCTCTTCCAGAATGGCGGGCGCGGCAGCGCGGCTTCGAGCGTGCCCATCTTGTGCTTGCGCGCCAGCCACACGGCCGGGACCATCAGCGCAAGGCCCGCCAGGATGCCGGGGATCATGCCGGCGGCAAAGAGCGCCGGCACCGAGGCATTGGGCACCAGCACCGAATAGACGATGAAGGCCACCGAGGGCGGAATCAGGATGTCGGTGGCCGCTGCGGCGCCCACCACGCTGGCCGCGAAGGCGCTCGGGTAGCCCGCGCGTGCCATGGCCGCGATCATCACTCCACCCACGGCAGCGGCCGTTGCGGGGCCCGAGCCCGAGATGCCGCCCATGAACATCGCCACCGCGATCGTCACCAGCGGCAGCATGCCCGGCCCGCGTCCGACGATGGCAATGGCGAAGTTCACGAGGCGCAGCGCCACGCCCGAGCGGTCGAAGATCGAGCCGACCAGCACGAACATCGGAATCGCCAGCAGCGGGTACTTGCCCAGGCCGGCATAGAAGTTCTGCGGTACGGCCAGCAGACCGAACCATTGGGCGTCGCCGTTGGCCAGTGCGATACAAGCGGCGCCGGCCAGGCCCAGCGCGGCGCCGATGGGTACACCCACCAGCATCATCGCGACGAAGGCGACAAAGAGAAGCGTGGCGATCACTTGGCGTCGCCCTTGCTGCTGCTGTTGCTGGTCTTCTTGCTGGCGGGTGGGTCGGACTTGTAGTTCGTCTTGCGGCCGCGGCGGATCATGAGGCCGACCGCGCGCAGCGCGATGGCGAACGACACGATCGGCAGCCAGATCGAGTACCACCAGGCCGGCAGGCCGATGCCCGGCGTGGTTTCTTCAAAACGGTAGTCGTCCCACACCATGCGGATGCTGAGCGCGCCGATCAGCGTGAACAGGATCGCGATCATCAGCGCGCCGAACTGCGCGAGCCGCTTGCGCCGCGCCATCGAGCCGCTTTCGGAGAAGTACTCGATGCGGATGTGCCGGTCGCGCGCCACGGCCGCGGAGCCGGCCACCAGCGCCAGCATGATCATGAGGAACACCGAGAACTCTTCGGTCCAGGCAAAGGACGAGTCGGTGAAGTAGCGCACCAGCACATTGGCGAAGGTGATGAGCGCCAGCGCGCCCATGATGAGGACGGTGAGCCAGTCCTCGATGGCAAGGGGAACCTTGGTGGGTTCGTCGGCGGCTTCGATGTCGGGGGAAAGAGGGCTGGCGGCGTCCAGCGTGGGGCCGGACTCGGGTGGAGTTGTCATCGCGGGAAGGTCAGTGAGGCAAACGCCATGTCACCGGGCGGACGCCGGGATGCGATCCGTACACCTCGACAGGGAAACAGCCGTCGATGCTAGGTGGTCAATGACCACTCATGTATCGGGGGTTTCCTTAGCTGTCGGGTTCTGCAGAGCAGTGTTCAGGGCGTGTGCGCAGGGCGCTTCCAGCAAAACCTGACTTCATCGGCGCTCAACCTCAGCATTGCCGACGGCAGCATGCAGTCGCCGTAGATATCGAATTTGGTATGTCGTACCGTCTTGACTGCCCGATTCAAGGCAGCGGGCTCAAGCCCAGTTCTTTCAAAAAGGCATTGTGCTTTTGCTTGGCCGCTGCAACGGCCTTCTCGATCTCGACCAATTCAGCATGCGTCGCTGCCAAATCGATCTCCGCCTCACCAACGGCCGTGCTGATGTAGCGCGAGATGTTCAGGTTGAAGTCGTTCTTCTCGATCTCCGCCATGTCCACCCGCCGCGCGTAGCGAGGAGATTCCTTGCGGAACTGGTACGTCTCGATGATCTGGGCGATGTGCGCTTCGGTCAGCTGGTTCTGGCGCTTGCCCTTGACGAAGTGTTCGGCGGCATTGATGAATAGCACATCGTCCGGCTTCTTGCATTTCTTCAGCACCAAGATGCACACCGGAATGCCGGTGGAATAGAACAGATTCGCCGGCAGGCCGATCACGGTGTCGATGTGGCCGTCTTTCAGCAGCTTGGTGCGGATGCGCTCTTCGGCGCCGCCACGGAACAGCACACCGTGGGGCAGGATGATCGCCATCACCCCTTCATCCTTCAAGAAATGAAAGCCGTGCAGCAAAAAGGCGAAGTCGGCCGCCGACTTGGGGGCAAGCCCATGGTTCTTGAACCGCACGTCATCCGCAAGCGCATCGGTAGGCTCCCAGCGGTAGCTGAATGGGGGATTGGCCACGATGGCGTCGAACGCCGGCTTCTTGGCCGGGTTCAGCTCGCGCAGCATGTCCCAGTCGTTGGTCAGCGTGTCGCCATGGAAGATTTCGAACTCGGTGTCCTTCACCCCGTGCAGCAGCATGTTCATGCGCGCCAGGTTGTAGGTGGTGATGTTCTTTTCCTGGCCGTAGATCTTGCCGATGCCGTGCGGGCCCATGCGCTTGCGCACATTCAGCAGCAGCGAGCCTGAGCCACAGGCAAAGTCCATCACGCTTTCCAGCCGTTGCTTCACGCCCGTCTTGGGTTCCTGGCTGTCCAGCGTGACGATGGTTGAGAGGATGTCGGATATCTGCTGTGGCGTGTAGAACTCGCCCGCCTTCTTGCCGGAGCCGGCGGCGAACTGGCCGATCAGGTATTCGTAGGCATCGCCCAGCGCATCCACGTTGGTTGAAAACTCTGCCAGCCCTTCGGCAATCTTCTGGATGATGTTGCAGAGCTTGGCATTGCGTTCGACGTAGGTCTTGCCTAGCTTGGGCGAGCCCAAGTCAATTTCGGAGAACAGGCCAGCAAAGGTGCTCTGGAACGATTCGGTTTCGATGTACCTGAAACCCTGCTGCAAAGTACGCAGCAATTCGCCGTCTTGCGTGCGGGCCATCTGCGCAATGCTGCTCCACAAGTGCAGCGGCTCAATCACATAGTGCACCTTGCGGCGCATCTGTTTCTCAAACTCTGGCACATCGTTCAGGTTGCCCTCGTACCAAAGCTGCAAGGGTGTCGATACAGAACTGTCGATCTGTGCAGGGTAGTCTGCACCCAGCTCTTTCTTCGCCGCGGTCTCGTAGTTGTCAGACAGGTAGCGCAGGAACAGGAACGACAGCATGTAGTCGCGGAAATCATCCGCGTCCATCGCACCGCGGAGCTTGTCGGCAATGGCCCAGAGGGTCTTGCCCAGTTGCTTTTGGTTTTGTTCAGTCATTTTTTTGGGCGGTGCTTGATGGTGCTTTCCAACGCCTTCAGGTCCGCATCGTCTTGCTGGTCGGCATGCAGCGCGTCTTGCTGTTTGCGACGCTGGTCGTAGTCAAGGTAGAGCGCACTTGTCTTGGATTCCATCTGCGCATGACTCACCGCGCCAGTGTGCGTGAGTACAGGAAAGCCGTTGGAGCTGATGATCTGATCCACGTTCTGCTTCCAGAAAGCCATGCGAATTTCTTGACGGCTCTTGGTGCGCAGCTCCGCTGTTTCCAGGAAGATCACCACCAGCCGGTTCAGAGTGTCGATCTCGTCTTCGGTCAGGTAATTCTTGGCCACCAGGATGTCTTGCTTGCGCACCTGGGCGCCCTTCCAATGCATCAGGCCAAAGTTGGGATCATTGCGATTGGCCCGGGCTGTGATGAGTTCGGCGGCCGTCTTTTGCGTCACGGCGTAAAGCAACAGGTTTTGCACCGCGGCAAAAAAACTCTGCGTCGCCTGGTCCGTCTTGTCGTAGTCGCTGGCCAGCGCCAACAGATCTCGCACCTTTTGGTAGAAGCGCTTTTCCGAAGCCCGGATGTCCCGTATGCGGGCCAGCATCTCGTCGAAGTAGTCCGGGCGGCCATCCGGGTTCTTCAGCCGCTCGTCGTCCATCACGAAGCCTTTGACCAGGTACTCCTTCAGCACCGTAGACGCCCAGCGGCGGAACTGCACGCCGCGCGGCGAACGCACCCGATAGCCCACGGCCAGAATGGCGTCCAGGTTGTAGTGCGCCACGCGGTAGTTCTTGCCGTCGGCGGCAGTTGTCAACCGTTGGTTGACAACTGAATCTGGGCTCAACTCCTGCTCTGCAAAGATGGCTTTGAGGTGCTTGGCAATGTTCTGCTTGCTGGTCTGGAACAGCTCCGCCATTTCAAGCTGGGCCAGCCATACCGTGCCCAGATCGGCACGGAGCTGAATCTGGCTGTTGCCGTCCTCTGTGGTGTAAAGAATCAAGTCATTCATGCTGCAGGCGCTCCGGCTCTTCTCTTCGCGGGCGGCTCAAAGACCTCAGGCAGCACGAACTCATATCGCCCCAAAAACGCATCAAGAATCTGCCGAAACAACTTCTTGTTGTCGTCCACCATCACCGAAGGCTGGTAGATGTCGTACTTGCCGTGGCTCAGCAAGTTGAGCGCGCGGGAAAACAGCTCAGCATCATCCAGCCCGTGAATGCAGGCCGAGAAATCGTCGCGCCCAAAAAAGGTGGCTGTCTTCTCCAAAATACTGCGCAGCATATTGAAATGGTAGGTGTACAGAGTGCCACCATGGGCCGCCTTTTGCAGTTCCGCCAACATCGACACATGGTGAAAAAACGGTGTGTCATCCGTTGCACGCAACGTGTAGGCGGTGCCTCGCTCAGGGCGCTGCAGAAGGTACTTCTTGTGTGCATCTTTCTTCAATTCATTGCACACCACATTGAAAAACAGCGCGTGGTGGGATGACACCACCGCCTTGATGGGCGCGGGAACCATACGCGGGGCCATGTCCACTTCGCCCGGTCCGTCGGCCACCACCGCTTCAGGTCGGGTTCTGCTTTTGGCCTTGCGCAGCAGCTTGGCCAGATCGCTGGCGACTGCGATGGCGTTGTTGTCGTCCAGCGACGTGATGGGGTCGTCGATGTAGAGGTACTTGACCCACGCGTACGTTTCCAGCCCATCGATCACCCGCTCGCAAATGGCCATGAACAGGCACCAGATGAAGATGTTCTCTTCGCCGCGGGATATCTTGATGTGGCGGGCGTCCTCGCCCTTGCGGAAGCTGACGGTCCATTGGTCGTAGTCAATGTCGAACAGAAAGTCCGCATAGCGACCAAGGTAGTAGCCGATACGCTCGTCCAAGGCCAAGTCCTTCAAACCCTTGAAGAACTTCGAGTGGGTGTTGATATGCAGACGCCGCTCGCTGTCCTTCTCCAGATCGTTGTCCCAGGAGAACAGGTCTTCGGTGAAGGCGTTGAAGTAGAGCGTATCGCTCACCGTCTCCGTAATGGTCAACGCTTGGTTCACGTGGTCATTGACATTCATGGGGCGCGAAATCTGCTTCTTGCCCGCATCCTTGAACGCCATTGAAAGCCGGGTCTTGCCAGTGCCGTTGTACGCATAGAGCAGCACGAAGTCTTGATTGCCACCGTTCAAGTCATCGCGAAGCCGGGCAACCAGCTTGCGCATGTCGTTGAAGCGATGAATTTTCGGCTTCTCGCTCATGCCTCAATGGCCTGTGCGAAGGGGAAAAGCTGTTGCATCAAACCCTTCTTGTGGGCCTTAAAGGTTTCGAGTTCTTGGCTGGCGACAGTGATGAGGTTGTCGAGAGAAGTAAGGCAGTCTGCGATTCGCTTTTGCTCTTTAAACTCTGGCATCAATATGGGTAATACGCTCAATATTTCATTGTTGATATTTTTTTGGGCTGCCGCAGGAGCAATTTTTTTCAGGTACTCCTTTTTGCCTCTGACCGCTAGCTCTAAAAATTCTGCAAAGACACCATCCTTTGGAATCAGTCCAGCCACGCTGTCCGTGAAACACGCCTCGTGCTCAAGTAAGCCTGTGTCGCCAATATTTGCTGCAATGGTAATTAGAACAATTGGTGGTTTGAAAAGCTTACTGACACTGAGCCCCTGCTCATTTAACGTCTGACTTGCTCGTACTGCGCCACCGTTTGATTTGACAACATCGCCCGTTTGGATGAATGGATACTTGCCGCCGAAGAACCGTGGATCGTTTCGGGGTCGATGTGAAAACTTACCGCGCTGGATAGTGCAGATTGCCCCAAGATTCTTCTCCGTCCAACTCCCTGCGTACTGAAACTCAGGAAAGCGCAGACGCGGTTGGGTTTCGCCCTCGCGGGGGAGGAGCTGCTGCATCAGTCCCTTTTTATGGGTTTTGAGCACGTCCACTTTGCGGACCTGTGCGGCGATCAGTTCATCCAATGAACTCAGGCAGTCGGCGATCTTCTGTTGCTCTGCTGCAGTCGGAACAGGCAGACGAAGTTCAGAAAACTGCCTGTAGCTGATCATCTTTCCATCACGCAGGCCTTCAAGGTTTCTCGTTAGGATTTGAATGAACCTGTCAGTCTTTAGGTAGTGCCTGAAATAAGCATCGTTTCCTTCACTTCGCCGCCGAAGGACAACGTAGGCCGGACTACATATTCCCTGAAATTGTGAGTATTCAATACCCCCTTGAAACGACCTGAGGCTAATGACGAAGTCACCTACTTGAACGACCTTGTAGGATTCAATGCTCTTTTCAGTCACCGAGACGTGGTAGTCAATCATGTGACGCGGGATTGCGCCATGTTCTTGAGTCACCGCCAATACGGGAAGACCGGGCTCGAGGTTTTTATCGCTGATTTGGTCAAAAAGGTCGCCGCCAAATTGATCTTTCCAGCCCGGCTTACTCCTAAATTCAGGGAAGCGCAGTCTGGGTACGAGCGACGCTTTTTCCTTAACTCTCATACGCACTCAATCCCGAAATATCTCGCCCCTGTGCGCGCTTCTGTAACAGCGGCAGCAGCTCCTTCATCAGCGCCATTTCGGATTGGGCGCGGGCCTTCCAGCCCAAGCCCAGAGGGGTCATGAGGTCACTCAAGGCATCTCCATCAAAAATCATGCGCTGCAAGATGCCATCCACAAATGCTTGAACAGCAGCAGGCGCAAGCTGGTGCCGGGTAGCGATGTCGGCCAGTTCGGCGCTGTCATTCACTTTTTTGAAGCGGGTATACCCCTCGCGGATGGCGGTTTCGCTCAGGCCTTCACCCGCCTTCAGCGTGTTGATATAGGCGGCAATGTCGTCGCGCTCATTCATGAATTTGGCGTCGGCCTGGATAAGGCCAACGAGCTCTTCGCGGCTCATCTTCTGCTTGCCGCCTGACCCCTGCTGGGAGTAGCGAGCCATCAGGCCCATGATGTAGTCATAGTCGATGACAGCAGATGCGAACAGCACAAACTCGAAGTCGAGCTGGTCCACATCTGCAGAGTCGCCGTCTTTCGCTTCGCCGCCCTTGTCCCGCAGGGCCTGTTGTTGCTTGAGGCGCTGGGCTGTTTCCAGGTATGCGCCGCGAAAGCCTTGCAGGTTCTCCGCGGGCAATATCTGCTCGATCGCAGTGGCGTTGTCTTCGGTCAGGTCGGTGTACTGGTCGAGCTGGGTTTTCAGGCGCTGCACGTCCTTGAAGTTCTGGATGAAGGCCGCGCGCGCGTCATCACCCTTGAGATGGGGTACCGACTCCGGTGCGCACGCCAGCCCTTGGGACTGCATGAAGTCGGTGAGCTTTTGCACGGCTGCGTCCAGCTTCTCAATGACCACGGGGGCCTTGTCCACCAGCCAGATTTCGCGGGCCTGCTCGCTCGTCTGCTCACCCGAAAAAAGGGCAATGGCTGCATCGACATTGCCCTGCTGCTGGCGAAAGTCGAGGATGTTGCCGTAGGGCTTGGTGCCGTTGAGCACGCGGTTCGTGCGTGAGAACGCCTGGATCAAGCCGTGGTACTTGAGGTTCTTGTCCACGTACAGCGTGTTCAGGTACTTGGAGTCAAACCCGGTGAGCAGCATGTCCACCACGATGGTGATGTCGATCTTCTTGGCCGCTGGGTAGTCGGCATTGGGCCATTGATGGTCTTTGATGCGCTTTTGCACGTCCTGGTAGTACAGGTCGAACTCGCTGATGCTGTGGTTGCTGCCGTACCGCTGGTTGTAGTCGGTCAGGATGGACTTGAGGGCTTCCTTCTTCTTGTCGGGCTCGACCTCGTTGTCTGCCTTTTCCTGTGGCAGGTCTTCCTGGATCTGCTTCACATCGGCATTGCCTTCGGCCGGCGGCGAGAACACGCAGGCAATGTTCAGCGGCTGGAAGTCGGGGTCGGCTTGCTGGCGGGCCTTTTGCAGTTCGTCGAACAGGCCGTAGTACTCGATGGCGTCGTTGATGCTGTTGGTGGCCAGAACGGCGTTGAAACGGCGCGTGGCGGTGGCGGTGTCGTGCTTGGCGAGGATGGCGTCGATCACCGCCCGCTTGGCCAGGGCCTCGCCGGGTTTCGGTGGGTTCTTGCCCTCGGGCTTGTAGTAGTCCACATGGAAGCGCAGCACGTTCGCGTCTTCGATGGCGTGGGTGATGGTGTAGGCGTGAAGCTGCTGCTGGAAGAGGTCTTCCGTCGTTCTGAAATGCCCCTCGTCGCCCTCGAACTGCTTGGCGGTGGCGTTCTTTGCAAAGATCGGCGTGCCGGTGAAGCCGAACAGCTGTGCCTTGGGGAAGAACTCCTTGATGGCATCGTGGTTTGCGCCAAATTGAGAGCGGTGGCACTCGTCAAAAATGAACGCGATGCGCTTGTCGCGCAGCGGTGCCAACTGCTCTTTGTAGGTGGCTTTGCCGTCTTTCTTTTGCTGCTTGTTGCGCTTGCTGGTTTCATCCAGCGCCAGGCCCAGCTTCTGGATGGTGGTGACGATGACCTTGTCGGCGTAGTCGTCTGACAGCAGGCGGCGCACCAGCGCGGCGGTGTTGGTGTTCTCCTCTACGCAGCCTTCCTGGAAGCGGTTGAATTCCTCGCGGGTTTGGCGGTCCAGGTCTTTGCGGTCCACGACAAAGAGGCACTTTTCGATATCGGGGTTGTCCTTGAGCAGCGTGGAGGCCTTGAAAGACGTAAGCGTCTTGCCGCTGCCGGTGGTATGCCAGACGTAGCCGTTGCCGCTGTTCTGGTGGATGCATTCCACGATGTGCTTGACCGCGTACACTTGGTAGGGCCGCATCATCAGCAGCTTCTGCTCGCTGGCCACCAGCACCATGTAGCGGCTGATGGTCTGGCCCAACGTGCATTTGACGAGGAAGGTCTCGGCAAAGCTGTCCAAGTGGGTGATCTTCTTGTTGGCCTCGTCTGCAAACTGGTAGATCGGCAAGAAACGCTCGTCGGCGTTGAACGCGAAGTGGCGCGCGTTGTTGTTGGCGAAGTAGTAAGTGTTCGTGCGGTTGCTGACGATGAAGATCTGCAAGAAGCACAGCAGCGTCTTGCTGTAGCCGTTGCCGGGGTCGTTCTTGTAGTCGACGACTTGCTCCATGGCGCGGCGGGGGGTAATGCCCAGCGTTTTCAGTTCGATCTGCACGCACGGCACGCCGTTGATGAGGATCAACACGTCGTAACGGTGGTGGCTGTTGTCGGTGTTGATGCGCAGCTGGCTAACAACCTCGAAGGTGTTCTTGCACCAGTCCTTGATGTTGACCAAGGTGTAGTTCAGCGGAGTTCCGTCGTCCCGCGTAAACGCGTTGCGCTCGCGCAGGGTGCGGGCTGCGGTGAATACATCGGGGGTGACGATGCCGTCTAGCAGGCGGGTGAACTCGCCATCGGACAGGTGCACGCGGTTGAGCGCTTCGAACTTCTCGCGGAAGTTGCGCTCGAGCGCGGCACGGTCACGGATTTCGGGGCGATAGTCGTACTTGAGCTGCTGGAGCTTGCCGATGAAACCGTATTCGATGTGCTCTTCCTTGACGACGAGACGGGTCGCGCCGGACGGCATGTCGTAGGTGGTTTTGGGTGAAGGCATCGCGCGGCTAAAGGTGGTGTTCGCTTATTGTGGCCGATAGTTCCTGGTCGATTGAGCTGCGGCGAGTAGCGGTACATCATTGCCAGCTCACAGCTTGATGGGAGTCCCATCACGGGCGCCGTGGAACGACCAGTTTCCACGCGTCGCAGTGACAGGTATGCAGCTAAGACCTTGAATTTGACGGCTGGCCACCTCGATCGCTTCCGCTGCAAAGCGGATGCTCGCATTGTTCGTAGACGATCAGCGTGGAGTGCATAGCTGACGCCGAGGCCCATCCCACAAACCTCAACCGAACCGAATGTTCTCCATCACGAAGACTTCAGCCATTGCACCCCAAAGGACCTGATCCCTAGGCGGGCCGCGAAACACGCTGCCCGCAGACCAACTGCTAACTGCCGGCCTCAGGCGTTCCACGCCGCGCCTTCTCACTCGCTTGAAACAGCTCTCCAGCCTTGCGAGCAAGCTCAGCCGCAAGCCAAAGCAAGTTGTCCAATCGTCGAGGCCCATCCCCGCTGCACCAGTCGATGCCTTCCCCGTGGCAGACCCACAGCAGAGCTTCGAGTTGAGAGAGGGTGTTTTCGAGAAGATCCGCCGGGTCTTGGGCGTTGTCTTCGGCCGCTACCGGCGTAGTTGGCCGGGCTATAGTCTTGGTAGCCATTTTTGTGCGTTCCTTCCAAGGTGATTGCACGAACTTGGTTAGACGGCTGGGGTGCTAGTAACACCCTGGCCGTCGCCTTTTGATACCTCGCATCTGCATCGCTGCTTTCGCACCGACGACCTGCCGCGAGGCAAGCAGCCTTCAAACATCTCGGTGGCGGTTGGGTGTGTTGCGCTTTCTTCTCCCCTTGGTGGGGTGTCGAGTGACAGGGGCATTCACTCTAGAGAAGAACCCGGCGAAGTAGCCGGCTCATGCGGCACGAAGTCTTGGCAACCGCCAACAAATGCAGCTTCCGCAGCGGCTCTGAACGATCACGCTGGCGGGGTGCCTTGCGCAGCGAAATAAAGGAGGATGCCGAGGGCCGGGGGACATTCGCTTCGCCGCGTACCCCGTCGGCGTGATCGCCCCCCGGATGCGAGCAGAAGGACTCAGTCCATCCAGGACCGCGCCCGGTCCAGATGCTCGCGGCACTCGCGGACCATGCGTTCGAGCAGTTCCGCGCAGGTCGGAATGTCGTCGATCAGGCCGATGCACTGGCCGGCCGAGACCACGCCGTTCTGCACCTCGCCCGACTCCAGCGCCGCGCGCCCGCGCGCACCGGCGACCAGCGGACGCACTTCCTCGAACTCGCAGCCACCGGGACGGTTCTCGGTGGCGACGACTTCCTCAGAGATGGCGTTGCGGAACACGCGCGCGGTGTTGCGCATGGTGCGGAACATCAGCTTGGTGTCGCGCTCGGTCGCATCGACCAGCGCCTGCTTGATGTTGTCGTGGATCGGCGCTTCCTTCGTCACGCAAAAGCGCGTGCCCATGTTGATGCCCTCGGCGCCCAGCGCGAGTGCCGCAGCCATGCCGCGCCCATCGGCGATGCCGCCCGACGCGATGATCGGAATGCGCAGCTTGCGCGCCGCGATGGGCAGCAGCACGAGGCCGGGCACGTCGTCTTCGCCCGGATGGCCCGCGCACTCGAAGCCGTCGACCGACACCGCATCGACGCCATTGCGTTCCGCCGAGAGCGCATGGCGCACCGAGGTGCACTTGTGGACGATCTTCACGTCATGCCGCTTCAGCGCCTCGATGAAGTCCTTCGGGCTGTTGCCCGCGGTCTCGACGATCTTGATGCCGCTGTCGATGATGGCCTGCACGTACTCCGCATACGGCGGCGGCTTCACCGCCGGCAGGATCGTGAGGTTCACGCCGAAAGGCTTGTCGGTGAGCGCGCGGGTGCGTGCGATCTCGTTGCGCAGGTCGTCGGGCGTGGGCTGCGTGAGCGCGGTCACGATGCCCAGGCCGCCGGCGTTCGACACGGCCGCCGCCAACTCGGCGCGGCCCACCCATTGCATGCCGCCCTGGATGATGGGGTAGCGAATGCCGAGCAGTTCGGTGATGCGGGTCTTCATCGGTGCCGGCTCCTCTTACAGCGTGGTCACCAGTTCGGGCACAGCCACGAACAGGTCGGCCACGAGGCCATAGTCGGCCACCGAGAAGATCGGCGCTTCTTCGTCCTTGTTGATCGCCACGATCACCTTGGAGTCCTTCATGCCGGCCAGATGCTGGATCGCACCCGAGATGCCCGCTGCGATGTACAGCTGCGGCGCGACGATCTTGCCCGTCTGGCCCACTTGCCAGTCGTTCGGGGCGTAGCCTGCGTCCACTGCAGCGCGGCTGGCACCTAAGCCGGCGTTGAGCTTGTCGGCCAGCGGGGCCATCACTTCGGTGAACTTCTCGGCGCTGCCCAAGGCACGGCCACCCGAGACGATGATCTTGGCCGCCGTCAGTTCGGGGCGTTCGCTCTTGGTGACTTCACGGCCCACGAAGCTGCTCTTGCCGCTGTCGGCCACACCTTCGGCCGTTTCGACGGTGGCGTTGCCGCCTGTGGCTGCTGCGGCGTCGAAGCCGGTCGTGCGAACGGTGATTACCTTGGTGGCATCGCTGCTCTGCATCGTGGCAATCGCGTTGCCTGCGTAGATCGGACGCTCGAAGGTGTCGGGGCTGTCCACCTTGGTGATGTCGCTGATCTGCGCCACATCCAGCTTGGCCGCCACGCGCGGGGCGACGTTCTTGCCGTTGGCGGTCGAGGGGAACAGGATGTGGCTGTAGTTGCCGGCGATGGCCAGCACTTGAGCGGCGACGTTCTCGGCGAGGTTTTCAGCGAGGCTCGGGCTGTCGGCGGCGATGACCTTGGTGACGCCCACGATCTGGGCGGCGGCCTTGGCAGCTTCGGCGGCGTTGGCACCGGCCACAAGGATGTGGACGTCGCCACCGCAAGCCAGCGCTGCGGTCACGGTGTTGAGGGTGGCCGGCTTGATGCTGGCGTGGTCGTGTTCGGCAATGACGAGTGCGGTCATGTTCGTTGTCTTCCTCAGATCACTTTGGCTTCGTTCTTGAGCTTGTCCACCAGCGTTGCAACGTCAGGCACCTTGATGCCTGCCCCGCGCTTGGGCGGCTCGCTGACCTTCAAGGTCTTCAGGCGCGGCTTGACGTCCACACCCAGGTCTTCGGGCTTGAAGACGTCGAGCTGCTTCTTCTTGGCCTTCATGATGTTGGGCAAGGTGACGTAGCGCGGCTCGTTCAGGCGCAGGTCGGTCGTGATGACGGCTGGCAGGCTCAGGGAGATGGTCTCCAGGCCGCCATCGACTTCACGCGTCACAGTGGCCTTGTCGCCAGCAACTTCGACCTTCGAGGCGAAGGTGGCTTGCGGCAGGTCGGCCAGCGCAGCCAGCATCTGGCCCGTTTGATTGGCATCGTCATCGATGGCTTGCTTGCCCAGGATGATGAGCGAGGGCTGTTCCTTGTCCACCAGCGCCTTGAGCAGCTTGGCCACAGCCAGCGGCTGCAGCTCTTCGGTGGTTTCAACGAGGATGCCGCGATCGGCACCGATGGCCATGGCCGTGCGCAGGGTTTCCTGGCACTTGGCATCGCCGCAGGACACGACGATCACTTCGGTCGCAATGCCCTTTTCTTTCAGGCGAACCGCCTCTTCGACGGCAATCTCGTCGAAGGGGTTCATGCTCATCTTGACGTTGGCAATGTCCACCCCGGTGCCGTCGCTCTTGACGCGCACCTTCACGTTGTAATCGACGACCCGTTTGACAGGCACAAGAATCTTCATGGTTGTGTTCCTTCGAATATCAGATGAGGCAGAAGAGGTTTATTCGAGCCGGGCGCCCGACTGCTTGATCAGGCGCTCCCACACCGGGCGCTCGGCCTTCCAGGCGGTGGCGAAGAGTTCGGGCGAGCTGTCCTTGATCTCGAAGCCCATGGCCGCCACGCGCTCGCGCACGTCGGGCTGCTGCGTGGCCTTGCGCACCTCTTGCGCGATGCGGTCCACGATGGGCTTGGGCGTCTTGGCGGGCACCGCGATGGCGAGCCAGCCGGTCACGCGGTAGGCCTCGTCCTTCAGGCCTTGCTCGGCCAGCGTGGGCACATCAGGCAGTGTGCTCATGCGGCGCTCGCCGCTCACGCCGATGGCGCGGATTTTTCCGGAGTCGATGTGCGGCTTGGCCACCAGTGCGCTGGCATAGGCCATCTGGATCTGGCCGCCGATCAGGTCCTGCAGCATCGGTGCCTCGCCCTTGTAGGCCACGTGGTTCATGTCGGCCTGCTGCGTGAGGCTCATGTGCGCGCCGGCCAGGTGCGGGTAGGCGCCCACGCCGTACGAGCCGTAAGCCAGCTTGCCCTTGTTGGCGCTGACGTACTTCAGCAGCTCGGGGCCGGTCTTCACGGGCACGCTCGGATGCACCACCAGCACCAGCGGCGCCATCGCGATCTGGTAGACCAGCGTGAGGTCGCGCTGCGTGTCGTAGGGCAGCTTCTCGTACAGGAACTCGTTGGTCATCAGCGAATTGCTCAGGCCCAGCACGATGGTGTAGCCGTCGGGTGCCGACTTGGCGACCGCGTCGGTGCCGATGATGCCGGCCGCGCCGGGCCTGTTGTCGATGATGATGGGCTGGCCCAGGCCGGCCGACATCTTCTGGCCGATCACGCGCGCGAGCACGTCGGTGGCGCCGCCGGCCGCGAAGGGCACGACCATGCGGATCGGCTTGTTCGGGTAGGTATTCTGAGCCTGCGCGGCAGGCAGTGCGCACAGCGTGGTGACGGCAGCAGCGGCGCACAGCAGGGCACGGCGGTTCGGGATGCGGAAATTCATGGCTTGTCTCTGTCTTCTCTCGGTTTCAAAAAATCTTGTGGTCACTGCAGCGCGATGCGCGTCTTGAAGGGCAGCGGCTCCAGCGCCTTCTGCAGCCGTTCCTGCAGTGGCGCGGCCAGCGCGCCCGCGGCCTTCGCATCGATCCGCACGCGCACCAGGCTCTCGCCTTCGGTCGTCACATCGGGTCTTGCGGCGGCGTCCACGCCGAGTGCCGCGCACACCTCGGCGACCGTCGCGGCCACCACCTGCCGCGCGGCCATGGCGCGCAGCTCGGGCTTGTAGATCTTTCCGACGTTGGTCATCGGCATGGTCGCGATCACCGACACCCACTTGGGCCGCGCGGGTGCTTCGTCCACGCGCCCGGCGGTGAAGGCCAGCAGCTCTTCTTCGGTGGCGGATGCACCGGGCACCAACGTCGCGAAGATCACCGGCAGCTCGCCCGCATAGGCATCGGGTGCGCCGACTGCCGCGCACAACTGAACGGCCGGGTGCGCGCCCAGCGCGTCCTCGATGGTCTTGGGGTCGATGTTGTGGCCGCTGCGGATGATCAGGTCCTTCGAGCGACCCGTGAGGTTGAGCCGCTGCTCGCTGTCGATCCAGCCCAGGTCGCCGGTGGCGAGCCAGCCGTCGGCCGTGAAGGCCTTGGCGTTGTCTGCAGGGTCCACGAAACCCGAGAACACGTTCGGCGACTTGAAGAGCACCATGCCCTGTTCGCCTTGCGGCATCTCGCGGTCGCTCGCGTTGCCGTTCTCGTCGAGCGCCACCACGCGCATCTGCATGTAGGGGAGGCGAAAGCCCACGCAGCCCGCAGGCCCGTCCACGCCCGGTGGCGTGATGGTCGAGATGCCGGCCATCTCGGTCATGCCCAGGCTTTCGTGCACGTGCAGGCCGAACAGGCGCTCGAAGCGCGCGGCCAGTTCGGGGGCGAGCACGGCGGCACCGGTGCGGCAGTAGGTGATGGAGGAAATGTCCGCGCCGTCCAGTGGCACGTTCGCCAGCGCCGCCAGCACGGTGGGCACGGCCGACAGCGAGGTCGGGCGGTACTTCGCCACCAGCTTCCAGTAGTTGGCCAGCACCTCCTTGTTGCGCAGCAGCGAGGGCGTGGGAATGATCACTTCCACGCCCGCCGACAGCGACGACAGCGAGGCCGGCAGCACGCCCGCCACATGGAACAGCGGATAGCCGTTGATGGAGATGCCGTTCTCGTTCATGCCCGCGACCTGCACGCTGGCCCAGGCGGTGAACACCTGTGCGCCATGGCTGTGGCGCGCGAGCTTGGGCGCACCGGTGGTGCCACCGGTGTGGAAGTAGGCGGCGATGTCGGTGGGTGCGATGTCGCGGCCGCTCACGAGACGGTCGGACGGTTGCGCCGCGCGCAGCACGTCGAACTCGGCCACGCCTTCGGGCAGCGCACCTGCCGCGCCCGCTGCCTCGTCATGCGGCGCCACGCGCAGCACGGTGGTGAGCGTGGGCACATGCCCGCGCAGGCGCATGGCCTTCGACCACATGCCCGATTCGCTGTCCGAGCCATAGGCGATCAGCACCTTGGCACGGCCGGCGGTCATCAGCGCCACCAGCTTCTCGTCGGTCAGCAGCGGGTTCAGCGGCTGCACGATGCCGGCCGCTTCACCGCCCCAGAGCGCGAGGTGGTATTCAAGGCAGCCCGGCAGCAGCACGGCCACCGCATCGTCGGGACCCACGCCCAGCGTGTGCAGCAGGTTGGCGGTCTGGTGGATGCGCGCGAGCAACTCGGCGTACGACCAGCGGATCGGTTCGTCCGCCGGGTTGCCGGTGCGCAGGAAGGTCAGCGCGGTCTTGTTGCCGAAGGCCGCACCGGCGTTGCGAAAGATCTCGTAGGTGCTGCGCACCGTGAGCGCCTGCGCCAAAGGCGTCTCTTCGAGCTTGTGGATGTCCGCGAGGCTGCGAACGGGAAACGCGGGGCGGAACGGCGCGCCGACCGGGGTCTTGATGTTGTTGTTCTTTTCGTTGTCTGTCATGTCTGTCTCCTTGATGGTGTCGCCCTGTCGGCCGCCGTTGTTTTACTGGTTCGTGATGTGGTTGTCGCGAATGACCTTGCCCCAGCGCTCGAAGTCCTGCTTCATGCGCACGCCGGTCTGCTCGGGCGTACGGTAGGCCGCGAAGGAGCCCACGCTCTGCAGCTTGTCCTGCACTTCCTTGTCGGCCAGCGCGTTCTTCAGCGCGGCGCTCATGCGGTCGATCACATCCTTCGGCGTGCCGGCCGGTGCCAGCAGGCCGCCCCACGAGGTGGCGTCGAAGCCGGGGAAGCCTTGCTCGGCCACCGTCTTCACGTCGGGCAGCAGGCTCACGCGCTGGCCCGAGCCCACCGCAATGGCGCGCAGCTTGCCGGCCTTGATGTGCGGCAGCACGCCCACGAGGTCGGAGAACATGGCAGGCACCTGGCCGCCGATCAGGTCGGTCACGGCCGGTGCGCTGCCACGGTAGGGCACGTGCTGCATGTCGAACTTGCCGATGGTCTTGAGCTGTTCGGTCGTCAGGTGGCCGAAGCTGCCGGCGCCGGCCGTCGTGTAGTTGAGCTTGCCGCCTTCGGCCTTGGCCTTGGCGATCAGGTCCTGCACGCCGTTCACGTCGGGCAGCGACTTGGGGTTGACCACCAGCACGATCGGCAGGTCGTACACCGAGCCCACAGGCGTGAAGTTCTTGAAGATGTCGTAACCGGTCGGGCCATACAGGTGCGAGGCCAGCAGCGTCGGCGTGGCCAGCATCACGAAGGTGTAGCCATCGGGCGCGGCGCGCGCGGCAGTGGCGGCACCCACGGTGCCCGAGGCGCCGCTGCGGTTGTCGATCACGATGCTCTGCTTGAGCGCGAGCGACATCTTCTGCGCCACGATGCGCGAGGCCACGTCGGTCGGGCCGCCGGGCGGGAAGGGCACGATCAGCGTGATCGGCTTGGTGGGCCAGGCTTGTGCGAAGGCAGCGCCGGCCACGAGAGGCAGGGCCAGGGCGAGGAGTGCGCGGCGAACGGGATTGCGGAGGGAGCGGAAAGCGAGGGAGGCCATGGACTTCTTCAATTCAGGGGGATTCACGGGATCAGGAATGCAAGGCGTCTTCTTCAGACGACGCCGCTTGTTTTCAGCGCGGCCAGCTTTTCATCCGACAGGCCGAGCAGGGACTGCAGCACGTCGTGCGTGCCTTCGCCCAGGGTGGGCGGCGCGCTGCGCACGGGCAGGCGCTCGCCATCGAAACGGTAGGGAGGCGCCAGCACGTTGACGGTGCCGGCCACCGGGTGCGGCTGCGTAGTCACGAGGCCGGCGTCGGTCGCGCGCTTCGATTGCAGCGCTTCGAGCAGGCCCAGCACTTCGCCGCACGGAATGCCTGATGCCGTGAGCTTGGCGAGCAGGTCGACGCGCTTGCGCTTGGCCAGCTCGGCGTGCAGCTCGGGCAGCAGCACCGCGCGATTGGCCGAGCGCAGGATGTTGGTCTTGAAGCGCTCGTCGGCCGCGAGGTCAGGCCGCTCGATCACCTCGGTGCAAAAGCGCGCGAACTGGCTGTTGTTGCCCACGGTGATGACCAGCGGACCGTCTTCGGCATCGAACACGCCGTAGGGCACGATCGACGGATGCGAGTTGCCGTAACGCGGCGGGTCTTCGCCCATCAGCAGCGCTTCGAGGCCGTAGTAGGCGGTGATCATCAGGCCGCAGTCGAACAGCGCCATCTCCACATGCCGGCCCTTGCCGGTCTTCTCGCGCTGGTAGAGCGCCGCCAGGATGGCCTGTGCCGAGTACATGCCGGTGAACAGGTCGACGGCCGCCACGCCGAACTTCAGCGGCGGCTGGTTGGCTTCGCCGTTCAGCGCCATCAGGCCTGCCTCGCCCTGCACCACGAGGTCATAACCCGGCCGCGCGGCCTCGGGGCCGGTGCGGTCGTAGCCCGAGATCGAGCAGTAGATGAGGCCCGGCTGTTCCTTGCTCAGTTGCTCATAGCCCAGGCCCAGCTTGTCGATGCCGCCGAACTTGAAGTTCTGGATCACCACGTCGCATTGCTTGGCCAGGTCGCGCGCGATCTGCTGGCCTTCAGGCGTCTGCAGGTCGAGCGTGACCGAGCGCTTGTTGCGGTTCACGCTGTTGAAGTAGGCGGTCTCGGTCTTGCCGACGCGTAGGCCCCAGTCGCGCGTGTCGTCGCCGCGGCCCGGGTGCTCCACCTTGATCACTTCGGCGCCCATGTCGGCCAGCACCATGCCGCACCAGGGGCCCGCGAGGATGCGGGACAGATCGAGGACGCGCACGCCGGCGAGCGGCAGCGAGGAATTCAGTGAGGACATGACGGCAACTCCAGAAAGACGAAAAACCTCCGCACCCAGGTGCAAGAGGTTGAAGGGGCGAGCGCGGCGCGTGTCAGGACGCGCCTTGCTTCTGGTGGCGCAGCGCAACGAAGTCGGCCTTGCGTTTGCCAAGGAACGCGCCAATGCCTTCGGCCGCTTCGGCATCGGCCTGTGACTCGACCATGAACACGGCTTCGGCGTCGAGCTGTTCTTCGAGCGATGCGTGATGCGCCTGTCGGCACAGCGTCTTGATGCGCGCGCTCGCACGCTGCGGGCCGTTCGCCACCTTGGTCGCGAGCGCGATGGCTTCGGCGAGTGCCGCGCCCTTGTCGGTCAGGCGATTGATGGCGCCCAGTGCGTGCAGGCGTTCGGCCGGCATGCGGTCGCCGGTCAGGCACATCTCGGTCAGCACCTGGCGCGAGACGAACTCCGACAGGAAGGCCGTGGCGCCACCGTCCGGCGTGAGGCCGACCTTGACGTAGGCGACCGTGTAGAAGGCATCGCGTGCCGACACGAGCATGTCGCAGGCCAGCGCCATCGACAGGCCCGCGCCTGCAGCGCCGCCTTCGACCGCCGCAATGACCGGCTTGCCGCAATCGCGGATCGCGCGGATCAGGTTGTGCAGGCCTTCGAGCTTTTCGCGGCGCTCCGATGCGGGCAGCTCGCGGCGCTTGGCCAGCAGGTTCAGGTCGCCGCCGGAGCAGAAGAAATCGCCCGCGCCGGTGAAGACGACGGCGCCGACTTCGGGGTCGTTCGCGGCATCGGTGAGGGCGGCCGACAGCTCGGCGTACAGCGTCGGCGTGATCGCATTGCGTGCGGCCGGGTTGCTGTTGGTGAGGATGCGGACGGCACCTTCTTGCGAGATCAACACAGTCTTGTTGTCGCTCATGCCGCAAGCTCCTTGCCAGACTCTTTGCCCAAGGCGATGTAGCGCTGCAGATGGTGGTCTTCGTCGCCGAGCTGGTGGTCGATCATCATGAGGCGCTTGGCGTAGTGGGGCAGCGGCAGCTCCCACGTCATGCCGATGCCGCCGTGCATCTGGATGCTTTCCTCCGCCACCAGCGCGCCGATGCGGCCGATGCTGAACTTGGCGGCCGACAGCGCGCGCTCGCGCGCCACGCGGTCGGTGCCGTCGATGGCGGCTGCGGCATTGATGACGGCCGAGCGGGCCTGTTCGATTTCAAGCAGCAGGTCGGCCATGCGGTGCTGCAGTGCCTGGAAGCTGCCGATCAGGATGCCGAACTGCTTGCGCGTGCGCAGGTAGTCCAGCGTCGCGGTCTTGGCGGCTTCCATCGCGCCCAGCGCTTCGGCGCACAGGGCGAGTACGCCGCGGCCGATGGCGCGTTCCAGCGTGGCGTGGCCTTGGCCTTCAACACCGAGCAATGCATCGGCACCGAGCTTCACGCCATCGAGCGTGAGTTCGGCGACACGGCCACCGTCGATGGCGGGGCAGCCGCGCACCGAAAGGCCCGCCGTCTTTGCAGGCACGAGGAACAGCGAGATGCCGGCTTCGTCGTCCACGTTGCCCGAGGTGCGGGCCGAGACGAGGAACAGGTCGGCCTGCTCGCCCTGCGGCACGACAGCCTTGGCGCCCTTCAGCACCCAGCCATCGCCGGTGCGTTCGGCGCGCGTCGAAACGCGCGTGCGTTCGTAGTGCGTGTCGGCTTCATCGTGCGCAAAGGCCGCGACGGTGACGCCATTGATGATGTCGCCGATCTTTTCCTTCTGCGCCGCATTGCCGGCAACGCTGATCGCCTCGCCGACCATCATGGCGCCCAGCAGCGGCTCGACCACGAGGCCACGGCCCAGTGCCTCGAAGACCACGGCGATGTCGAAGCCGCCGCCGCCGAAGCCGCCATCGGCCTCGCTGAACAGCGCGCCGATCACGCCGAGTTCGGCGAACTGCTGGAATATTTCCTTGCTGAAACCATGCGCCGACTTCGCGATGCGGTCGCGCGCATCGAAGGCGTACTGCTCGGCGATGAAGCGGTTCAGGCTGTCGGCGAGCATGCGCCGGTCTTCGGTGTGTGCGAAGTTCATTGCATGTCTCCTTACAGGCCCAGGATCATCTTGCTGATGATGTTCTTCTGGATTTCATTGGAGCCGCCGAAGATCGACAGCTTGCGGTTGTTGAAGTAGCGCGCGGCGGCTGCCTTTGCATAGGCCGGGCCGAAGGTCTCGCCTTCGAAGCCGTCCTGCAGTGCTTCGGCCACGAAGGGCCGGCCGTAGACGCCCATCGCGCGGCGGGCCAGCGAAGAAATCTCCTGGCGGATCTCTGTGCCGCGAATCTTCAGCATCGAGCTTTCCGCGCCGGGCACACCGCCACCGGCCACTGCGGCGATCACGCGCAGGTTCGTCGTCTTCATGTTCTCCAGGTCGATCTCCACACGCGCCATGCGCGCGGCGAACGACGGGTCTTCGGCGAGCGGCTTGCCGTTCTTGGTCTGCTTTGCTGCGATGCCCTTGAGCTGCTCGAGCGCGGCCACCGAGAAGCCCACGCCCGCGATGTTGGTGCGTTCGTAGGTCAGCAGGTACTTGGCGCAGGTCCAGCCCTTGTTTTCTTCGCCGACCAGGTTCTCGGCCGGCACGCGCACGTCGGAGAAGAACACTTCGTTGACTTCATGCTCGCCGTCGAGCGTGATGATCGGGCGCACTTCCACGCCGGGCGAGGTCATGTCGATCAAGAGGAAGCTGATGCCTTCCTGCTTCTTCGCCTCGCGGTTGGTGCGCACCAGGCAGAAGATCATGTTGGCGTGCTGGCCCAGCGTGGTCCAGGTCTTCTGGCCGTTCACGATGTAGTGGTCGCCCTGCGCGTCGATGCCGCGCACGGCCGAGGTCTTCACTGCGGCAAGGTCGGAGCCCGCGCCGGGTTCCGAATAGCCCTGGCACCACCAGTCGGCACCATCGAGGATGCGCGGCAGCCAGCGCTGCTTTTGCGCTTCGTTGCCGTACTTGATGAGCACCGGCCCCAGCATGTTCACGCCGAAGGGCACGATGCGCGGCGCGAAGGCGAGGGCGCATTCGTGCTCGAAGATGAACTTCTCCACCGCCGTCCAGCCCGGGCCGCCGTACTGCTCGGGCCAGTGGTTGGCCAGCCAGCCGCGCGCGTTCAGGATGGCGTGCCATTCCTGCATGTCGGCCTTGCTGAGAATCTGGCCGCCGCTGACCTTGGCCGAGAGGCGCGCGGGCAGCTTGTCGGCGAGGAAGGCGCGCACTTCGGCGCGGAAGGCTTCTTCTTCGGAGGTGAAGTTCAGGTCCATGCCGGACTCCTCAATAGATTTCGAACAAGCCCGCGGCACCCATGCCGCCGGCAATGCACATCGTGACCACGGCGTACTTCGCGCCACGGCGCTTGCCTTCGATGAGCATGTGGCCCGTCAGGCGCGCGCCGGTCATGCCGAAGGGGTGGCCGATGGAGATGGCGCCGCCGTTCACGTTCAGGCGTTCGGACGGAATGCCCAGCTTGTCCTGGCAGTAGATCGACTGCGAGGCGAAGGCTTCGTTGAGTTCCCACAGGTCGATGTCCTGAACCTTCAGGCCGTGGCGCGCGAGCAGCTTGGGAATCGCGAAGACCGGGCCAATGCCCATTTCGTCGGGCTCGCAACCGGCCAGCGCGAGGCCACGGAAGGCGCCCAGCGGCTTGATGTTGGCGCGCTCTGCGTCCTTGGCTTCCATCAGCACGCAGGCCGAGGCGCCATCGGACAGTTGCGATGCGTTGCCGGCGGTGACGAACTTGTCGTCGCCCATCACCGGCTTGAGCTTGGCAAGCGCCTCGTAGGTGGTGCCGCGGCGGTTGCAGTTGTCTTCCGTGGCGGTGACTTCACGGTAGGTGACTTCCTTGGTCTCCTTGTCGGTCACGGCCATCGTGGTGGTGCAGGCGACGATCTCGTCCTTGTAGCGGCCGGCGATCTGCGCTTCTTCGGTCTTGCGCTGGCTTTCGGCGGAGAAGCGGTCCTGTGCCTCGCGGCTGATGTTGTAGCGCTTGGCGACGACGTCGGCCGTGTCGATCATCGCCATGTACAGCTCGGGCTTGTGCGCGAGGATCCACGGGTCCAGGCTGAGGTCGCCGCCGTCACCGGGGCTGCGGCCGCGGATCTGCGAGATGCTTTCGACGCCGCCCGCGATCATGGCCGGCGCGCCGTCCACCACGATGCGGCCGGCGGCCATGGCAATGGCCTGCAGGCCCGAGGCGCAGAAGCGGTTCACCGTGGTGCCGGCAATGCTGATCGGCAGGCCTGAACGGATGATGGCCTGGCGCGCGATGTTGCGGCCGGTGGTGCCTTCGGGGTAGCCGCAGCCGAGGATCGCGTCCTCGATCAGTGCCGCATCGAGGCCCGAGCGTTCGACCGCGGCCTTCACCGCGAACGAGGCCAGCGTGGCGCCGGAGGTGATGTTGAATTCGCCGCGGTGCGCCTTGGTGAGCGGGGTGCGGGCGGTGGAAACGATGACGGCTTCACGCATGGGATGACTCCTTGATGGACGGGCCCGGACGGACTCGGATGAATTACTCGGATTGATTGAGGCTGGCGAAATCGGCACCGCGCTCGACCAGTTCGACCAGCAGCGGCGAAGGCTTCCAGAAGATCGGGTCTTGCTTGGCGAATTCGCGGATGTCGGCCAGCACCTTCGGCAGGCCCACCGTGTCGGCGTACTTCATCGGGCCGCCGCGATGGCGCGGGAAGCCGTAGCCGTAGAGGAAGGTCACGTCCACGTCGAGCGGGCGCAGCGCGATGCGCTGAAGCACGACGTTGGCGCCTTCGTTGACCATCGCGGCCATGTAGCGGCGCATGATTTCTTCTTCGGTGAAGCTGCGCGGCGTGATGCCGGCGCGCACGCGCTCGGCGTCGATGATCGCCAGCACTTCGGGGTCGGGCACGCCGGTGCGCGCGCCTTCGGGGTACAGGTAGTAGCCGCGCTGCGTCTTCTGGCCGAACCAGCCGCGCTCGCAGATGCGGTCGGCCACTTGCACATAGCGGGCCTGCGGGTCGCGCGTGGCGGCCTTGCGCTTGCGCGTGGCCCAGCCGATGTCGCCACCGGCCAGGTCCGACACCTGGAACGGACCCATCGGGTAGCCGAAGTTGCGCACGGCTGCGTCGATGTCGTAGGGCGAGGCGCCGTCTTCCATCATGTGGTCGGCGGCCTGGCGGTACACGGCCAGGATGCGGTTGCCGATGAAGCCGTCGCACACGCCGGCGCGCACGGGCACCTTCTTGAGCTTCTTCGCCAGCTCGAAGCCGGTGGCGACCACGTCGGCGCTGACCTTGGCGGGCACCACGATCTCGAGCAGCTTCATGATGTTGGCCGGCGAGAAGAAGTGCAGGCCCACCACGTCCTGCGGACGCGAGATGCTGGCCGCGATCTCGTCGATGTCCAGGTACGAGGTGTTGGTGGCGAGCACCGAGCCCTTCTTGCACACGCGGTCGAGTTCGGCGAACACGGCCTTCTTGACGGCCATGTCCTCGAACACGGCCTCGACCACGATGTCGACTTGCGCGAGCGCGTCGTAGCTGGTGGAGCCCGAGAAGCGCGCCATGACGGCGGCCTTGGCCTCGGGCGTCATGCGGCCCTTCTTGATGAGGCCGTCGTACACCTTCTCCACATTGGCGCGGCCGCGCGCGAGCTGGGTGTCGTCGCGCTCGATCATGGTCACGGGCATGCCCGCATCGAGCATGGCCACCGCGATGCCAGCGCCCATGGTGCCGCCGCCGACGATGCCGGCCGCTTCGAGCGGACGCGGGCTGGCGGAGCGGGTCTCGGGCGCCTTCAGCACTTCGCGCTCGGCGAAGAAGGCGTGGATCAGGCCGGCGCGCTGCGGGCTGTCGATGCACTGCAGGAACAGCTTGCGCTCCAGCGCCATGCCTTCGTCGAAGGGCAGCGTGAGCGCGCCTTCGACGGCTTCGATGATCTTCATCGGCGAGAACAGGCCGCGGCTCTTCTTGGCGGTGTCGGCGCGCGCGGCTTCGACAGCGGCACGGCTGGCTTCGACATCGGCCAGCGCGGTGGCTTCGCGCGTGCGGCGCACCGGCGCCTTGGCGGCGGCCAGCTCCTGTGCGTAGGCGATGCCTTCGGCCAGCGCGTCGGCACCGGAGCCCAGCCGGTCGATGAGTCCGAGCGACAGCGCTTCCTTGGCGCCCGCGTGGCGACCGCTGAGCATCAGGTCGAGTGCGGCCTTCACGCCGATCAGGCGCGGTGCGCGCTGCGTGCCGCCCGAGCCGGGCAACAGGCCGAGCGCCACTTCGGGCAGGCCCAGCTTGGCGGAGGGCACAGCCAGGCGGTAGTGCGCCGACAGCGCCACTTCGAGACCGCCGCCGAGCGCGGCGCCGTGGATCGCGGCGACGACCGGCTTGGCGCAGTTCTCGATCTTCAGGCACACCTCGGGCAGCGAGGGCTGCTGCGGCGTCTTGCCGAATTCGCGGATGTCCGCGCCGGCGATGAAGTTGCGGCCCGCGCCGACGATCAGCACCGCAGCGGCGCCGCTGTCGGCCTCGGCCGCCTCGATGGCGGCCACGAGGCCGCGACGCACATCCACGCCCAGGGCGTTGACGGGCGGGTTGTCGATGGTCACCACGAACACGTCGCCAAGACGCTCGAAGGTGACGGGACCGGAAGACGTGGAAAGGCTGGGAGTTGTGGTGGCCATGTGCTTGTCTCTTGCGTTGGCGGGCCCTGCGGATGCGGATGCAAGGCGAGGGGCCCGAGGCTCTGGGGGTGAACCCAGCATTCTTGGCCCGCATCGCGGCTTTGACAATTGCATAGGCGGTTGACAGACTGTCAAAGAATTTTTGACACAATCAGGCGCATGGACCTGCAATCGCTGACCCTGCTGGTCGAAATCCTCGACGCCGGCAACCTGAGCGCGGCGGCTCGCCGGCTCAAGATGAGCCGCGCCAACGTCAGCTATCACCTGAACCAGCTCGAGCGCTCGGTGGGCGCGCAACTGGTGCGGCGCACCACCCGGCGCGCCGAGCCCACCGAAATCGGCCTGCGCCTGTACCAGCACGGCGTGGCCATCCAGACCGAGCTGCTGGCTGCCCGCGAATCGGTCACCACGCTGGGGCAGAGCCTGCAGGGCCGCGTGCGCCTGAGCGTGCCCAGCGGCTACGGGCAACTGGTCATGGCCGACTGGCTGATCGACTTCAAGCGCCAGTACCCCGGCATCGTGCTCGACGTGGTGTTCGAGAACCGCATCGAAGACCTGTTGCGCGACGAGGTCGACATCGCCATCCGCGTGGTGCCCGAGCCGCCGCAGAACCTGGTCGCGCGCGACTTGGGGCCGGTGCGCTACGTGGCGTGCGCTTCAACCGACTACGCGCAGAAGAACCCGCTGCCCGTGCAGCTCGACGAACTGCAGGGCGCGCCGGTGGTCACGGCCGCCGTCATCGGCCGGCAACTGCGCGTGTCGGCCTACCAGGGCGAGACGCGGCGCGAGGTGATCCTGGAGCCGACGCTGATCTCGGAAAACTTTTTGTTCCTGCGCCAGGCCATCCTGGCCGGCCTGGGCATCGGCCTCGTGCCCGACTACGTGGTGCAGGAAGACGTGCGCAAGGGCGACGTGGTGACCACGCTCGACGACTGGCGCCTGTCCATCTTCGGCACGCAGATGTTCATGCTCTACATGCCGAACCGCCAGCACACGCGGGCGATCCGGACATTCATCGATTTCATTCTGGAGCGGGTGCGGGCGCCCGACTGAGCGCCTGCCACCCGCCCGCCGGTCAGGGCACCGTCCGGAAGGTGGTCCGCTGCGAGGTGCCCTGGCCCGTGGTCACGAGCAGACGGCCCTGAATGGCCGCCATGCCCGGCGCATCGCCAGAGCTGCCGAAGCGCGGGCGTTCGAGCTGCCAGTTGGCCAGGTCGGTGGTCGACACGGCGTTCTGGTTCGGTTTGCCAAAGGTGGCGTCGGAGGTCGGGCTGATGAACAGCCGCCCGTTGAGCACCGCGCACTGCGTGCTGCCTTTGGGGAAGGTCGCCGGGAAACCGCTGGCCAGGGTCCAGTTGGTGCCGTCGGCAGACGTGGCCACCTGGTCGCCCACCAGCAGCAGCGAGCCCTGCCAGCTCAGCGCGCAGGTGGGGTTGCCGAGGGCCGCGGGCAGGCCGTCTGCTGCCTTCACCCAATTGATGCCGTCGTCGGTGGACTTCCATACGTCGCGCACGGCGCCGGCGGCGGTGCGTCCACCCGCCACGTACAGCGTGGCGCCGACCTTGGCCATCACATGAGCTTCGCGGCCGGGGAACTGGGCGGCCGTTGCCCGTGCCTGCCAGTCGGTGCCATCGAACTTCCAGACGTGGTTCTTGTAGTCGCCCAGGGGCTTCCCGTACAAGCCGACGGTCTGGCCGCCACTGAGGTAGACCGCGACGTCATCGCTGGCCAGGGCGAAACTCCTGGTCGATGGTGCCAGCGCAGTCGTTGTCGTCACCTTGGTCCAGCTGCTGCCGATATCGGCAGAGGTCCACGTGTCCATGTTGCCGTCATAGAAGTTGGCCGACACCACGACGGGCTTGCCATCGCGATAGCTGAGCGCGAAGTTGTCCGTGAAGCCCGGTGTCGTCTGCGCCGCTTCCCAGGCCGAGTAGTGCAGCGTGGCGGGGTCGATCACCGTGATCTTGTAGGGCAACTGCCACGGCGAGCCTTCGACGGGCTGGGCGCAGGTCAGCGGGTTGGTGTCGTAGCAGACCCGCACCTCGAAGTTGCCGGTGTAGGTGCCTGCGGCCAGCGACGGATTGGTGTTCAGGGTGGCGGCATATTGCAAGCCGCTGCTCGTGATCTTGACGTTGGTGGTGATCACGCCCTTGGTGTCGATGATGCCGACGCTCACAGGGACCGAGATGACCTTGGTCGACGTCGCAGTGACGGAAAAAGTCTGGGGCGTGTTGGGGAACAGCGTGAGTTCGACCGGCGACGGGTTGAACGTGAGCCACGCACCGGCGGTATTGACGGGCGGCGCGGTGCCGGTCGGGGGCAGCAGCCCCGGAAAACCTCCGCCACCTCCGCCGCCACCACCACCACCGCACGAAGCGATCAAAGAGGACAGAACGAGCACGCCCAACGAGGCGACACAGCGCTTCATTTTTTCTACCTTTGCAAGATGGATCAGTTCCGGAAGCCGGCCACTGACCAACCTCCTCCCGTGCAGCAGAAACATGCCCGCACGTTGGTGGTTGTGCGGGAAACAGCAGATTCCGTGCATCCCCTCAGATGCATGAAATCGACGGCCAAGGGCCGCGCTACATGTTGATACAGCGGCGAAATCCTATCCAGCCGGTGGGGGAAAGACAAGGGCCGAAGCCCTTGGCGGACCGCCTCCGTGGTGCCGGCCTATGCGAGCCGACGCTCCTGAGCCGTTGTCTCGTAGTGGCTCGCCTTGTCCACATACATCGCCCGATCGGCCCGCTGCAGCGCCGCCTCCAGCGGCTCGCCCGCGTGGCAGGTCGCCAGGCCGATGGCCAGGCTCAATGCATGGCCGCTCTGCCCCGCATGGAACTGGTTGTTCAGCTCCAGCAGCGCCAGGATGCGCTCGCGCATGGCTTCGGCGCCGCGCTCGTCGGTCATGGGCAGCAGCACCGCGAACTCGTCGCCGCCGATGCGCGCGGGCCAGGACGGCGGGTCGACCGCCTTGCCGAGCACCTCGCCCATGCGGCGCAGCAATGAATCGCCGGCGGCGTGGCCTTCGTGGTCGTTGAGCTGCTTCAGTCCGTTGAGGTCGATCACCACGATCGACACCGGCCAAGGCCCCTTGCGCGACAGCCGGTTGAGCTCTTCGGTGTAGTAGGTGCGGTTGCACAACTGCGTGAGCACGTCGTGCTTGCCCAGGTATTCGAGGTACGCCTCGGCCTTCTTGCGCGCAGTGATGTCGACCAGCGACACCAGCACCAGATCCCAGGTGTCCTGCCTGTCTTCTTGCACCGCGAACTGCATGTGGATATTGAGGACCTCGCCCGACAGCGAATAGTTGAGCACCTCGCGGTGCTGCACGGTCTTGCCGTTCCACAGGTCCTGCAGCTGCTCGGCGAACGATTCGCGCATCTCGTCGCGGAAGATGCGCGAGATGCTGCCCAGAAGCGTCGTCAGGTCGGGCGCGCCGAACATGCGCAGCGTTTCGTGATTCACATCGATGACGCGAATCTCCTGCATGCAGCGGGTGACGAACTCCGGGTGCACCTTGATGAAGGTGGCGAAGTCGGTGATGCCGCGCGCGCGAATGCTTTCGAGCAGGTCGCGCACGGCGCTGAAGTCCTCCACCCACAGCGAGACGGGCGAGCGGTCGAACAGGCTGCGTGCGTACTGCTCGCTCTCGTCGCGCCGGCGCTGCGCGGCCACGCGCTCGGTGACGTCGTCGAGCGACACCAGCACGCGGTCCCAGGTGGCCTCGTGGCCGGGTAGCACGCGGGCGCGCACGCGCACGTTGAGCCGCCGCCCGTCGAGTGCGTAGTTGACGGTTTCGCTCTCGAAGCTGAGCTGGCCGCGCCAGAGCTGGTCGAGTTCGTGGACCACGGTGGCCGACATGTCGTCGCGGAACACGCTGCCCAGTGCGCCCAGCAGCGCTTCCTGGCTGTCGGCGGCAAAGAGCCGCAGCGTGTGCTGGTTCACGCGCAGCACCTTGAGCCGTGCCATGCAGTCGCGCACGCGCTGCGGATCTTCGGACAGGTGGGCGACCAGGTCGGTCACGCCCTGCGCGCGCCAGCCGTCGAGCATGCGCCGCAGTTCGCTGTAGTCCTCCAGCCAGAGGGAGACGGGCGCCAGGTCGAACATGGCGTCAAGGTCGGTGGACGGGGAAACGTCGGACGCGGCGGCGGACAGAACCATCGAGGGAGCTTTCGGAAAAGCGGCGGCAGCCACTGCGGACGGACGCCAGAAAACTGAAGTATTAATTATTACCCGCGAGCATGACGATGCCGCGCGGAAACGCTGTATCAGCGGCTGTAAAGGCCCACCACGCTCTGTCCGCCCAGCGCATGGCCCTTGAGCGCGGCCAGCAGCGCGTCGCGCGACAGGCCGGCCGGCAGTGCGCCCGGCGCGAGGTCGGACGCGACCACCGTCAGGGTGTAGTGGTGGGGCTGGTCGCCCACCGGCGGGCACATGCCGCGGTACGCGGTGGCGCCGGCGACGTTCGGGCCCATCGTGAAGTCGGCGCCGGGCTGTGCTTCGCCTGCCTTGAGCTGGCCGCGCTCGGCCGCGATGTTGTAGGCCACCCAGTGCGACACGCCCAGGCCGGCCGCGCCATCGGGGTCGGACAGCAGCACGGCCACCGACTTCGCCTTGGCCGGCAGGTTGCTCCAGGCCACCGGCAGCGAGACGTTCTTGCCGCCGCAGTCGCCCACGCCGCCATGGTCGGCCGGAATGACGCCGTTATCGGCAAAGGCGCTGGACGTGACCTTCAGGCCCGTGGGGGCCTTGCCGCCTGTGGTGGCGGGTTGCATGGCGGTGCAGCCGGCCATCAGGCCGGTGAAGGCGAGGGCGGCGATCGAGAGGGTGCCGGGGCGAAAGCGGCGCATGGTGTTTCTCCTGGAGGGGGGTGTCTTCATTCGGGGCGCGGGCTGGCGGCATCGCCCAGCCACACGCTGCCATCGGCTGCTTCGTGCACGGCCAGCGGGCTCAGGCGCGCGCCGCGGCAAGGGCCGCCGACGCATTTGCCCGTGTGGGGCTCGAAGATCGCGCCGTGCCGCGCGCACATCAGGAAGCGGCCCGAGCTTTCGAGGACCTGGCCCTCGAAGTCGAGCGGCCCGCCCGCGTGCGGGCACTGATTCAGGTAGCCGTACACGCCGCCGTTCCAGCGCACCGCGAAGGCCTGCGCGCCATCCGGCGCGTTGAACAGGGCGGCCAGGCCGCCTTCGGCAAGGCTGGTGGAGATCATCTGGCGCTGCGCCGCGTTCGTGTCTGTGGATGGGGAGGCGAGGGCGGCGGATTCGGTCATGAGGGGCAGAGCGTAGCCAAGGTACAGGCACTGCGCAACGCGGTGGCGCCACAGTGCGCCGCTAGACTGGGTCGGAAATCATCAGGATCAGGGAGAGGCCATCACCATGACGACACGTTGGAGTCGAGGGGCTGTTATCTCGCGGATCTCGCGGTACAGCGAGCCGCGCTGCCGATGGCGCAAGGCCGCGTGGCTAGCGCTCTTCGGTGCGTGTGCTTCCTGCGAGGCGGCCGATGCGCTGGAGACGCAGGGCGTGGAAGGCACCGATCCGCCTGTGATCGGCTGGCAGGTGCGGCCATCCATCGAACTGGGCGGCCAGGTCGCCGGCGAACGCCGGCTGTTCTGGAACCTGTCGGACGTGGTCGCCCGGGAGGCGGGTTTCAACAACGACCGGCACTGGTGGGAGTTCTACGTCAAGCCCTCGGTTGCGCTGACCTACGCGTGGGGCGGGGGCAAGCAGTTCTATTCGCGCCTGTCGGCCGTGGGCTCGGGCACGGCGCGGCGCGACGCCTTCGATGCGGGCAACACCGGTCGGCTGACGCTTGAAGAGGGCGTGATCGGTGTGCGGCTGCCCATCGGGGACGGCGACACCCTGCTCGATCTCTCGGCGGGCCCGCAGACCTATTCGCTGGGCACCGGCATGCTCATCTCGAACGGCGGATCGAACGGCTTTTCGCGCGGCGCGCTGAAGCTGGGGCCGCGCAAGGCTTTTCAGAACACGGCCATCGCCCGCCTGTCCTCGGGGCCGTGGAAGGCCGAGGCCTTCTACCTCGACCCGAACGAAAACCCGGACAGCAATTCGCACACGCAACTGGCTGGCGCAGCGTTGATCTACCGCCCCGCGCCCGACCGCCAGATCGGTCTGTCCTACGGCGGCGTGACCCATTCCACGGCCCCCTATCCGCAGGCCGCGCTCGGCGGCATCGGGCCGCCGGAGATCATTTCCGATGCCCGCAACGGCCTGCGCTTCGTGTACGGCTTCATGCGCATGCCGGTGCTCGAAGGCACGGTGCCGCAAGCCTGGGTGGGGGCGGACCTGGCCCGCGAGTGGAACGCGCGCTATCCCATGCGGGCCTGGGGCGGCCGCGTCGAATTCGGCTTCGGCATGCCCACGTTGCCCGGCACGCCGAAGGTCACGCTGGGCTACCAGAGCTTTTCGGGCGACAACCCCACCACCGGCCGCCAGGAGCGCTTCGATCCGCTGTACTACGAAGGCAGCCCCGGCGACTGGGCCACCGGCAGCAAGTCGTCGATGGTGTTCATCAACACCAACGTCAACGCACTGCAGGCGGCCATCGAATTCCAGCTCTCGAAGCAGGACGTGCTCACGGTGTACCTGGCCCACGTGCGTGCCAACCGGCTGGGCAGCCCGTTGCAGTTCGGCCAGGCCACGCGCGTCGTTTCGGTGGCCGGCGCGCCGGCCGTGATCTCGGGCGTCACCAACGCGCATCTGTCGAACGACCTGTTCTTCAAGTACACGCGGGCGATCAATCGCCACACCTACCTCACGGCGGGCTACAGCGCGTCCTTCCCGGGCGCGGGCATCGACAGCCTGGTCGGGCGCAAGGCGCCGACGTGGACAGGGTGGTTCGCCAACATGGTGCTGGTGTACTGAGCACCCCCATCCCGGCTACGCCATCCGGCGGATGGACGCGGCAACGCCTGCTTTTCACAATTCAGCGGCTCGCATTCCGGAGCTTTCGCTTCCATGCGCCGAAAGGGAGCATGCCGATGATCACGCTGAAACAGGGTTGGCGCGGTGCCGATGTCCGCCGGTTGCAGGAGGCACTGAACCGCAAGCTGCTGCCCAGCCCCGGGCTCGTCACCGATGGCGACTACGGGCCGCGCACCCGCGCGGCCGTGCTGCGCCTTCAGGCCGCGCACTGGCTGGTGGAAGACGGGGAGGCCGGCCCCTGCACGCAGAACGTCGCGTTCGACGGCGAAGGCGATGCGCCGATCCTGCATCCGGTCGCGCTGATCCCGCCGCCCGCCGCCGCGCTGTGCTGGGCCGCCGGCGTCGCGATGATGACGCGCTCCAACGTGCAGGCGGTGGTGGCGCGCACGCCAGCCGAGCTGGTCGCGGCCGATGGCGGGCTGCAGGATTTCGTCGACACGCACGATGCGGGCATGAAAGTCGGCCAGCGTTTCGCGGCCGCGCACGGCCTGGCGGTGCGCCCTCCGGCGCCCTGGTCCTTGAAAGCGCTGCGCGCCGCGCTGCACAACGGCCCGCTGATGTTCGACATGCTCTGGGGCGCCAAGGGCTATGCGGGCGGCGCCGGCCGGCCGGGCCACATGGTCGTCATCGCAGGCATTCGCGGCGACAACGACCCGAGCGGGCGCGGCACCACGCTGCGCATCCTCGATCCGTGGCCGCCGAACAAGGGCGCGCGCTGCTCGGTCAACCTCTGCAAGTGGCTGCAGGTCGCCAGCTTGCGCACCTGCCGGGTGTTCCAGAAATAAAAAGAGAATTCACCGATTCCCGCGAACCGTTCGGCGGGTTCGCTGCCTCTTGGTGTCCGAGGGTCTTCCTCGCACACCAACGGATCGAAGGAATCGCCATGTTCTACGTCAAGAATGTCCCGGGCTGGGAGCGCGTGCTGCGCATCGTCATGGGCCTGGTCGGCCTGGTTTTCGCGGCCATGAACTGGGGCACGGCCGGCCTCGCGGTCGGTGTCGGGCTTGCGGGCGCCATGCTGGCCGTCACGGGCCTGTTCGGCTTCTGCCCGATGTGCGCGATGGTCGGGCGCGAGCTCGACAAGGGGCGCTGAATCGTGGCCGCCGGGATCGACCGCACCGACCTGATCCACGCCGCGCAGACCGGCGATCCCGCGGCCATCGCAGGGCTGCTGGCGGTGTGCCAGGCCGACGCGCGACGCTACGCCCACAGGCACTGCCAGGCCAGCGACATCGACGACGCCGTGCAGGAGTCATTGATGATCATCATGCGCAAGGTGCACGGCCTGAAGGCGGCCGCGGCCTTTTCGTCGTGGCTGTTCACCGTCATCAAGCGCGAATGCCTGAAGCTGCAGCGCGCGATGTTCAAGCACGACCCGCTGGACGACGACGTGGCCGAGCGGCAACTGGCCAGCCGCACCGACAACGCATTGCGGCTGGACCTGACCCATGCGCTGGAGTCGCTGCCCGCACACTACCTGGAGGTGGTGCTGCTGCGCGATTTCGAGGAACTCACCATCGCCGAAATTGCCGAGCGCCTGGGCGAGCCGAGCGGCGCCATCAAGAGCCGGCTGCACCGCGCACGCACGCTGGTGCGCGAATACCTGCTGGGGGGCGATGCGACAATCGCCCCGCCATGACAGACACCCTCACGATCACCCGCCCCGACGACTGGCATTTGCATGTGCGCGATGGCGCCGCGCTCGAAGCCGTCGTGCCCCACAGCGCGCGCCAGTTCGGCCGCGCGCTGATCATGCCGAACCTGCGTCCCCCCGTGACCACCGCCGCGCAGGCGCTGGCGTATCGCGACCGCATCCGCGCCGCCGTGCCCGAAGGCGTGGCCTTCGAGCCGGTGATGTCGCTCTACCTGACCGACAAGCTGCCGCCCGAAGAGATCGCGCTGGCCGCCGAAGCCGGCGTGCGTGCGCTCAAGCTCTACCCGGCCGGCGCCACCACCAACAGCGATGCCGGCGTGACCGACATCCGCCACACCTACAAGACGCTCGAAGCCATGCAAAAGCACGGCCTGCTGCTGCTGGTGCACGGCGAGGTGACCGACCCCGCCATCGACCTGTTCGACCGCGAAGCCGTGTTCGTCGACCGCGTGATGATTCCGCTGCGCCGCGACTTCCCCGAGCTGAAGGTGGTGTTCGAGCACCTGACCACCAAAGAGGGCGCGCATTACGTGCGCGATGCCGGCCGCTTCACGGCAGCCACCATTACCGCGCACCATCTGCTCTACAACCGCAACGCGATCTTCACGGGTGGCATTCGCCCGCACTACTACTGCCTGCCGGTGCTCAAGCGCGAAACGCACCGCGTGGCGCTGGTCGAGGCGGCCACCAGCGGCAGCGACCGCTTCTTCCTGGGCACCGACAGCGCGCCGCATCCGGCGCACCTGAAGGAACACGCACTCGGCTGCGCCGGCTGCTACACCGCGCTGACCGCCATCGAGCTGTATGCCGAAGCCTTCGACAACGTGAACGCGCTCGACAAGCTCGAAGGCTTTGCCAGCTTCCACGGCCCCGACTTCTACGACCTGCCGCGCCACACCGACACCATCACGCTCCAACGCGAAAGCTGGACCGTGCCCGAGACCGTGCCCTACGGCGAGGCCACGCTCAAGCCCTTGCGCGGCGGCGAAACCATGAACTGGAAACTCGCATGACCCCGATGACGCCGCGCGTGATGTTGCTGATCGATGCCGACAACGTCTCGGCCGATGTGATCGAGCAGGCCGTGCAGCGCACGATGGAGGACTACGGCGCCATCCACGTGCGCCGCGCGTATTGCAACGCCGAGATGGCGGTCAACCGGCAGGCGATGTTCAAGCGGCTGTCGGTGCGGCCGATGGTGAATCTCTCGGCCGGCAAGAACAGCACCGACATCGCGCTCGCGGTCGATGCCATCGACCTCGTGATCGCCGAGCGGCCTGACGTGGTGGTGTTGGTGTCTTCCGACTCCGACTTCGCGCCGCTCGTGGTGCGGCTGCGCGAGAAGGGCTGCCGCGTCTGCGGCATCGGCCAGCAGGGCAAGACGGGTGAAGAGACCATCGGCGTCTACGACGCGTTCATGGACCTGGCGCATCACGGCGTGAAGCCCGCAGCGCGCACCGCCCCGGCGAAGAAGGTGGCGGCCAAGTCGGCGCCTGCGAAGACCACGCGCGCAAGGAGCAGTGCCGCGGCGTCCGCGCCAGTTGGAGCAGCACCTGCGCCTGTGGCAAAGAAGGCCGCGACCAAGACCGCCGCCAGGAAGACGGCAAAAGCCGCCAAGCCCGCGCAGCAGCAACAAGCGCCAAAGCCCCAGACCTCCGAAGCCGCCGAGTTCATCCTGCAGGCGGTTCCCGCCTTGCGCAGCGGCAACGACGTGCCGCTCAACGATGTGGCGCAGGCCTTGCGCGCGGCCGGCCTGCTCGGCAAGCACGGCAGTTCGCTCAAGCTGTTCGACAAGCTCACGGCGGAATTCGTGGTGCTGCAGCATCCCGACCGCATCCGCTGGACGGGGGCGTTCGCGCCTTGACCCTGCCGGCGGTCGATTGGGCGCAGCCCTGGCTTGCGCCCTATCGCGCCCATGGCGAAGCGGTGGCGCGGGCCGCTGCACAACACACATCGGTGGCCGCCGCGCTGCAGGCCATCAAGCCCGCGCCGGTGCCCGACTTCGTGCACCAGGACGCGCTGCCTGCGGGGCAAGCGTATGAAGCGCACATCTTCCAGACCCGCTCGGTGCCCACGCGCGACAACCTGCACGACTTCTTCAACGGACTCGTCTGGCTGGCCTTTCCACAATCAAAGCGCCGCCTGAACGAACTGCAGGCCGCCGAGATTGCACGCATGGGTGTCGCGGCGGTGCGCGGGCCGTTGCGCGATGCGCTCACGTTGTTCGACGAGAACGGTGCTGTGCTCGATGCGCCGCCCGCGTTGTGGCGTGCACTGGTTGAGCGCGACTGGCACACGCTGTTCGTCACTCAGCGCGAACTGTGGGCCGAAGCACGGCTGCTGCTGTTCGGCCACGCGTTGCTCGAAAAGCTCGTGACGCCGCGCAAACCGATCACCGCGCATGTGCTGTTGACGCACGACGCCACGGGGGCGATGGCGTTCGACGATGCATTGCTTGTGCAAAATTTCGATGCCAAGCGGCTTGAGATGAAGCCTTTCGTTCCTCTTCCGGTGCTTGGCGTGCCTGGGTGGTGCGCTGAAAATACTTCGGCGTCTTTCTATGCCGATCCGTATGTTTTCAGGGGCTTGTCGCGTTAGCTCTTGCTGCTGTTCTTCAGGGCGAGTGCGAATGACACCAGGTGCTCCCCTCCGCGAATGTCCCCCGCTTCGCTCCTCCTTTATTTCGCTGCGGGGAGCACCTGGCGTCATTCGCACAGGGGCACGCTGCTGGTGCATCGCCGATCAACCACCGCTCTGCCCAACGCTCGCGTCGATACGGTGCTCTTTTTCGCGAAATAAAGGAGGAGCGAAGCGGGGGACATTCGCGAAAAAGAGCACCGTGTCGGCGTGAGCGTCGCCCTGAACAGCAGCAGCGCCCCAAACGGCAAGGCACCCGAATCACGCAAGCACAATGCAGCGATTCAAAAAAAGATCCACATCAGAGGAAATGTAATAACAACATGGACACCGTCATCATCGTTCTCAAGGTCGGGCTGATCCTCTACGCGATCTACAGCGTCATCGTCTATGCGGCACGCCGCTCCGGCAACCGCAGCGCCTTCAAGGACTTCCATACCGCACCTGTGCTGCGTCGCATCACCGACGAAGAGAAGTCCGCGCTCCAGCCCTTCCTGATCGGCCAGGGCCTCACGGCCGATGACGACGTGCGTGAACTCACCGGTTTCTTCGTGCGCCATGGGCTGCAGTCGCAGGGCTCCTCGACCGAACACGACACCATTGGCGCCGTCGACGTGCTGCTGCCCTACGACGCCATCGACTACATCGAGTCGCACAACGAAGCGCTGGTGGTGCTCAGCAAGAAATGCGCAGTGGTGATTCGCCTGAACAGCTTCGACCTGCTCGAAGGCCGCCAGCGCGCGCAGCGCCAGCAGGCGCAAGACACGCAATGGAAGCGCGGCGACATCGGCGCGCTGCCGAACATCGAAGAGCCCACCGAAGGCCTCGACCCGATCGCGCCCGTCGCGGCTTCGGAAGCCGCATCCGTTGCGACAGACCCGAACGCGCGTTTCCAGCGCGGCGAGGTCGACATCCTCAGCCAGCGTACCGAAACGCCGGATGAAGTTGCGAGCCGGGTGGGCCGTGGCCAAGGCTGGACTTCGGCCTTTGTCTGGCTGCTCGCCTTCATCCTGTTGTGGCTCGCCACCTGGGACGCTACCCGTGGCGTGCATGTCTATCTGCTGGGCGCGGGGCTGCTCGCGGGCCTCTGTGCGGCGTGGCTCTTTCTGCGTAAGCCATCGAACATGGCGCCGGTGCGCCAGCCGCAGCCGGTCAACCGCGTGCGCGGCATGCTCAACCAGATCGCGGTGGTCAACGCCAGCAATGCGTCGATCAAGCGGGTGGGGCTCTTCATCGGCGACAAGCTCAGCTTCGTGCTGCCTTCGGCCTGGAGCAGCGCAAAGGACATGCCGTACGGCGAGGTGATCGAGGCCGAGCTGCGCACCAGCGACTACAGCGCGGTGAGCTTTGGCGACAAGTGGTCGGTGGCCGACGAATGGCGGCGCTTCAAGCCCGTGTTCTGGGGGCGCCATCTGCTGCATCTGTTGATCGGCCTGCTGGCCGTGGTCGCGCTGGCTCTCTCGTCGCCCGATCTGCGCGGCGAGATGGCGCTGGTTGTGCAATGGTTCTCGCACGACAAGAACCCCGAGTACACCGACGCACGGCAACTGGCTGACAACCCGCCGAAGTGGGCCAGCTACGCGAGCGTGAAGGGCGAAGGCCGTTGCGAGATGGATCTGAGCCACAAGGGCGACGACAACCGCGTGCTGCCCATGATCGATTGCACGACCGTGCGCTGGAACGGCAGCGCCCCCACCGTTCCCGAGCTGAAGATTCCCGAGAGCATCCAGGCGCTGGCCAGCCGCGACTTCATCCGCGCGTCGGAGAACGGCATGGCCGCCAGCCTGATCGAGATGCTGCGCATGCAGATGGGGCAGGCGCCCGATCCGCTGTCGGCCTACCGCTCGCGCGAGAACATGCCGATGATCGTGCGCCACTTCGACCGCTCCGTCGCCCTCATCGAAGCCGCCTGCAAGGACGGCGAGGGCCTTGCGCCCGGCGATTGCGGCGCCCTGCAGCGCGCTGTGGTGAATGCAGCCGAAGCGACCGTGGAAAAGGACGGCACCGACACATCGATTCACAACTGGAAGGAGCTGGCCGCCAGCGCGCAGCCCGGCAAGGAAAACGCCGACCTCGTGGTGTCGCGCAGCCAGCTCGGGTCGATGCAGCGCGCCGCCCGCCAGGCGGTCGACAGCTTCGTCGCGACGCGGATCGAGGCTGCCATTCCTTCCATTGTTCCGGCCAAGGGCGGCGTGGTGCTGGCGTCCACCGCACCGATCGGCGCAGTGCAGCGCAAAGCGGGTGACGGTGACAGCACCGAGGTCGCCGAAGCCTCCGATGCCGACGCGGCCATTGCCATTGCCGATGAAGACAGCGACGCTTCCTTGCTCGGCCGCTGGGCCCGCCTGCAGCGCAACGCCGCGCCCGAAGGCGTGAAGCCCTTCGCGCTCGCGGGCCTTGTCACGGCACGCGGCACCGACGAAGCGGGTGCGCCCATCCTGCGCATCGACCCCAGCCTCGACCCGGCGCAGGCCGCCTCCGCCGGCGCGCATGCGCTGTGGTGGCTGTTCGCGGTGGGCCTGCTGCTGGTGAACGGCGTGCTGTTCGTGCTGCGCCTGACGCAGAGCCTGCGCCGTGGCACGCGGCTGCGGGCCGACATCCAGAGCCGCCCCGCACCGGGCGTGACAGGCCTGTTCTGAAACAGGGAATACGGCGGCGCTAGAACTTTTGCTCCTATCATGGCTCTACCGGATGCCGCCATTCGGTAGCGCCCCAGAACGCACAACAACACACACAGGGCCTCCAGGCGGTGCATCGCTTGAAGTAGGCCCGCGGGCCCTCATCTGGGCTGCAGTGTTCCCCACGGAGAATTCAACTTGAAACGTATCCTTCTGTTCGTCCTGACCAACGTGATGGTCGTTGCTGTGCTCGGCATCGTCGCGAGCCTGCTCGGCGTCAACCGTTTCCTCACGAGCAACGGGCTCAACCTGTCGGCGCTGCTCGGCTTCGCGCTGATCATGGGCTTCGGCGGCGCCTTCATCTCGCTGCTCATCAGCAAGCCCATGGCCAAGTGGACGGCCGGCCTGCGCATGATCGACAACCCCCAGTCGCCCGACGAGGCCTGGATCGTCGCCACCGTGCGCAAGTTCGCCGACAAGGCCGGCATCGGCATGCCCGAGGTCGCGATCTTCGAGGGCGAGCCCAATGCCTTCGCCACCGGTGCGTTCAAGAACTCGTCGCTGGTGGCCGTGTCCACCGGCCTGCTGCAAGGCATGACGCGCGAGGAAGTCGAAGCCGTGATCGGCCACGAGGTGGCCCACATCGCCAACGGCGACATGGTCACGATGACGCTGATCCAGGGCGTGATGAACACCTTCGTCGTGTTCCTCTCGCGCGTGATCGGCTATGCGGTCGACAGCTTCCTGCGCCGCGGCGACGACCGTTCGTCGGGCCCCGGCATCGGCTACTACGTGAGCACCATCGTGCTCGACATCGTGCTGGGCTTTGCCGCGGCGATGGTGGTGGCCTGGTTTTCGCGCCACCGCGAGTTCCGCGCCGACGCCGGTGCGGCCGCGCTGATGGGCCAGAAGCAGCCGATGATCAACGCGCTCGCCCGCCTGGGCGGCCTGCCGGCCGGCCAACTGCCCAAGGCCGTTGAAGCCATGGGCATCACGGGCAGCATCGGCAAGCTGTTTGCCACGCACCCGCCGATCGAAGAGCGCATTGCGGCGCTGCAAAACGCGCAACGCTGAGCGATCCCGCTCTGGCGGACATGAAAAAGCCGGCGCATGCGCCGGCTTTTTCGTGGGCGATTCGCCCGGTGTCCGTCAGGACGCAGCCGCGTCGCTGCTTGCGCCTGCTTCTTCGCTGGCGCCCGTTGCTGCCACCGCTGCTGCAGCAGCAACAGCCGTGGCCGCCGCATCGGCGGCCACCTGATCGCGTCGCACGCGTTCCAACGTGTGCGCCACTTCTTCCGGGTCCATCCCGTACATCTCGGCGAACTCGGCCTCGCTGCGCCCGCTGGCCGTGAAGGCGCGGAACAGCGCCTCGCGCTTGGCGACCTGGCGGCCCAGTTCGGTCACGGCTTCGTCGAGCAGGGCGTTGTTGGTTTCGTCCTGCGTGCGCACGCGTTCGGCATAGGCGTCGCGGCCCAGGCCCGAGGCTTCGATGGCCGCGATGATGCGCGTCACCACATGGGGGCGCAGGTCTTCGTTCGAGCGGGCCTGGCGGCGCTTGAACACTTCGAGGATGGCGTGATGCACATGCTCGGGTGCCACGGGCTCTACCGGCACGCCCTGCAGGTCGTGGCGTTGATGGCCGGCGGCCACTGCTTCGAGGTAGCGGGTGGAGCGGGCGTGCAGGCCCAGCGCGACCTTCAGGTCTTCCTTCTTGAAGTCGTCGGGATGCTGTGCCAGCAGGTCCTGGTACACACCGAGCTTGAGCGGAAGGAAGTGCGCGCCGAACATCTTCGGGTACAGCGCGAACAGCTTCTCGAGCGCAGGGTGGACCTTGCGCGACGGGCGTTGTTGCTGCTGTTGTCCCTGCGGCTGCTTGGCCTTCTGCTGCTGGCGTTGCTGGCCGTTGCGCGGCGCGCGGCCCTTGCCGCCGCGCGGCTGTTGTTGCTGCTGCTGCTCTTGCTGTTGCGGTGCAGTGCTGCCCGTGTCTTCCGTGACTTCGCGGACTTCCTGGGTTTCTTGGGGCGTGGCGGTATCGGTCATCGATCGGAGTGTGTCAGGTTGGCGGCAAGCAAAAAAAGGAGGGGTTCCGGCGCTCAGCGCGGGCGGAACATCTTGAACATATTGTCGGGGCTGATCTCGAAGTAGTCGGCCGGGCCGCCGCCGCGCAGGATGGGTTGCGCAGCGGCAGTGTCGTAGATGCCGTCTTTCAGCAGGTGGCGTGCGATGTGCACGCCCACCACTTCACCGAGGATCAGCCAGGTTTGCACGGGTGCGCCGTCGAGGCCCTCGAGCTGCAGCAGCTGTGTCAGCCGGCACTCGAAGGACACCGGGCTCTGGGCCACGCGCGGGACTGCGATGCGCTGCGACGCCACGGGCGTGAGGCCCGCAAGCTCGAACTCGTTCACCTCGGGCGGCACGGCCGCGCACGACCGGTTCATCTGTTCGGCCAGCGGGCGCGTGGCCAGGTTCCAGCCGAACTCCCGCGTCTGGCGGATGTTGTGCAGGCTGTCCTTCGCGCCGATGCTGGCGAAGCCGACGATCGGCGGCGTGTAGTTGAAGGCGTTGAAAAAGCTGTAGGGCGCCAGGTTGAGCACGCCGTGCGCGTCCTGCGACGAGATCCAGCCGATCGGCCGCGGCCCGACCATCGCATTGAACGGGTCATGCGGCAGGCCGTGGCCCTTGGCGGGCTCGTAGAAGTGGAAGTCGGTGGTGGTGTCGGACATGGGGTGGTGAGCATGCGCCTTCGCGTCAGTGCTTGTCGTCCTCTTTCACTGCATGGCGACGGGTGCTGGTTTTCCAGCGGCCGTTCACGAGCCGGCCTTCGGTGACGTCCATGTGCTCGCCATCGGCCGTCATCGCTTCTTCCCGGGTGAAGACCTTCTGCAGGCCGACTTTGGGAACCACCGCGTACTGGGTGGTCAGGTGCCAGCAGCAGCCGGACTTCTCAAGGGTTTCGAGGCGCTTGCGTCGGTGGTCGACCTGGAACATGCCCAGTGTCGACGTGGCCAGCCCGGTCAGCTCCGCGCTCGGCACGAAGGCCTTGCGCGTGCGGTTGTAGACGTACACGTCGTACGACGGGCCGCCGTAGCTGCTGTTGTTGCCGTTGCGGATCGCCAGGTCGTCCTGCCCGTCGAAGTTGAAGTCGTCGACGATCAGCGCGCTCTGGTCGCTGTAGAGCTGCGTGACGTTGACGGCCGGGCGGCCTTTCTTGTCCAGCAGGATGCTCATGTCGTCGCTCTGGAAGCGCTGGACCGTGGCCCGCGTCTTCGCGTCGATCAGCTCGATGGTGGCCGGGCCCGAACACTGGCCGTCGTCGCAGTGGGCGACGACGATGCGCGCGGCGTAGGCCGGCGACAGCTTCGGAATGACGAACTCGGCGGCCATGGCAAGGCCCGGGCCGAGCAGCGCCGCGAGCAGGAGCGCGTGGCGCGTCTTCATCCGGCGTTGGCGGCGGTGCGCGTGGCTTGCCGTCCGATCAGCAAGCGGAACGGCAGCAGCATCAGCACGCCGACACCGAGCTTCACGCCGAGGTCGCCCAGCGCCCAGGTGAGCCACGGGCCGTCGGTGCCCGCGAAGGCGATGCCCCAGAACACGATGCTGTCGAGCACGGCCGCGATCACGGTGGCGACCAGCGGCGCACGCCACCAGAGGCCACGGCGCAGGCGGTCGAACACGCCGATGTTGAGCAGTTGCGAGGCGATGAAGGCCAGCCCGGAAGCAGCCGCGATGCGCGCCGGTGCGAGCAGCAGCGACACCACCACGGCCACCGCAAAGCCTACCCACGCGACGCGCCGCGCCATGCCGGGACCGAAGCGCCGGTTGACGAGGTCGCTCACGAGGTAGGCCACCGGGTAGGTGAAGGCGCCCCAGGTCAGCCAGTCGTTGATGGCGAACTGCACGAGGATGTTGGACGCCAGCACCACGGCCGCCATTGCCAGTGTGGCAATGGTGAGCTGGCCGGCGGTGGGGCGCGCGAAATGCAGTGCAGAAGAAGTCGTCATGGTCTGCTTCAGGCGGTGCGTGCCTGTTCAGCTTCGGCCAGCACGCCATGCGCCACGGCCTCGGCCACCTTGATGCCGTCGACGCCGGCCGAGAGAATGCCGCCCGCGTAGCTCGCGCCTTCGCCGGCGGGGTACAGGCCGCGCACGTTGAGGCTCTGGAAGTCGTCGCCGCGCGTGATGCGGATGGGCGACGAGGTGCGCGTTTCAACGCCTGTGAGCACGGCGTCGTGCAGGTCGAAGCCCTTGATCTTGCGGCCGAAGGCGGGGAAGGCCTCGCGCATGGCCTCGATGGCATAGGCGGGCAGGGCCTGGTGCAGATCGGTCGGCGTCACGCCGGGCTTGTACGACGGCGTCACGCTGCCGAGGGCGGTCGATGGCTTGCCGGCGATGAAGTCGCCGACGAGCTGGCCGGGTGCGTGGTAGTTGCTGCCGCCCAGCACATAGGCGTTGGATTCGAGCTGGCGCTGAAGTGCGATGCCCGCGAGCGCGTCGCCAGTGGCATTGGATTCCCATCCTGGGAAGTCCTTCGGGTCGATGCCCACCACGATGCCCGCATTGGCGTTGCGCTCGTTGCGCGAATACTGGCTCATGCCATTGGTGACCACGCGTCCCGGCTCGCTGGTGGCTGCGACCACGGTGCCGCCGGGGCACATGCAAAAGCTGTAGACCGAGCGGCCGTTGCTCGCGTGGTGCACCAGCTTGTAGTCGGCCGCGCCCAGCAGCGGGTGGCCCGCATGGCGGCCCCAGCGCGCGCGGTCGATCAGGCCCTGCGGGTGCTCCACGCGAAAGCCGATGGAAAAGGGCTTGGCCTCGATGTGCACGCCGCGCGCATGCAGCATCTCGAAGGTGTCGCGCGAACTGTGGCCCAGCGCCATCACGACGTGGTCGGCGCGCAGATCGCTGCTGGTGCCGGTGGTCTGGTCGAGCACCGTGAGGCCACGCAGGTGTTTGCCGGTGGGGCCGTCTTCGATGTGCACGTCGGTCACGCGCTGCTCGAAACGGATCTCGCCGCCGAGCGCCACGATCTGCTCGCGGATGTTCTCGACCACCTTCACCAGCTTGAAGGTGCCGATGTGCGGATGCGCGACGTACAGGATTTCAGGCGGTGCGCCGGCCTTCACGAACTCTTCCATCACCTTGCGGCCGAGGAAGCGCGGGTCCTTGATCTGGCTGTAGAGCTTGCCGTCCGAGAAGGTGCCGGCGCCGCCTTCGCCGAACTGCACGTTCGACTCGGGGTTGAGCACGCTCTTGCGCCACAGGCCCCAGGTGTCGCGGGTGCGCTGGCGCACGGTCTTGCCGCGTTCGAGCACGATGGGTTTGAACCCCATCTTCGCCAGCATCAGCGCCGCGAAGATGCCGCAGGGGCCGAAGCCGATCACCACCGGCCGCGCCGTGCCTTCGGCTGCATTGGCCGGCGGCACATAGACCATGTTCGGCGCGGGCTGGATGTGCGGATGGCCGGCGTGCTTGGCGAGCAGCGCGGCTTCGAGCGCGGCATCGGCCAACTGCACGTCGCAGATGTAGACCGTGAGCAGGTCGACCTTGCGCGCGTCGAAGCTGCGCTTGAAGACGGTGTGGGAGGCGATCGCGTCGAGCGGGACGTCCAGCGTCCTGGCGATCAGTGCGGCCAGCGCCTCGGGGGCGTGGTCCAGGGGGAGTTTGAGTTCAGAGATTCGCAACATGTCGGTGGCTTGTGGTTATCAAGCAGACCGGGGATTTTACGCGCCGTGGCGCTATGAAAGAGATAGCTGGCGCGTCGCCGGAAATCAGGCCGGAAGGAAGCCTTCGACCGACAGATAGCGCTCGCCGGTGTCGTAGTTGAAGCCCAGCACCACCGCGTCGGGTGCCAGCGAGGGCAGCTTCTGCGCGATGGCCGCGAGCGTGGCGCCCGACGAAATGCCGACCAGCATGCCTTCCTCGCGCGCGCAGCGGCGGGCCATTTCGCGGGCCGGTTCGGCGTCGACCTGCAGCACGCCGTCGAGCAGCGAGGTGTCCAGGTTCTTCGGAATGAAGCCCGCGCCGATGCCCTGGATCGGGTGCGGTGCCGGCGCGCCGCCCGAGATCACCGGCGAAGCGACGGGCTCGACCGCGAAGACCTGCAGCTTCGGCCACTTCTTCTTGAGCACTCGCGCCACGCCCGTGATGTGGCCACCGGTGCCCACGCCGGTGATCAGCACGTCGATGCCGTCGGGGAAGTCGGCCGCGATTTCCTCGGCCGTGGTGCGCACGTGCACGTCGATATTGGCCGGGTTGTTGAACTGCTGCGGCATCCACGCACCGGGCGTGCCGGCGACGATTTCCTCGGCGCGGGCGATGGAAGCTTTCATGCCACCGGCGCGCGGTGTCAGGTCGAAGGTGGCGCCGTAGGCCAGCATCAGGCGGCGGCGCTCGATCGACATGCTGTCGGGCATCACCAGGATCAGTTTGTAGCCCTTGACGGCCGCCACCATGGCCAGGCCGATGCCGGTGTTGCCCGACGTGGGCTCGACGATGGTGCCGCCGGGCTTGAGCGCGCCGCTCTTCTCGGCGTCTTCCACCATCGACAGCGCGATGCGGTCCTTGATCGAGCCGCCCGGGTTGGCGCGCTCGGACTTGATCCAGACCTGCTGCTTCGCATTGCCGAACAGGCGGTTGATGCGGATGTGCGGCGTGTTGCCGATGGTCTGGAGGATGTTCTGGGCCTTCATGGAGTCTCCTTGGGTCAATGCGTTTGTCGGACGGACAGCGCGCATTGTGAGACTTGCCCGCGACCCTTATGCCGACCCGGGCGAGAACTTCATCGCCACGCCGTTCATGCAGTAGCGCAGCCCGGTGGGCTTGGGGCCGTCGTCGAACACATGGCCCAGGTGGCCGCCGCAGCGGCGGCAGTGCACTTCGGTGCGGGTCATGCCGAAGGTCGTGTCCTGGTGCTCGCCCACGGCGTTGTCCAGCGGCTGCCAGAAGCTGGGCCAGCCGGTCTTGCTGTCGAACTTGGTCTTGGATGAGAACAGGTCGAGCGCGCAACCTGCACAGCTGAAACGGCCGGCACGGTGCTCGTCGTTGAGCGGGCTCGTGTAGGGCCGCTCGGTGCCTTCCTGCCGCAGCACCGCGAACTGGTTGGCGTCGAGCAGCTTGCGCCACTCCGCCTCGGTGTGCGCGACCTCGAATTTCGCGGTTTCCGCCGCTTGCGCCGGCCGCACGCCCCAACCGAAGGCGTGGGCGATGGCCAGCCCCAGGGTCGAGGTTCCGGCCGCGATGGCAAGGCGGCGTCCAGTGTTGTGTGTCATGACGGGTCTCCGGCAGGGGTTGGGCGGAATATCGCTTTCGATATGCTCATGTGAATACAACGATGTACATTCGCCCGTTGATTGCAAGAGGGCATTCAAGGGCCGACGGCGACGTTGCCTCCCTTAGTTCGGACGAACGAGGTGCCGGGTTACAGCGGACGGAACGACATTCGCTATGTCGGAAAAAACACATCGAAGACGGAGACTTGAGATATGCGTTGGTCCAAAGGATGGGTGTCGGGTGTTGCTGCGCTCGTGCTCGCGGGTTGTGGCGGAGGAGGGGATGGCGACGGTGTTTTCTTCCCTCTCGTTCCACCGCCGCCGTCGCCCTCGGCCCCACCACCTTCGCCACCGCCGCCTCCCCCGCCACCGGCGCCGGCCCTGCAGTTGGGCGGCGCCATCGACCTCCCGGCGGCCCTGACCGAGGCAGATCTCGCGGCGCGCGCCGCCGTCACCCAGACGGTCAGCTTCTCCAGCGGCAGCGGCCCCCAGACGCACATCTACACCGGCACCAGCCTCTGGTCGCTGCTGAGCGATGCCGGCATCCAGGTCGACGGCACACGCAAGAACGACGCGCTGAGCCGCTACCTGCTGGCGACGGGCGCCGATGGCTACAAGGTGGTCTTCGCGCTGGGCGAACTGAACCCTGACTTCGGCAACAAGCAGGGCGCGATCGCCTACGCCGAGACCACGGCGGGCGTCTCCGCGCCGCTGGGTGCGACCGATGGGCCATTCCGCGTGACGGCGCCGGGCGACGTGAAGGGCGGGCGCTATGTGTCGAACCTGACGCGGCTCGATGTGGTGGCGGCACCGGCGACGGCGGCCGGCATTGGCGGCGGCGTTTCGACCTCGTTCGCCATCTCGGGCAAGGTCGCCACGCCGATGAGCTTCGACCTGAATGCGCTCAAGAGCCTGACGCCGACGTCCGACCTGACCATCGGCGGCAACACCTACACGGGCATCCCTCTCTGGACGCTGCTGAACAAGGCGGGCCTGCCCGCGACGCCGAAGAACGTCACGCTCGGCATGTACGCCGTCGCAACCGGCAGCGACGGCTACCGGGCCACGCTGTCGCTGGGCGAGGTCGATCCGAACTTCGGCGCCAAGGGCGCGCTGGTCGCATACCGGATGAATGGCACGGACCTGACTACCGCCGGCTTCGCGCGCCTCGTGGTGCCGGGCGAGGTGAAGCAGAGCCGTTCGGTGTCGAACCTCATTGCCATCGAGGTGTTTGTGGCGGGTACGCCGTAGCGCATCAGGACCCGGCCATCGCCCGGCCGCCTCGCAGCGGCGCCTTCCACAGTTCGGCCAGCAACACGCCGGCCACCGTCAGCACACCGCCGACCGCGTGGTACGCCGCGAGCGATTCACCGATCACGAAAGCCGCGATCAGTGCGGTGAACAGCGGGATCAGGTTGAAGAACATGCTCGCGCGGCTCGGGCCGATGTGCGCCACCGTGTGCATCCACACCAGTGGCGCGAGCATCGAGGCGCCCAGGCCGGCGAAGGCGATCAACGGCAGGTTGGCCGCCGACAGGCCCATCTTCGGCGTGAGCAGGTACAGCGGCAGCAACGCCACCACGGCCACCACGATCTGCAGGTAGAGCAACTGCAGGGCCGGCACGTTCTTCATGCCCCAGCGCTTGAGCAGGATCACGTAGATGGCATAGGCCAGCATGGCCAGCAGCATCAGGCCGTCGCCCATGTTGGCGCCGCTCTTGAGCAGCGTGCCGAGGTCGCCCGACGACACCACCACCAGCACGCCCGCGATCGACACCAGCGAGCCCGCCACCGCGCCGGCCGTGAGCCGCTGGCCCAGCAGCAGGATCGACAGCGCCAGCACCATCATCGGCGTGAGCGAGCCGATGATGCCCATGTGCGTGGCCGTGGTCAGGTAGGCCGCGTAGTAGGCCAGGCTCTGGTAGACCACCATGCCCAGCAGGCCGAGCACCGCGATGCGGCCGATCTGCGGGCGGATCGCCGTCCAGTTGCGCAGCACCGGGCGCAGCGCCAGCGGCGTGAAGAGCAGGGCGGCCAGCAGCCAGCGGTAGAAGCTGATCTCGGCCGGCGCGATGGTGCCGGCCGCCATCTTGCTGACGACGGTGTTGCCCGACCAGATCACGACGGCGAGGATGGGGAAGGCGTAGGGCCACATGACGGAGCTTTCTTGAGAGTGCAGGGCTATCATCGATGCGTCCGTCCTGAGGCATATAGCTCGATCAGGACATATCGTCCGGAATTCCGGACCTTCTTCGACCAAGGTTCCGCATGGCCACGCCTGCACCGCGCTTTGTCCGGATCCAGAACGTCGAGGGGATGGCCGGACCTTTCTATTTCCGCTACGACGAGTTCGGCGCCGACGTGCGGGCCGCGCCGCACAGCCACACCTGGGGCCACCTGAACTACGCCGCGCACGGCACGATGCAGATGGAGACCGAGGGGTTGCGCTTTCTCTCGCCGCCGCAGTACGCGGTGTGGATCCCGCCGAAGGTGGTGCACAGCTGCACGCTGCGGCACGCGGTCGTCTACCGCTCGATCTACATCACGCGCGACCTGTGCGAGCGGTTGCCGGCCGAGCCCTGCACCGTGCGCATCAGCCCGATCATCAAGAGCGTGCTGGCCGACTTTGCGGCGCGCGACGTGCATGTGCCCACCACCCCGGCCGACCTGCGCCTGGCGCACGTGGTGGTCGACCAGCTCGAGGTGGCCCAGGTGCAGCGCTGCTACCTGCCGGCCGCCGCGGCGCCTGCGCTCGTGACCGTGCTCGAGGCGCTGCAGGCCGACCCCGGCGACCACCGCTCGCTGGCCGAATGGGCCGACAGCGTGCACATGACCGAGCGCACGCTGGCGCGCCAATGCCAGCGCGAACTGGGCATGTCCTTCGGCGACTGGCGCCAGCGGCTGCGCTTCCTGCGCGCCATCGATGCGCTGGAGGCCGGCCGCACGGTGCAGGAGATCGCGTTCGACTTGGGCTACAGCACCGCCTCAGCGTTCATCGCGATGTTCCAGCGCGAGGCCGGCACCACGCCCGAGCAGTACCGGCGCGAGTTCTGCGGCATTGCCTGAAGGGGTGCTTTCTCCGTGAGGCGATAATCACGCCCCGTGAAGCCCGCCAGACCGCCGCTGGTGCAAGTCTCGAAAGAGCGCACTGGAGGAACGTCCGGACTGCATAGGACAGCGCAGGAGTTAACGACTCTCCACCGTGAGGTGAGGATCAGAGCAACAGAGACGAGCCGATTAAGTTCGGGTGAAACGGGCAATCTCTGCGCGCAGCAACACCAAGTAGGCCAGTATTGAGGTGGTTCCGCTGAGCTGGCGGGTAGGTGGCATCGAGCCGTTTGGCGACAAACGGCCCAGAGTAATGGCGGTCACGCCGAAGGTTTCGCAAGAGGCTTTCGGTGCACAGAATCCGGCTTATCGGCGGGCTTCACACTTTTCCTTTTCCTGATTTCCCACGGGTTCGCCCGCGGCATGGCGCCGTGGTGCGCTTGCACGTCTGATCGGGTTTACCCGTACAATAGATAGCAAGCTAACTAATTGGAAGTTCCATGTCCGATACGACACCCTCCGCGACAGCGGCAGAAAAGCGCGAATCCGCGCTGATGGCGTTCGGCATGTCGCTGTCGACGCTGCAGCGCGGTTACCGCGCCGCCGCCGACAAGGCGGTGGCGCACGTCGGTGTGTCGCAGACCCTGGCCTGGCCGATCGTGATGATCGGCCGCATGGACGACGGCGTGCGCCAGGGTGTGCTGGCCGAGGCGCTGGGCATCGAAGGGCCTTCGCTGGTGCGTTCGCTCGACCAGTTGGTGGAAGCCGGTTTTGTCGAGCGCCGCGAAGACCCGGCTGACCGTCGCGCCAAGACCCTGTATCTCACGCCGGCCGGCGTGGCTGCCCGCGCGCCCCTCGAAGCGGCCCTGAGCCTGATGCGCGCCACGCTGTTCGAAGGCGTGTCCGATGACGACATCGCCGCCTGCCAGCGCGTCTTCGCCAAGCTCGACGAGCGGCTCGGCCGCGCCCCGGCCCCGCAGGAAGGGCGCAAGTAAATGACCGCGCTCCGTCTGCCGCGCTTCAGCCGCGCGGAGCTTCTCTTTTCCGGCAAGTGCTTCGCCGCCGCCATGCTGGCGATGTATCTGGCCAGCCGCGCCGGCCTGCCGCGCCCGTTCTGGGCGTTGATGACCACCTACGTCGTGGCCCATCCGCTGGCCGGCGCGGTGCGCTCCAAGGCCGTGTACCGCTTCATCGGCACGCTGATCGGCAGCACGGCGACCGTGCTGCTGGTGCCCGCGCTTTCCAATGCGCCCGAACTGCTGACCCTGGTGCTCGCGCTCTGGGTCGGCCTGTGCCTGAGCATCTCCCTGCTCGACCGCACGCCGCGCTCGTACATCTTCATGCTCGCGGGCTACACCGCTGCGCTGATCGGCTTTCCGTCGGTGCAGACGCCGCTGGTGCTGTTCGACACCGCCGTCGCGCGTGTCGAGGAAATCGGCCTGGGCATCTTCTGCGCCACGCTGATTCACAGCCTCGTGCTGCCCGCGGGGCTCGCCCCGACGGTGCTGGGCCTGCTCGACCGCACGCTGAAGGATGCCCACAAGTGGCTCGGCGACCTGCTCCAGCCTGCCAGTCACGGCAACGGCGGCAAGGACGCCGACCCCAAGCGCCTGGACGACGACCGCCGCCGCCTTGCCGGTGACATCACGCAGTTGCGGCTGCTCTCGACCCACGTGCCCTTCGACACCACGCACCTGCGCTGGACCGCCGGCGCGATCCGCGCGATGCAAGACCGCGTGGCCGCGCTCACGCCCTCGCTCTCGGCCGTCGAAGACCGCCTGCAGGCGCTCGAACAGGCCGAAGGCACGCTCGCGCCCGATGTGGCCGCGGTGCTCGCCCAAGCCGCGCAATGGCTGCGCGAAGAAGCAGAGCCTTCGAGCGACAACCCGGCCCGCGCCGAACGCCTGCAAGCCCTGCGTCGCTCCATCAACGCACTGAGCAGCGCGCCTTCTTCCAGCAGTGCGGCCACACCTTGGGGCCGTGCCCTGCGCATCGGCCTCGCCGGCCGCCTCGAAGAACTGGTCGACGGCTGGACCGCCTGCGCCCAGTTGCGGCTGGACATCGACGAAGGCCTCAAGGGCGCCGCACCCCTGCGCCGCACGGCCGCGCTCGGTAACCGTACGCTGCACCGCGACTACGGCATGGCGCTGCTGTCGGCGCTCGCGGCCGTCATCGCCATCTGCCTGTGCGGCGCCTTCTGGATCCTCACCGGCTGGCCCATGGGCTCGGCCGCCACCATGATGGCGGCCGTCTTCTGCTGTTTCTTCGCCACCATGGACGACCCGGTGCCGGCGATCCACGGCTTCCTCAAATGGACGTTGTGGTCCATCCCGCTCTCCGCCCTCTACGTGCTGGTGCTCATGCCCATGGTGCAGGACTTCGGCATGCTGGTCGTGATCTGCGCGCCGCTGTTCCTGCTGCTCGGCGTCTACCTGGCGCGGCCGACCCATTTCATGCCTGCGATGGCGCTGGTCTTCGGCGTGGCCGGCACGCTCGCGCTGCACGACACCGCCAGCTCCGACCTCGTGAGCTTCCTCAACAGCATGATCGGCCAGATCGTCGGCGTGCTGGTCGCGGCGCGTGTCACGCGGCTGGTGCGTTCGGTCGGTGCCGACTGGAGCGCGCGCCGCATCCAGCGCGCCACCTGGCGCGAACTGGGCGAAATGGCCGCGTCGTCGCAGCCGCAGTACGCGCAAAGCGATGCCTACGCAGTGCGCATGCTTGACCGCATCGGCCTGCTCGCGCCGCGCATCGCGCAGGCGGGCGGCACGGTCGAAGGCGTGGTTGCCATCGATGCGCTGCGCGACCTGCGCATGGGTGCCGACATTGCCGTGCTGCAGCGTGTGCGCGGACAGTTGCCACTGGCCACGTCGGCCGCGTTGCTGGGCGGCATCTCGCGATTCTTCCGCCAGCGCGGCGAGGGCCGCATGAACCCGCGTCCGGCGGACCTGCTGCCGCAGATCGACGAGGCGCTCAGTGCCGTGCTCGCCACACGCGATGCATCGACAACCGCCCCATCGCGCGCAGCCGTCACCGCATTGGTCGGCCTGCGCCGCAATCTTTTCCCCGACGCGCCGCCCATGCTGGCCGCGCCCAACCCAGGAGCTTCCGCATGATCGGCGAAGCCAGTTTCTACGGCCTCTATGTGCCCTGGATCATGGTGCTGGCCCTCGCCGCACTGCTGGTCCTGTGGGGCGTGCGCCGGCTGCTCGCGGCCACCGGCGTCTACCGCTGGGTGTGGCATCCGGCGCTGTTCGACATGGCGCTCTACCTGCTGCTGCTCTATGCGCTGAGCCGCGTCACCTCTTACCTGCAATGACGAGATTCCTATGAAGACCAGTCCTTCCACCGACAACCCCTGGGCTCCGCGCATCGGGCGGGTCGCTCTTACCGTGGTCGTGGTGGCCGCGGCCGTCTGGGCCGGCTTCAGGCTCTGGGACCACTACGAACTCGCGCCGTGGACGCGCGACGGTCGCGTGCGCGCCAACGTGGTCCAGATCGCGCCCGATGTCTCGGGCCTCGTCACCGCCGTGCCGATCCAGGACAACCAGTCGGTCGCAGCCGGCACGCTGCTGTTCGAGGTCGACCGCGCGCGCTACGACCTCGCCGTGCGCCAGGCCCAGGCCGCGCTTTCCGCGCAGCGCGCCATGAGCGCGCAAGTGCAGCGCGAGAACGCGCGCAACGTCGGCCTTGACGACCTGATCTCGAAGGAGTCGCGCGAACAGACCCGCTCGCGCGTCGAGCAGATGCAGGCCGCCGTCGCGCAGGCCGAGGTGGCGCTCGATTCGGCCCGCCTCAACCTGCAGCGCGCCCAGGTGCGCGCGCCGGCCGACGGCCTCGTCACCAACCTCGACCTGCGCCAAGGCAGCTATGCCGCCGCCGGGCATCCGGTGCTCGCGCTGGTCGATGCCAGGTCGTTCTACGTCGAAGGCTATTTCGAGGAAACCAAGCTGCCGCGCATCCACCTGGGCGACCGCGTGCGCGTGACACCGATGGGTGGCGGCCCGGTCATCGAAGGCGCGGTCGACAGCGTGGCCGCCGGCATTGCCGACCGCGACCGTTCCACCAGCGCCAACCTGCTGCCCAGCGTGAACCCGACCTTCAACTGGGTGCGGCTCGCGCAGCGCATTCCGGTGCGCATCAAGCTCGACCCGCTGCCGCAAGGCGCGCGGCTGGTCGCCGGCCAGACCGTCACCGTGCAGGTGCTGGAGACCAAGGCACCGCGCAGCGCGTCGGCCCCCACGCCCGCACCGGCAGCCGAACCGCAGAAGGGATGAACGCCATGCCCCGCTTCGCTTTCCGAATCGCGTCGCTGGCCGCTGCGGCCGGCCTCGCGGCCTGCGCGGCGGTCGGCCCCGACTATCGCCAGCCGCCCGAGGCGCTGGCCAGCCAGAGCGCCGCCGCACGACCTTTTGCCGAAGGGCCCGCGAACGCCGCGCCGCTGCCCGCGCACTGGTGGCGCCTGTACCACGACCCGCTGCTCGACCGGCTGGTCACGCAGGCCCTCGCACACAACACCGACCTGCGGCAAGCCGTCGCGAACCTCGAACGCGAACGCGCCATCGAGGACGAAGTGGCCGGTGCCAAGTACCCCACGCTGGGCGTGAACGGCGGCCCGTCCTTCGGCCACGTGTCCGGCCTGTCGCTGGTCAAGCCGGGCTACGAGCCGCCCAACACCTTCAACTACGGCGTCGCGGGCTCGCTGTCTTACCAGGTCGACCTGTTCGGCCAGATCCGCCGTGCCATCGAGGCGTCGGCTGCCAGCACCGAGGCCGCCGAAGCCGCGCTCGACCTCGTGCGCGTGAACGTGGCCGCGGGTACCGCGCGCGCCTACGCCGAAGCCTGTTCGACAGGCCTGCGCCTGCAGATCGCGCAGAAGTCCGTGGCGTTGCAACAAGACGCGGTGAACGTCACCGACCGCCTGCAGCGCGCGGGCCGCGCCGGCGCCATCGACGGTGGCCGCGCGCGCGCGCAACTGCAGCAACTGAACGCCGCGTTGCTACCGCTGCAGGCCCAGCGGCAGGGCGCGCTCTACCGTCTCGCCACGTTGACCGGTGCATTGCCACAGGACTTTCCGCGCGAGGTGGCCGACTGCACCGTGCCGCCGCGCGTGGCCGGCACGCTGCCGGTAGGCGATGGCGCTGCGCTGCTGCGCCGCCGTCCCGACATCCGCCAGGCCGAGCGCAGCCTTGCCGCATCCACCGCGCGCATCGGCGTGGCCACGGCCGACCTCTATCCGAAGGTGACGCTGGGCCTCTCGGGCTCTTCCGTCGGCCATGCCAACGACTTCGGCCGCGGGGACACCCTGGCCTGGAGCCTGGGCCCGCTGATCTCCTGGACCATTCCGAACACCGGCGTTGTCCAGTCGCACATCGCGCAGGCCGAGGCCGGCACGCGCGCTGCCCTCGCGAAGTTCGACGGCACCGTGCTGACCGCGTTGCGCGAAACCGAAACCGCGCTCGGCACCTACGCCCGCGAACTCGACCGCCGCGCCGCGCTGCAGGCCTCGCGCGACGAAAGCGCCAAGGTGGCCGCGCAGGCGCGTCAGCTCTACCGGAACGGCCGCACGGCCTACCTCGACACGCTCGATGCCGAACGCTCGCTGGCCGCCAGCGACGCCGCTCTCGCGGCCAGCGAAGCGCAACTGGCGGACGACCAGGTCGTGCTGTTCATGGCGCTTGGCGGCGGCTGGGAGCCCGAAGAGGGCGCTGCCCACCTCGCGCAGGACGCCGCCGGATCGACGACCACGAAGCAATGAGCGCGACCGCTGCGCCTTCACGCCGGCCGCACGCGCCGCTGTGGCTGCTCGCGCTGGTCACTTTCAGCGGCACGCTGGCCATGCACATCTTCGTGCCGGCCCTGCCGATCGCCGCGAAGAATCTGGGCGCCGGCATGGGCGCCATGCAGATGACGGTGAGCCTGTACATCTTCGGCCTCGCGGTGGGGCAACTGGTGTACGGACCGCTGGCCGACCGCTTCGGCCGGCGGCCCGTGCTGCTGTTCGGGCTGGGGCTGTATTGCGTCGCGGGGCTTGCCGCCGCTGTCGCGCCGGACGTGCATGCGCTCATCGCGGCGCGGCTGTTCCAGGCGATGGGTGGCTGCGCCGGCCTCGTGCTGGGCCGCAGCATCGTGCGTGACACGGCCGAACCGCAAGAGGCCACGCGGCGCCTCGCGCTGATGAACCTGATGGTGACCGTCGGTCCGAGCATCGCGCCGCTGGTTGGCGGTGCACTGGCCACCGCACTCGGGTGGCGTTCGATCTTCTATGCGCTGTTCGTGCTCGGTGCGATCGGCTTTCTTTTCACGTGGCGGCTGTTGCCGGAGACCGGCACGCCGGGCGCGGCCGTCAGTGCCTCGGCCCTGGCACGCAACTACAAGGGGCTGCTGGCCTCGCCGGCCTTCCTCGGTTTCTCGATAGGCGGCGGCTGCGCCACCACGTCGATGTACGCCTTCATCGCCTCCGCGCCCTTCATCTTCGTGGACCAGTTGCACCGGCCCGCGCACGAGGCCGGCATCTACCTCGCCATTCTTGTGTCGGGCGTGTGGCTGGGCAGCTTTCTCACGAGCCACCTGATCTCGCGCGTGCGGGTCGACCGGCTGATGGTTCGCTCGAACGCATTGAGCGTGGCCGCGGCTTTCGTGCTGCTCGGCGCGGCGCTGACGGACCATCTCTCGGTGCCGCTGATCGTTGCCAGCATGTTCCTGTTCACCGTCGGCGCGGGCATGGCCTCGCCGGCTGCGCTGACGCAGGCGATCAGCGTCAATCCGAAGGTCATCGGCTCGGCCTCGGGCCTCTACGGCTTCACGCAGATGGCCGTGGGCGCGCTCTGCACCGCGCTCGCCGGCATGGGCCACCGCAACCCCGCGCTGGCCTCGGCCATCGTGCTGGCGGGGGCGGGGATCGTGGCGCAGTTGTCGTTCGCCGTGGCGCTGCGCACCCAGAGGGCTCGCGCGCACGCGGCCTGAGTCAGCCCTTGCAGCGCTTCTTCAGGTCCGCGCCGATCTGTGTCGTGAGGCTGTCCAGCGCCGTGTTGAAGGCTTCCTGGATCTCGCTCTCGGATGTGGACCAGTTCATCGAGTCGTTGAAGCCACGGTAGGTCTTCGTTGTCGCGCCCGCGCCCTGCACGTCCGGTGGAAACTGCACGCGCACGACAAGATTGGCCGATTTCAGCGAGGCGAGGCCGTGGACATAGGCCTTCAGCACCGTGACCCGGATCGCCGGCGCACCGGCATCGCCCGTGTAGCCGGGCATCGATGCAATGCCGCTCCTGAACCACGCATCGAAACCCGCGCCGTCGATGTGTGTGCGGCCCATCTGGCCCAGGCTCTGCGCGTCGCGCTGGTCGTCGATGCCGCCCAGGGAGAACGCGCAGACCGACGCCGTGGGGCCCTGTGGCGCGGCCATGGCCGCCCTGCGCTGCAGGCCCGTCACCTTGTCCGACGCGCAGCCCGCCACGAGCAGCAGCGGCGCTGCCAGCGCGCAGCAGACGGCGCGGTGCCAGCCTTTGCGCGTCACTTCGCTGCCGTGTCCGTGGCGGCCTGCACGGCGGATGCAGCCGCGACTGGTGCGGCATCTGCCGTGGGGGGCGCCGCGGGGCTGACTGGCGCAACCGGTGCTGCGGCTGCGATGTTGGCAAGCGCCGCGTCGAAGTGCAGCGAACCGTCCGGATAGCGAAGCAGCTTGCCGGTGTTGCCTTGCGACACCATGTTGGCTTTCAGGCCGGCCGGGATGTCGACCTTGGCCGTGGTGGCTGCATAGACGGGGTGCTTGCTCTGCAGGTCGGCGGCCAGCAGCGCGGTCGACTGCGCGATGCCGTCCTGCAGCGCTGCCTTCAGCATGCGCGCGTTGTCGGCCTTCCAGGCCGCGATGTTCTTCGTCGCGTCATCGCCCGACGCCGGATGCTTCGCGCGGTAGATGATGCTGCTGCGGTAGGTCGCGTTCTGCAGCGCCAGCACAGGCTCCGACGGTGTCGTCGGCAGCGCGGCCGGCAGCTTGGCCGCCTTGCGTGCGGTGGTTCCGCGTGGATAGATCAGGCCCCGTGCGGAGACTTCCAGCGTGGAGAAGTCGACTGACATGTGGTAGTCGAGGTTGATGAACATCACCGCGTTCGACGTCGAGGCCTTGAACGTCTTTTCGTACGCTTCGGTGGTCACGGTCTTGGTGACGGCGATGCCCGCGAGCTGCATGCCGGGCACGGACTGCAGTGACTGTGTGAGCGACTCGTGCATCAGCTGGTCGAAGTTCACGTCGACCAGTTCGTCCTTGAGCGGGCGAACGCTCTCTTCGGCCGCCTTGGCCCGCGTGGCGTTCACGCTCGCATCCACTGCGCCCATCGCGCCGCCGCAGGCCGCGGCCAGCAGGATGCCCAGCCCGGGAACAGCCCCGCAGGCCGCGGCACCCGTGGCAGCCGCAGTCGAGGGGACGAAAGCCGCATACAGCTCGGCTTGCCGGATGCCGACCTTCACGTCGACGGGCTGGAGGGCGCTCAGGACTTCCGGCTTGACCGGCTGCGTGGCTGGCAGGTGCGTGCAACCGGCGAAGACGAACGATGCCAACACCGGAATGACGGCGCTGCGAATGGCGAACATGGGTTTTTCCCTCGGACAAGTGATTCGAATGCATCGCCACCTCCCTGTTTCTGTTTGAGGGGGCTGCGGCGATGAAGCCTTGGCCAAGGTCTGCCACCTTTCGGCCGGCAGGGATCGTACATGCTGTTACCTTGCGAGCAACAGGGGCCGTACGCGCGGACGCCTGGACCGTGCGGAAAGGCACTGTCCCTTGGGTTTGTTCAAGCCGGTGTGCGAAGGAGGGGAGTGCGTCAGCGCATGAAGAGCCAGCCGCCCTTGGGCTGGCGCATCAGCTCATGGCGCTTGATGGCGCGTTCTTCGCCGTCGTCGCCCACGTAGACCACTTCGAAGCGCAGCAGTTTGGGCGAAGCCAACTGCCAGTTCTGCATGCGCTTGACGGTCACGCAGGCCGTTTTGTCGTGGTATTGCATCTCCGACATCGGCGCGCCCTGGAAGCCTGTGCCGTCGAACAGGCGGCCGGGCGATGCGAACGGGTTGAGCACCGCACCGTTGCGCGCGGTGATGCAACCCTCGGCCCGCACGAAGGACTCGATGGTCGGGGAGGCGCTGCGCACCACCTTGCCAACGGCCGGGCTGGGCGCCTTGCCGCCGATGGCCTCGCGGATGCGCTCCACCTGCGCGTCGGTGATGGGCGCGAGCCCGTCCTTCGAGACCACCGCCGGTGGTGCTGCGGGTGGCGCAGCCTGTGGTAGCGGCGCGGACGAAAGGTAGGTGCAGCCCGCCACCAGTGCCAGAGGCACGGTGCAGGCAAGGGCGGCGCTCGGTGGTCCGAACTTCATGGCTCAGTCTCCCTGTCGGCGGCGTCTTTTTCTTCAGAAGCGTTCGTGCGGTGCCAGGTACCGCCACTGGCCCGGCTGCAACCCCGCCAGCGGCACGCGGCCGATGCGGATGCGCCGCATCGCGAGGATGCGCAGGTCCACGCTGTCGCAGATGTTGGCGATCTGCCCGGGCCGCGCGCCCTTGAGCGCAAAGCGCAGGCCGGTCTGGTCGTCGGCTTGGCGACCGATGCTCACGCGTGCGGGCGAACGCTCCAGCCGCATCAACAGCTCGGGGCTGACGGTGCCGGCCACATCGACCATCACTTCGTGTTCGATGATGCCCGCGTCTTCCTGCAGCTTGCGCTCGATGCGGAATTCCTGTGTGTAGACAACCAGTCCGCTCGCGCCGGTTTCCAGTGGCGTCATGCAGTGCTGCCCCTTGGCGTGCACCGGCAGAAAACGCTGGCCCGCGCGTTCGGGCTCATGGTGGTTCGCAGCCACCAGCAGGCGGTGCGCCACTTCGGTTGCCATGCCCGCCGGCTTGTACAGCAGCAGCGTGACGGGCACGATCGGCTCGGGCTTGGCGCCGGCTTCGATCTCGACTTTCTGGTGCGGCTGCACGCGCGATTGCGGCAGCGTGGCGGGCACGCCGTCCACGCGCACGGCGCCGTTCTCGATCAGCAGTTCGGCTTCGCGCCGCGACACGCCGGCCATCGCGGCCACGCGCTTGGCGAGGCGGATGCCCTCGTCGTCGGGAGAGTTGTTGGTGTTGTTTCTGTTGTTCATTGGGGCGCAGTCAGTTGCCGGATGCGCGCCACGTGCGCAGCCAGCGAGCGGGCCGCCACCGGCCACATGCGCTCGGGCACATCGTCGTAGGCGAGTGGCAACCACTCTTCGGGTGTGCCTTGGGGCAGCTTCTGCATGGCGGCGGCGATCTTGGCTTCGCGCTTGAGGCGGTGTGCCTTCAGCATCGCGATGGCGGTGCGGGCAAAGCCGATCACATAGCCGTGCGCAGGCAGGATGAATTCGACGCCACCCGCTTCGCAGGCTGCGTCGAGTGTGTCGAGCGAGCCCAGGTAGGCGCTCATGTCGCCGTCCGGTGGGTCGACCACGGTGGTGCTGCCGTTCAGGATGTGGTCGCCGGAGAACAGCAGGCCGTCTTCTTCCAGCACCAGGCACAGGTGGTTGGCCGCATGGCCGGGCGTGTGGATCACGCGCAGGGTGTGCGTGACGGTGTCGCCTTCGGCGGTGGTGCCCGACAGCACGAGGCGTTCGCCGTCCTTCAGCTCGCGCTCGGCGGTGAAGCGTGCGGACGAGCGCGCGGTCGGCGCCGACGACAGCCCTAGGATCGGTGGCTTGGCATCCTTGCACAGCGCCTGCAACGGCGCGGCACCCGGCGAGTGGTCGGCATGCGAATGCGTGCAGACGATCATGCGAATGTCGCCGTGCGTGGCGCGCCACAGCCGGCCGATGTGGTCGAAGTCGTTCGGACCCGGGTCGATGACGATGTAACCCGTGGCCGCGTCGCCCACGATGTAGCTGTTGGTGCCCGGGCCGGTCATGGCGCTCGGGTTGGGCGCGGTCAGGCGCATCACGTTCTTCAGCAGCGGCACGGGCTGCTCGCTCTGCCAGTCGAGCGCATGCAGCATCTGGCCATTGGGGCACACCAGCGCCAGCTCGCCGAAGGGCTGCTCGTGCTCCATGTAGCGCACGTCCTGGCCTTTCAGCAGGCCGCCGCGCGGGCAACTGGTCCACAGCGGCGCCTCGCCGGCACCGCCGGGTGCGCAGGCTGCAAGCACCGAATCGACCGTGGTGTAGACGGCCATGCGCTGCAGTGTGCGCACGGTCGGGAAAATCATGAAGAAGGTGCCCGCGTCGTGGCGCGCGAGCGCATCGGCCGGGCGCACCCAGCAGGGCTCGAACTGCTCGCTTTCGTCGGCCGAGGGCGTCTGGCCTTCGGGCATGCGCGCGACCAGGAAGGGCACGTCGAAGCGCTTGGGCAGGTCGCGGTCGGTGATCCAGTGCGCGAAGGTGAACACCTTGTCGGAGTCGAGCACCAGACCGCGTGCCGCGCACTGGTCGGCGAAGGCCGGGCCTGCGGTGTCATTGCGGTCCATCGATGCGATGTCGTCGGCGCTCACCGGTCGGCCGTCCGCGTGGTGCGCGAGCAGGATGCCAAGCTCTTCGAAGGCTTCGCGGATGGCGGCAATGGCTTGCGTGCGCTGCACGCGGCTCTGGGTGGGGCGGCGCGTGGCGATGCGCTTGGCGGCCTCGTCCGCTTCGTCGATGTGGCCGCCGGGAAACACATAGGCCCCCGGTGCGAAGCTGGCGGTGGCCGAGCGGCGCGTCATCAGCACTTCGAGGCCGGCCGGGGTGTCGCGCAGCAGCAGCACGGTGGCTGCCGCGCGCACGGGTACGGGCTCGCGTGCGGGGTGGAGTTGTTGGGTGGAACGGACCATGGGGTGATTATGGAGAGCGGTGGCCATGCGCGTGTGTCGGGCATAAGCTCAGAGGGATTCGGGCATGAGCCGCGCGCCACAATGCGCGGCTGCATCGTTTGCCTCGAAGAAAGACAGTCATGGCCCATTCTCCCTTCTCGCGCCGCGCATTGCTGCTGGCAGGCGCCGCGTTGCTCGCCGCCGCATCGCCATTCGCCGTTGCCCAGCCCGAGTGGCCGCAACAACCCGTCACATTGATCATGGGTTTTCCCGCCGGTTCGGGGGTCGACGTGGTCGCCCGCACCATCCAGGAACCGCTGTCCAAACAGTTGGGGCGGCCGGTCATCATCGACTACAAGTCGGGCGCCGCCGGCAACATCGCCAGCGAGTACGTGGCGCACGCCAAGCCCGATGGCTACACGCTGTCTTTTGGCACGGCCGCCACGCATGGCAGCAATGCCGCGCTCTACAAGAAGCTGCCTTTCGACGTCGAGGCCGACTTCGTGCCTGTGGCGCCGGTGCTCGATGTGTCGAACGTGCTCACCATCAATCCGGACGTGATCAACGTCAAGACCTTGAAGGAGTTCGTGGAGCTGGTCAAGGCCCATCCGGGCAAGTACAACTATGCGTCGACGGGCAATGGCGCGGGCACGCACATGGCCTTTGCCGAGTTCAATTCGCGACTGGGGCTGGACATGGTCCACGTGCCGTACAAGGGCGGCCCGGAGGCCATCACCTCGGTGGTTCGTGGCGAGACCTGCTGCATCATGAACCAGGTGCAAACGGTGTTGCCGCACTACAAGGCGGGCAAGGTGCGCCTGCTGGGCGTGACCACGGCCACGGCGGTGCCGGCCGTGAAGGAGGTGCCCACCATCGCCTCCAGCGGCTTGCCGGGCACCAAGGGTTTCGACAGCTCGATCTGGTTCGGCATCTTCGCGCCCAAGGGCACCGACCCGCAGATCGTCGACAAGCTCAATGCTGCTGTGAAGGCGGTGCTCGAACAGCCCGAAATTCGCGAGCGTTTCGAGAACCAGGGCAACAGCGTGCGCATCGAGTCGCCTGCGCAGTTCAAGAAGACCGTGCACGCGAACCGCGTGAAGTGGGCCGAGGTGGTGAAGGCTGCGAACATCAGCATCGACTGATGCGCCGCTGTTCTTTCAGGGCGGGTGCGAATGACACCGGGTGCTCCCCTCCGCGAATGTCCCCCGCTTCGCTCCTCCTTTATTTCGCTGCGGGGAGCACCTGGCGTCATTCGCACTGGGGCACGCTGCTATTGATCCTGCGATCAACGACCGCTCTGAGCGCTCACGTCGATACGGGGCTCTTTTTAGCTAAATAAAGGAGGAGCGAAGCGGGGGACATTCGCGAAAAAGAGCACCGTGTCGGCGGGAGTGTCGCCCTGAACAGCAGCGCTCCAAACTACGCACCCCACGCCCCTGACAACAAGCCTTACAGCGTTTTCGTAAGCGTGAGAATGAAGCGCGCCTTGTTCGGCGAATAAGTCTGCTTGCCGAAAGTACCGAAGCCCAGGTCGTAGCCCGCGTTGCTCACCGAGAGATAAGAGCTCTGCTTGTTGGCGCCCTGCACCGAGCCGGCCAGCGACAGGCCATTGCCGAAGTCATACGAAGCACCAACGTTGTAGTCCACATAGCTCTTGTAGCCCAGGCGGCGGATGTCGCTCGACATGTTCGTGTAGCCCACTGCAGCCTTCAGCGTGACCTTCGGAAAAATCTCCTTGCTGTAGGCCAGGTTCAGGTAGCCGGTGTTGGTGCCCTTCAGACCCGAGCCGGCCTTGTTGCCCGCGTAGCCGAAGTAGTCCTTCGACACCGTGTGCGAATACTTCAGCGTGAACGAGCCGATCGTCTCATCGGTGTAGCCCGCACTGCCGTACAGCTCCGTCGTGTTGCCCGACGAATTGCCCGGATACAGGTACGTGAGCGCGCCCACGTCCATGTCGAAGGGACCGGCCTTGAATTTGTAGCCGCCGTAGATGTCGCTCTCGATGCTGTTGCCCTTGAGCCAATTGACGCTCGAATTCCAGTTGCCCACGTAGAAGCCGCTCTCGCCGAAGGCGTAGTCGAAGCCGCCCTGAATGGCGGGCTTGAGGCTCCTGGTCTTGGCAAGGTCGTTCTTGCCCAGCATGTCCTGGTCCTGGCCGCGGAACTTGTAGTCGGTGGTCAGCGCCACGTTGCCCGTGAGCTGCGCGCTCGCGAGCATCGGCAGGGCGGCGAGGGTGGGAAGAACGAGCACCGGCAGGGCGATGCGAAGAAGATTTTTCATTGAAAGAAACGGTAACGAATAGAGGAGCCGGCAGCGTAGAAGGGCGGGTCTAAAAGCCGCGTAAAAAAATGGGGCGCGGGCGCAAAATTTCTGACCGGCGCTGTCGATCCGGGCATGCGCCGTTCGACTACTGGGCATGAACACCTCCATCGCCTCACTCCAAGCCGCCCGTCCAGCCGCAGCCCTGAGCGCGCCCGATCCGCGCCGCTGGAAAGCGCTGGCCGTGCTGTGCACGGCCTACTTCATGGTGATCCTCGATTCGCAGATCGTCATCCTGGCGCTGCCTTCCATCGAGCGGGCACTGGGCTTCTCGCCGGGCCACGCGCAGTGGGTCATGAGCGCCTACCTGCTGAGCTTCGGCGGCCTGCTGCTGCTCGGTGGCCGCATGGCCGACCTGCTGGGGCGACGGCGCATGTTCATGCTCGGCACCAGCCTGTTCCTGATTGCCTCGCTCGGCTGCGGGCTTGCCACCTCGCCACGCGTGCTGATCGTGGCGCGCGTGCTGCAGGGCGCGGCGGCGGCGGTGATGTCGCCTTCGGCGCTGTCCATTCTCATGACCACCTTCACCGAAGGCGCGGAGCGCAACAAGGCGCTGGGCATCTGGTCGGGCATGGGGGGCGTGGGCGCCACGTCGGCGCTGCTGATCGGCGGGCCGCTGGCCGACCTGCTCGGCTGGCCGTGGATCTTCTACATCAACGCGCCGGTGGCGGCCGCGGTGATCGTGCTGTGCCCGATGCTGCTGCGCGAAAGCCGCGCCGACGAACGGACCCATCCGCGCCGCTACGACCCGGCCGGTGCGTTCACCATCACGGCCGGCCTGATGTTGCTGGTGTATGCGCTGGTCGAAGCACCGGCGGCCGGCTGGCTCAGTGGCCAGACCTTGGGGGCGTTCGTGGGCGCCGTGGCGTTGCTCGCGCTGTTCGTGCTGATCGAGTCGCGCTCTGCCGCGCCGCTGGTGCCGCTGTCGATCTTCCGATCACGCACGCTGGTCGGCGGCAACCTGCTGATGCTCGTGCTCGGCATGACCGCCTGGGGCGTGGGCACGACGGTCTCGCTCTATGCGCAGAAGGTGCTGGGCTATTCGGCGCTGCAGTTCGGCCTGGGCACGGCGGTGCTCACGGTGATGGCGGTGGTCGGCTCGACCTTCGGGCAGGGCTTCGTCACGCGGGTGGGCTTTCGCCGCGTGGCCATGTCCGCGATGCTGCTGCTTGGTGCGGCGAGCCTGCTGCTGAGCAGCATCCGGTTGAACGGCACCTACTTCGGCGACATCTTCTTCGGCCTGTTCATCTTCGGCGCGGGGCTCGGCGCATGCGCCGTGGCGGGCTCGATTGCCGCGCTGTCGGGCGTGGGAAAGGGCGAGGCGGGGCTGGCCTCGGGCATCAACACCGCGGCGTTCCAGTTGGGTGGTGCGTTCGGCGCTGCGGCGGTGGCGACCGTGGCCGTGTCGTTCGCGGTGGGGGGCTCCGTGCCGGCGCTTCATCGGGGCTATCAGGCGTCGTTCATCGCCAGTGCTGTCTTTGCAGCGGTCGGCCTGCTCGTGGCGTGGCGGCTGCTGCGCCCGCCGTCCTTACCGACGGGTGCCTGAGCCTTCGGCCTTCTCTCGCAGCAGTTCCGCCTGTTGCGCCAGCTCCGTGGCCTCGACGACCTGCTGGATCGAAAGCGGTCCGGTCAGTTCCACGTCACCGGCGAGCACGCTTTCCAGCGCCTCTTGGCCGGTGCGCCCTGCCAACCAGGCAAACGCCGAGGTGATCGAGCCACCGCCGAACTTGGCACGCAGCGCCTTCGACGCCGCGCGGCTCACTTCTGCAAACGTCTCCTGGTCGGCGGCCGTCGAAGCCGCGCGAACGACAAAACAGAATGCCGCGAGCTTGTCGGCTTCCGTGCGCAAGCGACGGGCCTTGGCTGCGCTCTGGGCCGCATGCCCGAGGAGCATGGGTTCGAGTGCGTCGGTGAACACCTGGACCTGCTGCCCTTCGACCCAGGTGGAGTCCGCTCGCGACACGACCTCGACCGGTTGGCCACGCGCCTTGGATGCCCGCTCGGCGGCGGCCCGCGCTTGATCTGCTTGCGCGGGAAGCCACACAAGAAGGGGCGACTGCACCGTGCCATGCACCGCCCATCGGCCCGCGCTATTGAGACAGCGCACATAGCGGTCCTGTGAAGCACCGTGCCGCGCCGACTCCGATGGCGCCAACGGATGGTCCGCAAGGGAAAGGAGCAGGTACTGTTCGTGCGGCATCGGTGCGTTCGTTTTGAAAGAGCCGCCGATTGTCGCCGCTGAGGCGCCTCGTGATCGACGGCCGGGCTGTCCGACGCTAGACGGGCGCAGGCGCGAACGGGGAAGGCAACGTCTCGGCGGGAATGTCCGTTTCGGGGTATTGCCACAGCGGATGAATGTCGAAGTACGAATCGAACAGGATGCTGTTGTTCTTCAGGGTGGCTACCGCAGTCTGAGGAATCAACACGTTGAAGGGCCTGACAGTAAAGTCAGGCTTGCCGGTTTCCGGCGCGGCGAGTTTGTAGATCTCGCAAGAGCCAGGGTCCATGCCGTCGTTCCTGACGATGTACTGGACCGAAGGAAGGTATTTGTGCGAGGGGGAAACGGACATCCCGCACGCGATCAAGAAGTCGATGAGGTAGTTGGTGTCTTCGATCTGTGACATCCGCAGGTACTCGTTGTCTGTGTACGCGGACGCATAGTCCAGGCACACGTCCACGCCGAACGGCACGCCGCCGAGCGGGTCGTTGTCGAAGCCCTTGAACTCTTTCCCATCCGCGTAGTACGCAGCGGCTGTTGTCGATTTCTGCTGTACGAGGATATTGAAAGCTGGCGAGACCCTCGGAGAACTCAGCCGGACTTTCCAATAGGGGCGCCCGCTCTTGTAGACAGCGGTTCTGTTGTACGTGTCGAAGTCGATCCCCGATACATTGCGCTTGGGCCACATCGCGATCGGCCGGCTTCCATCGGGATTGGGCTTGCTGAAGTTGTCGATCACCAGCACATAGTTGAGTGCCTCGTAGCCCGGCAGGTCTTTGTCGGCAATGGCTGTACCGGCTGGTGCCGGCGTGGTGCCGTCAGTCTGCTTCATCAGCACTTGCGCCGTTCCCGGCAGCAACGCCAGCTTGCCGTACTGCTCCTGCGGAAAGAGCGCGATCAGTGCGCGCACATGCTTCTGCACTTCGGTGACACAGGTGTTCGAGAAGACCTTGATCTCGGCTTCGTCCTTCACTGCGTCCCAGTTCACATTCCAGAAAAACTCTGGCACCACGAAGTAGCAAAGATCGCATTCGCCGCTCTTCTTTGGGAGGCCCCCGGTCAGTGCATCGCGAAGCAACGTGAACTTCTCCTGCAAGGCGCGCTGCGTGTATGTCTTGATGTCTTCGTTCGCCGCCCGCTGGTTGGAGGGCGGCCTGTACGTCGGGGTTTGCAGGTTGAGAACTCGCACGTTCTTCACTGCCTTTTCCACCGGCTTGGGCGCAGGCGCATCGACGGGCGGCGCCGGCACTTCGACAGGCACTGGCGGCGCGGCTTCCAGTGCGGCTTCCAGTGCGGCCTCCGGTGCGGGTGGCGGGACAGCGGCCACGGGAGCGAATGGAAGCCCCGCGCCATTGCCTCCACCACCGCCCCCGCACGCCGCGAGAAAGGCAGTAGACCCGAGTGGCAGGGCCAGTCCGACCCTCAAAAGTGAACGCCGCCGCGTTCCTTGCGCAAGCGTTTTCCCCGAATCGACTTCGTGTTGATGAGCCATGTAGGCGAACTCCCTGATAGTTGGACAAGTGCAACGAGTGCAAGCTGCTTGCGCAACATCTGTGCCATATGGGAATGCCGATAGCTCTCTAAAAATGCAACGGTGTTGCATTTTTAGAGAGGCTGCATCAACGGCGCGCCGGCATCGTCATAGCGATCACGCCGGCCATGACGCACGCCAACCCGATCCATGCAGTGGCCGCCAGCGTCTCGCCCAGCAACACCACGCCGATCATCACGCCGATGGGCACGCGCAAGTAGGCCTGCGCGGACGTCGACATCGGCCCCAGTGTCTTGATGAGCCGGAAGTAGATGGTGAAGGCGAGCGCGGTCGACAGCACCGCGAGCGCCAGCACCGCGCCCATCGATGCGGCCGAAGGCGACAGCGTCCAGGGCCGGTCGATGGCGATGCTCGCGGGCAGCAGCATCGCCGCGCCGCTCAGCAACGAGCCGGCGGCCGGCACCATCGGGTCCAGCCCCTTGAACACGCGCCCGAACATCGCGGCGCAGCCGTAGCACACAGCCGCCGCTACCAGCCCGAGTTGCGCCAGCAGCGAATGCCCCAGCCCATTCAGCGCCTCGAAGCCGACGATCAGGCAGATGCCCGCCAGGCCCGCGCCCACGCCGAACAGCCGGCGCAGCGTCGGCCTCTCCGTGCCGCCCATGCCCAGGCCCAGCAGGAAGATGAAGATCGGCGAGGTCGAATTGAGGATGGTCGCCAGGCCCGCGTCCACGCTGCGCTCTGCCCACGCGATGAGCGTGAACGGCAGCACGCTGTTGAGGCAGGCCTGCAGCATGAAGCGCCCCCACATTGCGGGCTCGGTCGGCAGCTTCACGCCGCGCATGCGCAGCACGGCGAGCAGCAGCGCCCCGGCAATCAGCGTGCGCGCCGCGATCAGCGTGACCGGTGGAATGGTCGCGATGCCGATCTTGATGAAGGTGTACGAAGCGCCCCAGCAGGTGGCGAGCACCGCGAGCAGGGCCCATTCAAAGGCGGCGCGGGGAGGGGCTTTGCCGGACGTGGCGAGTGCGGGTGTGTGCATGGTGCGCCGATCATCGCGAGACCGGGCGGCCGACACTTCGGCCTGCAGCGAAGCGTGGATGCCGTCAGTGGCCGTGCGAGTGGTTGTGCGAACGCAGGTCGTTGGTGGCGCCGTTCAGCAGGCTCGCCAGGTCCACTTCCTGCTCGGCCGCCGCACCGGCGATCACGCGCTGCTCCAGCTCGTCGAGGTGTTCCAGCGCCACTGCCAGCGCGGCATCGAGCGACTTGCCCATCAGCGCCTCGATGATCTGTTCATGCTCGCGCGGCGCGCAGCTCGCGGCCTCGGCCGAGTCGTAGAGCGCCTTGTACAACTCGGTGTTGGAAATCAGCCGCTGGATGTACGACAGCAGTTCGTCGCTGCCCGCCATTTGCGCCAGCAGCAGATGGAAGTCGCCTGCCAGCCGGATCGCGTCCTCGCGCCGGCCTTCCTTGAAGGCTTTCTGCTCGGCCTGCACGTGCTTGCGCAGCGCGGCCACCTGGTCGCGCGCGAGCTGGCCGAACAACGTGGTGATGAGCCCGGCCTCCACGATGCGGCGCGCGCGGTAGATGCCGCGCATGTCGTCGATGGACGGGTTGGGCACGAAGGCGCCGCGGTTGTGTTCCAGCACCAGCCGCTTTTCCGAGCCCAGGCGTGCCAGCACCTTGCGCACCGCGCCGCGCGTGCAGCCCAGCGCTTCGGCCAGCGCGCGTTCGCGCAGCGGCTTGCCGGGGCGCAGCTTGCCGCTCAGCAGTGCTTTCGACACGGCGGCATAGACGCGTTCGTCCACGTTCGCGTCGTCGGCGTCGGTGGCCTCCGGTGGGACCGGAGCTTCAGTCGGGGTTGGGGATTTGCGTGCGGTGGAAGGCATAGGCGTGGGGATTATTGCCCGTGGCCTGTCGCGTACGGGAAATCCCCCGGATTGACGCGATCCCTCTCGCTCCGTACCATTCGCCACGTTTGGTTAACCAAAATAAATATGTATGGTTGACCAAAATAATACATGAATCTCAACCAAAGCAGGAATCGAGGCACCCCATGAAATCCGTCAAATGGCTGGCCGCGCTGCCGGTCGCCGCTTTCTTCAGCGGCGGGTGGCTCTCGGCCGTGGCACCCACCTTCGTGTTCGGCATGCCCTTCCTGATGGTGTGGAACGTCAGCTGGCTGGTGCTGACCTCGCTGATCATGGTGGTCATCGATCGCGCCGAAGGCGACCTCGACGCCCCCGCCGCCACCGGAGACGCGCGATGAACGCCGCACTGGGCGTGATCGCGCTCTTCGTCGTCGGTGCGCTGGGCCTGGCGGTGCTCGCGCGTCGCGGACGCACCATGAGCCTGGAGCAATGGGCGCTCGGCGGGCGCGGGCTGGGCGCCATCATGGTGTTCCTGCTGATGGCGGGCGAGTCGTTCTCCACCTTCACCTTTTTGGGCGCGAGCGGCTGGTCGTACAGCAAGGGCTCGCCGGCCTTCTACATCCTGGCCTACGGTGGCCTGGCCTACCTCATGGCCTTCTGGATGCTGCCGGCCATCTGGCGCTACGCCACCGCGCACAAGCTGGTGTCGTTCTCCGACTTCTTCGCCCACAAGTACAACAGCCGCCCCCTCGGCGTGCTGGTGTCCATCGTCGCGCTCATGGGCATGGTGGCGCTGCTCACCATCCAGCTGCGCGGGCTCGGCATCATCGTGTCGGAGGCTTCGTACGGCTCCATCTCGCCGCAGATCGCCATCTGGCTCGGCACCGTCGTCATGGTGTCGTACATCCTGTTCTCGGGCATCCACGGCTCGGCCAGCATCGCCATCGTGAAAGACGTGCTGATCCTCGTGCTCGCGGTGTTCCTGGGCATCTACCTGCCGTGGCACTACTACGGCGGCGTCACGCCGATGTTCTCGGCCATCCACGCCGCCAACCCCACCTTCTTCGAGTTTCCGAAGGAAGGGCTCAACCTCACCTGGTACAACTCGACCATCCTGCTCACGGCCCTTGGCTACTACCTGTACCCGTTCAACCTGACATCGGTGTACGCGGCCAAGAGCGCCAGCGCGGTGCGGCGCAACACCATCCTGATGCCGCTGTACCAGGTGGTCATCGCCTTCCTGTTCCTGGTCGGCTTTGCGGCCATCCTGCAGGTGCCGGGCCTCAAGGGCGCGGAGGTCGACCTCGCGCTGTTCGGACTGGTCAAGCACACCTTCGATCCGTGGTTCGTCGGCGTGATCGGCGGCACGGGCGTGCTCACGGCGCTGGTGCCGGGCTCGATGATCCTGCTGACCGCTTCGACGGTGATCGGCAAGAACGTCTACAAGGAAGGCTTTGCCCACAACGCCACCGACAAGCAGGTCTCGCGCGTGGCACGCGGTGTGCTGCCGGTGTTTGCGCTGGTGGCCGTGTATTTCGTGCTGCGCGGCGGTGCGACCATCGTGTCGGTGGCCATCTTCGCGTCGAGCCTGCTCACGCAACTGCTGCCCTCGCTGCTGTTCAGCCTCATGAAGAAGCCCTTCGGCAACAAGCATTCGGCCTTCGCAGGCATCCTCGCGGGCGGCGCGGTGCTGGCCTTCATGATGACCACCAGTTCCAACCTGGGCACGCTGTTCCCGGCCGCACCGGTGGTCTTCAAGTCGCTCAACATCGGGCTCGTGGCGCTGGCGACCAATGCGCTGGTGTTCGTGATCGTGGCGCTGTTCACGCCGCGCATCGTGCCGCGCGGCGTCTCGGCGCAGCCCGCCTGATGCCCCACTTCAACGAACGGATTTCCCGATGCCTTCGCTCCTGATTCACAACGTGCGCCCCATGGGCGCTTCCCCGGTCGATGTGCTGGTGCAGGAGGGGCGCATCGCCGCCATCGGCGCCGCGATGTCCGCGCCTGCCGATGCCGTCGTGGAAGACGGCGCCGGCGCCTTGCTGCTGCCCGGCCTGGTCGAAGGCCACACCCACCTCGACAAGACGATGTGGGGCATGGACTGGTATCGCAACGAAGTCGGCGTGAACCTCATCGACAAGATCGAGAACGAGCGCGCCTTTCGCCACACGAGCGGGCACGACGCCGCCGCGCAATCGCTGGTACTGGCCAAGGCCTTTCTCGCGCTCGGTACCACCCGGCTGCGCACGCACGTCGATGTCGACACGCAGGCCGGCCTGCGCCACCTCGAAGGCACCGTGCGCACGCGCGAAACGCTGCGCGACGTGCAGCAGATCCAGATCGTCGCGTTCCCGCAGTCGGGCTTGATGACGCGGCCGGGCACCTTCGAGCTGCTCGACCGGGCCATGGCGCAGGGCGCCGACGTGCTGGGCGGACTCGACCCTTGCGCCATCGACGGCGACCCGGTGCGATCGCTCGACATGCTGTTCGCCATTGCGGGCAAGCACCGCTGCCCCGTCGACATTCACCTGCACGAGCCCGGTGCCATGGGCGCGTTCTCGCTCGACCTGATCCTGCAGCGCACCGAGGCACTGGGCATGCACGGTCAGGTGGCCATCAGCCACGGCTTCTGCCTTGGCGATGTGAGCGAGCGCGAGCGCGAGGTGCTGCTCGCGCGCATGGCCAAGCTCGGCGTGGTGCTCATCACCAGCGCGCCGCCCTCGCGCACGGTGCCGCCGCTCATGGCCTGCCGGCAGGCCGGCGTGACCGTGCTTGGCGGCAACGACGGCATCCGCGACACCTGGTCGCCGTATGGCAACCCCGACATGCTGGAGCGCGCCATGCTGATCGGCATGCGCTACAACCTGCGCCGCGACGACGAGATCGAAGTGGCGCTCGACACCGTCACGCACGCCGGCGCGCGCGGCTGCGGCTTCGAGGCCTATGGGCTCGAAGCCGGTTGCCGTGCCGACCTGGTGCTGGTCGATGCACAGACGCCTGCGCAGGCCGTGGTCTCGCGGCCCGTGCGCCAACTGGTGGTGGCAGGTGGGCGCATCGTGGCGCGCCGAGGCGTGCTGCAGGCCGACGTGGCCGCCTTGTGACGGCAACGCGCAGCCGCGAAGGCGGCGCGGCCTTCGCCTGCGTGATCGTGCTGGTTGCGCTGAACCTGCGCGCCTTTCTCACGTCGAGCAGCCCTTTGCTCGAACCCATCCGGCTCGCGACGGGCATCGGCTTTCACGCGGTGGCGCTGCTCACCGTGCTGCCGATGTTCGCGATGGGCGCGATGTCCTTGTTCGGCTCGGCCGTGGGGCAGCGCATCGGTGCGCGCGGCGGCATCGCGCTCGGCCTGGGCGCCATCGCTCTTGCTTGCGCGAGCCGCTATGTGGCGGGCGGCGCGGCAGCCTTGTTGTGGAGCGCCGCGCTCGCGGGCGCCGGCGTCGGGCTGGTGCAGGCGCTCATGCCGGGCGTGGTCAAGCAGGCGTACCCGGCACGCATCGGCGTGATGACGGGGCTGTACTCGGCCGCGATCATGGGCGGTGGCGGCTTGGGTGCGATGGCCAGCCCGTGGGTCGCGCATGTTCTGGGCGGTGCACAAGCCGATTGGCATGCGGGCCTGGCGATGTGGGCCGTGCTGGCAACGGTCGCGCTGCTCTCGTGGCTCGGCCTGCGGCGCGCGGTGCCGGGCGCGACAACAGCCGCAACGCCTGCACCGCGCCAGAACCTCTCGTGGCAGCGCTGCTTTCGCAGTCCGCGCGCATGGCTGCTGGCCGTGTGCTTCGGTCTCATCAACGGCGGCTACACCAGCCTCGTCGCATGGCTGCCGCACTTCTACGCCCAGCAGGGATGGACCGCGCAAGAGGGCGGCTCGGTGCTCGCGTTGATGACGGCGGCGCAGGTCATCGCCGCGCTCGCCATGCCCGCGCTGGCGCGCAGCCGTGGACGCGACCTGCGGCCCTGGCTCGCACTCACGCTGGTCGCGCAGCTCGCGGGCTTCGCTGCGCTGACCTTCGATCTGCCTGTGCCCCCAGCCGGCGTGGCGATCGTGCTTGGCTTCGGCCTTGGCGGCGCCTTCGCGCTGTGCATGGTGCTGGCGCTCGACCATCTGCCTGACCCCGCGCAGGCCGGTGCGCTGGCGGGCTTCATGCAGGGCGTGGGTTTCATGATCGCGGCGCTCGCGCCCTTCGTCACCGGTTGGGTGCGCGAGCAGACCGGTGGCTTCACGATGGCGTGGGCCTACCTTGCTACCGTGGTCGTCGTGCTGCTGCCGCTGATGCTGCGCTTCGATCCGCTCCGCTATGCAGCGGCCACCGCCGGCCTGTTCGATTCGAAACGCACCGCCGTCGCAACCGTGCGCCCCGTGCTCGACAACGCAAGAAAGGTCTGATCCCCATGTACCAGCAGGAATTCATGCAGCGCGCGCTCGCGCTGTCCGCCCAGGCGCTGCAGGCGCGCGGCACCGAGCCCTTCGGCGCCGTTGTCGTGAAGGACGGCGTGATCGTCGGAGAGGGCTTCAACCATTCGGTGGCGCACCACGATCCGACCTCGCACGGCGAAGTCGAAGCCATCCGCGATGCCTGCCGCAAGCTCGGCACGGTCGACCTGTCGGGCTGCGAGCTGTACACCTCGTGCGAACCCTGCGCGATGTGTGTGGCCGCCATGCACATCGCGGGCATCGGCAAGCTGTATTACGCGGCGACGCTTGCGCAATCGGGCGAGGCCTTCGCGGGCCTCTCGGTGGCGGCGCGACTCCCGATCGATGTCGAGGTATTGCGCCTGGAGGCGGGCGCGACGCTGGAGAAACGCGCGCTGCCCGCCGAACAGAAGCTGGCCGGCGAAGCCGTCCGGATTCTCTCGGACTGGGCCGCGACGCGCCGGGCTTCGTGAGCCATTCAAGTCGGAGTCTTGAGCGCTCCCACCACCGCGTCGAAGAACGGGATCACCGGCAGGGAGCCCGCGCCGGTCGGGTCCGTCTGCGCGCCCCAGACGACGATCACGACCTTTTCCTTGCGGTTGATGTAGATCTGCTGGCCCATGATGCCGACCGCATAGAACGCACCGTCCGCAACGGACTGCCCGCTGGTTGGTATCCACCACAGGTAACCGTAGCTGCTCGCCTTGCCGGTGCTCAGCACCTTGGGTGAACCCGCTTCAGCCACCCACCCCACGGGCAAGACCCGTTGGCCGGCGGCCACGCCGTCGTTCATGATGAACATGCCGAAGCGCCCGTAGTCGCGCAGGGTGGCGCTGATGCCGCTGCCGCCAATCTCGACCCCGTCGGGCGAGTCCAGCCACCAGTTGGCCTGCGCTTCCATGCCGAGCTTCGACCAGATCTTCTCGGACAGGTACTGTGCCAGCGGCTTCTTGACCGCGTTGTAGACGATCTCGCCGGCCACCTGCGTTTCACCGGTGCTGTAGTTGTACACGGAGCCTGGCGTCGCCGCGCGGGGCAGCTTGCTCATCAGGTCCATGGCCGAGCCCGGCTTCTGGCTGATCTGTGCTTCGAGCAACTGGCGGCGGTCGGACGCGGGGTCTGTGTAGGTTTCGTTCCATTTGACGCCCGAGGCCATCATCATCACGTCGCGCACCGTCGCGCCGTCGTAGGCGCTGCCCGCCAGGCGAGGGACGTACTTGATCACCTGGTCGTTGATGCTGCCGATGTAGCCGTCTTGCACGGCCGCGCCGATCAAGGTCGAGGTGATCGACTTGGCCACCGACATCGACATCCAGCGGGTCTTCTGCGTGTTGCCGTATTGATAGGTTTCGTTGGCGACCTTGCCGTCTTTCAGCACCAGCAAGCCCGACACGCGATTGACCGCAAGAAAATCGGCAAGGCCGTAGCGCGTGCTGCCCACCGAGAAGTTCGCCTGGGTCAGTTGCGTGGCTGCCGCGGGCAGCGCATACGGCGTGCCGCCGGGTTCGATGGTGCGTGTCGGAAACAGCCGGTCGATGTTGCGGTAGGTGTTGACGGCCAGGTCCGGGGTGAGGACGCCGTCATAGATCTGGCGAACCGTGCCGATCGGCTCCGACGCGTGCGGATAACCACTGGCATTGCCGGTGCCGCCAGTGCCGCCATCGCTTCCGCCGCCAGCGGGAGGCGCAGCGCCGACGACGGGAGGAAGCACGCCGCCTCCTCCACCACCGCCTCCGCCACCACCGCCGCAAGCAGCGAGCAGCAACGCGACCGCAAGCACGGGAACAGAGACAACCATGCGCACGGGGCGCGAGGGTACGAATGCCTTCAGAACACCTTGATCCACGCGAATCTCCTTGTTGGTATTGACGTTCGCGAGCCGTGGGGCATGCCCCCGTTCATCTCCTCCGGCTGGCCGGCGTGGATGATCGCATCTGTCGGGTTTGTCTCCAAGTCACGTGCGGTGGCCGCTGACACGGCGCTGCCGCAAGCGATGCAACCATCAGTCCGGATCTTTAAATACTTGGAGGAACACCCGATGAACAAAGCCCTGATCGCACTCGCCACCTCGTTCACCCTGCTCGCAGCCGGCACCGCCGGTGCCCAGGTGGGCAAGGCCGCATCCGACGCGACCGACGCCGTGCAGCACAAGATCGACGAGAAGCAAGCCGACAGCAAGGCCAAGAAGAGCGGCCCCGTCGGCAAGGCGGTGAACAACGTCAAGTCGGGCTATCACAAGAACCGGGCGAAGAGTTCGGCCAACAAGGCCAAGCAGGCGTTGAAGGACGCGGGCTGAGCGGGCCTGTGAGGGGCCGGTGGCGGGTTGCCCCTGCAGAAGCTTGCAAAGGGCCGATGCGGCATACTTCCACCCCCCAAAACACTCGCCAGAGACCCCACTGAATGGACAAGGAAGTCGAACCCCACGTACTCGCTGTGATCGATGAGATGCGACTGTCAGGACCACGGCTCACGCCAGTCGAAATCGTCGCCAAGATGGGTGTGTTCGACGCGCGCGACAAGCCATTCGACCACGCATGGCTGGCCACCGGCGACAACGTCATCGCCACCATCTGGGCCGAGCATGTGAACGTCGGTGCCGGCGGACGCTGGTTCTACCTCGAATCGCTGGACACGCAGCACCGGGCAGGCGGTGGCACACGTGCCCCCAACCAGGCTCAGCGCGCCAAGGACCGCCTTGCATTGCTCAAGCGCACCTTCGACGCAGGCCAGGGCTTCCGCACGGTTCTGCAGACCAACCGGGTCGCCATTGCCGAGCTGGAGATCAACAAGGGCGCCAAGGTGTCCACGCGCGTGCGCGACGACGCCGAATGGCACGTTGCCACCTGGGAACTCGAGCAGAAGCTCGCGGTGCTGGTTCGCGGTCCGCGCGGCTGGGTTCCCGATGAAGCCGAAGTGCAGGCCGCCAAGGCGCGAGGCAGCGTGGCGCAGCCGGAAGAAGAGGCGGCGGCAACGGCAGCCCCCGTGGTCGCCGTGCAGTCTTCGCCAGAACAGGTCCAGGCCGCTGCCATGGACTACGTGCTGCGTCACTTCAAGGGCTACGGCTACAAGGCCGAGGATGTCACCGGCCAGGACATCGGCTACGACATCGAGGTGTCGAATGCGAAGGGCGCGACCCTTCTGAAGATCGCGGTGAAGGGCACCTCCGCAGGCACGCCCAGCTTTCAGCTCACGAGCGAGCAAAGCGCGTGCTCTGTGCGCGAGCCGCTGTGGCGCCTGCTGGTGGTTGCCGACGCAGTCGGCCCCACGGCGCAGCACAAGATCTACAAGCCTTCCGAGATGCCCCAGGCGCCTGGTTTCGAGCCGCAGGCGTAACGAGCGGCAGCGGCTGGCCCTGTTCTGCTGACAGGGCCGGTCATCGCCTGACATTCACGATGGTGGCCTGCATCATTGCGACCACCTTGTGATCCGGCCCGCTCCCCGAAAAGGCCCGCACTTCTCCCGTGCAAACCGCGAGCAGCTTGCCCGCGCTCTGCACCCGCCCGACGGCCAGGAAGCGTTCGCCGAGGGCGGGCCGCATGAAGTTGATCTTGAACTCTGCCGTGACCACATCGAATTCCGCCGGCGCTTTCGTCAGCGCGGCATAGCCACAAGCGCTGTCGACCACGCTCGTGACGGCGCCCGCATGCACATACCCGTTCTGCTGGGAAAGACCAGCCGAGAACGGCAGTTCGATGTGAACCTCGCCATCGGCCACCAGCACCAGCCGGGCGCCCAGGGTTGCCATCAGTCCTTGTGAGTTGAAGCTGGCGGAGATTCGTGTGTGGATGTCGCTCATGGGCATGTGCATGGATGGTTTGCTGTTCGAGGCTCAAGACGAACAGGGTTCTACCACCCAGGCAACTCCGTCAGCGCGATCCGCCAGCGTTGTCGCGTGCGCGAATCACCGTGGTCGTCTCGCCGCCGACGCCCCAGTCGTCGGTGTTGATCTCGTCGATCACCACGTGCGTGAGTCCGGGCTTCTTCCCGAGCACGCGCTGCAGCGTGTCGGTGATCTCCGCGATCACCGTGGCCTTCTGCTCGCGCGTGACGCCGTCGCGTGTGATGCGTACGTTGACGTAAGGCATGGTCGTCTCCTTTGCGTCTCGGTCTCAGATGTTCCCGGCAGCTGCGGCACCGTCCACCGGCAGCACCGCGCCGCTGGTGAAGCCCGCGTTCACCAGGTAGAGCACCGCATCGGCAATCTCGTCGACCGTGCCCAGGCGGCCGGTGGGCTGCAGCGTCTTCAGGAACGCATGCGACTCCACCGGGTGCATCGGGCTGTCGATGATGCCGGGCGCCACCGCGTTCACGCGCACGCCGTGCGGGGCCAGTTCGAGCGCCAGCGCACGCGTGGCCGCGTTGAGCCCGCCCTTGAGCAGCACCGCCATGAAGGCCGGCACATTGCTGCGCGGCTGCAGCGCGATCGACGCCGTGATGTTCACGATGGCGCCCGAGCGGCGCGCGATCATCTGCCGCGCCGCAGCTTGCGACGCGAAGACCGTTCCCTTCACGTTGATCGCGATCTGCTCCTCGATTTCTTCGGGCGTGAAGTCGATGAAGGGCTTGGGAAGGAACACGCCCGCGTTGTTGACCAGCGCATCGACCGCGCCGAAGCGCGCCACCGCGTGATCGACCAGCGCCTGCGCGGTGCGCGGGTCGGCAATGTCGCCGGCCACGCCGCTGAAGCGGTCGCCGGCGCCGAGCTGGCGCGCGGCTTCGAGCAAGCGCGCATCGTTGCGCGCATTGCCGACCACGTTCCAGCCTTCGGCCAGCAAGCGGCGGGCAATGCCGAAACCGATGCCGCTGCTGGCGCCGGTGACGATGGCGGTCTTGCCGCCGATGGGGTTCTGCACAGTCATGATCAATTTCCTTCCGGTTCAGCGGGCCGCAACATGCGGCGCCGTCGTGGAAGGAAGTTTGGATTCGCTCGTCCAAAGAGTGAATAGCCGCGATTCGGCGAACACTCTTCCCCAAGTCGAACGAATCAGTCGCGCCTGGGCTTGGCAGCCGCTTTGGAAGCGGGCTTGTTCCTGGGCGCGCAGGCCTCGGACCACTGCGCAAAACCCGCACGCAACCTCGGCAGTGCGAAGTCGACGAACGCCCGCACCTTCGGCACCGACAGCCGCCCGTGCGGCGACACCAGGTGCACCGGCAGCGGCGCGATTTCGTCCCCGGCCAGGATGATGCGCAGCCGCCCGTCGGCCACTTCATCCGCCACGTGGTACGAGAACGAGCGCAGCACGCCGCGCCCTTCCACTGCGGACGCCACCGCCGCGCGCAGGCTGTTGACGATGAAGCGCGGCGCAAACTGCACCGTGCGCGGCATCGCCGAGCCGGCAGGGCCGGCCTGCTGCGGAAAGCTCCACGAGTCGATGCCGAAGTGCGTCATGGCCACCACCTGGTGCTCCGCAATGTCCGCCGGCTGCACGATGCGCGGATGCCGCGCCAGATAACGCGGCGACGCGGTGAGAACGCGGCGCACCTCGCCCACCGGCAGCGCCACCAGCGTGGAATCGGCCAGGTGGGCAATGCGCAGCGCCACGTCGATGCCTTCATCGATCAGGTTGGCCGGCCGGTCGAGCAAATGCAGGCGCACCGACACCGTCGGGTGCGCGTTCATGAACTCATCGAGGATCGGCCGCAGCAGGCTCTCGCCGACCGCGACCGCCGCGGTCACCGTCAGGCGCCCGCGCGGTGCCGAGCGTTCGCCTGCGGCGGCCATGTCGGCTTCTTCAAGATCGGTGAGGATGCGCCGGCACGCGACCGCATAACGCTCGCCCGCTTCGCTCAGCCGAATGGAGCGTGTCGTGCGGTGCAGCAGCTCGGTGCCCACGTGCGTTTCGAGGAACGCGATCGCGCGGCTCACTGCGGCGGGCGACTTGCCCAGCTTGCGGCCCGCGCCGGCAAGGCTGCCTTCGTCCAGCGCTGCGACGAAGACCTTCATGGCGTCGATGCGGTCCACGATTCTTCCTTGTTCCGAAATACTGAATGCCCAAGCATAGGGATTCACTCGCAAGGCGGCAATCCATAGCATCGGAGCATCAATTCGCCGGAGACCTGTGATGTCCGCCGCCCCACGCATCGCCGCCGACAGGGCGGCTGCTTCCCACCCACATGCCGCACCGCCCTGGCGCGCCATCCTCGCGGGCTTCTGCGCCACGCTCGTCGGGCTTGGCCTGGCCCGCTTCGCCTACACGCCGTTGTTGCCGGCCATCATCGACGCGCACTGGTTCAGCGCCTCCGCCGCCACCTACCTCGGCGCGGCCAACCTCGTGGGTTATCTGATCGGCGCACTGCTCGGCGGGCCGATGTCGGCGCGCTGGCCGGCGCGTGCCGTGCTGCGCGCGATGATGCTGGCCACGGCCGCTTCGCTGATCGCCTGTGCATGGCCGATCGACTTCGCATGGTTCTTCGGCTGGCGCGTCGTCTCCGGCATTTCCGGCGGTGCGTTGATGGTGCTGGCCGCGCCCACCGTGCTCGCGCACATGCCGCCCCGGCAGCGCGGGCTTGCCAGCGGAATGATCTTCGCGGGCATCGGCCTTGGCATTGCGGCATCGGGCACGCTCGTGCCTTTGCTGCTGCGCCAGGGCCTCGCGGCGACATGGATCGGGCTTGCCGTGCTCGCGTTGCTGCTCACCGTCGTCGCGTGGCACGGTTGGCCCGCCGCAGCGCCGGCGCATGCGGTCCACGCGGCGCATGCCACTGCCGCGCGGCCACCCGTCGCCAAGGGCGCGCTGCGCGCGCTGACCATGTCGTACGCGCTGAACGCAGCCGGCCTTGTGCCGCACATGATCTTTCTCGTCGACTTCGTCGCGCGCGGGCTCGGGCAGGGCCTTGCGGTGGGCGCGCAGTACTGGGTGGTGTTCGGGCTGGGCGCCATCGTCGGCCCGGTGCTCAGTGGCTACCTGGCCGATCGCGTCGGATTCGGCCCCGCGCTGCGCATCGCCTTTGCCGTGCAGGCGGTGGCACTTGCGTTACCCGCTGCCGGCCTCATCGGGCACGGCGGGCTCATCGTGTCCAGCGCGGTGGTCGGCGCCTTCACGCCGGGCATCGTGCCGCTCGTGTTGGGTCGCGTGCAGGAGCTGCTTGCGCATCACCCGTCGCTGCAGAAGGCTGCCTGGAGCCGCGCGACCACAGGCTTCGCCGTGTTGCAGGCCAGCGCGGCCTACGGCATGTCGTGGCTGCTCGGGCATTCGGGCGGCAACTACGCCTTGCTCTTCGCCCTGGGCTGCGGTGCCATCGTGCTCGCGCTGCTCACAGACCTTGTGGCCAGCGGGGTCCGCCGCGTTGGGTGATTCGAAGGGCCGCATTTAAACTGCGGCCATGAAAAGCACAGGGGAAGCCCAACGCCGCCTGCAGCCCGTCGTGGAGCTTCGGCAAGAAGGCGTGTCGTTCGCTTACTCCGTTCGTGCACCACGCTCGAAGGGCGTGATACCGCCCAGCTCTTACCAGGACCGTGGCTTTGCCACGCTCGCCGACTGCCTGAGCGATGTGGCGAAGGCGCTCGGTGGCGATTTCAAACGCATCTACGTGCGCCTCGACGGCCACTGCGTGGGCGAGCGCGACATTGCCGAGTTGCGCGAGGCACCGGAAGAGGTCGCAGCCGCGCTGAAGTCGGCATGCGATGCGCTGGACGCGCAGGGCGGATTGCTGCCGGCTGACAGTCACTCCACGTAACGCACCCAAAGATGCGTTCGGCCAGAGATGGCCTGGGTGACGGCATCGGCAAGTGCCTGCCGGTTCTCGTCGTCCGTGTTGTAGAGCGCGCACAGGTCCGCCGCAACGGCGTTGACCGTTTGCACATCCGGCGGCGTGGCACGCAGAAAACCCAGGTACGACGCGCCCACGCCCATCAGCTCATAGCCATGCGCGCTCGACAGATGGCGCGCCACCGCAAAGTTCAGCGCCGGGCCCAGGTCGCAACTGAAGTAGCCGTTGGGAAAGGCGGCCAGCGCTTCATGTGGGTGTTCGACCGGCACGACCAGCGCCGACAAGGGTTGGTCGAGCAGCGACACCGGATCGTTCTGGTAGCCGATCCACTCCTGCAGCCCTTCATCGTCCAGCGTGAGCCCGTGCGCGCAGGCATCGTCGAACGAGACTGTTGCCGTCAGCTTTCTGAAGTTGTGCAGGCAGATCGCGAACTCGGCCTTCGTGCTCAGGTAGCCCAGGTATTCGCCGTCTTTGAAGCACTCCGCGGGCAAGCCCGTGATGTCGAAGCCCGTGGTGCTGTCCAGATCCAGGCTCATGCGAGCGTGGCCCGAGGTGTAACGCGCCTGCGGGAAATCGTCGAGCGAGAAGAGCGGCCTGAAGCCGGGATGGTCTGCGGCAATGCGCCGATACGCCGCAGCCAGATCGGCGAGGCTGGAGACATCGCTCAACCGGTATTCATCGCACAACCCGCCGGAGGGATTCGCGTTCGAGGTGCTGCCGCAAAACTTCATGTCCATCGAGTGGTTCCCATGGGGTGTGGCCGGTGATGGTCGCACACCGCCCCCCCGGCAACCGATCGCCCGAAGCTGTGGGCAAAACCCTGCCAACTCCGTTCAGGCCAGCACGGCGTCGTCTTCTTCGGGCTGGCGAATGCCTGCGTCCGCATGGAACACCGGCAGCACGAACTGCCCGATTTCTTCCATCGTTTCGCCCAGCGGGCGCCGGTTGCGCCGCAGATGCAGGCCCACGTGCTGCACGCCGGATGCATGCAGCGCAGCCAGTTCCCGCACCAGCGCATGCCGCCCCATGCGGCCACCGAAGCGATAGCGCTCCAGCGGCGTATTCGCATCGTCCGCCAGGTCGAGGTGAATGAAGCTCATGTAAGGCTTGCCGTCGCCAGCCACCGCACGCCATTGCGCCGAACGCCGCGCATGGTCTTCCGGCGTGCCGGGGTAGGTGAGGCAACCGTCCATGTGCGCGCCGATCCAGTCGGGCGTTTGCTGCGCGAGGCCGGCCACCAGCAGGGGCAGAGGGTTCTGCGGACGCGGCAACAGCTCGATGCCTTCAGGCAACGTCGCTGCACCCCAGTCGCGCACCATCGCCACCTGCTCGCGAAAGCGCTCGCCGCGCGTGGCGTAGTCGCGCTCGAAGATCGGGTACTCCACAGGCCGGTCGCCGCTGGCCACGCCCAGCATCAGTCGGCCGTTGCTCAGGTGGTCGACCGTGGCGGCCGACTTCAGCGTGAGCACCGGTTCGCGCAGCGGCAACACCACGGCGGCGGTGCCGAGCAATATGCGCTCGGTCACGCCCGCCAGATAGCCGAGGTAGCTGAACACCTCGAAGACTTGCGCGGCATCGCCGAAGGCCGGGTCGTACAGCGGTACGTCGCGCGCCCACAGCGCACGAAAGCCCAGCGTGTCGGCCAGCTTCGCGAGGCGGGCGTGCTGCGCGATGTCGGGCACGCCGAAGGGCCGGCCCGCAGCGCGGCGTGCGGTGTCGCCCGAAGGCGACCAGTCGTTGTCCAGCGGTAGTTCGAGCCCGATGCTCGGGCCGCTGCCGTTGGTGGCAACGAGCCGTTCAAGCGAAGTGGCGTGGCTCATGGCGCAGTCACCTCACGCAGCGTGCCCGCCATGCGCACGAAGTCATGCCCGGCCGTCGTGTAGTAAGAGCGCGAGTGGCCGCCTGCGAAGTCGTCGACGTGCACCACCGTGCCCTTGTCGGCCTCCTGCCACGAAAGCGCATAGAGCCCGGGGCCGATCTGCTCGGCCTGGTAGCGCACCTCGGCCGTCGCGCCCTTGAACGGGCCGGCCGTGACTTCATAGCGCATCGTCTGGCCGTCGGCCGCGTAGATGTTCGGCGCGGTCATCGTCTCGCCGTACCGCACTTCGTAAGTGCGGCCGACGAACGCTGGCAGTGTCTTGTCGTCGTTCATCGCGTGGCCAATCGATCAGTCCCACGCCGGCGACAGGCCGGCCGGGTCGGTAAGCCGCTCATTGCGGTCGAGCGCCGCCATCTGCGCCATCTCTGCATCTGTCAGCTTCAGTTGCTGCGCCTTCAGGTTGCCTTCGAGGTTCGCGCGCTTGGTGGACGACGGAATCACCGCGTAGCCCAACTGCATCGCCCAGGCCAGCGTGACCTGCGCAGTGGTCGCGTTGTGCGCCTTGGCAATCGCCCCGATCACCGGGTCGGCAATCACCTTGCCGTAGGCCAGCGTCATGTACGAGGTGATGTGGATGCCCTGGCTCTTTGCGAACTCCGCCACCTTGCGGTTCTGCAGGTACGGGTGCAGCTCGATCTGGTTGGTGGCGATGTTCTCTGCGCCCACGGCCGCAATCGCTTCCTTCATCAGCGCGATGTTGAAGTTCGACACGCCGATCTGCTTGGTGAGCCCCTGCGCCTTGGCTTCGGCCAGCGCGCCCATGAACTCGGCCACAGGCACGGCGTTGCCGGGCGAAGGCCAGTGGATCAGCGTCAGGTCGACGTGATCGGTGCGCAGCTTGGCGAGGCTGTCTTTCAGGCTAGTCACCAGCTTGTCTTTGGCGTAGTTGTCCGTCCAGATCTTGGTGGTGATGAACAGGTCTTTGCGCGCCACGCCGCTTTCGGCGATCGCCTGGCCCACCTCGGCTTCGTTGCCGTAGATCTGCGCCGTATCGATCACGCGGTAGCCCACGTCGAGGCCGTTCTTCACCGAGTCGATCACCACCTGGCCCTTCAGGCGGAAGGTGCCGAGGCCGAAGGCAGGAATGGTGCTGATGTTGTTCGTTGTCATGGTGTTGTCCTGTGTGCGTTGAAAAGAAGAGAAAAAGAAAAGAAATCAGCTCAGTGGCCGACCGGCACCGGCCCCGAAGCGCGAACCGGAATGCCGGCCCGGCGGTCCAGCACGCCGCTCCAGTGCGTGAGGCCCAGCGACACCAGCACCACCAGTGCGCCGATCCAGGGCGTGTGCATCAGGCCCAGGTGCGTCACGATCAGGCCGCCGGCCCAGGCTGCGAGCGCAATGCCCAGGTTGAAGGCCGCGATGTTCAGGCCCGAGGCCACGTCCACCGCCTGCGGCGTGAAGCGTTCGGCCTGCTTCACCACATACACCTGCAGGCCCGGCACGTTGCCGAAGGCCACCGCGCCCCACATCAGCACCGCCACCAGTGCCAGCCACTTGTGCGGCGCCGCGAAGTTGAAGATCAACAAGACAGCGGCCAGCAGCGCAAAGATGATCTTGAGCGCCGGAATCGGCCCCATGCGGTCGGCCAGCTTGCCGCCCCAGATGTTGCCCGCCGCCACCGACACGCCGTACACCAGCATCACCCAGCCCACCGAACTGGCACTGAAGCCCGACACGTCCGTCAGGATCGGCGCAAGAAACGTGAACGGAATGAACGAGCCGCCGTAGCCAATCGCCGTCTTGGCATACACCAGCAACAGGCGCGGCTCGGCCAGCACCTTGGCCTGCTGCGCGAGCGAGGCCGGCGGCGTGTGGCGGATGTTGTTGGGAACAAAGATCCAGCTACCGATGAAGGCGACGACGCCCAGCGCCGACACAGCCAGGAAAGTCTCGCGCCAGCCGAAGTGCTGCCCGATGAACGTGCCCAGCGGCACACCCGTGACCAGCGCCACCGTGAGCCCGGTGAACATGATCGCGATGGCACTCGCGGCTTTTTCCTTCGGCACGAGGCCCGTGGCGATGGTCGAGCCGATCGAGAAGAACACGCCGTGCGCCAGGCCCGTGAGGATGCGCGCCGCTACCAGCGATTCATAGCTCGGTGCCTTCCACGCCAGCAGATTGCCGAGCGTGAACAGCGCCATCAGCCCGAGCAGCAGCGCCTTGCGCGGCAGCTTGCCCGTGAGGGCGGTGAGCACCGGCGCGCCGATGGCGACGCCCAGCGCGTAGAGGCTGACCAGCAGGCCGGCCGAGGGAAGGCTGATGGCGAGGTCAGCAGCGACCGTGGGGATGAGGCCAACGATGACGAACTCGGTCGTCCCGATGGCGAAGGCGCTGAGGGTCAGCGCGAGTAAGGCGATTGGCATGAGAGCACTCCTTCTTGGATGTAGAGGAGTGTCTTGCGGATACCTTTGCGGATAAATGGGAGATATGGCAGAAGATAGTTGCTGAAAAATCAACAAATGAACAGAAAAATCACCTCGTTCGAGACCTCTGTCAATTTGAAGAATCGACACTGACCTGTCGGGTTCTCCATGACGGCGTTGTTTCTACGGAGCAATTCCTGGTCGAGAAAAAGCGTGACCGTGCACCGCACCCGAAGCCCGAAGAAGAGCCGCTCGCCAGAACTGATTGATGATCAAGACATTGCAATCGAAAGTTCAAAAAGACATTGCTCAGCTGTAACATGCTGTCAAAATCACTTACGCATTTAATTTAAGCGAGGCAAGATGACTGAAGGCGCTGATCAAATTTCGTGGCTGCATTTGAGCGATTTGCACGCCGGCCAAGCCAATCAAGATTGGCTTTGGCCTACTTTGCAAACCAGATTTTACGAGGACTTGCGTCGAGTCCACCCTCGCGTGGGCCGAATTGATCTTGTAATTTTTTCTGGCGACTTAACGCAAAGCGGAAGCAAGGAGGATTTTGCGGTTCTCCGAAAAATCTTGGAACGACTTTGGCAAGAGTTTAATTATCTAGGAAGTAACCCAAAACTTTTCATTGTTCCCGGAAATCATGATTTAACTAGACCGCAAAAATTTGATGCCAATGCACTTGCTGTCAAATCGTGGTGGACAAACTCTGATGTGAAAGAGGCGTTTTGGGCTGACGCAGAAAATCCACTTCGAAAATTTGTTGATGGAATGTTTGTTAATTATCAAGAATTTAGACGTGAGCTAGCCGAAAGCGAAATTCCAATTTGTGAAACAACAGATGGAGAAATTCCCGGAGACGTCTCCAGTGTGGTTCACGCTGGAAATTTCAGACTTGGACTCGTTGGTTTAAATTCCTCATTTTTGCATTTCTTTGATGACCAAAAAAATAAACATTTGGATTTGGACCCACGTCAGCTCCTGAGTGTGACGGGTTGGAATCCAGATGAATGGTGTAGAGAAAATGATGTCAATTTTCTTGTCACACATCACCCATCAGATTGGTTGCACGATAAAGCAAGCTTGCATTTTCAAGCGGAGATTAACCCTCCCGGTAGATTTGCGGCTCATTTGTATGGGCATATGCACGATCCCGCGATAAGAGGTGCCAGAAGTGGCGGAAGTGCGGAGAGGAAAACCGTGCAAGCGGCTTCTCTATTCGGGTTGAGAAAAATCGAAGGAACAACCTTCGACCGTATTCATGGGTACTGTGCCGCAAAAATAATAACGACTGCCAATTCGGCGACCATCAAGTTTTGGCCACGAATCGACAAAGTTGTAGATTCGGCAGTTAGGCGTTTTGTACCCGATGATCGTTTTGATCTAGAAGAGGAGAATTTCTTTGCGGTTAATCTTAAAAGAAGCAGCAACAAAGAGAATCCAAATAATCTGACTGTTGCGGCAGAAGTTATTGCATTTAGAGAAGCGAGCGAAGAGGCTGCACGTGAGGTATCCAAGCGTCCTACTCAAAGTTTTTCTCATCAATTAAAACCAGCGCCGCAGCATCTAGGGGTCAGAAGGCTCGAGCAAAAGCAGCTTCGGCGGGCAATGGAAGGTGATCGAAAAGCTTGGCTAGTTTCGGATTGGAACTCGGGAACAGAAGAGTTCGTATGGTCCGTTTTCAGTGCCCTGTCAGATGAGCTGCCTTTAACGTATCGATTTAGTCTTCAAGAATACGATGGTCGAGAAGGGTTTTTTTCAAAATTCTCACTCGAAGCTGGACGGAGTTTTCAAGAATTTGCCAAATCAGTGTTTGGCCCGAAAAAGGTTTTACTCCTATTGGATGATGCGCCAGTTAGTCGTTCGATTAATTCGGAGACTTCTGCGTATGAAGTCGAATTGGAGAGTATTATTGAAGCATTTAGAGATTATTGTCCTAATAGCTTGGTGCTTCTAATTTCACGTCAGCGGCCAACCTCTTCAAATATTCCAGTCGTGGAGTTGCCGCCGTTGGAGGAGCCTGATGTTCGGGCCTATGTTTTACAGTCAGATAACGGTGGTGCGAAGTATTCGGCAACCTCCGCGGTAAGCGATATTTATCGCCTCACTGAAGGTATGCCTGTTGAAATTGACTCTTTACTCAAGCAGCTTGAATATATATCGCTCGCAGAACTTATAGAGGCGCGACTCAATAGCCCGCAGAATGATGCAAATGGCGAGATGCCCGTGGCTATTTTTTCGACCGCCATTAATGAGCTGCACTTGTCGGAAGATCCGCTGCTTCAACGATCTTTTAATTTGCTAAAAGCTCTTGCCGTTTTGCCGTACGGTGAAACACTTGCACGCATTCGCCGATTCAACAGTCAACAACCTTTTCATCCTGCTCATGCGGCGACCCTTGCTGATCGGGGACTTATTGAAGTAATGCCTGTTGTGCCGACCTTGAAGACCAGTTTGCTTGGTAGCCCTCAAAGCCCGAAGCTTCATGTTAAAAAAGCAATTCGCGAGCAAATTTATTCGACGCTTCTTGCTCCGGAGATATACGAGCTCAATCGCCGAGCGGCGTCAATTTATTTTGGAGAAGATTGGATTCAAGGGCAGCCGAAAAATATTAAAACAACAGATATCGTGGCAGCGCTAGGAGGAGGTGGATTGGGAAATCCACATGCGATTATAAATGCGCTATTTCAGCAAGCAGTTGAGCCGGGGGACGCTAGTAAGCTTAAAAAAATAGTCCAACTCGCGAGATTGTTCATAGTTGATTTGGAGCGGGGAAATAATTTCAGAAGCACTGTGACTGCGTGCCAGGATTTTTTGCGCCTAATACCTGCTGATTCAGAAGTTCATACTGCGGATAGAAATTGGTTTAGCTTCAAGCTCGCGGCGTCATTGCGAATGCTCAATGACCGGAGTAGTGCCACTGATATTTTTGCCACGTTAAATTTAGAGGATTTTGATAAGACAACTAAACGCCGAATTCTCATTAATTGGGCTCTTGCGGAGGAGCATAACGACGCGAGACAGGCGAAGGAGTTGGCGGAGAAAATAATATCTTTGGGGAAGGCTACGTTTCAGGCAATGGAGGCGCAAGCGCTAATTCTTCGGTTAAGTCCTGAAGATCCAGAGCGATTTAATAAGCTAAAGGCTATTGAAAAGAAAGCGCGCGGCAGAAAAGCATTTACCGCCGCCAATAATATCGCGATGTTCTTGAGTGCGAATGGCAATCTCAATGCCAATGAGAAAAGGGAAAGTTTGAGAGGCATAGCGCTGAGTGCGAAAAGAAATGGCGATTCTTATGGTGCAACGCGTGCCGCAGTTGAAATTGGTAAAGTGACGCGCCTCAACTCATTAAAGCCTAGTTCGGATGAGGTTGCTGGCCTTATTGAGTCATATCATTACCTCTATCAAGAGAGGATTAGTGGTCTTTTTTCCAGTTGCCATGAGAATTTATGGCACCATTTTTTGGGCCAAAATGACATGCCAAATTTGCTTCGATTGTTTCGCCATAGTTCGTTCGTTTGGCGTCTCCATGGGCACGAGCAAAAGGAGTTGCCATATATTGAGTCACTTCTGGAGTATTTCCCGAAGGATCAATACCATGCCTCTCAAGAGCGAAATGCTGAATCGGACTATTTTTTAATTCGATTGGAAAAATTCAAACCCCAGATTGAGGTTTACTGAAGGCAAGGGATTTTATTTGGTCGCGCGCGGGTCTTCTCCTTCTCTGTGCGCCTGCTTTTGATATTGCTCCTATATACTTCGCGTCGTCGTATCTGGAGATGCGGCCGGGTTTGGAAGCCTGATGAAACTCTTTGACAAAACTTGGAGACCATCTAATGGCTGAATCCGCTCGCATCTGCGTGCAATCTCACGATCCTTCTGTTTCCCTTGAGCCTTCAATTACCACCCTCGACGACCTCGCCCTCCAAACCTGCGACGACGCCGACAGCCTCAACGAAGTGCTACGCGCCTACACCGCGTTCGAAAAGCTCATCGAACCCGGCGCCCTGAACGACAGCGAAGCGCTCACCCCCACCCGCAGCGAATTGAGCGCCTTGCTGCGCCTGCTCAACGAAGCGCTCGTGGCGCGCATCGACGCCGTCAACGCAGCGGCTGGCGATCTGCGCCGGGCGCTGATGCAAGGCAGCCTGCCCTCGGCCGCGTGATCTTTCAGCGCAGAGGTTGACCCGGCCGCACACCCACAGCGCGCCCTGAACAACAAGCGCCGGCCGCTTCAAACAACAGCGCCACCCCGTCGCAGCAGCAGCGGCAGCAAATTTCTTTCGCACCCCTGCATCCAAACGCAGACCTGCCGTGTAGACCCTTCAGCAGCGAGGAGCTGCTGTCCCTCTACAACCCAGGAGTATTTCGATGCACACCACCTCTCGCTTCCCCCGTTCGCTCGCCGTCCTCGGCGCTGTCAGCGCCGCTGCCGCCATGCTCACCGCCTGCGGATCGATGTCGATGACCCCCGCCTTCAACCAGTCCAGCCTGCCGCCCACCATCCAGGTGCCGGCCGGCCACAAGGTCGCGATGGAAACCGTGGGCAAGGGCGACATCACCTATGAATGCCGCGACAAGGCCAATGCCGCCGGGCAGACCGAGTGGGTGTTCGTCGGCCCCGACGCCAAGCTGTGGGACCGCAGCGGCAAGCAGGTCGGCAAGTACTACGGCCCGCCGGCCACGTGGGAATCGAACGACGGCTCCAAGCTCACCGCCACGCAACTGGCCGTCGCGCCCTCGGGCTCAACCAGCCTGCCGTTCCAGCTCGTCAAGGCCAACCCGGCCACGGGCAGCGGCGCGATGACGGGCGTCACGTATATCCAGCGCGTGGCGCTGCAAGGCGGCGTGGCACCGGCTGCCTCGCCGTGCACGCCGGCCACCAAGGGCCAGAAGCAGGTCGTGCAGTACCAGGCCGACTACATCTTCTGGAAGGCTTCCTGACTCGGGGGTGAATGCGTGGCGGGCGCGCCGGTGCCACTACCATCGGGGCCGCTCACAACCCGCCACCGACCTTGTTGCCTGCTGCATCCCCCGACGCCTTCGACTACGACGCCGCCCTCATGGCTTGCGCCCGTGGCGACCGTCTGGCGTTGCAGCAGCTCTACCAGCGTGAAAGCCGCTACCTGATGGGCGTGGCGCTGCGCATCGTGCGCCAGCGCCAGCAGGCCGAAGACGTGCTGCACGATGCCTTCATCAGCATCTGGCAGCGCGCGGCGAGCTTCAATCCGGCGCTGGGCGAAGGCCGCGGCTGGGTCTACAGCGTGGTGCGCAACGCGGCGCTGAACATGGTGCGCAGCGGCGCGCGGCAGGTGAGCATGGACGAAGACGCGGCCGAAGCGGTCGATGACCAGGCCTCGCTTGCGGCGTATGCCGCCGCTGGCGATCCGTTCGAGTTGCGCGCCGACCTGGGCCGGCTGCACGGCTGCCTTTCGGGGCTGGAGCCGGCGCGGCGCGATTGCATCCTCTATGCGTATGTCGAAGGCTGTTCGCATGGCGAGATCGCCGAGCGGCTGAAGACGCCGCTGGGCACGGTGAAAGCCTGGATCCAGCGCGGCATGCGCGCGCTGCGGGAGTGCATGGCATGAGCACCGCCGAACAAAACAACGAAGACATCGACAACAACCACATCGACGCACTGGCGGGCGAGTACGTACTGGGCACGCTGTCGGCCGGCGCGCGCGCGGCGGTCGAAGCCCGCATGCCGAACGAGCCGGCCCTGCGCGAAGCCGTGCGGGCCTGGGAGGCGCGGCTGCTGCCGCTGACCGCATTGGCGGCGCCGGTCGATCCGTCGCCATCGCTCTGGTCGCGCATCGAGCGCAGCGTGGACGGGCTGGGCAAGGCATCGTCGAAAGCGAAAGCGAAGAAGGCACAGGCGTCTGGCGTCGCGGGCTGGTGGAACAACCTGCAGCTCTGGCGCGGACTGGCCGCGGGCGGTTTCGCCACGGCGGCGCTGCTGCTGGCCGTGGTCGTCACGCGCGACGCAACGCCGCCCGTCACGCAGTACATGGTGGTGCTGGTCGCACCGCAAGACAAGGCGCCCGGCTGGGTGATCCAGACCAACTCGGCGCGCCAGCTCAACCTGGTGCCGCTGGGCACGATGGTGGTGCCGCCGCAGAAGTCGCTGCAGTTCTGGACCAAGGCCGACCAGTGGCGCGGGCCGGTGTCGCTGGGGCTGGTCAAGCAGGGGCAGTCGCTGCGCATTCCCATCGACAAGCTGCCACCGCTGGAGCCCAACCAGTTGTTCGAGCTGACGCTGGAGCCCGAGAACGGCTCGCCTATCGACCGGCCGACCGGGCCCATCCTCTACATCGGCCGCGCGGTCAAGGTGCTGTAGCGGCGTTTCGGCTGGCGATGGCAGCGGCAATGCCGATGGCGCCCACCAGCATGCACAGCCCGAAGATCACCACGCGGGTCTGCGTCGCATCGGCGAAGGCGCCGACCAGCAGGCCGGCCAGGGGCTGCGTCAGGTTGTTCAGCAGCACGATCACGCCGGTGGTCTTGCCGTAGTCGTGCGCCGGAATGATCCGCTGCCGGTGGATGCGGATGTAGATGCTGAACATCTTGTCGAACCCGATCACCAGCAGGAAGCCGGCCGCATAGCCCCAGTGGCTGGTGCTGATGGCGGTGAGCAGGCCGCCGCCGAAGATCAGCACATAGGCGATCAGCCCCATCTTCTTGAGCGCGAACGATCCCCGGATGATGCTCAGCAAGATCACGATGGTGGCAACCGCGCCCAGCGTCTGCAGCCCCGCGTAGTAGGTGGCCGAGCGATGGTGCAGCCCGGTGACCATCGCGGCGGAAGAGGCGAGCGTGGTGCCGAGCATCAGGTTCACGCCGGCCGTGAGCCCGGTCAGCCGCAGCAGGCCGGGCAGGTGCAGCACATGGCCGAGCGCGGTCTTGATCGGCTGCAGGAAGTGGCCGGTCGCCGCCTGCGGCTCGTGCAACTGCATCGGGTTGCCGCGCCGCCAGTACGCGGTGGCGACATCGGCCAGCAGGAAGAGGGCGGCCGCCGCGCCCACCACCGCCTGCCAGGGCCAGAACGCGAAGAGCGCCGCCGCAATGAGCGGGCCGAGCACCATGCCGGTCTGCTCGGCCGTCTGCGCATAGGCCAGCACCTTGTCGAAGCCGTGGCCGTTGGCAATCTGCGGCAGCATCACCTCGCGCGCCATCACGCCCTGCGTGGTCAGCACGCCGCACACCGCCGACAGGCCCACCAGCCAGCCGATGCCGCCCAGCGCCTCGTTGCCCAGCACGCCGAGCACGCAGACCAGCGCGCGAAAGATCTGGCTGCCGCGCAGCAGCTTGATCGGCGAGATCCGGTCGCACAGCGCGCCGCAGATGGGAAACGACAGAAAGCGCGGGAGGGTTTCCGCCGCGAAGGCGTAGCCCGACCAAGCCACGTCTTGCGTCACCTGGAACACCACGAGCGGCACCAGGAACAGCAGGATCTGGTCGGCCAGCTTGGAGACGAGCAGCGAGAAAAGAAAGGCCGGAAACTTCATCGGCCTACGAACGCCCGCGCAAACCCCGAGGGGAGAAGGGTGAGCGGCGCAGTGGCGACAGGCATGCGCTGAAGATAATCGAAACATGATCGCGCTCGACTGCTACTACAGCCTCTCTTCCCCCTGGGCCTACCTCGGTGGCCCGCAACTGCAGGACATCGTGCGCCGCCACCATGTGCGGCTCACGCTCAAGCCTTACGACTTTCAGGCGGTGGTGCCGCAGACCGGCGGCGTTCCGCTGAAGACCCGCCCCGAACCGCGCCGCACGTACCACGCGCTGGAACTGGCGCGCTGGAGCGACTACCTCGGCATGCCGATGAACCTGGAGCCCGAGCACTACCCCAAGGGCGCGGCCAGCGATCCGAACTGGAACAAGTACCCGGGCTGGATGGTGATTGCGGCGCAACTGCAGGGGCTGGATGCGCAGCCTCTGTCGCATGCGCTGCTGCGGGCGCTGTGGGCCGAGGAGCGCGACACGTCGCAGGCAGCGGTGCGCATCGCGGTCGCCGATGAAAACGGCTACGACGGGGCTTCGCTGCAGGCGCTGGAGCAGGGCGCCGAGACGCTGGCCGTGTATCGCGCCAACAGCGCGGAAGCGGTGGAAGCCGGCGTGTTCGGCGCGCCGACCTTCATCTTGAACGGTGAGCGTTTCTGGGGACAGGACCGGTTGGCTTTTCTCGACCGCGCACTCGACAAGCTGCGCGCGGCGGGCTGACGCTCCCGCCTGCCGTCAACCGGCCGAGCGCGGCAGCAGCGCCGGCACCAGCGTGCGGTTCATCCGCTCGCGCCACCAGCGCAGTGCCTGCCCCTGCGCGCCGGTCTTCCACGCCAGCCAGAACGCCTCGGGCGGGCGCGGCTCCTCGGTCGGCAGTTCCACCAGCGTGCCTCGGGCCAGTTCGTTCAGGATGCATGCGCGCGGCAGGAAGCCGTGGCCCAGGCCTGCCACCTGGCAGGCGATCTTCGCGGGCATCGACGGCACGGTGATGCGCGGCTGGCCTGCCAGCAGGCCGACGGTGCGGTCCGACAGCGTGCGTGCGCTGTCGCCCACCACGATGGCGTTGCACTCCAGCAGGTCGCCGCGCTGCAGCGGGCGGCCCAGGCGCGTGAGCGGGTGCGTGGGCGCGACGCAGAAGGCGAACTCCAGGTTGCCCACGGTCACGGCCTGGTAGCCGCCGCCGGCCGGCCCTTCGCCCGCGGCGATGACGATGTCGGCGCGGCCCTCGCGCAGCGCCTCCCAACTGCCGGTGAGCGCTTCGCAGCCGATGCGCAGTCGCGTGCCGCAGCGCAGGTCTTCGAAGGCACGGATGTCGTCGATGAGCGCCTGCGTGGGAATCAGCGAGTCGTGCACGAGGCGCAGCTCCGACTCGAAGCCGGTGGCAATCTGCCGCATGCGCGATTCGAGGTCGCTCGCGGCGCTGAGCAGCCAGCGCCCTTCCTTGAGCATTTCTTCGCCGGCGGCGGTGAGGGTGACGCGCGGGCCGTTGCGCTCGAACAGCAGCATGCCCAGTTGTTCCTCCAGCTTGCCCACCGCGTACGAGATGGTTGAGGGCACCTTGTTCAGGCGCGCGGCGGCGGCGGCGAAGGAGCCGTGGCGCGCGATGGCGTCGACGACCTCGATGGCTTCCAGGCTGAGTTTGAGCACGTGGCGGTCCTTGAAGAAAAGGGCGGGAAGGGAATGATCGAAAACTTCGATTATTGGTGGTGAAAAATTTCGTCGATGACGGTGAGTCCGGGTCCGATGATTCAGTCCGTGCCTAGGAAATTCCCTCCGAAAGCAATTGTGAATCCAATCGAATCTCCATTCAACCCAAGGAGCCCTTTCATGTCCATCAAAGCCACCCCCACCGCCGGCGCCAAGCTGCTCACGCCCTCCGACCACACGCTGGTCATGATCGACTTCCAGTCGCAGATGGCCTTTGCCACGCACTCCATCGATGCCGTGAACCTGCGCAACAACGCCGCGCTGGTGGCGCAGGCGGCGGCCGGTTTCGGCGTGTCGACCATCCTCACGACGGTGGCCGAGAAGAGTTTCTCGGGCCCGATGTTCAGCGAGATCACCGACGCCTTTCCGGGCCAGAAGATGCTCGACCGCACGTCGATGAACACCTGGGAAGACGCCGCCGTGATCGAGCGCGTGAACCAGATCGGCAAGCCGCGCATCGTGCTGGCGGGCCTGTGGACCAGCGTGTGCATCGTCGGGCCAGCCCTGTCGGCGTTGGACCAGGGCTTCGAGGTGTATGTGATCGCCGATGCCTGCGGCGACGTCTCGGCCGAGGCGCACAACCGAGCGATGGAGCGCATGGTGCAGGCCGGCGCGCAGCCGATGACCTCGTTGCAATACCTGCTGGAGTTGCAGCGCGACTGGGCCCGCGGCGACACCTACGCGCTGACCACGGGCATCGCGAAGAAGGTCGGCGGCGCCTACGGCCTGGGCGTGACCTACGCCCAGACCATGTTCGGCGCGCACGAAGGCTGATGCGAGCCGCCCGCCCACGCATGCAGAAAGGTCGACCATGAAGTCCTATGTCGTTTCCCTTGCGCTCGGCCTTCTGGTCGGCGTGATCTACGCACTGTTCCAGGTGCGCTCGCCGGCGCCGCCGGTCATCGCCCTGGTGGGGTTGCTGGGCATCCTGCTCGGCGAGCAGATTCCGCCGCTGGTGAAGAGCCTGGTCGGGCCGCAGGCCGCGGCCACCTCGTGGCTGCAGCACCAGGTCAAGCCGCATGTGTTCGGCGAGCTGCCGAAGTGCCTGCCGGGCACCACCACTGCAGACGCCACCTCATCGTCCAAGGAGCCCCGCAATGGCTGAGACAAGCACGACCCCCGACCTGATCCTGCACCGCGGGCTGTTCACCACCCTCGACCGTTCCAACCCCACGGCCGATGCCGTGGCCATCAAGGACGGCCGCTTCACCCACGTCGGCCGCTCGCACGACATCCTGCCGCTGGCGGGCAGCGGCACCCGCGTGATCGACCTGCACGGCAAGCGCGTGCTGCCGGGGCTGATCGACAACCACCTGCACATCATTCGCGGCGGGCTCAACTTCAACCTGGAGCTGCGCTGGGACGGTGTGCGCAGCCTGGCCGATGCCATGGGCATGCTCAAGCGGCAGGTGGCCGACACGCCGGCGCCGCAATGGGTGCGCGTGGTGGGCGGCTTCACCGAGCACCAGTTCGCGGAAAAGCGCCTGCCGACCATCGAGGAGCTGAACGCTGTGGCGCCCGACACGCCGGTCTTCATCCTGCATCTGTACGACCGCGCATTGCTCAACGGTGCCGCCATGCGCGCCGTGGGCTACACCAAGGACACGCCCGCGCCGCCCGGTGGCGAGATCGTGCGCGACAGCGCCGGCAACCCGACCGGCCTGCTGCTGGCCAAGCCGAACGCGGCCATCCTCTACGCCACGCTGGCCAAGGGACCGAAGCTGCCCTTCGACTATCAGCTCAACTCCACGCGCCACTTCATGCGCGAACTCAATCGCCTGGGCGTGACCGGCGCCATCGACGCGGGCGGTGGCAACCAGAACTACCCCGACGACTACCAGGTGATCCAGAAGCTGGCCGACGACGGACAACTGACGATCCGCCTGGCCTACAACCTGTTCACGCAGAAGCCCAAGCAAGAGAAGCAGGACTTCCTGAACTGGACCGCGACCTCGAAATACAAGCAGGGCGACGACTATTTCCGCCACAACGGCGCGGGCGAGATGCTGGTGTTCTCCGCAGCCGACTTCGAGGACTTCCGCCAGCCGCGCCCGGACATGGCGCCCGAGATGGAAGGCGAGCTGGAAGAGGTGGTGCGCGTGCTGGTGCAGAACCGCTGGCCCTGGCGCATGCACGCCACCTACGACGAGACCATCAGCCGCTCGCTCGACGTGTTCGAGCGCGTCAACCAGGACACGCCGCTGGCGGGCCTGAACTGGTTCTTCGACCATGCCGAGACCATCTCCGACCAGTCGATCGACCGCATCGCGGCGCTGGGCGGCGGCATCGCGGTGCAGCACCGCATGGCCTACCAGGGCGAGTACTTCGTCGAGCGCTACGGCTACGGCGCGGCCGAGGCGACGCCGCCCGTGAAGCGCATGCTCGAAAAAGGCGTGAAGGTCTCGGCCGGCACCGACGCGACGCGCGTGGCTTCGTACAACCCGTGGGTGTCGCTGTCGTGGCTGATCACTGGCAAGACGGTGGGCGGCATGCAGCTCACCCCGCAGCGCAACCTGATCGACCGCGAACAGGCGCTGCGCATGTGGACCGAGAACGTCACCTGGTTCTCGAACGAAGAGGGCAAGAAGGGGCGCATCGAGGTGGGCCAGCTTGCCGACCTCGTGGTGCCCGACCGCGACTTCTTCGCCTGCGCCGAATCGGAGATTGCCGACACGACGGCACTGCTCACGATGGTGGGCGGCAAGGTGGTCTACGGCGCCGGCGCGTTCGCCGCGCACGACGAAGGCGCGCCGCCGCCGGCCATGCCCGACTGGTCGCCCGCGCGCACCTTCGGCGGCTATGCCGGCTGGGCCGACACCGCCGAAGGCGCGCCGATGCAGAAGGTGTTGCGCAATGCTGCCGCAGCCTGCGCGTGCGCGAACAACTGCAACGTGCACGGCCACCAGCATGCGACGGCCTGGAGCAGCAAGTTGCCGATTGCCGACCTGAAAAGCTTCTGGGGCGCGCTCGGCTGCGCCTGCTGGGCGGTGTGACGTGCGCTGGATGACATCACCCGCGCTGCGCTGGATCGCGCTGCTGCTGCTGTGCGCCGCCTACCTGCAGGGCGGGCTGAACAAGGCGATGGACTTCGACGCGGCCCTGGCCGAAATGAACCACTTCGGCATGTCGCCCGCCGGCCCGCTGGCCGTGGCAGTCATCGTGTTGGAGCTGGGCGCTTCGGCGCTGGTCCTCATCGGGCGGCTGCGCTGGCTCGGCGCGCTGGCGCTGGCCGGCTTCACGCTGATGGCGACCTTCGTGGCGCTGCGCTTCTGGCAGATGCCGACCGGGCCTGAGCGCTTCATGGCGGCCAACTCCTTCTTCGAGCACCTCGGGCTGGTCGGCGGCTTCCTGCTGGTCGCCTGGCACGACCTGAAGGAGCGTGCCCATGTCTGACACCTCACACAGCGCAACTGCGCCGGCACCGCAACCCGGCGCCTTCGCGCCGCTGCGCCAGCCGGTCTTCGCGGTGCTCTGGGCCGCCACCGTGCTCGGCAATGTCGGCAGCTTCATGCGCGACGTGGCCAGCTCGTGGCTGGTGACGGACCTGTCCGCCAACCCGACCGCAGTGGCGCTGATCCAGACGGCGGCCACGCTGCCGGTGTTCCTGCTGGCGATTCCTGCGGGGGTGCTCTCGGACATCCTCGACCGACGGCGCTTTTTGATCTTCGTGCAACTGGTGCTCGCGGCCGTGAGCGGCGCGTTGCTGCTGCTCTCGCACACCGGCGCGCTCACGGTCGAATATTTGATCGCGCTGACCTTCGTGGGCGGCATCGGCGCGGCGCTGATGGGGCCGACCTGGCAGTCGATCGTGCCCGAGCTGGTGCCGCGCACGGACCTCAAGAGCGCGGTGGCGCTGAACTCGCTGGGCATCAACATCGCGCGCTCCATCGGGCCGGCTGCGGGCGGGCTGATCCTGGCGAGCTTCGGCGCGGCGGCCACCTACGGCGTCGACGTGCTGAGCTATGTGTTCGTGATCGCGGCGCTGCTGTGGTGGAAGCGCCCGGCGGCGGTGGACAGCGGGCTGTCGGAGAACTTCTTCGGCGCCTTCCGCGCCGGCCTGCGCTACACGCGGGCCAGCAAGGAGCTGCACGTGGTGCTGCTGCGCTCGGCGGTGTTCTTCCTGTTCGCCAGCTCGGTGTGGGCGCTGCTGCCGCTGGTGGCGCGCCAGATGCTCGGCGGCAGCGCGGGCTTCTATGGCGTGCTGCTCGGCGCCGTGGGCGCGGGCGCCATCGGCGGCGCGCTGGTGATGCCGCGCCTGCGCGCCCGGCTCGGCGCGGACGGCATGCTGCTGCTGGCCGCGTTGCTCACGGCGGCTGTGATGGGCAGCCTGGTCTTCGCGCCGCCGAAGTGGCTGGCGGTGCTGCTGCTGTTGCTGCTGGGCCTGGGCTGGATCGTGGCGCTGACCACGCTCAACGGCGTGGCCCAGTCGATCCTGCCGAACTGGGTGCGCGGGCGCGGGCTGGCCGTGTACCTCACCGTGTTCAACGGCGCGATGGCGGCCGGCAGCCTGGGCTGGGGCCTGGTGGCGCAGCAGATCGGCGTGCCGGCCACGCTGGTGGCGGGCGCCGTGGGGCTTGTGGTGGCCGGGCTGGTCTTCCATCGCGTGCGGCTGCCGGCCGGCGAAGCCGACCTGCAGGCGTCGAACCACTGGCCCGAACCCTTGCTCGCCGAGCCAGTGGCGCACGACCGCGGGCCGGTGATGGTCCAGATCGAATACCGCATCCGCAAAGATGACCGCCCGGCCTTCCTGCAGGCGATGAAGCGCCTGTCGCTGGAGCGGCGCCGCGATGGCGCCTACGCCTGGGGCGTGCACGAACACACGACCGATGCGGAGCGCGTGATGGAGTGGTTTCTCGTCGAATCGTGGGCGGAGCATCTGCGCCAGCACCACCGCGTGTCGCAGGCCGATGCCGACCTGCAGGGCGAGGCGCTGCGCTTTCACATCGGGCCGGACAAGCCGCAGGTGCATCACTTTCTTGCGATCTGATTTTTCTTCCCTTCCTTTCTTCTTCTTGCTCCACCTCACTGGAAACCCATGACCACACTCACACTGCGCGACGGCACCGAGCTCTACTACAAGGACTGGGGCTCGGGCCAGCCGATTCTCTTCAGCCACGGTTGGCCGCTGAGCGCCGACATGTGGGACGCCCAGATGCTGTTCTTCGCGGAACGCGGCTACCGCACGATCGCGTTCGACCGCCGCGGCTTCGGCCGCTCGAGCCAGCCGTGGACAGGCTATGACTACGACACCTTCGCCGACGACATCGCCGAGCTGATCGAGAAGCTCGACCTGAAGGACGTGATCCTTGCGGGCTTCTCGATGGGCGGCGGCGACGTGACGCGCTACATCGCGCGCAAGGGCAGCGCGCAGGTGGCCAGGCTCGCGCTCATCAGCGCGGTGACGCCGCTGTTCATGAAAACGGCCGACCACCCGGTGGGCCCCGATGCCTCGCTGTTCGCAGGCATCCGCGCCGGGCTGGCCGCGGATCGTCCGCAGTTCCTCGACGACTTCAGCACGCTTTTCTACGGCACCAACCGCCCGGGCGCCAAGGTGTCGCAGGGCGTCTTCAAGCAGACGCTGCAGATTGCGCTGCAGGCCTCGATCAAGGCCACCATCGACTGCGTGACGGCGTTCTCCGAGACCGACTTCCGCCCCGACATGGCGAAGATCGACGTGCCCACGCTCGTGATCCACGGCGACGACGACCAGGTCGTGCCCTTCGAGGCCACGGGCAAGCTGGCGGCCGAGATGATCAAGGGCAGCCAGCTCAAGGTGTATGCCGGCGCGCCGCATGCCACCTGCACCACGCATGCGGCGCAGGTGAATGCCGACCTGCTGGCGTTCATCCAGGGCTGAGGCAAGGCACGCTGAAAGGGCCGCGCCCTGCGGCCCTTTCGGCGCGAAGGGCGGCGCCGGTGGCGATAATCCCCCGATGCGAATCCGCTTTACCAAGATGCAGGGAGCCGGCAACGATTTCGTCGTGCTGGACGAAACACGCGGCACGCTGGGCCTGACCGCCGCGCAATACCGCTTTCTGGCCGACCGCCATTTCGGCGTCGGCGCCGACCAGATCCTCACCGTGCGGCCCTCGCCGGCCGAAGGCATCGACTTTCAATACGTGATCCACAACGCCGACGGCGGCGAGGTGGAGCAGTGCGGCAACGGTGCGCGCTGCTTCATGCGCTTCGTCAGCGAACACAAGCTGACCGACAAGACCGAAGTGCGCGTGCAGACGCTGGCCGGCGTGATCGCGCCGCGCATGGGCGCCGACGGCCGCGTGACGGTCGACATGGGCGCACCGATCTTTGAACCAGAGCGCGTGCCCTTCGACACCGCCGGACTCGATCCGCAGCCCGATGGCGCGTGGCAAAAGTGGCACCTTGCCCTGGGTACACGTGCGGGCACCGCTATTGTTTCGGTAGCGGTGTTGTCGATGGGCAATCCGCACGCGGTGCAGGTGGTCGACAACGTCGACACCGCACCGGTGGCCGAGCAGGGCCCGCAGATCGAGCATCACCCGCGCTTTCCGCAACGGGTGAACGCCGGCTTCATGCAGGTGGTCGACCGCTCGCACGTCAAGCTGCGGGTGTTCGAGCGCGGCGCTGGCGAAACGCTGGCCTGCGGCACGGGCGCCTGCGCGGCGGTGGTGGCGGGCATCCGGCTCGGCCTGCTGGAGCGCCGGGTCGATGTGCAGACGCACGGCGGCATTCTCACGATCGAATGGCAGGGCGAAGGCCAGCCTGTGCTGATGACGGGCCCGGCCACCACGGTCTTTGAAGGCGACATCGAGGTGCCAGAACTGCCATGACTTCCTTCACGAACAACAACGACGCCAACAACGCCATGAACCCGATCACCGAAGACGACATCGCCGATTACCTGGCGAACACGCCCGACTTCTTCGAGCGCCATGCGCAACTGCTGGCACAGGTGCAGCTCACCAGCCCGCACGGCAACCGTGCCGTGAGCCTGCAGGAGCGCCAGGCCGAGATGCTGCGCGAGAAGATCAAGGCGCTGGAGCACCGCCTGATGGACATGGTGCGCCACGGCACCGAAAACGTCGTCATTGCCGACCGGCTGCAGCGCTGGACCAGTGGCCTGCTGACCACGCGCGACCCGCGCAGCCTGCCGTACCGCATCGCGGTCGACCTGCAGTCGCTGTTCCTGGTGCCGCAGACGGCCATCAAGGTGTGGGACTGCAGCAGCGAGTACCTCAACGAGGCTTACGCCCAGTGGGTGAGCGACGACGTGAAAGCGCTGGCCACTTCGCTGACTTCGCCTTATTGCGGTCTCAATTCGGGCTTCGAGGCGGCCAAATGGCTGCCCGAGCCGACCGCCGCGATGTCGATCGCGCTGATTCCGCTGCGCGCGGACGCCGAATCGCCGGCCTTCGGCATGCTGGTGCTGGCATCGCCCGATGCGCAGCGCTTCAACGCCGAGATGGGCACCGACTTTCTCGAGCGCATCGCCGAGCTGGCCTCGGGCGGACTCTCGCGGCTGCGTCCTTGAGCCGCCCGCGCTGGTTGCGCCGGCCCTGGCAGCGCGTGCTGTTCGGCGGGCTGCTGGCCGGGGTGTTGGCGTACGCGGCCATTGCGGCGGTTGTCTGGCAACGGGCCGAAGCGGTGCTGGGCAACCCGCCGCAGCGGCCGGCCGACGCGGCGCTGATCCTGGGCAACCGTGCGTACCTCGACGGCAGGCCGAATCCCTGCCTGACCGGGCGTGTGGACACGGGCATCGCGCTGGTGAAGGCGGGGCTGGTCAAGCAGCTCGCTTTCTCGGGCGGCGTCGATACCGAAGACGGGCGCATCGAGGCCGAGGTGATGCAGCAGCATGCGAATGCCGTGGGCTACACCGGGCCGGCGTTGCTGGAGCCGGTGTCCTCGTCCACGCGGCTGAACCTGGCGCTGTCGACGCCGATCCTGCAGGCAGCGGGCGTGCACAGCGTAATCGTGGTGTCGGAGCCCTATCACCTGTGGCGCATCGAGCGGCTGGTGCGCATGAGCGGTTTCGACAAGACCTTCGACGTGCAATACGCCGCCGCGCCCACGTCGTGCTGGCGCACCTGGGGCATGCTGTTCAAGGGCGCATTGCGCGAGCCGGCCGCCATCGTGAACAATGCCGGCCATGGCTATCTCTTCTGAGCCTGCCGCGCCGGCTTCATCGGGCTGGATCGACAAGTACCTCGAGCACGTGCGCGTCGAGCGCCGTCTCGCGGCGCGCACGGTCGAGTTGTATGCCTTTCATCTGCAGTCGCTGACCGCCCATGCGGCCGATGCCAACCTGCCGCTCGACCGCGTGCAGACAGCCCACATCCGCCGCTGGATGGCGCAATTGCACGGTGCCGGCCGCGAGCCGCGCGGCATTGCGCTGGTGCTGTCTTGCTGGCGCAGCTTCTACCGCTGGCTCGGCAACGAAGGGCTGATCGGCTTCAACCCGGTGCAGGACGTGCACGCGCCCAAGGCCGGCCGGCCGTTGCCGAAGGCGCTGGGCGTGGACGACGCGGTGCGCCTGGCCGAGCTGTACGACCCTGAAGCCGACCCCTGGACCGAGGCGCGCGACAGCGCCATCGTCGAAGTGCTGTACGGCTGCGGCCTGCGCGTGAGCGAACTGACCGGCCTCGATGCGCAGGCGAGCAACACCGCGCGCGGCTGGGTCGATCTGGACGCGCTCGAAGCCAATGTGCTGGGCAAGGGCAGCAAGCGCCGCATCGTGCCGATGGGCGGCAAGGCGGCCGAAGCGGTGCGCGACTGGCTCGCGGTGCGCGGCGATTGCGCTGCGCTCACCACTGCCCGGCTGCACGATGCGAACGCGGCGGCTGCGCTCTTCATCAGTGCCAAGGGCCTGCGCATGTCCTCGCAGGCGGTGTGGAAGCTGCTGCGCGAGCGCAGCCTCAAGGCCGGCCTGACCGCGCCGGTGCATCCGCACATGCTGCGCCATTCCTTCGCCAGCCATGTGCTGCAGTCGAGCAGCGACCTGCGTGCGGTGCAGGAATTGCTGGGCCACGCCAACATCGCGACCACGCAGGTCTACACGCGGCTGGACTTCCAGCATCTGGCCAAGGCCTACGACGCGGCACATCCGCGTGCGCAAGCGCGCCCCGAAACCGCACGCGCGCCAAGGCCAGGCCCGAAAACGACAAGCAAGAACACCACAAGCAAAGAATGAAAACCCTTCGACTCAAACCGGGCAAAGAACGCTCGATGCAGCGCCGCCACTCCTGGGTCTTCGAATCCGCCATCGCGCGCGGCGCCGCCGATTCCGGCGAGACGGTGCGCGTGGAATCCCACGACGGCGCTTTCCTGGCATGGGCTGCTTTCAGCCCGATCTCCAAGATCCGCGCGCGGGCCTGGAGCTTCGTGGAAACGCAGCGCATCGATGCGGCGTTTTTTGCGGCGGTGTGCGCCCGCGCCGTTGCGGCCCGAGGCCTGTTCGACCTGCAAAGCGATGGCGTGCGCGTGGTGCACGGCGAGGCCGATGGGCTGCCGGGCTTGATCGTCGACCGCTATGGCGACACGCTGGTGGCGCAGTTCCTGTCGGCCGGCGTCGAGCGCTGGAAAGACGTGCTGGCCGACGCGCTGCTCAAGGCCACGGGCCTGACCAAGCTCTACGAGCGCTCCGACGCCAGTGGCCGCGAGCGCGAAGGCCTGAAGCCCGTCACGGGCTGGCTGCGCGGGGAGGGGCCCACCGAAATCACGATCCGCGAACACGACTGGAAGCTGTCGCTGGACATCGCGACCGGCCACAAGACCGGCTTTTATCTCGACCAGCGCGACAGCCGCCAGCGCTTTGCCGAACTGGCGAAGCACCGGCGCTTTCGGCGCGTGCTCAATTGCTTCTGTTACACGGGCGGCTTCACGGTGGCGGCGCTGTCGGGCCTCAAGGCTGCGGGCGCGCTCGAAGGGGCGGAGCTGGTGTCGGTCGATTCGTCGCAGCCGGCGCTCGACCGCGCACGCGGGCACCTTGCGCTCAATGGCTACGGCGGCGAGGGTTCGGGCATCAAGACGGAGTTTCTCGATGCCAACGTCAACACCGTGCTGCGCGAGTTCATCGAGCAGGGCCGTACCTTCGACGCCATCGTGCTCGACCCGCCCAAGTTCGCGCCCACGGCGGCGCATGCGGAGCGGGCCGCGCGGGCCTACAAGGACATCAACCGCCTGGCGCTCAAGCTGCTGGAGCCGGGCGGCGTGCTGCTGACCTTTTCGTGCTCGGGCGGCATCAGCGCCGACCTGTTCCACAAGATCGTGGCTTCGGCGGGGCTCGATGCCGGCGTGGACGGCTACATCGCCGAGCGCCTGGGCGCCGCGCCCGACCATCCCATGACCATCGAATTCCCCGAAGGGGAGTACCTGAAGGGGCTGGTGGTGGTCAGAAAGCCCGCCTGACCCCGCTTAACCCCATCACCAACGCAACTCAGTGGCATTGGCTAAACTGCCCGGCCACGCCTTTTTTGCCTCTTTCCCCCGTTTTCCGCTTCCGGAGCACTTCTTCATGGCCCTCATTCCCGCGACCATCCTCACCGGCTTTCTAGGCTCGGGCAAAACCACCTTGCTCAAGCGCATCCTGACCGAGGCCCACGGCCAGAAGATCGCGGTCATCGAGAACGAGTTCGGCGAGGAGAACATCGACAGCGACATCTTGGTCACCGAGTCGAAAGAGCAGATCATCCAGATGAGCAACGGCTGCGTCTGCTGCACCATCCGCGAAGACCTGCGCGAAGCGCTGCAGGTGCTGGCCGCCAAGAAGCGCCAGGGCCTGCTGGACTTCGACCGCGTGGTGATCGAGACCACCGGCCTGGCCGACCCCGGCCCGGTGGCGCAGACGTTCTTCATGGACGACGAGATCGCCGAGAGCTACCTGCTCGACTCGATCCTCACGCTGGTCGATGCCAAGCACGCGCCGCAGCAGCTCAACGACCGCCAGGAAGCGCGCCGCCAGGTGGGCTTTGCCGACCAGATCTTCATCAGCAAGAGCGAGCTGGTGTCGGCCGAGGAAACCGAGGCGCTGATTCACCGCCTGAAGCACATGAACCCGCGCGCGCCGCAGCAGAAGGCGCATTTCGGCGACGTGCCGCTCAAGGACATCTTCGACCTGCGCGGCTTCAACCTGAACGCCAAGCTGGACATCGACCCCGACTTCCTGAAGGAAGAAGAGGCGCATGACCACCACGACCATGACCACGCGCATGGCGAGCATTGCGACCATCCCTCGCACAAGGATGAAGGCCACGGCCACCATCATCACCATGACGACGACGTGAAGAGCTTCGTCTACAAGGCCGATCGTGCGTTCGATCCGGCCAAGCTGGAAGATTTTCTGGGTGCGATCGTCAACATCTACGGCCCGCGCATGCTGCGCTACAAGGGCGTGCTGAACATGAAGGGCACCGAGCGCAAGGTGATCTTCCAGGGCGTGCACCAGCTGATGGGCAGCGACCTGGGCCCGGAATGGGGCAAGGACGAAGTGCGCCAGAGTCGCATGGTGTTCATCGGCATCGAGCTGCCGCGCGAGATCCTGGAGCAGGGGCTGGAGCAGTGCCTGGTCTGAGTCTCTGATTTGCTCCTTCCCCCTCTGGGGGGCGGTTGGGATGGGGGCAGGCCGTCGATCAGACGCCCTGCCTTTTTCGCAGGCCGATGTGCCCCCACCCCGGCCCTCCCCCAGAGGGGGAGGGAGAAGCACCGGGCTTGCTCAGTTGCCCGCTGCGCCCAGCGGCTTGCCGTTGACCTTCAGGCTGCCTTCGCTGAATTCGACCTTGGCGGTGACGTCATCGCCGTCGCGCTTGACGAAGCCTTTTTGCTCGCCTTGCTCGACCAGGCCCGCCACCATTTCAGGCGGCGGCGTCTGGCCGCTTCCGGCGCCGGTTTCAGCGAGCTTTTCGAGCCACTTCATCGGCAACCGCGCGTTGGCCTTGAGCACGCCGCGCTTCATCAGCAGGCCGGTGCCGGGGACTTGCAGGTCTTCGTCGGTCACACCGGTCAGGCCCACGGTGTAGCTGATTTCGCCGCGCTTGCCGTCGATTTCGACCAGCGCCTTGTCGAGGCTGAATTCGGGGCTGTACTTGGCCATGGCCTTCAGATCAGGTGCCAGTTGGTCGGTCAGCGCCTTGATGGCGTCCTGCGAGGCCTTGCTGCCGCCCTTGCCGCAACCGTTGGCGGCGCTGGACTGCATCCAGGCGTCGGCCAGCTTCTTGTAGCCGGCGGCGTGGATGTTGCGGGCGCTGCTGCTCACCTCGAACTTGTCGATCTTGGTTTCGCCGATCTTGCCGCTGCCCTTGAGGGTGCCGCCCGATGCGTACAGGCCATCCTTGATGGTGGCGTCGCCGAGCAGGTCGAGGCCTTGCAGCAGCACGGTGGGCAGGGCCTTGTGCTCGCCGCCCGGGGCGTTGCCCAGGCCCTTGGGCGCCGCGAATTCGAGCGAGTCGAGGTGGCCTTCGGTCTTGCCGGTGGCCAGGATCCAGCCGGCGCTGCTGTCCATGTCGGCCTTGACGGCGAGCTTGCCCATCTTCATGGTCACGCCACTGCGGATGGAGTTGAAGTCCATGCCCGGCATCGTCAGCTCGTAGCGCACCTGGGTGCGCGCTGCGTTCACTTCCGCGCGGGCCTGCGCGCCTTGCCAGTTGAACTGGCCCTTGCCGTCTTCGGTCAACTTGACGGGCGCGACCGTCATGTCGGTCGTGAAGGCGCCACTGAAGCCGACCTTGGTGTGCACCGTCAGGGGCTTGGCCTTGCCGAACAGCTTTTCGACTTCGGCCTGCGTCTTGGCGTCGAGCACCACTTCGCTGTCGATGGTGGCGGCGGCCAGCGATCCACCGGCCAGCGGGCCGTGGTGGATGGTGTCGCGCAGGGTGATGCGCAAGGGCTTGGACGGCGTGGCATCGGCGTCCTTGTCCTCGTCGGCCTCGGCTTCTTCGCCTTCCGCGGGCTTGGCGGCAGGCGCCGGCGCAGCGGCGACGGCTTCGGGCGCGCAGCCGATTTCCAGTGTCACGGTGCTGACGGCACCCAGGAAGCTGCGGTCGTAGCTGCGCTCGACCACGCGCACCATCGCCGTCTGCTTGGGCAGCTCGTCGAAGGCGATGTCGTACCGCGATTTGATCTGCGAGGCGGCCCACCAGGTGCTGCCGCCATAGGCGACGGCGATGGCCGCGGCCAGAACTCCCAATACTGCTTTCTTGCTCAAGACTTGCTTTCTTTTGTCGAATGATCGGATGGGCCCGCGCCGCACAGGGGCATCGGCGGGCCTGCGTTGCCTCCTCCGACAACGCCGCGCGATGCTAACGGAGTTGATCGGCACGGCCACAGCGCGCCCGCGCGTTCGAGTTCTCTATACAATCGCGCGCCTGTTCCGGCAGCCATGTCCGTCCCGATGGACAAGATGTGACTTCCGGCACGGGGCGCCGCACGTTTTTGGTGGGCTTTCGGGGGTATAACCCCGGGGTTCGCCAACCGCGAGCACCCCGACAACGTGGAGCCCGCGCGGTCTGAAAGCCGCAGTGGTTCCCATGGGAGGAGACACCCAGTGAAAGCGCGTTCCAGTTCGTTCAAGGAGCCAGTCACCGTGAAGAAACCCGCCGCAAAGGCCACGCCAGCAACCAAGCCCGCCACAAAGAAGGCGCCGGCTGCGAAGGCTGTACCCGCGGCGAAAAAGGTTTCCGCCACCGCACATGGTCCTGCCGCGAAGGAGAAAAGCGCGCCGTCCAAAAAGCCCGCAGCACCACCGGTCAAAGCCGCGACCGCTGCGAAGAAGCCCGTCAAGCCTGCGACCAAGACCGCGGCAGGCGCGGGTCCATCGTCATCCAAACCTGTCGGCCGCCCTGCTGCCGTTCCTTCTGTCCCCCCGATCCCCATGAAAAAAACGGCTGCCGCCTCCTCTTCCGCCCCGGCGACACCCTCGATGCCCGTTCAAACCATCACGCCCGCACCCGCTGCACGTGGTGGCCGTGTGTCCCGGCTGTCGCAACTGACCGTCCCCTCGATGCCGCAGTCGGTGGCATCGACCGCTGCCAAATCCAGCTTCTCGCAAGCACCTTCCACCGCGCTGGTGCCGCCGCCGCCGCTGGCCGTCAAGAAAGACCCGAAGCTGGTCAACAACTGGAAGGCCAAGACCGCCGCCGAGCTGAGCGATGCCGAAGTCATCGCCATGCCCGACGACGAGTACATGAACGAAAAGCAGATGGCGTTCTTCCGCCTGAAGCTGGTCGAACTCAAGCGCGGCATTCTGGAAAACGCCGGCGAAACCACCGAGCACCTGCGTGAAGACACCGTGGTCGTGCCCGATCCGGCCGACCGCGCGACCATCGAGGAAGAACACGCCCTCGAGCTGCGCACGCGCGACCGCGAGCGCAAGCTGCTCAAGAAGATCGAGCAATCGATCCAGCGCATCGACGCCGGCGACTACGGCTACTGCGACGAAACCGGCGAACCCATCGGTGTCGGCCGCCTGCTGGCCCGCCCGACCGCCACGCTGTCGCTCGAAGCGCAACAGCGCCGCGAACTCAAGCAAAAGATGTTCGGGGATTGATCGGCGAGAAGGTAGAGAGAAACCTGCTCGTTCGACAGTCTTTCACCGCATGGCAAAGGAAGAGTCGGGCCGCCTTTTTTCCAAGGTGGCCAAGTTTGTCCGCAATCCCCTGAAGGATTGGTCGGAGCTGGATGCGCCTTCTTCGTCGGACTCCTCGCTGCCCGACCAGGCCTACAGCCGGGAAATGCTCAAGGAGATGATCGAGCGGCGCCAGCGCAACGATTTCGTGCGCCGGCGCGAGTTCGACATGCTTCGCAAGCTGCGCCAGCGCGAAGCCGCCGCCCATGCCTTCGAGGCGACGGTCACGCCGTCTTCGTTCAACCTGAACAGCTCTTCCGAAAAGCCGGAGGGCCGCGCGCTCACGCTCAAGAAGATCGACGAGATCGAGCAGCAGATGTCGCAGCAGTGGTGGAAGGGGCGGGGGCCGAACGGCGAGACGCTGGTCAACCCGCCGCCCGATGCCGGCGCCGAGACGCTGCCGCCCGTGCATGCCGGCGACCCGCTCGAAGAGCAGGCCGAGCGCGTGCCTGCCCCGGCAGCCACCGCTGCCGTTGCACCAGTGACGGCTGGCAGTCCGCCCGTCGCCAGCAGCGCGCCGCTGATGTCGTCCCGGCTCGCCCACGATGGCGCGCTCGAAGAGGCGGTGATCCGCTTTGCGCATGGCGACGATGCCGGCGCCGAAGCCATCCTGCTGCAGGCCCTGGCCTCCGAGAGCCCCACGGCTTCCGATGGCGAGAGCGATCACCCCACAGCCGAGCGTGACGACAGCCGCTGGCGTGCCCTGTTCGATCTGTACCGCGCAACGGGCGATGCCGCCAAGTTTGCGGCCGCCCGCATGCGCTATGCGCAGCGCATGAAGCGCATGGGGCCCGACTGGGTGTCGCTCGAAGAGCTGGCCCGCAGTGTGAAGGCGGTCACTGCCAGCGAAGAAGCCGTAACAACAGCCGAAGGCGGCAGCGCCGACTGGACCAGCCCCGCACGCCTGGCGCGCGAAGGTCTCATGGGCCTCACGCGCGCACTCTCGCAGGCGGGTTCGGTCTGGACGCTCGACTGGCGTGGCCTGAGCGCCATCGAGCCCGATGCGGCCGCGCCGCTGCGCGCCTTGTTCGCCCACTGGGCCGACTCGCCGGTGCAACTGCGCTTCATGGGCACCGCCCAGTTGCTGGCAGTGCTGTCCGAGGCGGCGCCCAACAACGACCGTGGCACCAACGACATCTGGTGGCAACTGCACCTTGCCGCGCTGCGCATGATGCATCTGCCCGACGATTTCGAGCTGGTGGCGCTCAACTACTGCATCACCTACGAGGTGTCGCCGCCGTCCTGGCAAGACCCCAAGGGCGAATACACCTCGCTGGCCGCGCCGCCGGCAAGCCGGCACAGTTCGGTGTGGTCGCTGCTGTCCGTTGGCGGTGACTCCGACAGCTTTCCGTCCACCGACAGCGCTTTTGCGGCGCTGGCGGGCGACCTGCGGGGCGATTCGCTCTCGTGCTGGCAGCGGCTGGACAACGATCTGCGCCACACCACGGCGCCCGTCATTTCCTGTGCGGCGCTGGTGCGCATGGATCTCGTTGCCGCCGGAACGTTGTTGAGCTGGGTGCGCGCGCGCGACGCCAACGGCGAGCGGGTGCAGTTCGTCGATGCACACCGCCTGATGGCCGCGCTGTTCAACCTGATCGGCATTGCGGACCACGCAACCGTAGCCATTCGCAAGAACTGAAACCGCCTGGAACCCGGCTTTGCCCGGGGGTTGCATTGCCGCGGCGCATCCCCAGATGGCTTCGATGGAACAGTTTCACGGCACCACCATCGTGAGCGTGCGCCGCAAGACCCCCCAAGGCGATCAGGTCGCCATTGGCGGGGACGGGCAGGTCACTCTCGGCACCATCATCATCAAGGGCACGGCGCGCAAGGTGCGACGGCTCTATCACGGCAAGGTGCTCGCTGGCTTTGCCGGCGCCACGGCCGACGCCTTCACGCTCTTCGAGCGCTTCGAGGCCAAGCTCGAAAAGCACCAAGGGCATCTGACCCGCGCAGCCGTCGAACTCACCAAGGACTGGCGCACCGACCGCGTGCTGCGCAAGCTCGAAGCCATGCTGGCCGTGGCCGACGCCACCACCTCGCTCATCATCACCGGCAACGGCGACGTGCTGGAGCCGGAAGACGGCGTCATTGCCATCGGTTCGGGTGGTGCCTATGCGCAGTCGGCGGCCAAGGCGCTGATCGACAACACCGACCTTTCGGCCGAGCAGATTGTCAGGAAATCGCTGGCGATCGCGGGCGAAATCTGCATTTACACGAACATGAACCACACGGTGGAAGCGCTCTGACCATGTCCATGACCCCCCAGGAAATCGTCTCCGAGCTCGACAACCACATCGTCGGCCAGCCGGCTGCCAAGCGCGCCGTGGCCATCGCCCTGCGCAATCGCTGGCGCCGCCAGCAGGTCGAAGAAAAGCTGCGCGGCGAGATCACGCCCAAGAACATCCTCATGATCGGCCCCACGGGCGTGGGCAAGACCGAGATCGCCCGCCGCCTTGCGCGCCTGGCGGATGCGCCGTTCATCAAGGTCGAAGCGACCAAGTTCACCGAGGTGGGCTACGTCGGCAAGGACGTCGATTCGATCATTCGCGACCTCGCGGAAATCGCCGTCAAGCAGACCCGCGAAGCCGAGAGCATCAAGGTGCGCGCGCGTGCCGAAGATGCGGCCGAAGACCGCATCCTCGATGTGCTGCTGCCACCCGCGCGCGGCGCCGATGGCAGTGCCGCCGCGCTGGAAGGCCCGAACCCCACGCGCCAGGCCTTCCGCAAGAAGCTGCGCGAGCACCAGCTCGACGACAAGGAAATCGAACTCGACCTCGCCGAGACCCGCACCCCGCTGGAGATCATGGGACCCGCCGGCATGGAAGAAATGACCGAGCAATTGCGCGGCATGTTCGGCCAGATGGGGCAGGGCAAGCGCAAGACCCGCAAGCTCAAGATCGCCGAGGCGCTGCGCCTGTTGATCGACGAAGAAGCGGCCAAGCTGGTCAACGAGGACGAGATTCGCGCGCAGGCCATCACCAATGCCGAGCAGAACGGCATCGTCTTCATCGACGAGATCGACAAGGTCGCCACGCGCAGCGAAGCGCAAGGCTCCGACGTGTCGCGCCAGGGCGTTCAGCGCGACCTGCTGCCGTTGGTCGAGGGCACGGCCGTGACCACCAAGTACGGCGTGGTGCGCACCGACCACATGCTGTTCATTGCGAGTGGCGCCTTTCACCTGAGCAAGCCGAGCGACCTGATTCCCGAGCTGCAGGGGCGCTTTCCGATTCGCGTGGAGCTGCAGTCGCTCTCGGTGTCGGACTTCGAAAGCATCCTCACGCAGACGCGTGCTTCGCTCGTGAAGCAATACCAGGCGCTGCTTGCCACCGAAGGCGTGACACTCGAATTCATGCCGGATGGCGTGACCCGGCTGGCCAGCATTGCCTTCGAGGTCAACGAGCGCACCGAGAACATCGGCGCGCGCCGTTTGTCGACCGTGATGGAGCGTTTGCTGGATGAGGTAAGCTTCGACGCGACCCGCCTTGAAGGCCAATCGATCCGCATCGATGCCGCCTATGTCGACCAGCGCCTTGCGGCACTAAGTCACGACGAAGACCTTTCGCGCTTCATTCTCTGAAGCCGCTTCTTCTTCCCCCTGTAACGGGGGAATCCTTCACGCATCACATTCACTGCGTGAGCTAAGTACTTCATTTTCAACGAAATTCGCTGATTCCCGGGTTTGGGAATCAGCGCTAAGTCGTTGATTCCATTACAAAAAATACCACCAACGGCCAGTTGCGTCCCAAGTGTTTCCTGCTACAGTGCAAAAAAGTGCAGTTAAGTGGGAAATAGTGCGGGTGGTGCCCCCTTCGGGTGCTGCAGCACCTCCCAACACAGGGGTTTCGTGGTCGTGTTTCAAGGCGCTTCATCGCTCAGTCTGGATGCCAAGGGGCGGCTCTCCGTGCCGACCCGGCACCGCGACGTCCTGAGCGCCACGGCGGGCGGCCAGCTCACGATCACCAAGCATCCGCACGGATGCCTGATGGTGTTCCCCCGTCCCGAATGGGAAAAATTCCGCGAGCGCATCGCTGCGCTGCCGATGTCGGCGCAGTGGTGGAAGCGCGTGTTCCTTGGCAACGCCATGGACGTGGAGATGGACGGCACCGGCCGCATCCTGGTGTCGCCCGAACTGCGCGCCGCCACCGGCATCGCGCGCGACACGCTGCTGCTGGGCATGGGCAACCACTTCGAACTCTGGGACAAGGCCACGTACGAGGCCAAGGAGGCCGAGGCCACCCAGGGCGAGATGCCCGATGTGTTTCAGGACTTCGCGTTCTGAGGATCCACGTGAACACCCCATGGACCCATACGACCGTCTTGCTGAACGAAGCGGTGGAAGCCCTTCTTTCCGGCAGCGCGGCGGCAACCGGCACCTATGTCGATGCAACTTTCGGCCGGGGAGGTCATGCGCGCGCAATCCTCGCGCGGCTGGCACCGGAAGGCAGGCTGATCGCATTCGACAAGGATGCGGAAGCAGTGGCCGAAGCAGCGCGCATCTCGGATGCGCGTTTTTCTATCCGGCACCAGGGATTCCGCTCGCTGGGCGAATTGCCCGATGCCAGCGTGGCGGGCGTGCTGCTGGACCTGGGCGTGAGCTCGCCGCAGATCGACAACCCGGTGCGCGGTTTCAGTTTTCGATTCGACGGCCCGCTCGACATGCGCATGGACACCACGCGCGGCGAGAGCGTGGCCGAATGGCTGGCAACGGCCGAACTTCAGCAGATTGCAGAGGTGATCCGTGACTATGGCGAAGAACGGTTTGCTGTTCAGGTTGCAAAGGCGATTGTTGCTCGCCGACAAGAACGGGGCCCAATTTCAACCACCACCGAACTGGCCGAGCTCGTGGCTGGCACGGTCAAAACCCGCGAGCAGGGCCAGAACCCTGCAACGCGCACATTTCAGGCTTTTCGGATTTTCATCAACGCCGAGCTTGAAGAGCTGCAACAGGCGCTAGAGGCAAGCCTTTCCGTGCTGCAGCCCGGCGGACGGCTCGCGGTGATCAGCTTCCACTCGCTGGAAGACCGCATCGTCAAGCAGTTCATTGCCAAGCACTCGAAGGAGGTCTACGACCGCCGTGCACCCTTTGCCGCCCCGAAGGTGATGAAGCTCAATGCGCTCGAGCGCATCAAGCCATCGCAAGCCGAGGTGAGCGGCAACCCGCGCTCGCGCAGCGCCATCCTGCGCGTGGCCGAGCGCACCGAGGCCAACTGACATGGCCCGCATCAACCTGCTCCTGCTGCTGGCCGTCATTGCGACGGCGCTGTACCTTGTGCACACGCAGTACCAGTCGCGCCAGCTCTACACAGAGCTTGACCGCGTACAGCAGGAAGCCCGCCGGCTCGAAACCGACCGCGACCGGCTGCAGGTTGAAAAGCGCGCCCAGGCCACGCCGCTGCGCGTCGAGAAGCTCGCCAAGGAGCAGCTGCAGATGCGCACCACCACGCCGGCCATCACGCAGTACGTGCGCCCGGACGGCTCGGTGATTCCGGCCGTGGCACCCCTGCCGCCGGTGACGCCGCCGAAGCCCGCGGCCGCGGGGAGGGCGCCACGATGAGCCGCGGCAACCGCAGCGTGCGCTACACCACCAGCCCCTTGCTCGCGAGCAAGACGCCGGTCTGGCGCAGCAAGTTCATCGTGGCCGGCATCGCGCTGGGCTTCGTCATGCTGGCGGCGCGGGCCGCGTACGTGCAGGTCTTCAACAACAGCTTCTTCCAGCGGCAGGGCGAAGTGCGCTTTGCGCGCACGCTGGAGCTGCCGGCCAACCGCGGTCGCATCCTCGATCGCAACGGACTCATCCTCGCGTCCAGCGTGGTGGCGCCCAGCATCTGGGCCATTCCCGAAGACATCGAACGCGACGACCCCGAAGTGCGCGCCAAGCTCAAGCAGGTGGCCAAGCTGCTGGAGATGTCGCAAAAGGACTTCGACAAGAAGCTCGAAGACGAGGACAAGACCTTCGTCTGGATCAAGCGCCAGGTCGACGAACCCATCGCCAAGCAGATCGCCGCGCTCAACCTCAAGGGCATCTACCAGCGCAAGGAATACAAGCGCCAGTACCCCGAGGGCGAGGCGGCAGCGCACGTGGTGGGCTTCACCAACGTGGAAGACAACGGGCAGGAAGGCATCGAGCTGGCCTTCAACAAGGACCTGGCCGGCAAGGCCGGCTCGCGCCGCGTCATCAAGGACCGCCTGGGCCGCGTGGTCGAAGGCGTGGGCGAGACCGTGCCGCCGCTCGACGGCAAGGACATCCAGCTCAGCGTCGACAGCAAGGTGCAGTTCTTCGCCTACCAGAAGCTGCGCGACGCGGTCACTGCGCGCAAGGCCAAGGCCGGCAGCGTGGTGGTGCTCGACGCCATCACCGGCGAAGTGCTGGCGCTGGCCAACTACCCGAGCTACGTGCCCGACAAGCGCCAGAACCTGACGGGCGAGCAGCTGCGCAACCGCGCGATGACAGACACCTTCGAGCCCGGCTCGACCATGAAGCCCATCACCGTCGGCATGGCGCTCGAAGCTGGCCGCGTGAAGCCGACGACGCTGATCGAAACCGGCCCCGGCCGCTTCCAGATCGGCGGCTTCACCATCAGCGACACCCACAACTACGGCACGCTGACGGTCGAAGGCGTGATCCAGAAGTCGAGCAACGTCGGCGCGCTCAAGATCGCCCAGAAGATGACCCCGCACGAGATGTGGGACACCTACACGGCGCTTGGCTACGGCCAGAAGCCGCAAATCCAGTTTCCTGGCGCGGTCACCGGCCGGCTGCGCCCGTGGAAGACCTGGAAGCCGGTCGAGCAGGCCACCATGGCCTACGGCTACGGCCTGTCGGCGTCGCTGTTCCAGATGGCGCACTCGTACACCTCGTTCGCGCACGACGGTTCGATCATTCCGGTCACCATCCTCAAGAGCACCGAGACGCCGGTCGGCGTGCGGGTGTTCTCCCCGTCCAACGCACTGGCGGTGCGCAAGATGCTGCAGATGGCCGCCGGCCCCGGCGGCACCGGCACGCGCGCCCAGACGGTCGGCTACTCGGTCGGCGGCAAGTCGGGCACGGCCCACAAGCAGGTCGGCAAGGGCTACGCCAGCAACAAGTACCGCGCCTGGTTCACCGGCATGGCGCCCATCGAGAAGACGCGAATCATCGTCGCGGTGATGATCGACGAGCCCACCGACGGTCAGTATTTCGGCGGGCTTGCGGCTGCGCCCGTGTTCAGCGAAGTCGTGCAGCAGACCCTGCGCATGATGAACGTTGCGCCCGATCTGGCTGTCAAACCGCTTGTGATGACGCAGGGCGTCGACGAGAGCTTCTGACCATGCTCACATTCACCTCTCCCCAATTGGCAGCGTTCTGGCTCAAGGAACGCGTGCAGGGTGCGCTGCATGCCGACAGCCGCGCCGTGGGCGCGGGCGATGCCTTCATCGCCTGGCCTGGTGCCGCGACCGACGGGCGCAAGCATGTGGCCGCCGCGCTGGCGCAGGGCGCCGTGGCTTGCCTGGTCGAGCACGAGGGCGTCGAGGCCTTCGGCTTCGACGGCGATCAGCGCATCGTGAGCTACCCCGGCCTGAAGATGGCCACCGGCCCGATCGCCTCGGCCTTCTACGACAACCCCTCGGCCCTGCTCGACGTGCTGGCCGTGACCGGCACCAACGGCAAGACCTCCACCGCGTGGTGGCTGGCCGAATCGCTCGGTACGCTGCGCGCGGCCGGTGGCGTTCGCGCGATGCGGCCCGACGGCACGCTGGAGCGCGGTGCGCCGTCGCCCTGTGCCGTGATGGGCACGCTGGGCATCGGCGTGCCGCCCGCGCTGACCTACACCGGCCTCACCACGCCCGACCCCGTGATGATGCAGCGCGAACTGCGCGCGCTGGTCACGGGCGGCTTCGGCGCCTGCGCCATCGAGGCCTCGTCGATCGGCATTGCCGAACGCCGGCTCGACGGCACGCGCGTCGCCGTGGCCGTGTTCACCAATTTCACGCAGGACCACCTCGACTACCACGGCAGCATGGACGCCTACTGGCAGGCCAAGGCGGAGTTGTTCCGCTGGACCGGCCTGCGCGCGGCCGTCATCAACATCGACGACGTGCACGGCGCCAGCCTGTGCGCGAACCTGGTCGATGCCGGCATTGGCGCGCTCGACGTCTGGACCGTGTCGGCCGAAGGCCATCCGGCGCGGCTGATGGCGCGCGACGTCGGCTACGACGCGCAGGGCCTGCAGTTCTCGGTGGCCGAGCACGGCACCGCGACGGTCGAGCGGCTGTCGACCGGCCTGATCGGCCAGTACAACGTCGCCAACCTGCTGGGCGTGCTCGGCACCCTGCGCGCCTTGGGCCTGACGCTCGCGCAATCCGTGGCTGCCTGCGCCAACCTGACCAGCGTGCCGGGCCGCATGGAGCGCGTGGCTTTGGGCGACGGCGCCAGCGCGCCGCTCGCCGTGGTCGATTACGCCCACACACCCGATGCGCTCGACAAGGCCCTGATCGGCTTGCGTCCGCTCGCCAAACAGCGCGGCGGTGCGTTGTGGTGCCTGTTCGGCTGTGGCGGCGACCGCGACCCGATCAAGCGCCCGATGATGGCCGCCGTGGCCGAGCGCCAGGCCGATCGCGTCGTCGTCACCAGCGACAACCCGCGCAGCGAAAAACCCGACGCGATCATTGCCCAGGTGCTGCGCGGCTTCTCGCGCCCCGAAGTGGCACAGGTGCAGCCCGACCGCGCCGCTGCCATTGCCGATGTGCTCGCGCAAGCCGCACCGCAAGACGTGGTGCTGATCGCCGGCAAGGGCCACGAGGCATGGCAGGAAATTGCCGGCCAGCGCATCGCGTTTTCCGACAAGGCGCATGCACTGCAGGCGTTGACCCAGCGAGGTGCCGCATGAGCGATACGACGCCGCTGAACATGACGCTGGCGCAGGCGCAGCAGTGGATTCCAGGTTCGCGCCTGGTGGGTGACCCTTTGACGGTCATCGCCCGCGTCCACACCGACACCCGCACACTGGCTGCGGGCGACCTGTTCGTCGCGCTCAAGGGCGAACGCTTCGATGCCAACGATTTCCTGGCCGATGCCAGGAAGCAGGGTGCCGTTGCTGCCATTGCCCATCATGGCCTCGAAGCTGCAGGCCTTGCCGGCCTCGAAGTGCCGGACTCGCTGGCCGCGCTCGGTGCGCTCGGCGCCGGCTGGCGCGCACAGTTCGAGCTGCCGCTGATCGCCGTCACCGGCAGCAACGGCAAGACCACCGTCACGCAGATGATTGCGGCGATCCTGTTTGCCTTCCACGCCGAACGCGCGCTGGCGACGGCCGGCAACTTCAACAACGAGATCGGCGTGCCGCTCACGCTGCTGCGCTTGCGCGCATCGCACCAGCGCGCCGTGCTCGAACTCGGCATGAACCACCCGGGCGAGATTGCGCGGCTGGCCACCATTTCGCGCCCGACCATCGCACTGGTCAACAACGCCCAACGCGAGCACCAGGAATTCATGGCCTCCGTCGAAGCGGTGGCCGTCGAGAACGCCGCCGTGTTCGCGGTGCTGCCCGACGACGGCACGGCCGTGTTTCCGTACGGCGATACCTTCACCTCGCTGTGGACCGACATGGCCCGCGAAGGCGGCAGCCGTCGCTGCATGACCTTCGGCGAAGACGAGGCTGCCGACATTTCGCTCGGCAGCGCCGAATGGACGCAGGGCGCCTGGGCCGTGCGCGTACGCACGCCGCTGGGCGCTTTCGACGCGCGCCTGCACATCGCGGGCCGCCACAACGTGGGCAACGCGCTGGCCGCCACCGCCTGCGCACTCGCGGCCGGCGTTGCCATCGAGACCATCGCGGCCGGCCTCTCGGCCTTCGAGCCGGTCAAGGGCCGCTCCAAGGCAAGCGAGATCGTGCTGCCGAACGGCCACGCGCTCACGCTGGTCGACGACAGCTACAACGCCAACCCCGATTCCGTACTCGCCGCCATCGACGTGCTCGCCGCCTTGCCGGGCCCGCGCCTGCTGGCGCTCGGTGAAATGGCCGAGGTGGGCAACCGCTCGCCCGAGTTCCACGCCGAAGTCGGCGAGCGGGCGCGCCAGCGCGGCATCGAGACCGTCTACACGATCGGCACCGCGACGGCCCACACCGTTGCAGCTTTCAAGGGCGACGCCAACGGCCGCCATTTCGAGGCATTCGACGCGCTCAGCGCGGCGGTGCTCGCCCGCTTGCCGCAGGTCGGCAGTGTGCTCGTCAAGGGATCGCGCTCCATGAAGATGGAGCGGCTGGTGCAGGCCATTGCTGCCCATGCACAACCACAACAAAAAGGAGGCCGGTCATGACGCATGAGCCGCGCAACACCACATGCTGATGAGCCTGGCCCAATGGCTGCAAACGCTGTCGCCCGAGTTCGGGTTCTTGCGCGTTTTCCAGTACCTCACGTTCCGCGCGCTGATGGCGGCGCTGACGGCGCTGGTGGTCGGCCTCGTGGCCGGTCCGTACGTGATCCGCCGCCTGACCGCCCTGAAGATCGGCCAGCCGATCCGCGGCTACGGCATGGAAACGCACCTGACCAAGAGCGGCACGCCCACCATGGGCGGTGTGCTGGTGCTGTTCTCGATCGCCTTCGCCACGCTGCTGTGGTTCGACATCTCCAACAGGTTCGTGTGGATCGTGCTGTGGGTCACGATGGGCTTTGGCGCCATCGGCTGGGTGGACGACTGGCGCAAGGTGGTGAGCAAGGACCCTGAAGGCATGCGCTCGCGCGAGAAGTATTTCTGGCAGTCGGTGGTCGGCCTCATGGCCGGTTTCTATTTGCTCTTCAGCATCTCCGAAAGCTCCAACTGGCGCGTGCTGCAGTTGTTCTTCGCCTGGGTGCAGTCGGGCTTCGATCTGGACTTCCCGCCCAAGATCAACCTGCTGGTGCCTTTCTTCAAGGAAGTGAGCTATCCGCTGGGCGGCATCGGCTTCGTGATCCTCACCTACCTGGTGATCGTCGGTGCGAGCAATGCGGTCAACCTGACCGACGGGCTCGACGGCCTGGCGATCATGCCGGTGGTGATGGTCGGTTCGGCGCTGGGCGTGTTCGCGTACGTCACGGGCAGCGCGGTGTATTCCAAGTACCTGCTGTTCCCCAATATCCCGGGCTCGGGCGAGCTGCTGGTGTTCTGCTCGGCCATGGCCGGCGCGGGCCTGGCCTTCCTCTGGTTCAACACCCATCCGGCGCAGGTCTTCATGGGCGACGTGGGCGCGCTCGCGCTGGGCGGCGCGCTGGGCACCATCGCGGTCATCGTGCGCCAGGAGATCGTGTTCTTCATCATGGGCGGCATCTTCGTGGTCGAGGCGCTCTCGGTGATGGCGCAGGTCATGTACTTCAAGTACACGAAGAAGCGCTACGGCGAAGGCCGCCGCGTGCTCAAGATGGCGCCGCTGCACCACCACTTCGAGAAGAGCGGCTGGCGCGAGACGCAGGTCGTGGTGCGCTTCTGGATCATCACGATGCTGCTGTGCCTCGTGGGCCTTTCAACGCTGAAGCTGCGCTGAGAAGAAAAAGCACATGCGGCACCTGAAAGACCTCCCCGTTCTCATCCTCGGCCTCGGCGCGTCCGGGCTGGCGATGGCGCGCTGGTGCGCGCGCCACGGTGCGGTCGTGACTGTGGCCGACACGCGCGAGGCGCCCGCGCTGCTCGCGACGCTGAAGGCGCAGTGGCCCGATGTCGTCTTTGTCGGCGGGCCGTTCTCGGCCGCACTGATCGAAGGCACGCCGATTCGCGCGGTGTACCGCTCGCCGGGCCTTTCGCCCGCGACCATTGCATCGGTGGTCGACGCGGCGCGCGCGGTCGGCCTGCCGGTCGGTGGCGAACTGGATCTGTTCGCACGTGCGCTGCTGGATTTGCGGACGGTCGAAGTGCCGGTGGTGGAAGCCGAGCCCGTGCCTGAAGTGGCGGTCGAGCCTGAAGCGCTGGCCGAGCCGGTGGCTGAAGAAGTGCCAGTCGAGGAGGCCGTGGAAACGGAAGCCCAGGCGCAACTGCCGTTGGAAGAGCCACTGCCTGTCGTCGAAACGCCGGAAGCTGTTCAAGAGGCTGCGCCGGCCGATGCCGTCGCACTCGTGACGGAACCGGTTGTGTCGACCGAACCGAGCGAACCGGCCGAACCAGCGCAAGCCGTCGAAACGCCCGAAGCCACTGAAACCAGTCCCGAGCCGGTCACCCCCGCCATGGCCGAAGCCATGCCACGCGATCCGTCGATGAGCGTTTCCGTCGCGACGCCGACAGAAGCCTCGGATGCCGAAGCGCCTGAAGCTGCATCGCAAGCCCCTGACGCCGCGGTGGAAGTCCCGGAAGCTGCGTCGGACGCGCCCACTGCCACACCGGCATCCAACACCGGCTCCCGCCTGCCGACAACCGGCAAGCCCTACGTTCCCACGGCAGCCAAGGAAGCCGCCGAGTTCGTTGCCAAGATCGCCGAGTTCGCCGCGACCAACCCGGCCTCTGCTGCCGCCGAGGAAGAAACGCCCCAGCTCGAACTGGCGCCCGTGGCCGAACCCGAACCGCCAAAGGGCTACACGCCCGCGGTGCTCGCCATCACCGGCACCAACGGCAAGACCACCGTGACCGCGCTCACCGGCCAACTGGTCGAGCGCGCGGGCAAGACCGTGGCCGTGGCCGGCAACATCGGCCCGACGCTGCTCGACACCCTGTCCGCGCACATCGATGCCGGCACGTTGCCCGACGTCTGGGTGCTTGAACTCTCCAGCTTCCAGCTCGACGGCGTGCAGGACTTCGAGCCGACCGCCGCCACCGTGCTCAACCTCACGCAGGACCACCTCGACTGGCACGGCGACATGCCGGCCTACGCGGCGGCCAAGGCGCGCATCTTCGGCGCGCGCGGCCTGCTGGTGCTGAACCGCGACGACGCCGGCGTGATGGCGATGCTGCCGCCGCCCATCCGCGCGAAGCTGCAGCGTCCGCAGATTCGCGCCCATGTCACCTTCGGCGCGGCGATGCCGCTGCGCCCCGGCGACTACGGCATCGAGCGCATCAACGGCGTCGCCTGGCTGGTGCGCGCGCTGGAAGCCGACGAAACACAGAAGCGCAAGCGCGGTGCGGTGGTGGAAGAAGAAATCTTCTTTCAGCGCCTGATGCCCGCCGATGCGCTGCGCATTCGCGGTCGCCACAACGCCATGAACGCCCTGGCCGCGCTCGCGCTCGCCAGCGCAGCCGATTGCGCGCTGGGCCCGATGCTCTATGGCCTGCGCGAGTACCGCGGTGAGCCGCACCGCGTGGAGCCGATCGCGATCGTGGACGAGGTCGAGTACTTCGACGACAGCAAGGGCACCAATGTCGGCGCGACGGTCGCCGCACTGATCGGCCTTGGCGAAGAACGCCGCGTGGTCGTGATCCTCGGCGGCGAAGGCAAGGGGCAGGACTTCGAGCCGCTCGCAGAACCCGTGCGCAAGTACGCGCGCGCCGTGGTGCTGATCGGACGCGACGCGCCGATCATCGAAGCCGCGCTGGCCACGACCGGTGTTTCGCTGATGCATGCCGGCTCGATGGAGGAGGCCGTCAGGCTCTGCGCCGCCCGTGCCAACCCCGGCGATGCCGTGCTGCTGTCACCCGCCTGTGCGAGCTTCGACATGTTCAAGGACTACGAGCACCGCGCCGAAGTGTTCCGCGAGGCCGTGCAGGCCTACGCGGACAGCCCGCGCGGCCTTCTTGGGGAACACACCCCGACGCAAGACGCCCCGTCGTCTTCCGCTTCGGGATCGATGGAGGAGCAGGTTTGAACTCCGCTGCCTCAGGCGCCACGCCAGAGACCCGCACCAGCCGCTTCGGTGGCTGGTTCACGCGTGCCCGCAGCGGCATCGACGCCTTGCCGATGCACCTGCCGGTGCGCCTGGGCGGCGCCGGCTTCTCGCAGACCAAGGCCACGCCGATGCGTGTGCTGGGTTTCGACCAGGCGCTGGTCTGGGTCACGGTCGCGCTGCTGACCTGGGGCCTGATCATGGTGTATTCGGCCTCGATCGCACTGCCCGACAACCCGCGCTTTGCGCGCGCCGGCTACGGTGCTTCGTTCTTCCTCACGCGGCATGCCGCCTCGGTGGTGATCGCGTTCATCGCCGCGCTGCTGGCCTTCCAGATTCCGATGAAGACCTGGGAGCGTGCCGCGCCCTGGCTCTTCGTGGCCTCGCTGCTGCTGCTGGTGGCCGTGCTCATTCCGCACATCGGCATCAACGTCAACGGCGCGCGCCGCTGGCTGCCGATGGGCTTCATGCGCTTCCAGCCCTCCGAACTCGCCAAGCTCGCGATGGTGCTCTACGCCGCCAGCTACATGGTGCGCAAGATGGAGATCAAGGAGCGGTTCTTCCGCGCCGTGCTGCCGATGGGCATCGCGGTGGTGGTGGTCGGCATGCTGGTGATGGCCGAGCCCGACATGGGCGCATTCATGGTGATCGCCGTGATCGCCATGGGCATCCTGTTCCTGGGCGGCGTGAACGCGCGCATGTTCTTCGTGATTGCCGCGCTGGTGGTGGTGGCCTTCGGCAGCATCGTCGCGAGCAGCCCGTGGCGCCGCGAGCGCATCTTTGCCTACCTCGATCCCTGGAGCGAAGAACACGCGCTTGGCAAGGGCTACCAGTTGTCGCACTCGCTGATCGCCATCGGGCGCGGCGAGATCTTCGGGGTGGGCCTGGGCGGCAGCGTCGAGAAGCTGCACTGGCTGCCCGAGGCGCACACCGACTTTCTGCTCGCCGTGATCGGTGAAGAGTTCGGCCTGATCGGCGTGCTGCTGATCATCGGCCTGTTCCTCTGGCTCACGCGCCGCATCATGCACATCGGCCGCCAGGCGATCGCGCTGGACCGCGTGTTCTCGGGCCTCGTCGCCCAGGGCGTCGGCGTGTGGATCGGCTTCCAGACCTTCATCAACATGGGCGTGAACCTGGGCGCATTGCCGACCAAGGGGCTGACCCTGCCGCTGATGAGCTTCGGGGGCTCGGCCATCCTGATGAACATGGTCGCATTGGCCATCGTGCTGCGCATCGACTATGAAAACCGCGTTCTCATGCGCGGAGGCCGCGTATGAGAACGCGGTTTCGCCACAACCGCGTCAGCGCGCAGCGCTGCGGCGCAAATGCGCCGCTCATGCGGGGAGGCCGCGTATGACGCGCACCGCACTCGTCATGGCTGGCGGAACCGGCGGCCACATCTTTCCGGGACTTGCCGTGGCTGAAGCGCTGCGCGAACGCGGCTGGCGCGTGCACTGGCTGGGCGCGCCCGGCAGCATGGAAGAAAAACTCGTGCCGCCGCGCGGCTTCGCCTTCGAGCCCGTGCAGTTCGGCGGCGTGCGCGGCAAGGGCCCGCTCACGCTGGTGCTGCTGCCGCCGAAGCTGCTGCGCGCCTTCTGGCAGAGCTTTCGCGTGGTGCGCCGCGTCAAGCCCGACGTGCTGGTGGGCCTGGGTGGCTACATCACCTTTCCGGGCGGAATGATGGGCGTGCTGCTGGGCAAGCCGCTGGTGCTGCATGAGCAGAACTCGGTCGCGGGTCTCGCCAACAAGGTGCTGGCGGGCGTGGCCGACCGTGTGTTCACGGCCTTCCCGAACGTGATCAAGAAGGCGCAGTGGGTGGGCAACCCGTTGCGCGCGGCATTCACCTCGCAGCCCGATCCGGCCACGCGCTTCGTGGGTCGCACGGGCCCGCTCAAATTGCTGGTGGTCGGCGGCAGCCTTGGCGCGCGCGGCCTCAACACCGTGGTGCCGCAGGCGCTGGCACGCATCGATGCGGCCGTGCGCCCGCAGGTGCTGCACCAGAGCGGCGCCAAGCAGATCGATGAGCTGCGCGCCAACTACACGGCCGCCGGCGTCGAGGGCGAACTCACGCCCTTCATCGAAGACACGGCGCAGGCCTATGCGGACGCCGACGTCATCGTCGCGCGCGCCGGTGCCAGCACCGTCACAGAAATCGCGGCCGTCGGCGCAGCAGCGCTGTTCGTGCCTTTCCCTTCAGCGGTCGACGACCACCAGACCACCAACGCGCGCTTCCTCGTGGATGCGGGCGGCGGCTGGCTCGTGCAGCAGGCCGACCTCACACCTGAATTGCTGGCTGATTTGCTACAGAACACCGAGCGCACGACGCTGATCGAGAAGGCCACCAAGGCCAAAACCATGCAGAAGACAGAGGCTGTGCAAGCCGTTGTCCGCGCCTGCGAGGAGCTTGCCAAATGAAGCACGCGATTCGTCACATCCATTTCGTCGGCGTCGGCGGCTCGGGCATGAGCGGCATCGCCGAAGTGCTGCTGAACCTGGGCTACAAGATCACCGGTTCCGACCTGTCCGACAGCGTCACGCTGCGCCGGCTCGCGGGCCTGGGCATCGGCACCTTCGTCGGCCACGCGGCAGCGCACATCGACGGCGCGGATGCAGTCGTCACGTCCACCGCGGTGCAGTCGGACAACCCCGAGGTGCTGGCCGCACGCGAGAAGCGCATTCCGGTCGTGCCGCGCGCGCTGATGCTGGCCGAGCTGATGCGCCTGAAGCAGGGCATCGCGATTGCCGGCACGCACGGCAAGACCACCACCACCAGCCTGGTGGCCAGCGTGCTCGACGCCGCGGGGCTCGATCCGACCTTCGTGATCGGTGGCCGCCTGAACAGCGCCGGCGCCAATGCGCAACTGGGCAGCGGCGACTACATCGTGGTCGAGGCCGACGAGTCCGACGCCTCGTTCCTGAACCTGCTGCCCATCATGGCGGTGGTCACGAACATAGACGCCGACCACATGGAGACCTATGGGCACGACTTCGCGAAGCTCAAGAAAGCCTTCGTCGATTTCCTGCACCGCATGCCGTTCTATGGCGTGGCCATCCTGTGCACCGACGATCCGGCCGTGCGCGACATCGTGGCCGACGTCACCTGCCCGGTCACCAGCTACGGCTTCGGCGAGGACGCCCAGGTGCGCGCCATCAACGTGCGCGCCGTGGGCGCCCAGATGCATTTCACCGCCCAGCGCCGCAACGGCGTGACGCTGCCCGACCTGCCCATCGTGCTGAACCTGCCGGGCGAGCACAACGTGCGCAATGCGCTGTCGGTGATCGCCGTGGCGGTCGAGCTTGGCATTCCCGACGAAGCCGTGCAGCGCGGCCTCGAAGGATTCAAGGGCGTGGGCCGCCGCTTCCAGAGCTATGGCGAAGTGAGCGTGCCGGGCGATGCCGCCGCGGGCCACTTCACCGTGATCGACGACTACGGCCATCACCCGGTCGAGATGGCGGCCACCATTGCTGCGGCGCGCGGCGCCTTCCCGGGTCGCCGGCTGGTGCTGGCCTTCCAGCCGCACCGCTACACCCGCACGCGCGACTGCTTCGAGGATTTCGTCAAGGTCATCGGCACGGCCGATTCGGTGCTGCTGGGCGAGGTCTATGCCGCCGGTGAAGCACCCATCGTGGCAGCCGACGGCCGCACGCTGGCGCGCGCATTGCGCGTGGCGGGCAAGGTGGAGCCGGTGTTCGTCGACGACATCGGCGCCATGCCTCAAGCCATTCTCGACAACGCCCTGCCCGGCGACGTGGTGCTCTGCATGGGCGCGGGGTCCATCGGCGCGGTGCCGGCCAGGGTGGTCGAACTCGGTGCGGCCGCCGCTGTGGCGCCGTCCTCATCAACATCGGAGCGCAGTGCGCGCAAGGGGAGGGCTGCATGAGCCTTCAGGATCCAAAACTCTTCGGCAAGGTGGCCGTGCTGTTCGGCGGAAGCTCCGCCGAGCGCGAGATTTCATTGATGTCCGGCAACGGTGTGCTCGAAGCCCTGCGTTCGCGCGGCGTCGATGCGCATGCGTTCGACCCGTCCGAGCGTGAGCTGTTCGAGCTCAAGCGCGACGGCTTCGCGCGTTGCTTCGTCGCGCTGCATGGCCGCCATGGCGAAGACGGCACCGTGCAGGGCGCGCTCGAACTGCTGGGCATTCCGTACACCGGCTCGGGCGTCATGGCTTCGAGCGTGGCCATGGACAAGGTCATGACCAAGCGCATCTGGCAAGCCGATGGCCTGCCGACGCCCAAGTACGTGCGCCTGGCCTTCGACCAGCAAAGCCGCGAACAGATCATGGCCGTGCCCGACGTGCTCGGCCTGCCCGTGATCGTGAAGCCGCCGCGCGAGGGCTCGTCCATCGGCGTGACCAAGGTCGAGGGCTACTCGCAGATGCAAGACGCCGTCACGCTGTCGGCGAAGTACGACGCCGACGTGCTGTGCGAGGAATTCATCGAAGGCGAGGAAGTGACCTGCGCCGTGCTCGGCCACGGGCTCGATGCGCGCGCGCTGCCGGTGGTGCGCATTGCCGCGCCCGAAGGCGCCTACGACTACCAGAACAAGTACTTCACCGACGACGTGAAGTACCACTGCCCGAGCGGCTTGCCCGAAGCCGAGGAACGCGAGATCCAGAGCATCACGCTGGCCGCCTACCGCACGCTCGGCTGCCGGGGCTGGGGCCGTGCCGACGTGATGATCCGCGCCAGCGACCGCAAGCCCTTCCTGCTCGAGATGAACACCTCGCCGGGCATGACCGGCCATTCGCTGGTGCCGATTTCGGCGCGCGCGGCAGGCATTCCCTACGAAGAACTTTGCCTGCGAGTGCTGGCCTCGGCCACGCTCGACGCCACGGGAGGTTCGCAATAGCCATGGCCGACAGCATCCCCGCGCCCTTCGACGTCAAGCTCATGAACATCGTTGCGAATCTTGCATTCGCGGCGGTGGCGCTCATGCTGCTGGCGGCGGGCGCATGGTGGGTGCTGCGCCAACCTTTCTTTCCCATCGGCGGCATCAAGGTGGACGGCGAGGTCACGCACAACAACGCGGTCACGCTGCGTGCCAACGTGGCGCCGCAGCTCAACGGCAACTTCTTCACCATCGACCTGGCGCGTGCGCGCACCGCCTTCGAGTCGGTGCCGTGGGTGCGCAGCGCGGTGGTGCGGCGCGAGTTCCCGAACAAGCTGCGTGTGACGCTGACCGAGCAGGTGCCGGTGGCCAACTGGGGCGACGAAGCGGGCTCCAAGCTGATCAACGGCTTCGGCGACGTGTTCGAGGCCAACGTGGCCGAGGTGGACGACAACCTGCCGCGCCTCGATGGCCCGATCGAGCAGGCCGGGCAGGTGCTCGGCATGTACCGCGTGCTGCAGCCGCAGTTCCAGCCTTACGACTTCAGCATCGACGAGCTGTCGCTGTCGAGCCGGGGCAGCTGGAAGGTGGTGCTCGACAGCGGTGCAGAGATCGAGCTGGGCCGAGGCCAGAGCGAGGAGGTGACGGCCCGCCTGCAGCGCTTCCTGAAGACCGTGACCCAGGTTGCGGGCCAGTACCACCGAACGGTGGCCGACGTCGAAGGCGCCGATCTGCGCCACAACGACGCGTATGCACTGCGGCTGCGCGGCGTCACCACGGTCTCGCCCGAGGCCCCAAGAAGAATCAAGTAGCGCTCATCGAGAAATCGAGGACATATCTCAATGCCTAAAGAATACAAAGACCTGGTCGTAGGACTCGACATCGGCACCGCCAAAGTGATGGTGGTGGTGGCCGAAGTGCTGCCCGGCGGCGAACTCAAGCTGGCCGGCCTCGGGATTGCGCCGAGCAACGGGCTCAAGCGTGGCGTGGTGGTGAACATCGACGCCACGGTGCAGAGCATCCAGCAGGCCTTGAAGGAGGCCGAGCTGATGGCTGACTGCAAGATCAGCCGCGTCTACACCGGCATCACCGGCAGCCACATCCGCGGCATCAATTCGAGCGGCATGGTGGCGGTGAAGGACAAGGAAGTCACTCCGGCCGACGTGGCCCGCGTGGTCGAGACGGCGCGCGCCATCAACATCTCCAGCGACCAGCGCCTGCTGCTGGTCGAGCCGCAGGAGTTCGTGATCGACGGGCAGGACGTGAAGGAGCCGATCGGCATGAGCGGCATGCGGCTCGAAGCCAAGGTGCACATCGTGACCGGCGCGCAGAGCGCGGCCGAGAACATCATCAAGTGCGTGCGCCGCTGCGGCCTCGAAGTCGACCAGTTGATGCTGAACCCGCTGGCATCGAGCCAGGCGGTGCTGACGGAAGACGAACGTGAGCTGGGCGTGGTGCTGGTCGACATCGGCGCCGGCACGACCGACGTGGCGATCTTCACCAACGGCGCGATCCGCCACACGGCCGTGATTCCGATCGCGGGCGACCTGATCACCAGCGACATCGCGATGGCGCTGCGCACGCCCACCAAGGACGCGGAAGACATCAAGGTCGAGCATGGCTACGCCAAGCAACTGCTGGCCGACCCTGAATCGCAGGTCGAGGTGCCGGGCCTGGGCGATCGCGGCCCGCGCATGCTGAGCAAGCAGGCACTGGCCGGCGTGATCGAGCCGCGCATCGAAGAGATCTTCTCGCTGGTGCAACAGGTGGTGCGCGAGTCGGGCTACGAAGAAGTGCTGTCGTCGGGCGTGGTGCTTACGGGTGGCAGCGCGGTGATGCCGGGCATGGTCGAGCTGGGTGAAGACATCTTCCTGAAGCCCGTGCGCCGTGGCATTCCGAAGTATTCGAGCGCGTTGTCCGACATGGTTGCACAGCCTCGCGCCGCTACAGTCATGGGCCTGCTCGAAGAGGCCCGCTTCGCACGCATGCGCGGCTTCAAGGTCGCGCAGAAGAACGGGTCGGTGAAGACCGCGTTCGGACGCTTCAAGGACTTCATCGTGGGGAACTTCTGACCATGACCCAGTCCCCACTTTGGCTCGCGCGCAGCAGCCCCCCTTTGCATTTCAACGAGCGATGGCGACGCACAGGTCCACCGCGACGACGACCCCATCGTTGATCTCGTCACAGCACAAGAAATATTCATAGATACATAACGGCAACTGCAAGATTCAAGGAGTTAAAAATGACCATCGAAATGATCGAAGTCGAAGAGTTCAATCAGGGCACGCAGATCAAGGTGATCGGTGTGGGCGGTGGCGGCGGCAATGCGGTCGCCCACATGATGGAGCGCGGTGTGCAGGGCGTTCAATTCGTCTGCGCGAACACCGACGCACAAGCGCTCACGCGGAGCAATGCGAACAAGATCATCCAGCTCGGCACCAGCGGACTGGGCGCGGGCAGCAAGCCCGACAAGGGCCGTGAAGCGGCCGAACTCGCGGTGGATGAAATCCGCGCGGCCATCGACGGCGCACACATGCTGTTCATCACCGCCGGCATGGGCGGCGGCACGGGCACCGGTGCCGCACCGGTGATCGCGCGCATCGCCAAGGAAATGGGCATCCTCACCGTGGGTGTGGTGACCAAGCCCTTCGACTGGGAAGGCGGTCGCCGCATGAAGAATGCGGACGACGGCCTGGCCGAGCTCGAAGCCAATGTCGATTCGCTGATCGTGGTGCTCAACGAAAAGCTGCTCGACGTGCTGGGCGACGACATCACCCAGGACGAAGCCTTCGCGCACGCCAACGACGTGCTGAAGAACGCCGTGGGCGGCATCTCGGAAATCATCAACGAGTACGGTGGCGTGAACGTCGACTTCGAAGACGTGCGCACCGTGATGGGTGAGCCCGGCAAGGCCATGATGGGCACGGCCGCGGCCGCAGGTCCGGACCGCGCGCGCATCGCCGCCGAACAAGCCGTGGCCTGCCCGCTGCTCGAAGGCATCGACCTGTCGGGCGCCAAGGGCGTGCTGGTGCTGGTGACGGCATCGAAGGGTTCGCTGAAGCTGAACGAATCGAAGCTCGCGATGAACACCATCCGCGCCTACGCCTCGCCCGATGCCCACGTGATCTACGGCGCGGCCTACGACGAAGCCCTGGGCGACGAAATGCGCGTGACCGTGGTGGCCACGGGCCTGTCGCGTGCCGATGCCCGCCGCCAGGCTCCGACGCTGGAAGTGATCCGCACCGGCACCGACAACATCGGCTTCACAGTGCCCACGCTCGGCGGTACCGGCCATGCGCACAGCAGCGGTGGCAGCCAGCCGAACTACGACGGCATGGCGGTTCCCAGCGTGTGGCGTACCAACCGCACGATGGCTGCGGCCAAGGTCGATGCGCTGTCGTCGGGTGGCATGGACGACTTCGAGATTCCCGCTTTCCTGCGCCGCCAGGCTGACTGATCAAGGAGACGCTGCCGGTGGTTTCTTCAGAAATCACCGACAGCGGACTCGACCGGACGCAGAGGGCACGAAGGTTCGCAAGGGGTACGGCAAAGACCTGAAAGGGACTGGCGCCGGCTCTACGCACTGCGAACGCTTCGTGCCCCTTGCGTCCATCGTCGGGCGCTTCCATTGAACGTATGTCTATCGGTGCCATAGCGAGGGGAATGGGGCGTCACGCCCGTCACGCGCCTAAAATCCCCGGCGTGCTGCAACAACGAACCCTCAAGTCGATCAGCCGCGCCGTGGGCGTGGGGCTTCACAGCGGGCAACGCGTGGAGCTGACCCTGCGACCAGCCCCGGCCGACACGGGCATCGTGTTCCGCCGCGTCGACCTGCCCGAGCCGGTCGAGATCCGCATGACCGCTGAATCGGTCACCGACACGCGCCTGGCATCCACGGTCTCCACCGGCGGCGCCAAGGTGCAGACCGTCGAACACATCATGTCCGCCTGCGCGGGCCTGGGCATCGACAACCTCTACATCGACATCACGGCCGACGAAGTGCCGATCCTCGACGGATCGGCCTCGTCCTTCGTGTTCCTGCTGCAAAGCGCGGGCATCGAACTGCAGAAGGCACCGCGTCGCTTCATCCGTGTGCTCCGCAAGGTCGAGGTGCGCGAAGGCCAGGGCGCCAACGAGAAGTGGGCGAGCCTGGAGCCGTACCACGGCTTCAAGCTGAGCTTCGAGATCGACTTCGATCACCGCGTCGTCAACTCCACCGGCCAGCGCGTGGAGTTCGACCTGGGCTCCGATTCGTACAGCCGCGACATCGCACGCGCCCGCACCTTCGGCTTCACCAAAGAAGTCGAGTACATGCGCAGCAAGGGCCTGGCGCTCGGCGGCGGACTGGACAACGCCATCGTGATGGACGACACCAAGGTGCTCAATGCGGGCGGCCTGCGCTACGACGACGAGTTCGTGAAGCACAAGATCCTCGATGCCATGGGCGACCTGTACATCATCGGCAAGCCGCTGCTGGCCGCCTACACGGCGTTCCGCTCGGGCCATGCGCTCAACAACAAGCTGCTGCGCGAACTGCTGGCGAACAGCGATGCCTACGAAGTCGTGACCTTCGAGGACGAAAAGCGCGCGCCGCGCGGTTTCAGCGAAGTGGCGCGGGCCTGGTAGGCCGCTGCTTCTTCCACATCACTTCCTCATGCTTCTCTTTCGCTGGGCCATCCTGTTGCTTTTGCTGGTGGCCGGCGTGTCTTTCGCGTTCTACGCCGGCACGGGTCAGGTCAAGTTCCGGCGCTTCGGCTGGATCGTGCTCAAGTGGACGCTGCTGGCCGCCTTCGGCTTCTTCGCGGTGCTGATCGCCGAGCGCGTGGCGTAGCAGCTTTCCGGCTTTCGTTCGCATGTCCGGAAACGGCATGCCGAACAAAATCGAGCGGCGCACGATGGCGCCATGAACACCTCCATTCAAGTGCCCCGCAATCCGTTCGGCGTGCAGGACGCACCCGATCCGAACGGTGAAGACATCAACCGGTTCGCCGCCGGCGTTCGCCTCGATGGGGCGGCCAGCGACGTCAATGCCGTGGCCTGGGGCCAGTCCTTCAACGCGGCACAGGTTTCGTCGATCGGTGGTGCCTGGTCCAGCCGCTGGAACGGCGGCGCGGACCCGACAATCCCCGGCGACACCGCCGCAGCCTGGAAGCAAGGCGAGGCCAGCGTGAAGATCGCAGTCGGCCGCATCTACATGCTGTTCGACTGGAGCGACGGTGCGCGCCGGGCGTTGCTGGACGTTCGCCAGGTCGGCCTCCAGCAGCTCGTAGGTCGTTACATCAACCTGAGCAACCCGGCCATCACGCAGCCATGGGTAGGCCTGATCGTCGACAACCGCCGGATCGATGGTCGCTGGACCCACGGGCGGCTGGACTTCAGGCGATAGGCCACTGTCAGCGCGAACGACCTTGCCGGTAGGTGCCGGCGTGGGTCTTCGACAACTCGGCCGCTTCCGCCAGCCGGGCCATCGAGCGGCCGACCTGTGCGTGCGTGATGGCAATGCCCAGCGCGTCCGCCGCGTCGGCGCCCGGCAGGCCGGGCAGATCGAGCAGGCGCTTGACCATCTCCTGCACCTGCGCCTTGGCGGCCTGGCCGTGGCCCGCCACCGCCTTCTTCATCTGCAGCGCGGTGTATTCGGCCACCGAGAGATTGCAGTTGACCAGCGAGGTCACGCAGGCGCCGCGCGCCTGGCCCAGCAGCAGTGTCGATTGCGGGTTGACGTTGACGAAGATGATTTCAACCGCCGACGCATCCGGTTGGTAGCGCGCATTGACTTCCGCGATGCCGTCGAACAGCACCTTCAGCCGCGCCGGCAGGTTGCCAGTGCCCAGGTGCCGCGTGCTGATGGTGCCGCTGGCGACGTAGCGCAGTGCGTGGCCGTCCGCATCGACCACGCCGAAGCCGGTGGTCGTCAAGCCGGGGTCGATGCCGAGAATTCGCATGTCAGGCGTTGAAGTACCAGCGGATCGAATGGAAGAAGATGGGCGCAGCAAAGCACAGCGCATCGACGCGATCGAGCAGGCCATTGGCGCCGGTCACGCCCACGCCCTTCTTGCCCCAGTTGGGAATGCCGCGGTCGCGCTTGAGCGCCTTCATCACCAGGTGGCCCATCGAACCGGCGATGCAGGCAATGACCGACACCGCGAGCGCCTGTCCGAACTTGAAAGGCGTGATGAACGAGAACAGCGCGCCCACCAGGCTGGCCACCACGATGCCGATGCCCCAACTGGTCCAGTTGAAGCTGCGGCTCACGTTGGGCGCAAAGGGTGGGCGCTGCGTGCGGCGCGAGATCAGGTGCTGCACGAGCACCGAGGTCTGCACCACGAACACCAGGAAGAACACGAGGAACGCACTCTTGCCTTCGTAGCCCGGAAAGCTCAGCAGCAGCAGCGCCGGCACGTGGCTCATGCCGTAGACGCAGACCATGATGCCCCACTGCAGCTTGGCGTTGCGCTCCAGAAACTGGCTCGGATCATTGGCCAGCGCGCTCGCCACCGGCATCGCAAGGAACACGTAGACCGGAATGAACACGGTGAACAGGTCGAAGCGCGCCGTGGCCACCAGCCAGAACTGGATCGGCAGCACCACGAAGAAGGCGAGGATCAGGCTGCGGTGGTCGCCGCGCCGCGTGGGCGAGAGGGTGATGAACTCGCGCAGCGCGAAGAAGGAGATCAGCGCGAACAGCACGGTGGCGACTGTCTCGCCGAGTGCCCAGCCGATCCAGAAGATGATCACCATGAACCACGTGGTGCCGAGCAGCGCGCGGAAGTGCGCCAGCTCGGCCTGCCAGGTGGCGTCGTGCACGGGGTTGCGCTTTTCCCTGAAGCTCAGGAAGAAAGCGGTGGTGCTCACGATCACGAGCAGGCCGAAGACGATGAGGAAGAGGGCGGCGACCTGCTGGGTCGGGGTGAGGCTGCGCAGGAACTGGTTCATGTCAGTTTTCTTCGCGCGTTGTGTGGGCGGCTTGTGTTCGTAGAGGGCACATTCGGGGCGAGTGCGAATGACCCCAGGTGCTCCCCTCCGCGAATGTCCCCCGCTTCGCTCCTCCTTTATTTCGCTGCGGGGAGCACCTGGTGTCATTCGCACAGGGGCACGCGGCTGGTGTGCAGCCGGTCAACGACTGCTCTGTCCAACGCTCGCGCCGATACGGGGCTCTTTTTCGCGAAATAAAGGAGGAGCGAAGCGGGGGACATTCGCGAAAAAGAGCCCCGTGTCGGCGCGAGCGTCGCCCTGAACAGCAGCAGCGCTCAAACCGCACAACGCGAAGAACAGAAAAACAGGATTTCATTTCAGACGTCACGCAAGGCAATCACCGCAGCGCGTGCGCGATCAAGAAAAGGCCGGCGCTCTTCGCCTTCTTCGACACGAACAGGCGCGCCGAAGGTCACGGAGCAGAGGATGGGCACGGGCACGATCTCGCCCTTGGGCATGACACGCTGCACGTTGTCGATCCACGCCGGCACCAGCACGACCTCGGGGAACATCGTCGCCAGCGCGTACAGGCCCGACTTGAACTTTTGCGGCTCGCCGGTGTGGCCGCGCGTGCCTTCGGGAAAGATGATGATCGAGTCGCCGCTGCGCAGGGCTTCGATGAGCGGCGCCAATGGGTCGACGGCGGGCGGTACGTCTGCCACAGGCGGCTCAGGCTCCACTGCCACAGGCGGTGGCTCAGGCGCGGGCGGTGGTGGAGGCGGCGGCGCAGGAAGGTCGAGCTGCCTCTGCACTTCGTTCATGACTTCGACGGACGTATCGGCGAAGGGCAGCGACATCGGCAGCAGCGGCTCCATCGAAGGCTCGATGCGCTCGGCGGGCGGCGCCACGACAGCGCGCGGTACAGCCGAAGATGGAGGGGCTTCGGCCATAACCGATGCGGCAGGTGCCGGTGGCGTCGTCGCTGCACGCTCCACATACACCGCGTTGAACACCTCGGTCGTGATCCAGCGCTTGAAAGGCGTGTTGGCCCAGTAGTCGCGCGCCGCAATCGGCCGCGTGATGCTGCGCAGCTCCTCGGGCAAGGCCGCCCAGATCATCACGAGGTCGGCGTGGCTCTGGTGATTGGCGAAATAGATGCGCTGCTCGGCCTTCGGCGGACAACCGTACCAGCGCGCCTGGGCGCCTGTCAGCAACCGGACGATTCCCAACAACAACCAACCTGTGAGCTTTGCCAGCATATGGGCGCGATGATACGGGCCATGCGATGGCGTTTCGATCCTCTTTCACTGGTGTGGGCGGTGGCCCTGTTTTTAGTGCTCGTGCTGCTGGCCACCGTCGGCGCACGCTGGGGCTGGGTGCGCAGCTTCTTCGGCGACGTGCTGGCCGTGGTGTGGGTGTACTTCGTCTTCAAGACGGTCATCGGCACGCGCGTGTTGCCGCTGGCGCTGGCCGCACTGGGCGTGGGTGTTGCGGTCGAGCTGGGGCAGTACCTGGCGTCGGCATGGCACCTGCACATTCCGAACCGCGCCTTGCGCATCGTGCTCGGCAGCACGGCCGACTGGTGGGACGTGCTGGCCTACGTGATCGGCTTCGCCGGCGTGCTGGCCATCGAAGGCCTGCTCTGCGCTTTCAGGGCAGCTCGGCCGCAGACATCCGCGCCATGACCGTCGACGCCCGGTTGCTGAGGTAGGGCGAGCCGGGCCGGCGCTCGAAGAACTTGGGGCTCGGCAGCATCACCGCGAGGCGCGCGGCCTCGTTGGCGCTCAGGCGCGATGCCGGCTTCTTGAAGTAGTACTGCGCCGCCGCCTCGGCGCCGAACACGCCTTCGCCCCATTCGACATTGTTCAGGTACAGCTCGAGGATGCGCCGCTTGTCGAGCAGCACTTCGAGCAACGTGGCGAGCACCAGCTCCTGGCCTTTGCGCAGCATGGTGCGCTCGCCGGACAGCAGCAGGTTCTTGGCCAGTTGCTGCGTGATGGTCGAGCCGCCGCGCAGCCGCACGGGCTGCACCGGCTTGCCGCGCGCCACCGCGCGCGCGGTGCGCTTGGCCGCCAGTTCCTCGGCCTTGGCGTTGCGCTGGCGCGCGCGTTCGATGGCTTCCCACTCCACGCCATTGTGGTCGACGAAGCCGGCATCCTCGCTCGCGATGACTGCGCGCTTGAGCGTGTCGTTGATCTGCGTGTACGGCACCCACTGCTGCCGCCAGCCACCGCCCGTGCCTTGGTGAATGGCGATCTGCCAGGCCTCGGAGCGCTGGAAGGCCGTGCTCGTCGGATCGATCACCGCCATCGTCGCGATGCGGACCACGAAGAACAATTGGAGTGCCACGCCCGCCACCACGAGGCAGGCGATCAGGCGCAGCACGGCTTTCATTTCAGTTCGGCGCGCAGTTCGGCCAACACCTGAGCGGAGGGCGGACGCACGCCGCGCCAGATCTCGAACGACTCGGCTGCCTGCTCGACCAGCATGCCGAGCCCGTCGCGCGCCACCGCGCCGTGCGCCTCGGCCCAGGCCATGAAGCCGGCGGCGGCGGGGCCGTACATCATGTCGACCGCGAGCCCGCCGGCGCGCAGCACGGATGCGCTCACCGGCACCGCATCGCCCGCGAGGCTGGAAGCCGTGGCGTTGACCACCACGTCGAAGGCGCCCGGCACGTCGTCCAGGGCCCAGGCTTCGAGCGTGGCACCGTGGCGCAGTGCGATCGCGGCATGGCGGCGGACCACGGCCACGGCCTTGTCGACGGTGCGGTTGGCCACCACGATGCGCGCGGCGCCCGCGTCGAGCAACGGGCCGAGCACGCCTGCGGCAGCGCCGCCTGCACCGATCAGCAGCAGTTCCTTGCCGGCCAGCGGCACACCCGCGTTGCGCACGATGTCGTTGACCAGGCCGATACCGTCTGTGTTGTCCGCGTGAATGCCGCCGTCGGCGTCGAAGCGCAGCGTGTTGACGGCCTGCGCGAGCAATGCGCGCTCGCTGGTGTGCTGCGCCAGCGCGGCGGCTTCGAACTTGAAGGGCACGGTGATGTTGCAGCCGCGCGCGGTGTCGCCGCGTTCAGCGGCTTCGCGCCGGAAAGCGGCAATGCCTTCGGCAAAGGCGCCGAGTGGAATCAGGCGCCGGCCATAGTCCATCTGCTGGCTGCAGAGTTCGGCAAAACGGGCATGGATGCGAGGCGAGCGGCTGTGCTCGACGGGGTTGCCCATTACACAGTACAGGTCCATGGCGCCTTGCTTTCTTGAGGGCTACTGCGATGAGAGTTCGATGGTCTCGTCGCGCGTGAACTTGAAGCGCGACTGCAGCACGATCTGGTCGGTCTGCTTGCGCATCGCGTCGGTGAACTTGCCGAAATTGCCGATGCTGCGAACGATGGCCTGCGCGCGGCGGTCGAGCGTCAGGTCGCCCGAGCTTTCATCGACCGCGGTGTCGAGCACCTTGCCGTCGTTGTTGATGGTGACGGTCATCTTCAGCTCGCCATAGAGCTTCTTGCCGGCCGCCGTGGGGAAGTTTTCAGTGCCGCGCACTTCGATGCGGCGGCGCAGCGTGTCGACGTAAATGGCGTAGGCGGCCTCGCGCGTCGAAGGGCTCAGGTAGCGCTTCTTGGGGCGTGCGTTTTCCTCGTTCACGCGGCGCTCGATCTCGGCGAGCAGCTCGACCATCTGGCGGCGCTTTTCCTCGCGCGCGACGGCTTCGGTCGGGTCGCCGGCGGCACGCGGATCGGGCACGGGCATTGCAGCCAGGTCGCGCTTGAGCTGCGCGAGCATCTGCATCTGCTGGGCCTGCATGGCCTCGACCTGGCGCCGCGAATCCTCGAACGAATCGCCGACGGAGGTGAAGCTCGATGGCGGCAGCGGGCTGGTTGCGCGGCCTTTTTCGAGGTCGCCGCCGCCTGCGAGCGAGGTCTGCGCCATCACCTTGGCGCCCGGGTCCGGCTTGTCCTTGGTCTTGCTGTTGACCAGGATCACTTCGAGCGGCGTTTCGCTGAAGACCCGGTTGAACGACTCGGGGTCGACGAAGCGCACCGCGAGCAGCGCGGCGTGCGCAATGACCGACACGCCCAGTGCAATCTGCAGCGTGCTGAAGTCCTTGAAATTCATTCTCGAAAGTCCTCCAGGGGCCGCGTTTCTGCGGACGATCCGCCGGCGAGCATTGAACAAACCTCCGCGCTGCGCGCTTCGGTATTCGCCTTGGGAACGGCCCGGCGGCTCATGCCGGCGTGTTTTCCGGCGCGGCCTCGTTGTCGCTCAGGTCGACGGCAATGGCGATAGGGCCTGCCACCACTTCTTCGTCTTCACCGCTGTCGTCGTCGGCGGCGCCGTCCGCATCGGTCTTCGGCGTGTCGAGGCGTTCCAGCACGGTGCCGTTCACGTCGAGCGCAATCTCGTCGATCTCGCCGAGCTTCACGCGCAGGCGCGCACCGCGCTCCTGCTGGCCGGCCACCGGGAACACCAGCGGCAGCGCATCGGCACGCACCAGCGCGCCGTTGGGAATGTCCTTGATGACCGTGGCTTCCAGCTCGGTGATGCCCTGCTGCTGCAGGTACTTGAGCGTCCAGAAGCGTTCCATGCCGCCCTGGTAGCCGTTGTAGGTCGCATAGGCCGCGTCGAAACCCGAGAGGATCGAGAACAGGTCGGCGTCCTTCGGCTTGAAGGGCGCGGCCAGCGCGGCGGTCTTGCCGTGGCGCGCGGCCGCGATGATCTGCCACTGGTTCACGAGGTCGGTGTAGCGGCGCAGCGGCGAGGTGCTCCACGCATAGCTTTTCACGCCCAGGCCCGCATGCGGCAGCGCGCGCGTGCCCATGCGCACCTTGATGCCGGGCGCCAGGCTGGCCTGGCTGCGGTAGAGCCCGGGCACGCCGAGTTCGCCGAGCCAACTGCCCCAGGTGCTGTTGGCCAGGATCATCGCTTCGGACACGATCAGGTCGAGCGGCGCGCCGCGCTGGCGGGTGCTGATCTGCACCTGCTCGTTGCCGGTGGGTTCGTTGCCGTCGTTGCCGACGAGGCGGAAGTTGTAGTCGGGCCGGTTGAAGTTCTCCGGCTTGCCGCGCACCACTTCGCGCTGCGCCTTCAACTGCTTCGCGAGGCGGAACAGGAAGGAGAGCGGGGCGCGCAGGTTGGCTGCGGCTTCAGGCGTGTTGTCGTTCGTGAACGCGGCGTCTTCGAGCCAGGGCTGCGTGACGACGGCATCGAGCTGGTCGTGCCGCAGGTTGGCGACGATCGGCACGCGTTCGAGCTTGGTCTCTGTGCCTTGCAGCTCCAGCGTGGCTTCGTCGAAGCGCGCGTAGAGCGACACGGCCGGGCGGTCGCCGCCTTCGAGCAGCGTGTAGGTGTTGACCACCTCGTCCGGCAGCATCGTGATCTTGTAGCCCGGCATGTAGACCGTCGACATGCGCGCACGCGCCACGTTGTCGATGGCGCTGCCGGGTGTCAGCGCCAGGGCCGGCGCGGCGATGTGGATGCCGACGGTGACGGTGCCGCTGCCCAGGCCTTGTACCGAGAGCGCATCGTCGATTTCAGTGGTCTGCGAATCGTCGATCGAGAAGGCCTGCACGCCAACGGCCACGGGCAGGTCGTCCACGATGGCCGGTGCCGCGAGCGCCGGGAAGCCGGTGCCCTTGGGGAAGTTCTCGAACAGGAAGCGCCGCCAGTGGAACTGGTAGGGCGAATCGATGGCGCCTGCGCGCTCCAGCAGATCGAGCGGCGGGCGCTGTGTGGCGCGCGAGGCGTCGACCACAGCCTTGTATTCGGGGGCGTTCTTGTCGGGCTTGAACAGGATCTTGTAGAGCTGCTCGCGGATCGGCGGCGGGCACACGCCCTCGGCCAGTTGCCCGGCCCATTCGACGATCTGCGCCTGAACGGCTTTCTTCTTCTCGATGGCGGCCAGCGCCTGCTGCACGATTTCGGCGGGCGCCTTCTTGAAGCGCCCCTTGCCCGCGCGGCGGAAGTAGTGCGGCGCCTCGAACAGCGCGAACAGTGCGGCGGCCTGCTGGGCGAGCGACGGCTTGTCGCTGTAATAGTCGGCCGCGAGATCGGCAAAGCCGAACTCGCCCTCGGCCGCAAATTCCCAGGCAAGGTCCAGGTCCATCGCGGCGGCGAGCGTGCGCGCCTGCGCGATCAACTCGGTGGGTGACGGTTTCTCGAAACGCAGAACAATGTTGGCGCCCTTGACCTTGACGCGCTTGCCGGTTTCGAGCTCGACTTGTGCCGATGCTTCGGCCTCCGACAGCACGCGGCCACCGAGGTACTTGCCGGCTTCTTCAAACAATACAAACATGGCGCGGATTGTCCCACGCAGGCCAGGGCTGTCCGGCCCGGCGGTGCTCAGACGGGGTTGATGAAGGCCATCACGTCATCGAGATGGGCTTTTTCGAAGTCGGACAGCGCGTGGTCGCTGCCTTCGAGCAGCTTGATGTTGCTGTCGGGATAGCGCGCCGACATCTCGTGCCAGTCGAGTGCTTCGTCGCCCTTGGCGATGATGGCGAAGACACGCTCGGGCCGCGTGAGCTGGCCGACCTCCATGGCGCGCAGCTCATGGATGTATTCGGGGCGGAAATAGAAATGCTCGGCCGGGTCGTGCCACACGGTCTGGTCGCCGATGTAGCGCGTGAGGTCGCGTGCCGGGTGCACGGCCGGGTTGAGCAGCACGGCGCGGCAGCGTGTCATGCCGGCCACGTAGGTGGCGTAGAAACCGCCCAGCGACGAACCGACCACGGCCATCGATTTGCGCGGCCAGTCCGCGATGCCCTTCATCACCATGTCGATGGCATCGTGCGGCGAAGGCGGCAGTTGCGGGCACCACCACTGCAGGTTGGGGTGGCGTTGCGCCACGCGTTCCGCGACCAGCCGTGCCTTGGTCGAACGGGGCGAGGAGCGAAAGCCGTGCAGGTACAACAGGTGGGTGGTTTGCGGATCCATGCGGGAAGGAAACTGGAGGTGCCGACGTTGCACCCCGCTTGCCGGGACCGGGTAATTTTGCATGAGGTCTGTGCGCGCGAGGCTGTTTCCAACGTAGAAAACCCCGCATTGCGGGGTCTCTCGGGAAGCCGCAAGCTTACCGAGACTTAGGGGGCGCAGGCACCTTGTTTACCTCCGTCCGGCACAGGCTGGGCGCCTAGTGATCGAAAGTATTCAAAGCATGACCTTCGCGATTTAAAAAGCCTACGTTCGGGTTACTGAAGCCCACGTCGGCGCTGGCACCTTGCGGGACGCGGGTCGAAGTGAAGGTCGACGCGTTGTGTTCCGCCCGGCGCGAATCCATGTTCAAAAAGGCGGCGCAAGTGTCGTGGCGGGTCGCGATGGGCGCATCCCATGAACTAGGGATGCGCTTGGGGGTTTCCGCTGTGCGCCGCGGCTTATGCTCGTGACCATGAATACAGAGGCTCACGACGACGCAATGCCACGCCGATGGGGCGTGCTGGTCGTCGAAGACGACAGTCGCGCACGCGCCTTTTTCGAGGCCAGCGTGCAGCGCAGTCCGCGCCTCTTCTGGCTCGGCAGCGCGGGCACCGTGCAGGAGGCGCTGGCCTGGCTGGCCCACACCGTCACGATTCCCGATGTGCTGCTGGTCGACCTGGGCATGCCCGACGGCACCGGCCTGGACGTGATCCGCGATGCCGTCGCCCGTTTCCCCGGCTGCGAACCGCTGGTGGTGTCGGTCTTCGGCGACGAAGAGAACGTGCTCGCCAGCATCGAGGCCGGCGCCGTGGGCTACATCCACAAGGACGCCGCGCCCGAGGACATCGCGCAGACCATCGTCGAGATGAAGGCCGGCGCCTCGCCGATCTCGCCCATGATCGCGCGGCGGGTGCTGGCGAAGTACCGCAGCCTGCAGTCGGCGGCGATGCCGGGGGGCGCCGCCGCGCCAGGTGTTGCGCCCGAGGTGGCCGCAGGGGAGACCGATCGCGGCCTGCTGTCGGCACGCGAGCACGAGGTGCTGACGCTGATCGCCCGGGGCTTCTCGTATGCGGAGATTGCGCGGCTCAAGGGCTTGAGCGTGCACACGGTGCAGACCCACATCAAGAACCTTTACGGAAAGCTCGCGGTGCATTCCAAGAGCGAGGCGGTTTTCGAAGCGACGCGTCTCGGCCTGCTGTCTCATCCGGGCTGAGCGCGGATGCTGCCGAGGCGGTTGTTGCTGCTTTTGCTATGGCCGGTGCTGCTCCTTGCGGGCATCGCCGGGGCTGCGAATGCGGCTGCGCCCGACAGCCCGATCGAACTGCGCCAGGGCACCGTGACGACCACCATCGACGGTGTCACGCGCACAGCGCCGGTCGAGCTTTCCTACCACTGGGACCGCATGCACCAGGGCCGGCCCGGCTTCGCGAACTTCGACCTGCCGTTCACGCTCGAGGCCACGCCCGAGGCGCCCTGGGGCATCTTCATTCCGCGCGCCGGCAGCGTGTTCGAGGTGCAGCTCAACGATGCGCTGCTGCAGGTCTACGGTGACCTGGGCAGCGGCAACCAGGCCGACTATGCCAAGGCACCAATCTACGTACCGGTGCCGGGGCACCTGCTGAAGAAGGGCGACAACCATCTGCAGATCCACCTGCGTGCCGACAGCGCAAGGCGTGCCGGCTTGTCGCGCGTGGTCATCGGACCGGCCACGCCGGTGCGCACCGAGTTCTTCGAGAGCGCCTACGCCTGGCGCTTCACCGGCTCCGTACTGCTGACCGCCTTCAGCCTGATCGTCGGCGGCATCGCGCTGGCGCTCTGGCTGACGCAGGTCGAGGTCGATGCCAAAGGGCGGACGCGGCGCGAGGGCCTCTATTTCTGGGCCGCGCTGGCCGAGTTCTGCTGGGCGATCCGCGTGGCCGACGGGGTGATTCCCGAGCCGCCGTTGTCGTGGGGGCCTTGGGGCGTGCTGATGGCTGCCTGCTACGCGGGCTGGGCGGTCTCCGTCATGATGTTCGGTTTCCACATCGCAGGATGGGGGCGAAACCCTCGCTACCAGTGGGTGCGCTGGCCGATGGGCGCGATCGTGGTCGGCACCGTGGTGTTCAGCGCGCTGTCGCTGCACCGCGACGAGCCGTTGTGGCTCACCGGCTGGCTTGCTGTCGAGATCGTGCTCATCTTCCTGTTCGTCGCCGCCTTCGCTGTGGCCACCGTTCGCAAGCCGAACGCCGAGCAACTGCTGGTGGCCGGCGCCGCGCTGGTGACGGTGGCGTTCGGCGCACGCGACTGGCTGGTGATCCGGCTCAGCGATGCCTACGGTGAAACCACCTGGGTTCGCTATTCCTCGGTGTTCTTCGGCGTGGCGCTGCTGCTGATCGTGCTGCGGCGCTTTCATGCCGCGAGCGTCCAGGCACGGGGATCGGTGGCGGCGCTGGCCGAGCGGGTGGCGCAGCGAGAGCGCGAACTGGCGGCCACCTATGCAGAGCTGGAAGCGGCGGCGCGCGACCAGGCGCGCACCCACGAGCGCGAGCGCATCCTGCGCGACATGCACGACGGCGTGGGCTCGCACATCAGTTCGGCAATCCGGCAGTTGCAGTCGGGCCAGACCAGCTCGGGCGACCTGCTGCGCACGCTGCGCGACTCGCTCGACCAGCTCAAGCTGTCTATCGACTCGATCCACCTGCCGCCGGGCGACATCGGCGCCTTGCTCGCGGCGCTGCGCTACCGGCTGGAGCCCCGGTTGGCGGCGGCGGGCATCGAGTTCGAGTGGGCGGTGGACGAGGTCGCGCCGGTGGCGCGGCTCGACGCGCAGGCCATGCGACAACTGCAGTTTTTGCTGTTCGAGGCCATCTCGAACGTGCTGCAGCACGCCCACGCCAGCGTGCTGCGGATCGAGGCAGGCATGCAGGGCACGACGGTGCAGTTGCGCGTGATCGACAACGGTCGGGGCTTCGATGCAGCGCATGCGCCCCGGTCACTGGCGGAGCGCGCCGGGGCCATCGGCGCCCGGCTGGGGCTGGAAAGCCGACCGGGGCGCACCGTGGTTCAGCTCGAATTTGCTTGAGTCCGAGGGGCCCGGACGCTTTCTCAGAACTGTTTGTAGAACAACACGTAGCGCGTGATGCCGAGGCTGCGTGCGTTGTAGGCCTCGAACGCCAGGTAATGCACCCGGGTTCCTTCTGCGTACTGCTTGCCTGCATTGCTGTCGCAATGCGTGTCGCCAAGCGTCTCGGCCGAGCAGTCGATCATTGCCTTGCGCGCCGTGGTCGACAGAGCGACGCTGTCGTTGAAACGAGTGCTCGACTTGGCGAAGCCGTAGGCCGTCAGCACCGAGGGCGCCAGCGCACCGCGCGGCACAACCCATGCGTCCTGGTTGCCGGTGGCGCTGATGTCCAGGATGTTTGGCTGGTTCACGCTGTTCGCGGGGTAGACCAAACCGGAGTCGGCGCTGGTGCGGGCGACCAACTGGGTGCGCATCGCCGGTGTCAGGTCGAACAGTGGCTGCTGGCGGATTTCCCCGATCGTTGCAGCGCGCGAGAGCGTGCGTTCGTACTGGATCACGTTGGGAACACCCGATGTCGCGTGCACGAACTCGAACTTCCACACACTCTGGTCCTGCAACTGGCTGATCTGTTGGTCGGTGTACTGGGGGTCGAGCAGGCCGATGCCGGATTCACGGCTCGCCAGGCTGCCGGGCGTGGACGGGTTCTCGTAGATGCCGCGCAGGTTGATGCCGTTGTTGAGCTCCGGCGTGCCGTCGGGCCTGGTCACCACGAGGAACGACAGACCGGGTTGCGGTATGAAGGTCAGGACCTTGTTCAGCGGCGAGGTCACGATGACTTTGCTGAAGAGCGCCGCGCCGTTTTCCTGCCGGTTCCGGATCGGGATGCCGTAGCCCGTGGTGTACGAGTTGAATGCGGGCGAGTTGATCATGTCGCGGTAGGCGAACACGGGGCGCACGTTGGAGGCGTAGACGTGGCCGTCCCCCGAGATCTTGAGCGTGCCGCCGACCTTGCGCGCGGTGAGGGTGCCGAAGACGACGTTGTCCCCCACGTCGGTCGCGCGGTAGCTCAGCGTCAGGTCGCCGTTCGGCCTGAAGAATTCGAAGTTCGCACGGTCCCAGGTGCGGCCCGTGTTTTCGGGACGAAACAGGGTGCTGAAGCCGCCCTGGTTGTTGGCATCGCGGCCCACTCCGAAGCCGCTGTTGATGTAGCCGGCAGGATCGTTGCCGACGAAGAGTTCGCGGCAGGCAGGCGCGGTCACGTCGGCCGGGCCGCCGGTCACGGCTGTGGCGTCGTTCGGCGCGGTGACGCGTTGCGACAGCGGCAGCCGGTAGCACGCGTTCAGGCGGTTGAACAGATCGGCCAGCAAGGTCGGTGGGGGAAGGCTGGCCAGTTGGTCCGCGGTGATGCTCGTCGGCAGCGCGGGAACGGAGGCATCGCTGCTGCGGAAGATGACGGAGGTCGGAGAGGCGCCGTCGCCCGACGGAAGGCCCTTCACGGTGATCTCGATGTTGGCAGCGCTGCTGTCGGGGCGCACGCTGACCAGCAGCGCGTCGAGCACCTTGTCGTGCCCGGTGCCATCGGCGCTGAACTTGCCGGAGATCGGGTCGAAGCTGGCTTGCCCGAGAGCGTCCAGCACCGACTTGAGCGCGGCGGCGAGGGCGGCCGTCTGCTGCTGCAGGCGCGCGTCGGTCACGGTGCCCGCGTCGGCCTGGATGGCCGCTGCCAGATTGGCTGGCCGGCCATCCGGCGACAGTCGGGACACGATGACCGTGGTCAGCGGCGTGATGTTGGCCGTGCCGCCACTGCTGGCGACGGTGCTGTAGAGCGACTGGTCATCGCGCACTGCGGTGACGGCGAGGGGAGGCTTGGTTGCCGGGGACAGCACGCAGTTGTAGGTGCCCTGGCCGTCGGTCTGGGTGGTGCAGACCGTTGCTCCGCTTTGATCCTGGACCGTGACGGTGGCGCCGCCGAAAGCCGCGCCGGTGGCGGCCGTGCCGCTGAGCGACGTCGAAGCGGGAGAGGTCGGGGTGGGCGAGCCGCCCAAGCCGAGGGGGAGGCCGCCGCCGCCACCGCCGCCACCACCGCATGCGGCGACCGAAATGCAAAGACCTGCCACGAGCGACAGGCGCAGAAGTTGAGACCTCATTCAAATCCTCCCTTTTATTTATGAACCCGGCAAATGTAAAAGGAGGTGACGACGGATCCGCGACGGTCGGCAGGAGGAATTCCACGGAGAGCCAAACACACGGAATTCGTATACAGAAAGCCGGATAATTCGCCCCCATGTCTGCCGTGTTCAATCAGCCCTCCCTGGCGCGTCGTGTCGCGCCCATCTTCCAGGGCTTCGACGGCTTTCTGGCCTTCGCCGTGCTCCTGCTGGCCTTTGCGGGGCTGGCGACCATGTATTCCTCGGGCTACGACCACGGTTCGCGCTTCATCGACCATGGCCGCAACATGCTGCTGGCGGGCTTCATCATGTTCGTGGTGGCGCAGGTGCCGCCGCAGCGGCTGATGATGTTCGCGGTGCCGCTCTATGCGGCGGGCGTGGCACTGCTGGTTGCAGTGGCGCTCTTCGGTATCACCAAGAAGGGTGCCCAGCGCTGGATCAACGTGGGCGTTGTGATCCAGCCCAGCGAAATTCTCAAGATCGCGATGCCGCTGATGCTGGCCTGGTGGTTCCAGCGGCGCGAAGGCCAGTTGCGGCCGCTCGACTTCGTGGTGGCCACGGTGCTGCTGGCGGTGCCGGTCGGGCTCATCATGAAGCAGCCCGACCTGGGCACGTCGCTGCTGGTGCTGGCGGCGGGCATGGCGGTGATCTTCTTTGCTGGCCTGCCCTGGAAGCTGATCGTGCCGCCGGTGCTGATCGGCGCGGTGGCCGTGACGCTGATCGTGGGCTTCGAGTCGAAGCTGTGCGCCGACGGCGTCGACTGGAAGGTGCTGCACGACTACCAGAAGCAGCGCGTGTGCACGCTGCTGGACCCGAGCAAGGACCCGCTGGGCAAGGGCTTCCACATCATCCAGGGGATGATCGCCATCGGCTCTGGCGGGGTGGGCGGCAAGGGCTTCATGCAGGGCACGCAGACGCACCTTGAATTCATTCCCGAGCGCACCACCGACTTCATCTTTGCCGCCTATTCCGAGGAATTCGGGCTGATGGGCAACCTGGCGCTGATCGCGGCCTTCATCCTGCTGATCTTCCGCGGGCTGGCCATCGCCACCAACGCGCCGACCCTGTTCTCGCGCCTGCTGGCGGGGGCGGTCACGATGATTTTCTTCACCTATGCCTTCGTCAACATGGGCATGGTGAGCGGCATCCTGCCGGTGGTGGGGGTGCCGTTGCCGTTCATCAGCTATGGCGGAACGGCCATGGTGACGCTGGGGCTGGGGCTGGGCATCCTGATGTCGATCGCCCGGGCCAGGAAGCTGGCCCAGAACTAGAACTGGCGCCGAGTGCCCTCGGGGCGGCACGGGAGAGGGCGGCTGCCTAGAATGGCGAGATGATCTCTCGCGAACCCACCATCGAGCGCCTCGCCACGGCGCAACAGCTCCTGCTCACGCCGTTCGGCCTTGACGAATCGCACTTGAGCAAAGCCCTGGCCGAGATCACCTCGCACCGGGTGGACGACGCCGATCTGTACTTCCAGTACACGCGCAGCGAAGGCTGGAGCCTCGAAGAGGGCATCGTCAAGACCGGCAGCTTCAGCATCGACCAGGGCGTCGGGGTGCGCGCGGTCAGCGGCGAGAAAACCGCTTTCGCCTATTCGGACGATATTTCCGAGGCTTCGCTGCTCGACGCGGCGCGCACGGTGCGCTCCATTTCCTCCGCAGGCCGCACCGGCCGCGTGAAGACGCCGACCCGCAAGATCGCATCGAGCCGCTCGCTGTACGACGGCATCGACCCCATTTCCACGCTCGACAGCACCACCAAGGTGAAGCTGCTCGAAAAGGTCGAGAAGCTGGCCCGCTCGCGCGATCCGCGCGTGGCGCAGGTCATGGCGGGCCTGGCGAGCGAGTACGACGTGGTGCTCGTGGCGCGCGCCGACGGCACGCTGGCCGCCGACGTGCGGCCGCTGGTGCGCCTGTCGGTCACTGTCATTGCCGAGCAGAACGGCCGCCGCGAGATCGGTTCGGGCGGTGGCGGCGGGCGCTTCGGCCTGGCCTATTTCACTGACGAGCAGATCGCCGAGTATGTCGACCATGCCGTGAAAGCGGCGCTCACCAACCTCGACGCCCGCCCGGCGCCGGCCGGCGAGATGACCGTGGTGCTCGGTTCCGGCTGGCCCGGCATCCTGCTGCACGAAGCCATCGGCCACGGGCTCGAAGGCGACTTCAACCGCAAGGGCTCGAGCGCCTTCGCCGGCCGCATCGGCCAGCGCGTGGCGGCCAAGGGCGTGACGGTGCTCGACGACGGCACGATCGCCGACCGCCGGGGCTCGCTCAATGTCGACGACGAGGGCAACGCCAGCCAGCGCAACGTGCTGATCGAGGACGGCATCCTTAAGGGCTACATCCAGGATTCGCTCAATGCGCGCCTCATGAAGGTCAAGCCCACGGGCAATGGCCGCCGCGAGAGCTACGCCCACGTGCCGATGCCGCGCATGACCAACACCTACATGCTGGGCGGCGACAAGGACCCGAAGGAAATCGTGGCCAGCATCAAGAAGGGGCTGTACGCCACCAACTTCGGCGGCGGGCAGGTCGACATCACGAGCGGCAAGTTCGTGTTCTCGGCGAGCGAGGCCTATTGGGTCGAGAACGGCAAGATCCAGTACCCGGTCAAGGGCGCGACCATCGTGGGCAACGGTCCCGATGCGCTGACCCGCGTGACCATGATCGGCAACGACATGGCGCTCGATTCGGGCGTCGGCACCTGCGGCAAGGAAGGCCAGAGCGTGCCTGTGGGCGTCGGCCAGCCGACCCTGCGCATCGACGGCTTGACAGTAGGTGGAACGGCTTAGGACTTTCGTCACTTGCCGATTGTTTCCTTCGGTTGCTAAGCTGCGCTCCTTTTGCGAATGACGAATTCAAGGAGCATTTCAATGGGGAACAGGATCAATTCGCCCGCCGTGCTGTGGGCCGTGACCGCCGTGGTGGCGCTGGCCACCGCCGGTTGTGCGTCCCGCGGCGGTTCGGGCAGCCAACCCCAGGCCGCGCCTGCGCCCGCGGCGGCCGCTCCAGCGGCGCCCGCGCGCAGCGGTTCCGGCGCCGGCATGGATGGCCGAGGCAACGTGACCGATTCCTCCAAGGTCGAAGCCGGCAGCGGCCGCACCGTCAAGGGCCTGAACGGCTACGAAGGCGAGATCACCGGCAACCCCGCGCGCAACAGCAAGTTCACGCGCCTGCAGATCGGCATGAGCGCCAGGCAGGTCACCGACCTTGCCGGCCAGCCGACCGACCAGGGGGCCTACATCACCGGCAAGGCCTTCATTCCGTTCTACTTCGGCAGCGACCGCCACCGTTTCGAGATGACCTACAAGGGCCAGGGGCGGCTGATTTTCGCGGGTGGCGGCATGGGTGATTTCTCCAGCGGCAACCTGATCTGGATCATCCACAACGCCAACGAGTCGGGCTACCGATAAGCAACGCAGAGCCTGGTCGCTTGACTGGGCTTTTGTTTTCCGTGCTACATTCCGCCCACATGTCCGCCCTCCGCGCTTATTTCTTTGCCTACTTTTGGTTCCCGGTTTCCGGCGGACGAGAGGCGAGCGCGTAAAGCAAACGAACACCCTCCCAGAACCGCCGGCGCATCCAGCCCCGGCGGTTTTTTTATGCCCTGACGATATCCACTCCAACAAGGAAGCACCCATGAGCACGAACACTGCCCCCGCCAGCGACAGCTGGTATGCGAGCGTCGAAAAAACCAGCAAGACCGACGACGAACGCATCAAGGACATCAACGTGCTGCCCCCTCCCGAACATCTGATCCGCTTTTTCCCGATCCGCGGCACAGCCATCGAAACGCTGATCGAAGGCACCCGCCGCAACATCCACAACATCATGGCCGGCAAGGATGACCGGCTGCTGGTGATCATGGGGCCCTGCTCGATCCACGACCCGGCGGCTGCCGTCGAATACGCCAAGCGCCTGAAGGTCGAGCGCGAAAAGTACGCCGGCACGCTGGAGATCGTGATGCGGGTGTACTTCGAGAAGCCGCGCACCACCGTCGGCTGGAAGGGCCTGATCAACGACCCGTACCTCGACGAGAGCTTCCGCATCGACGAAGGTCTGCGCATCGCGCGTCAGTTGCTGATCGACATCAACCGCATCGGCCTGCCGGCGGGCAGCGAGTTCCTCGACGTGATCTCGCCCCAGTACATCGGCGACCTGATCGCCTGGGGCGCCATCGGCGCGCGCACCACCGAAAGCCAGGTGCACCGCGAGCTGGCCTCGGGCCTGTCGGCACCCATCGGCTTCAAGAACGGCACCGATGGCAACATTCGCATTGCGACCGACGCCATCCAGGCAGCGGCCCGTGGTCACCATTTCCTGTCGGTGCACAAGAACGGCCAGGTCGCCATCGTGCAGACCAATGGCAACCGCGACTGCCACGTGATCCTGCGCGGCGGCAAGGCGCCGAACTACGACGCTGCCAGCGTCGAAGCCGCCTGCAAGGACCTCGAAGCTGCCAAGCTGCCGCCCACGCTGATGGTCGACTGCAGCCACGCCAACAGCTCCAAGCAACACCAGAAGCAGATCGACGTGGCCAAGGACATCGCGGGCCAGATTGCCAGCGGCTCGAACCGCGTGTTCGGCGTGATGGTCGAGAGCCACCTGCAGGCCGGCGCCCAGAAGTTCACGCCGGGCAAGGACCAGCTTTCGGACCTCGAATACGGCAAGAGCATCACCGATGCCTGCATCGGCTGGGACGATTCGGTGCAGGTGCTGGAGACGCTGTCGCAGGCCGTCAAGCAACGCCGCGGTTAAAGCATCCCGGCCAGCTCGGGCCAGTGGTGCCGCATCGACGCAGCCTCGTCGCTGTCGGGTGGCACCAGCGAGAAGTCGGCGAAGTCGAAGCCCGGGCCGACCATGCAGGCGACCAGCGTGTAGTCGCCTGCTGTGTGGCCCTGGATCGGCCGGGCCGCCTGCCACTGCCCGGCCGGCACCACGTGCTGGGGACGGGTGCCGTGGGCATCGACCGGGCCCAGCCGCGTGTGGGCTGGCGCTGTGCGCATCGCGGCATCGCAGGTCCAGAGCGCCAGCGGCACGCCTTCCAGGTGCACCCAGACTTCATCGGACAGCACCCGGTGCCAGCGCGAATGCTGGCCCGCTTCAAGCAGGAAGTAGATGCTGGTCAGGGCATTGCGGGGCGGGCGGCCGTCGGCGGGCGTCACGCTCGCGGCCGAACGGAATACCTCGCTGTACCAGCCGCCCTCGGGATGGGGCTGCAGTTTCAGGGTGTCGATCAGCTCGCGGGCGCGCATGGCGGTCATGATGCCGCCCTCGCTCGGAGGGCGGCAAGCAGTTTGTCGTGCACGCCGCCAAAGCCGCCATTGCTCATGCATACGATGTGATCGCCCGGCCGGGCGGCCGCCACGATCTGCGCCAGCAGCGGCTCGATGGCGCCTGCCACCTGCGCGCGGTCGCCCATCGGGGCCAGCGCCGCGGCGGCATCCCAGTCGAGGCCGGCCGTGTGGCAGAACGACAGGTCGGCGGATTCCAGGCTCCACGGCAACTGCGCCGCCATCACGCCCAGTTTCATCGTGTTGCTGCGCGGCTCGAAGGCCGCGAGGATGCGCTCACTTTGCTTGCCGGCATCGTCGAGTTTCTTGCGCAGGCCATCGAGCGTGGTGCGAATGGCGGTCGGGTGGTGGGCGAAGTCGTCATAGACCGTGATCGCGCCGCCGCTGCGCTCGACCGCGCCGCGCAGTTCCATGCGCCGCCGCACATTGCGGAAGCTGCCGAGTGCGCGGGCCGCATCGGCCGGCGCAACGCCCACATGCTCGGCCGCCGCGATGGCTGCCAACGCATTCATCTGGTTGTGCAGGCCCGAAAGCGCCCATTCGACGCGGCCGACCGGCTCGCCCCGGTGCAGCACATCGAAAGCGTCGTGCGATCCGCGTGCCTGCCACTCACCGCCCGCGCCGAAACGCGCGAGCTCGCTCCAGCAGCCCTGGGCCAGCACGCGCTGCAGGCTTTCTTCGGTGGCGTTCACCACCAAGCGTCCGGTGCTCGGCACGGTGCGTACGAGGTGGTGGAACTGGCGTTCGATGGCAGCGAGATCGTCGAAGATGTCCGCGTGGTCGAACTCCAGGTTGTTCAGCACGGCCGTGCGCGGACGGTAGTGCACGAACTTGCTGCGCTTGTCGAAGAAGGCGGTGTCGTATTCATCGGCTTCGATCACGAAGGCCGCGCCACCGCCCAGCCGGGCCGAGACGCCAAAGTCGAGCGGCACGCCGCCGACCAGGAAGCCCGGCGCCTTGCCTCCTTGCTCAAGCACCCAGGCCAGCATCGATGTGGTGGTCGTCTTGCCGTGCGTGCCGGCCACGGCGAGCACGTGGCGGCCCAGCAGCACGTGCTCGGCCAGCCACTGTGGGCCGCTGGTGTAGGGCTTGCCGGCATCCAGGATGGCTTCCATCAGTGGGAACTTGGGGCGCCCATCGGGCAAGCGCGCCCGAGACACCACGTTGCCGACCACGAACACGTCGGGCGAAAGTGCAAGCTGATCGGCGCCGAAACCCTCGACCAGGTCGATGCCGAGGGCGCGCAACTGGTCGCTCATCGGCGGGTACACGCCGGCATCGCAGCCCGTGACCCGGTGGCCTGCCTCGCGCGCCAGGGCGGCCAGTCCGCCCATGAACGTGCCGCAGATACCCAGAATATGAATGTGCATCGGTCGATTCTAGGGAGGCGACATGCACGGCCTGTGCCTCGGCTCGCCCTTTGTCCTGTGCTTCGTACTGATGTTCATGTGAGGGCCGTCTACTGCGGGCAAAATGCCCCGATGGACACGTCCAAGCGTGAAATTGCCGCCACTGCAGCCCGCCTCGTTGTCGAGGAAGGACTGGAATATGGCCCGGCCAAACGCCGGGCGCTGCGGGATCTGGGTCTCTCGACCCGCACCGCACTGCCGAACAACGATGAGGTCGAGGCCGAGGTGCGCGACTACATCGAGCTCTTCTGTGCCGACACCCAGCCCCAGGAACTGCATGTGCTGCGCCTGCTGGCGCTCGAATGGATGGAGCGGATGACCGTCTTCCGTCCCCATGTGGGCGGCGCCGTATGGCACGGAACGGCCACCAGGCTGTCAGACATTTATATTCAATTGTTCTGCGATGATTCCAAGTCGGCCGAAATCGCCCTGATCGATCACCATGTGGACTACGAGCCGCGCATGGTGACGGGCTTCCACGGCGAGCAGGTCGAGGCCCTGAGCGTGCATGCCCCGAGCCGCGCGCTTGGAGAGGAAATCGGCGTGCATCTGCTGGTCTACGACCTCGACGACCTGCGCGGGGCCCTGAAGCCCGATGCCCAGGGGCGCACGCCGCGTGGCGATCTGCCCGCATTGCGCCGACTGATTGAACGAGAAAAGGACAAGTGAATGACTTCTTCGCCCACACGACGCGGCATGCTCTATGCCGGCGTGGCGGCTGCGGCTGCTGCCGCCGGGCTCGGCGGAGCCTGGTGGAAGGAGCGTGGCAGCAGTGCGGCGAGCGGCGAGACGCTCGATGCGGCTTTCTGGGCCCAGAGCTTCGAGCGGCCTGAGGGCGGTGACCTGCTCCTGTCGAGCCTGCGTGGAAAACCCGTGCTGCTCAACTTCTGGGCCACATGGTGCCCGCCCTGCATCGAAGAAATGCCCATGATCGACGCCTTTTTCCGCGAACATGGAGCCAACGGCTGGCAAGTGGTGGGATTGGCCATTGATCAGCCGAGCGCCGTGCGCAAGTTCCTGCAACGTACACCAGTCACCTATCCCATCGGGCTGGCTGGTTTGCAAGGCACGGAACTGGTCAAGAATCTTGGCAATACCGGTGGCGGCTTGCCCTTCACGCTGGTGCTGAACGGGAGCGGATCGGTGACGGCTCGTAAAATGGGCAAGCTCGAAACCACCGATCTGGACACTTGGCGACGCGAACTGCTTCATGGTTAGAATCAGTTTCTTATGCCGGCGTTGAACGCCGAACGCCGAAAATCGCCGATTTTCGGCCAAGTTATATCCTAATGACCGGTAAAGCCGGCCCTGGAGTCTCATGGATCTGCGCAAACTCAAGACACTGATCGACCTGGTGTCCGAATCGAATATTTCCGAACTGGAAATCACCGAAACCGAAGGCAAGGTTCGCATTGTCAAAGGCGGCGGTGCCGCACCCGTGCAGTATGTGCAAACCTTGGCGGCACCTCCTGCTGTTGCCGCGCCCGCTGTCGCTGGCGCCCCCGCCGTGGCCAGCGCGCCGGCGGCCGAAGCCGCGCCGACGGGTCATGCCGTCAAGTCGCCGATGGTCGGCACCTTCTATCGTTCGTCCAGCCCGGGCGCCGCGGCTTTCGTGGAAGTCGGCAGCAAGGTGAACGAGGGTGACACGATCTGCATCATCGAAGCGATGAAGATCCTCAACGAAATCGAGGCCGACAAGTCCGGCACGATCACCCAGATCCTCGGCGAAAACGGGCAGGCGGTCGAATACGGCCAGCCGCTGTTCATCATCGAGTGACCATGTTCAAGAAGATCCTGGTTGCAAACCGGGGGGAGATTGCCCTTCGGATTCAGCGCGCCTGCAGCGAGATGGGCATCAAGGCCGTCATGGTCTATTCCGAAGCCGATCGCGACGCCAAGTACGTCAAGCTGGCGCAGGAGGCCGTGTGCATCGGCCCGGCGCCATCGGCGCTGAGCTATCTCAACATGCCGGCGATCATTTCGGCCGCCGAAGTGACCGACGCCGAGGCCATCCACCCCGGCTACGGCTTCCTGAGCGAAAACGCCAACTTTGCCGAACGCGTGGAGCAGAGCGGTTTCCAGTTCATCGGCCCGACGCCGGACAACATCCGCACGATGGGCGACAAGGTCTCGGCCAAGCAGGCCATGATCAAGGCTGGCGTGCCTTGCGTGCCCGGCTCCGAGGGTGAACTCTCGGACGATGCTGCCACCAACAAGCGCATTGCCCGTGCAATCGGCTACCCGGTCATCATCAAGGCGGCGGGCGGCGGCGGTGGCCGCGGCATGCGCGTGGTGCACACCGAGGCGGCGCTGGTCAATGCGATCCAGATGACCAAGGCGGAGGCCGGTGCGGCTTTCAGCAATCCGGCCGTGTACATGGAGAAGTTTCTCCAGAACCCGCGCCACATCGAGATCCAGATCCTCGCGGACAAGCACAAGAACGCGGTCTACCTGGGCGAGCGCGACTGCTCCATGCAGCGCCGCCACCAGAAGGTGATCGAGGAATCGCCGGCCCCCGGCATTCCGCGCAAGCTGATCGAGAAGATCGGCGAGCGCTGCGCTGCGGCCTGCAAGAAGATCGGCTACCGCGGTGCCGGCACCTTCGAGTTCCTCTATGAAAACGGCGAGTTCTATTTCATCGAGATGAACACGCGCGTGCAGGTCGAGCATCCGGTCACGGAGTTCACCACCGGCATCGACATCGTCAAGACGCAGATCATGGTGGCGGCCGGCGAAAAGCTGCCGTTCACCCAGCGCCAGATCGAGATGCGCGGCCATGCCATCGAGGTCCGCATCAACGCGGAAGACGCCTGGAAATTCACGCCGTCGCCGGGTCGCATTACCATGTGGCATCCGCCGGGTGGCCCTGGCGTGCGCGTCGATTCGCATGCGTACACCAACTACTTCGTGCCCCCGAACTACGACTCGATGATCGGCAAGATCATCGTGTACGGCGACACGCGCGAGCAGGCCATGGCGCGCATGCGCACGGCGCTCAACGAAACCGTGATCGAAGGCATTCAGACCAACATCCCGCTGCATCGCGAGTTGATGGTCGACGCCAACTTCATGAGCGGCGGCACCAACATCCACTATCTTGAAGAGTGGCTGGCGGCGCACAAGCGCTGAGCAGCAGGTACGCAACGCCATGTTTGAACTCCGCCTGATGGCGCCCGAAGACCGGGTCGAAGCACTCAGCGATGCACTCGACGCACTCGATGCGTTGAGCGTGTCGGTCGAGGACGCCGACGCGCAGACCGACGCCGAGCAGGCGCTGTTCGGCGAGCCCGGCATGCCGCCGCCCAAGGAGGGCTGGCAGCGTTCACGCGTGATCGCGCTGTTCCCCGATGAGGCGCTGGCGAAAGATGCCGCATCGGTGCTCGCGCTGCAGGATTTCTTCGAAGGTTGTTCGGTGCTCGGCGTGGCGAACGTACCCGAGCAGGACTGGGTGCGCCTGACGCAATCGCAGTTCGCGCCGGTCGAGATCACGCCCGAGTTCTGGATCGTGCCGACGTGGCATGAGCCACCCGCGCAAGCGAAGCAGGTGATCCGGCTCGACCCGGGCCTGGCCTTCGGCACCGGCACGCATCCCACCACGCGCATGTGCCTGCGGTGGATTGCGACGCAGGGCACGCTGGGCAACCAGCGCGTGCTCGACTACGGCTGCGGCTCCGGCATCCTGGCGATCGGCGCCGCGAAATTCGGTGCAACCGACATCGACGCCGTCGACATCGACGAAGCCGCGGTCTCGTCGACCCGGCTCAATGCCGAGGCCAACAGCGTGCGCCTGAACGCCGGTTTGCCCGACGCGGCCAAAGGCCACTACAACACCGTGCTCGCCAACATCCTGGCCACGCCGCTCAAGGTGCTCGCGCCGCTGCTGCGCAGCCATGTGGCGGCTGGCGGATCGCTGGTGCTGGCCGGCATCCTCGAGCGCCAGGCCGACGAGCTCAAGGAGGCGTATGCACCTTATGCGGCGCTCGAAGTCAGTGACAGCGAGGACGGCTGGATCCTCATGACGGCGCGCTGCTGAGAGGCGCGCGCCTCGTTTTTCGCGTCGCTTCGCATCCACTCACGCGGCGAGGGCTCAACCCTACAATCGCCCCGTCATGAGTCTCGTCACCCGCTGCCCCGCCTGCACCACCACCTTCAAGGTGGTGCGCGACCAGCTTCGCATCTCGGACGGCTGGGTGCGCTGCGGTCGATGCAGCCATGTGTTCGACGCCACGCTCGATCTGCACGAAGCGCCCGATGGTGCGCCGGCGAGCGCATCGCCGCCGATGCAGGGTGGCTACATGCCCGGACTGGTCGAGCCTGCGCGCGAGGCCAGGGCAGAGCCCTTCGTTGCACCTGCACCGCCACCGTTGCCATTGCCTGAACTGGCGCAGCCTCAACCGGAGGCTCCGCAGGCGGTGGAAGACGCGGATTTCTTCGACGACGAACCCGAACAGCAGCAACGCGTGCAGGCGGAGACTTCGCTGCCTGCCTCCGTGCCTGCGCCAGACGTCGGGCCTGCAGCCTCGCCGTCTCCCGAACTGCCGCTTTCGTCGTTTTCGTTTCCCCCCGAGTTTTCGTTGTCCTTGCCCGAACATGGCATCGCCGCGGACGAGCCCTGGTCCGATCTCGATGCCAGTGAGCCCGCATGGCGGCCTCCCGCGACGTCCCTGCCGCCGTTCCCGAACATCGACCTGAATCTCGCGGCCCCGCCGCCCTCGCTCCCGCCCCCCGCACCACCGCTGCCCGTGGCTCCGCGCATCAAGGCGCGTGCGCTGGTCGAGCGGGCCAGCGACGACGGGGAAGGGGAGCAGGAAGAGAAGGACCACGACCAGGTGCAGATGCAGAAAGCGCTGCGTCGGGCTCGCATCAAGTCGGCCAAGATTGCAAGGGCCAAGGCCCGCGACGAGCGCGCGGCCGCACAGGCTCCTGCCTCCGTGGTGGCAGTCGAGAGCGAGCCGGACTTTTCGCTTTCGTCACCCTTCGAGGCGCCGGAAGGCCATCCCTTTGCCGAAGAGGATGACGCCGTCGAAAGGCCGCGTGGCTTCTGGCAGCGCAAGGGCGTGCGCGGCGTGCTCATCCTGCTGGCGGTGCTCGCCATTCTGTTGCTCGTCGTGCAGGTCATCCGCCATGAGCGTGACGGCATTGCTGCGCGGCAGCCGAGCCTGCGCCCTGCACTCGCCACGCTGTGCCAATACACGGGCTGCGAACTTGCAGCCCTGCGCCAGATCGGCGACATCGTGATCGAAGGCGCGGCCTTCGCGCGCGAGAAGAGTGGTGGCAACGACTACCGCCTCAGCTTCACTCTGCGCAACAGCGCTACCGTGCCGCTCGCGATGCCGGCTATCGAGCTGTCGCTGCTCGACATGCAAGAGCGTGCCGTGGTGCGCCGCGTGCTGATGCCCGCGGACTATGGCGCATCCGCCGTGCTGGCCGCGCGCGCCGACCGTGCGGCCTCGTTGCCCCTGACCTTGTCCGCTACCGAAGCCGCCGCGCTGCCGCCCATTGCGGGCTACCGTGTCGAAGCCTTCTATCCCTAGCCGGACGCCGCGCGCGTCGTCCTTTCTTCATTCATCCATCTTCCACTCAACAAACGGTCCACCCATGGCAGCAGTGATTTGCGGTTCCCTCGCGTTCGACACCATCATGACTTTCGAGGGCCGGTTCGCCGACCAGATTCTTCCGGACCAGCTGCACATCCTCAATGTGTCGTTCCTCGTGCCGACCCTTCGGCGTGACTTCGGCGGCTGTGCCGGCAACATCGCCTACAGCCTCAATGCGCTGGGCGGCAATGCCTTGCCGATGGCGACGCTTGGCACGGATGGCGCCGACTACATCGAGCGCATGCGCTCGCTGGGCATCAGCACGGAGTTCGTGCGCCAGCTCGAAGGCACGTTCACCGCGCAAGCGATGATCATGAGCGACATCGACAACAACCAGATCACGGCCTTCCACCCCGGTGCGATGCAGCAGGCGCACGTGACGCAAGTGGCCGCGCGCGAGGACATCAAGCTGGGCATCATCGCGCCCGATGGCCGCGAGGCGATGCTGCAGCACGCCGAGCAGTTCGCCGCCGCTGGTATTCCCTTCGTGTTCGATCCGGGCCAGGGTCTGCCGATGTTCGACGGTGAAGCGCTCAAGCATTTCGTCGAGCTGGCAAGCTGGGTCGTGGTCAACGACTACGAAGGCAAGATGCTGTCGCAGCGTACGGGCTGGAGCTTGGCCGAGATCTCGAAGCGCGTGCGCGGCCTGGTGGTCACGCTGGCGGCCGAGGGCTGCGAAGTCTGGATCGACGGTGAGCGTGAGCACGTGGCGGGCGTCGTGGCCACCGAGGTGGTCGAGCCCACCGGCTGCGGCGACGCATGGCGTGGCGCGCTGCTGTTCGGTCTGGAGAAGGAATGGCCGCTCGCGCAATGCGCGGCATTGGGCAATCGCATCGGGGCGCTCAAGATCGCGCAGCGCGGTCCGCAGAACTACCAGGTCGATCGCAAGGCTCTGGGCCTGTAATTCTCAGCCGGCTCGCCGGCTTGTTCCGGCGCCATGAAAAAAGCCCGACACCGTGAGGTGCCGGGCTTTGCGCCTTCAAGGCCGCTGAGAAACTCAGGGCTTGCTGGCCGTCGGAAACGGCCAGGCTGCCTGGGGATTCAGCGTCGTCTGCGCCGCAGGAGCGGGCGCTACGGCAGCCTTGGCGGGCGCTGCAGCTTTGGCTGCCTTCTTTGCTGCGGGCTTCTTTGCCGCAGCAGCAGGCTTGGCGGCAGCGGCAGGCTTGGCAGCGGGCTTTTTCGCGGCTTTCTTGGCCGCAGCCTTTTTCGCCGGGGCCTTCTTGGCAGCAGCCTTCTTCGCAGGCGCCTTCTTGGCGGCGGCCTTCTTTGCCGGAGCCTTCTTGGCAGCGGCCTTCTTCGCCGGAGCCTTCTTCGCTACGGCCTTCTTTGCCGGAGCCTTCTTGGCGGCGGCCTTCTTTGCCGGAGCTGCCTTCTTGGCGGCTACCTTCTTCGCAGGCGCCTTCTTGGCGGCTACCTTCTTCGCCGCGACCTTCTTGGCCGGAGCCTTCTTCGCAGCTACCTTCTTTGCCGGAGCCTTCTTAGCAGCCACGACCTTCTTTGCCGGAGCCTTCTTTGCAGCGGCTTTCTTAGCCGGCGCTTTCTTTGCAGTTGCCATTTCTATTTCTCCTTGATCAAGTTGAAAAAATCAACCTATTGAAGCACTCCACGCACGTTGGTAGCGTGAAGCGATTCATGGCGTTGGAATCTGAGCCCCAGCACCATGAACACCTGAGCCCTCATCCATGCCGCGCTCTGTGGCGCGATCGGTGGCAAGGGCAATTCTTGAATTCATTAATTCTTATCGGAAAGATTCAATCCCAGGAGAGCGCACCACCCGACTGGTACTCGATCACGCGGGTTTCGAAAAAGTTGCGCTCTTTCTTCAGGTCAATCATTTCGCTCATCCAGGGGAACGGGTTTTCTTCGTTCGGGAAAAGCGTTTCGAGGCCGATCTGCTGTGCACGCCGGTTGGCAATGTAGCGCAGGTAGCCCTTGAACATGGAGGCATTCATGCCGAGCACGCCACGCGGCATCGTGTCTTCGGCGTATTTGTACTCGAGCTCGACGGCCTTCATGAAGAGGTCCTTGATCTCGGCCTTGAACTCGGAGGTCCAGAGGCCGGGATTTTCGAGCTTGAGCTGGTTGATCAGGTCGATGCCGAAATTGCAGTGCATCGACTCGTCGCGCAGGATGTACTGGTACTGCTCGGCGGCGCCGGTCATCTTGTTCTGGCGGCCCAGCGCAAGGATCTGCGTGAAGCCGACGTAGAAGAACAGGCCTTCCATCAGGCAGGCGAACACGATGAGCGACTTGAGCAGCGTCTGGTCGGTTTCGTGCGTGCCGGTCTTGAAGTGCGGATCGCTGATGGCGTCGATGAACGGGAGCAGGAACTGGTCCTTCTCGCGGATCGACTGCACTTCGTTGTAGGCGTTGAAGATCTCGCTCTCGTCCAGGCCGAGCGACTCGACGATGTACTGGTACGCGTGCGTGTGGATCGCTTCCTCGAAGGCCTGGCGCAGCAGGAACTGGCGGCATTCGGGAGCCGTGATGTGGCGGTAGGTGCCCAGCACGATGTTGTTGGCGGCCAGTGAGTCGGCGGTCACGAAGAAGCCGAGGTTGCGCTTGACGATGCGGCGCTCGTCTTCGGTCAGGCCGTTCGGGTCTTTCCACAACGCGATGTCGCGCGTCATGTTTACTTCTTGCGGCATCCAATGGTTGGCGCAGGTGGCGAGGTACTTTTCCCAGGCCCACTTGTACTTGAACGGCACCAACTGGTTGACATCGGTCTGGCCGTTGATGATGCGCTTGTCGGAAGCCTTGACGCGCTGGGCGACAGCGGGGACCGCAGTGGCGGTCGGTGCGACCTGACGCAGTGGCGCAGCGGCGCCGTCATCGAGCGTGCGCAGTGCTGCGGGTTGTGCAATCGACGAAGTCGGAGCATCCACCGAACGACCTGCGGGCGAGCCGCTGGTCGATGCGTTGTGGTGCTGCAATCCTTGTTGCATATCCTTTGGTAAGGAGGGCTTGACTTCTTCGTCCCAGGTCAACATAGAAAAATCCAATGCTCAAATTATCGGAGTAACGATGTAAGTTGCAAAGTGCTCGTTCACATCGCGCTCCATTTATGTGGTTGTTATGTTGCTCGCATGCATCGCGCGATGTCAGTCAATGCCTTCATTGTCTGAACGTCGCGCGATTTTTTGCATGCGCCTCACTGGCTCACGGACTCTGTGTCGCGAGCATCGACACGTTCACTGGCACGCTTCGCAGGTCGGATCGTCCACACCGCAGAACGCGATGTCGGTGGCAGGCATCGCGCTCATCTGTGCCTTCGCTGCAGCAGCGGCGGCTTCGAGTGCGCTCATGCCCGAAGGTGCGTCGTTGCCCGACGACACCGCGTTGAGACGGCCCGATTGCACCGTCGATTTTTCGGCGTGCGTCGCGCTCTGCGTGCGCAGGTAGTAGGTGGTCTTCAGGCCGCGCAGCCATGCGAGCTTGTAGGTGTCGTCGAGCTTCTTGCCCGATGCGCCGGCCATGTAGATGTTGAGCGACTGCGCCTGGTCGATCCACTTCTGGCGACGCGAGGCGGCTTCGACGAGCCACGTGGTTTCCACTTCGAACGCGGTGGCATAGAGCGCCTTCACGTCTTGCGGCACGCGGTCGATCGGACGCAGCGAACCGTCGAAGTGCTTCAGGTCCATGACCATCACGTCGTCCCACAGGCCCAGGCGCTTGAGGTCGCGCACCAGGTAGTGGTTGATCACGGTGAATTCGCCCGACAGGTTCGACTTGACCGACAGGTTGCCGAAGCAGGGTTCGATCGAAGCGTCGACGCCGATGATGTTCGAGATGGTCGCCGTCGGTGCAATGGCCACGCAGTTCGAATTGCGCATGCCTTGCGTCTTGATCTTCTGGCGCAGCGCGTCCCAGTCGAGCGTGGACGAACGGTCGACTTCGACATAACCGCCGCGTGCCTTCTCGAGCAGGTCGAGTGTGTCGATCGGAAGGATGCCCTTGTCCCACAGCGAGCCCTTGTAGCTCGAGTACTTGCCGCGCTCACGCGCCAGGTCGGCCGATGCCGAGTAGGCGTGGTAGCAGATGGCTTCCATCGATTCGTCGGCGAACTGCACGGCTTCCTGCGAGGCGTAGGGAATGCGCAGTTCGTACAGCGAGTCCTGGAAGCCCATCAGGCCCAGGCCGACCGGACGGTGGCGCAGGTTCGAGTCGCGCGCCTTCTTCACGGCGTAGTAGTTGATGTCGATCACGTTGTCGAGCATGCGCATCGCGGTCGAGATCGTCTTCTTCAGCTTTTCCTGGTCGACCTTGCCGTCCTTCAGATGCTGCAGCAGGTTCACCGAACCCAGGTTGCACACGGCGGTTTCGGTGTCGCTGGTGTTCAGCGTGATCTCGGTGCACAGGTTCGACGAGTGCACCACGCCAGCGTGCTGTTGCGGCGAGCGCACGTTGCAGGCGTCCTTGAACGTGATCCACGGATGGCCGGTCTCGAACAGCATCGTGAGCATCTTGCGCCACAGGTCCGAGGCCTGCAGCGTGCGCGCCGGCTTGATCTCGCCGCGGGCGGCCTTCTCTTCGTAGGCGACGTAGGCCTTCTCGAAGTCGGCGCCGAACAGGTCGTGCAGGTCAGGCACGTTGGAGGGCGAGAACAGCGTCCAGGTGCCCTTTTCCATCACGCGACGCATGAAGAGGTCGGGAATCCAGTTGGCCGTGTTCATGTCGTGCGTGCGGCGGCGGTCGTCGCCGGTGTTCTTGCGCAGCTCCAGGAACTCCTCGATGTCGAGGTGCCAGGTTTCCAGGTACGTGCAGACGGCGCCCTTGCGCTTGCCGCCCTGGTTCACCGCCACGGCCGTGTCGTTGACCACCTTGAGGAACGGCACCACGCCTTGCGATTCGCCGTTGGTGCCCTTGATGTGGCTGCCCAGCGCGCGCACGCGGGTCCAGTCGTTGCCCAGGCCGCCCGCAAACTTCGAGAGCAGCGCGTTTTCCTTGATCGACTCGTAGATGCCGTCCAGGTCGTCGGGCACGGTGGTCAGGTAGCAGCTGGACAGTTGCGAGCGCAGCGTGCCGGCGTTGAACAGCGTGGGCGTGCTCGACATGAAGTCGAAGGACGACAGCACTTCGTAGAACTCGATGGCGCGCGCTTCGCGGTCGATTTCGTTCAGCGACAGGCCCATCGCCACGCGCATGAAGAAAGCCTGCGGCAGCTCGATGCGGGTCTTGCGCACGTGCAGGAAGTAGCGGTCATACAGCGTCTGCAGGCCGAGGTAGTCGAACTGGTTGTCGCGCTCGGCCTTCAGGGCGGCGCCCAGGCGGGGCAGGTCGTACTGCAGCAGCTTTTCGTCGAGCAGTTCGTTGTCCACGCCCTTCTTGATGAATTGCGGGAAGTAGTCGGCGTAGGCCGTGGCACGGTCGGCCGGCATCACTTCGCGGCCGATGATCTCCTTGAAGATCGTGTGCAGCAGCAGGCGCGCGGTGGCGAAGGTGTAGTCGGGGTCTTTTTCGATCAGCGTGCGGGCCGCCAGGATCGAGGCCTTGTAGACCTCGTCCAGTGGCACGCCGTCGTACAGGTTGCGCATCGTCTCGGCCTGGATCGGCGCGGCGGTGATGCTGTCGCCCAGGTTTTCGCAGGCGGACTCGATCAGGCCCTTGAGTTCGTTCAGGTCAAGTGCGACGAGCTCGCCGTTGTCCAGCACGTGCAACGCGGGTGCGGCCGGCGTGTCGTGCTCGACCTGCTTGGAGCGCTCTTGCGTGCGGCGTTCGCGGTACAGCACGTAGGCACGCGCGATTTCGTGGTGGCCGCCGCGCATCAGGCCGAGCTCGACCTGGTCTTGCACGTCTTCGATGTGGAAGGTGCCGCCGCCCGGACGCGAGCGCACCATGGCGCGGATCACGGCTTGGGTGAGCGTGTCGACCGTTTCGCGCACGCTGGCCGAAGCTGCGCCCTGGGTGCCGTGCACCGCCAGGAAGGCCTTCATCATCGCGATGGCGATCTTGTTCGGCTCGAAGGGCACGACGGCGCCGTTGCGGCGAATGATCTGGTAGTGCGCGAGGTTCTGGCCGGTGGACGAGCCAGCAGTGTCTCGCTGCTGCTGCGGTGGCGTCGAGGGAACGGCACGCGGGGTCGATTGGGGGTTCAGGGCTGTTTGCATTCGCTTCCTCTCGGTTGGCAATTCTTGTTGGATGGCGACGCCTTGGCGGGTGTCGCGCCGACATTGAGCGTCGGACGGAAGACACTATATCTAGGGTGTGGGAGGGGTACAACCCACTAGATGTAGCGTTTTCCTCTGGATACAACCACTACCGATATTTCTTTCGGCATAGGACACGGCCAGCGGTGCCGCATCAATACTGGCCTATGGTGGCGCAAGCCGCATGGGGCTTGGCTTGCAGGCCGATTTGGGCCTGCAGGGCGCATGGTTGCTGGATCGAGCGTTTGCAATTGTCGCATTGCTGCGCCGCAAGAACGGCGCATCACGGGACGCAACGCGATTGAAAAAATTAGCGCTGCACCACCTGAGCAGGAAACATTTGTTGATCCCACCCGAGCTGTTCGCGCAGCAAACGCCAGTCGAAACCTTCGCCGGGGTCTTGCTTGCGGCCCGGCGCGATGTGCTCGTGACCGGCGATGTACGCGATGGCGTAGTGCTGCGCGACGGCGGCGCAGAGGCTTGCGAGCGTCTCGTATTGCGCCTCCTCGAAATGCCGGCCTTCGAGGCCTTCGAGTTCGATGCCGATCGAGTCGTCGTTGCAGTTGCCACGGCCGCGCCACGACGACACGCCGGCATGCCAGGCGCGGTCGTCGCAGCTCACGAACTGCCAGAGTTCGCCGTTGCGGCGCACATAGAAATGCGAGGACACCGCCAGGCCGCGGATGCTCTGGAAGTAGGGGTGCGCGTCCCAGTCGAGCTGGTTGGTGAAGAGCTGTTGCACTGCGTCACCGCCGTACTCGCCGGGCGGCAGGCTGATCGAGTGCAACACGACCAGGTCGGTCTGCGCGCCTTCGGGGCGAGGGCCGAAATTCGGCGAGCGCAGTGCCTTGGCGAAGCGATACCAGCCGGCCTGCCAGAGGCCGTCGTCGGCGGAGGCTTCAGTCGTCGGCATGGCTGCTGGCGCCATCGTCGCCGTTGGGCGTGGTGATGCCCAGCCGGGCGATGCGGTAGCGGATCTGGCGCAGGCTCATGCCGAGCCGCGCGGCGGCTGCCGTGCGGTTGAAGCCGCTTTCGTGCAGCGCGCGCACGAGGATTTCGCGCTCCTGCTGGTCGAGGTAAGCCTGCAGATCGGAGGGCAATGGGGGCGCGGCAAGCTTGGGTTCTGCGACAGGCGCAACGGGAGCGGTGGCAACGGGCAGATCGCCGGCGGGCGACAGCGGGGAAGGTCCTGTGGCGGCGGCTTCTGCGGCAGCCGCTGCCGTGGCGGCAGCGCTCATCAGGTCGAGCTGCAGTTCGTCGCCGTCGTTGAGCGCGACCGCGCGGTGCAGCAGGTTTTCAAGCTCGCGCACATTGCCGTCGAGCGGGTGCAGCGCCAGCCGGCGCAGCAATTCGGTCGACAGGTGCGGCACGGGCAAGCCGCCGTCTTGCGCGATGCGCGCGAGCAGGGCAGTGCACAGCGCGGGCAGGTCTTCGCGGCGCTCGCGCAGCGCGGGCACCGCGATCTCGATCACGTTGAGGCGGTAGAAAAGGTCTTGCCGGAAGCGCGCGGCCTGCACCTCGGCGTGCAGGTCCTTGTGCGTGGCGCTCACGATGCGTACATCGACCGCGTCTTCCTGCGTCGAGCCGATCGAGCGCACGCTGCGCTCCTGGATGGCGCGCAGCAGCTTCGACTGCATGGCCAGCGGCAGGTCGCCGATTTCGTCGAGGAACAAGGTGCCGCCGCGTGCGGCCTGGAAATAGCCGTCGCGGTCTTGCGCCGAGCCGGTGTACGAGCCCTTCTTGGCGCCAAAGAATTCGGCTTCGAGCAGGTTCTCGGGAATCGCGCCGCAGTTGACCGCGACAAAAGGCCCGTCGCTGCGTTGGCTGCAGGCGTGCACCGCACGCGCCACCAGTTCCTTGCCCGTGCCCGATTCGCCGCGCACCAGCACCGGCGCCATGCCGCGCGCCACTTTCGCGATGCGCGACTTGACCAGGCGCATGGGTTCCGAATCGCCCACCAGCCGGTCGAGCGCAGCAGCGCCGCTGCCCGTGGTCACCAGCGGTGTCTCGCTGCTTGCCGGGGTTGTCCGCACGGCGCGGGCCGGCGGCAGCGGCGACGCCTGCCGCGCCTGCACGGCAGAGGCGACAACGGCGCGGAACTGCTTCAGGTCGACAGGCTTCGTGAGGTAGTCGAAGGCGCCCGCCTTCAGCGCCTCGACCGCGTTTTCGGCCGAGCCGTAGGCGGTCATGACGACGCAGCGCTCGCTGCGCTGGTCTCTCTGGATGCGATGGATGATTTCCATGCCCTGCCCGTCGGGCAGCCGCATGTCGGTGATCACCGCGTCGAAGCGGCCGGCTTCGAGGTGCTGCCAGGCTTCGGACACGCTGCCCGCGGCTTCGACGCGATAACCCTCGCGCAGCAGCGTCAGCTCATAGAGCGTGCGCAGGTCGGGTTCGTCGTCGATGACCAGGATCTGCGCGGGGCGCTGGGTGGGAGGGTGCGGAATGCTCACGGCCCTATTGTGTCAGCCGGTTTTCGCTGGCGGCGAAGCTGACGAAGAATTCGTTGCCCTCGGGGCCGCCCGGCACAAGCGAGCGTCGTTCGTAGCCGATGGTGGCGCCGTGGCGCCGGCACAGCTCGCGGCAAAGGAACAGGCCGAGCCCGCTCGAGCGGCTCTCGGACGAGAAGAAAGGCTCGAACAGATGCCGCTTCACTGCCGGCTCCAGCGGCGCGCCGTCGCTCCACACCGCCAGGCTGGGGCGATGGGTGCCCCCGCGCTGGAGCGTCGTCAGCACCTGGATCGAGCCTTCGCGATTGCCGGCGTAGCGCGCGGCGTTGTCGAGCAGGTTGACCATCAGGCGGCGCAGGTGTTCGGCGTCGAAGCGCACGTCGCTCTGAGCGGCGTCCAGCGTGATGAGCACGCCCTTGCGCTGCGTCTGGCGCACCCACTCATCGGCCAGCACCTGCACCGCGGGGTCGAGCACGACCTGCTCGCCGAGCGAGAGCACGCGCTGCTGGCGCGCCCGCGAGACGTCGAGCACGTCGTCCACGATGCGGGCCAGCCGCTGCGCGTTGTGCTGGACCATGCTCGTGAGCTTGCGGTGCGCGGGGTCGGTCAGGTCTTCGGCGAGCAGCGCGCTGGCTTGGGTGATGGCTGCCAGCGGATTGCGGATTTCATGCGCGACGGCGGCCGACATGCGGCCCATCGCGGCCAGTTTCTCGGTGCGGATGCGGGCTTCGAGTTCGCGCAGGTCCTGCAGGAACATCACGCAGAGGCTGTCGACATGCCGGTCGCTGGTGGGCGTGAGCCGCGTGCGCACGCGCACCTCGCGCGCTGCGCCGCGCGCCTGCGCGACGGGAATTTCTTCGGATTGCGGCGCCCGGCGCGCGAAGGTCTGGCGCGCGAGCGCGGCCAGCGCATGCCAGGCCGGCTGCGCATGCAGCGCGAACGGCGGCGTCATTTTTGCCAGGCCCTGCCCGAGGATCGCATCGGCCGCCGGGTTGGCCGCGTGCACCAGCCCTTCGGCGTCGATCACCAGCACGCCTTCGCTCAGCGTCTCGATCACCAGGTCGTTGACCTGCGCCTGCATCTGCGCGCTGCTGCGGTTGCGCTGCGCCACCGCCTCCTCGCGTGTCAGGCGGCGGGCCAGTTCGTGGGCGAGCAGGGCCACCACGAAGAGGCCGGTGCCGGTGAGCGCCGCCTGCACGAAGCGGCCGGAAGAGTCGATCGGCTGCTGCAGCCAGTGCCAGCCCGCGTCGGCCAGCAGCAGCAGCGTGACGGTGGCCGTGGTGCCCAGGCTCACGGTCATCGTGCCGAGCACCGCGCTCATGAGCACCGGCAGCGCAAACAGCGGCGTGTAGTTGACGTTGCCGCCCTGGATCACCTGCAGCGAGGTGAAGGCGGCGAGGTCGACGCCGATGGTCAGCAGCCACAGGGGGGTGAAGCCGCGAATCGGCGGCACGAAGCGCGTGTAGCGCATGCCCAGCCAACTGGCGATCAGGTAGCCGGCCGAGATCGCGATGGCCACCGGCTGCATCGTCTGCCCGAGCGCGAAGGCCACGCACTGCAACAGCACCAGCACCAGCGCGACGAAACAGCGCGCGACCATGAAGCCGCGCCAGAGCCGCTGCAGGGCCGTGCTTTGGCCGCGGCCCTGTTCGAGCACGTCCCAGTCGGTGACCGGTTCGCCGCGCGACCAGAGGGGGGAACTCATGAGGGGCGCTGCGTGCTCAGCCGGGCGCCGCGCCGGCCTGGCGGTGCGCGGTGCTGCAGTAGACCACGCCACCGGGGCCGGCGATGGCGTCGGTGGCCGGCAGGTGCAGGCCGCAATGGGCGCAGCGCACCATGGCCTGCGGCGGGCCGACCGCGGGTGCGGCGGGCGCCCGCTGCGCTTTGGCCGCGCGCTCGCGCTGCGCATCGCGCATTTCTTCGCGCCGGTTCTTGCGCCAGAGCCAGATCGCGATCCAGAGCACGGCGAGGACAAGCAAATACTTCATACGGGAGGACGCGTCAGCACCACTTCGAGCACGAAGCGGGAGCCTACATAGGCGAGCAACAGGAGGGCCGAGCCGGCGTACAGCACGCGGCGTGCGGTGCGACCGCGCCAGCCGAAGCGCGCCCGGCCGATCAGCAGGATCGCGAAGGTGAGCCACGCGAGCACCGAGAAGGTGGTCTTGTGGTCCCACTTCCAGATGCGACCCGCGGCGCCGTACAGCTGCTCGCTGAACAGAAGGCCGGCCAGCAGCGTGGCCGAGAGCAGCACGAAGCCGGCGGTCACGAAGCGGAAGGTGAGCCGTTCGAGCGTGAGCAACGGCACGCCACCATCGCCCGGCGTGCCGCTCGTCAGGCGAATCTGCTTTTCGGCCCGCGTGATCAACCAGGCGTGCACCACGGCCGCGCCAAACAGGCCGTAAGAGGCAATGCCGAGCGCCAGATGCAGCGGCAACCAGGGCGAGGCGCTGACATGCAACGGCGTGCCAGGAAACAGGATGGCCAGCAACACGGCGGCCGCACCCAGCCAGGCCAGCGCGCGGCGCACCTTCAATTGGGGATACATGCGGCTTTCGACCGCATAGACGGTGAGCACCAGCCAGGCGGTGACGGAAAGCGCGGGCGCAAAGCCGAAGCGCGGTTCGTTGCCCACGAGGCCGTGGCCCAGGACCGCAGCGTGCAGTAACCATGCAATGCCAAGGGCCCATTGGGTCGCCTGGCGGCTCAGCCTGGCACCCGCGGCAGCGGCAAATCCATAGGCCACCGCGGTGGCGATGCCCAGCGCCACGCCGAGTGGAGAGGGGATCGCTAAAATCATCGGTCGGAGTTTAGCGTCTCGCCCTTGCGTTCCCAGCGCCCGACTTCAAGTTCTCCCCTCGTCTTCCAGACTTTCCATCCGACCCGCCGCAGCGGGCAGCAAGGCATCCCGTTCATGGCCACCGCCCTCACAGAAAAGTTCTCCCGCCTCGTCAAGACGATGAGCGGCCAGGCGCGCATCACCGAAAGCAACGTGCAGGACATGCTGCGCGAAGTGCGCATGGCGCTGCTGGAAGCCGACGTGGCGCTGCCCGTGGTGCGCGACTTCGTCGCCCGCGTGAAGGAAAAATCGCTGGGCCAGGAAGTGCTGGGCTCGCTCAAGCCGGGCCAGGCGCTGGTCGGCATCGTGAACCGCGAACTTGCCGCGACCATGGGCGAAGGCGTCTCGGACATCAACCTCGCGGCCCAGCCGCCGGCCGTGATCCTGATGGCCGGCCTGCAGGGCGCCGGCAAGACCACCACCACCGCCAAGCTCGCCAAGCACCTGATCGAAAAGCGCAAGAAGAAGGTGCTGACGGTGTCGGGCGACGTTTACCGCCCCGCCGCCATCGAGCAGCTCAAGACCGTGACCAAGCAGGCCGGCGCCGAATGGTTCCCGAGCACGCCGGACCAGAAGCCGCTCGATATCGCGCGCGCCGCGCTCGATCACGCCAAGCGCCACTATTTCGACGTGCTGCTGGTCGACACCGCCGGCCGCCTGGCCATCGACGAAGTGCTGATGACCGAAATCAAGCAGCTGCACGCGGCGCTCGATCCGGTCGAAACCCTGTTCGTGGTCGATGCCATGCAGGGCCAGGATGCGATCAACACCGCCAAGGCCTTCAAGGAAGCGCTGCCCCTGACCGGCATCATCCTGACCAAGACCGATGGCGACTCGCGCGGTGGTGCGGCGCTGTCGGTGCGCCAGGTCACGGGCGTGCCGATCAAGTTCGCAGGCACCAGCGAGAAGATCGATGGCCTCGAAGTGTTCGACGCCGAACGCCATGCGGGCCGCATCCTGGGCATGGGCGACATCGTCGCGCTGGTCGAGCAGGTCACGGCCGGCGTCGACGTGGCGGCGGCGCAGAAGCTCGCGGCCAAGGTCAAGAGCGGCGCGGGCTTCGACCTGAACGATTTCCTGGGCCAGCTTCAGCAGATGAAGCAGATGGGTGGCCTCTCCAGCCTGATGGACAAGCTGCCCGCGCAGATGGCCGCCAAGGCGAGCGAGGCCGACATGACGCGTGCCGAGCGCGACATCCGCCGCAAGGAAGGAATCATCCAGAGCATGACCCCGCTGGAACGCCGCAAGCCAGAGCTGCTGAAGGCCACGCGCAAGCGCCGCATTGCGGCCGGTGCCGGCGTGCAGGTTCAGGAAGTGAACCGCCTGCTCAACGAGTTCGAGCAGATGCAAGGGATGATGAAGAAGATGAAGGGCGGCGGCCTGATGAAGATGATGAAGAAGATGGGCGGCATGAAGGGCATGGGCGGTATGGGTGGCCCTGGTGGTCCGAAGCTGCCGTTCTGAGCCTCGTACATATATAGACAGAAGCCCGCCGGGGCATTCCCCGGCGGGCTTCGTCGTTTTCAGGTCTGCACTTCGTAGACCGTCTCGTGCGCCTCCACAGGCGCCGGCAGCTCCCAGCGATGCAGCATCCGCTCGATGTCCGCGTTCGACAGCGTGGTGTCGCGCTCGCGGTTGCGGCGCATCAGCTCGGCGTGCGGCACTTCCAGGTACACCAGCTCGATCTGCGCGTGGTACGCCCAGAGCAGGTCGAGCGTCTTGGTGCGCATCTGCTGGCTCAGGTGCGTGGCGTTCCAGACGAAGCGTTCCTGCTTGCGCAGCAGCGCCTTGGCTTGGTCGACCGCGTGGTGCGCGGCCATGCCGTCGTTCTCACCGTGTTTCAGCCCCAGCTCGGCGCGCGCATCGTCGAAGGACACGACCGGCCAGCCCTTGCGATGTTGCGCCACCCAGTGGTTCTTGCCGCTCGCGGGCAGGCCGCACATCACCGTCACCTGCGAGCCCGCCGTCTGGAACAGCGGGTAGTCGGGGCTGGTGTCGGCGCCGCGAAAGTAGGCCAGGCGGGTGTGGGCATCAACCATCTGTCGTGGGCCTTCCCAGCAGCCTTCTTCTTGTGCCAACTGCTGGAAGAGCGCGATGTCGGCCATGCTGTCCGCACGCTTTTCGTAGTGCCGCCCGAGCATGTCGCAGCGCGCCACGCAGCACAGGTCGGGCAGGCTCAGCTCCCACGAGAGTTTGTGGACCAGCCACTCGGGCCGCACGCCTTTGCGTGAGGTGAAGGCGTGGAGCGGCAACTGGTGTACGGCGATGATCCGGCAGACGGCCTCGCGCAATGCGAAGGGCACGCGGGCCTTCCACATCAGCACGCGCACATCGACCGAACCGCGTCGCGAGTGGCCCGGCTGGCCGATGCGTCCACTGGCCTCGTCGATCACCGTGGTGTCGGGCTTGGCGATGTCGTGCAGCAGGCAGGCCATGAACAGCACGAAGCGGCCGTCGGCATCGGCGAGCTGGTAGTGCGCGTCGGCGACGAGCGCGTCGAGCACCATGCGCGTGTGGATGCCGACATTGCCTTCGGCGTGGTAGTACGGGTCTTGCGGCGTTTCTTCGAGACGCAACAAGGCCGGCAGCAGTTCGCAGCACTGCGCCCAGTCGGTGCCTTTGCCGGACGCGGGCACCAGGGCGCGCAGATCGTCATAAGTCATCGCGACCTCCTTGTGGTTGTTGTCAGCGCGGCGGGATCGCGCAGGGTGTGCAAGCCCAGGTCTTGCCATGTCACTGCCGGCGTCGGCGCATAGAGATCGACGCCCGGCGCGAGCTGGTTGGGCAGCACCGGCCGGCGGGTGTGGTGCGAACCCGAGTCGAGAATCGTCTGCACAAAATCAGGTCGCACCCACTTGTAGCGACCGGTCACCTGGCCGTCCGATTCGGTCTTGAGGTACAGGCCCTCCGCCATGTCGGACAGGTCGGTTTGCTGCCGCACGAGATCAAGCGGTTGGCCCTCGTGCGCCACCGCCTGCTCGAAGGCCGTTTGCCAGCCAGCGCTGCGCGCAAGCGAAGGTCGCACCAGCGTGCGCAGTGACTTCGCGTGTTTGGGCATTTCGCCCTCGTAGAGCACGGGCACCGACAGCACCGGGCTGCCGGCAAGCAGCGCTTGCCGCGCGGGCGTCGACAAAAAGCGCTTCGCCTGACGGTCGTAGATATCGAACTCCAGGAAGAAGGCCGGCAGCCGGTCGTACCAGCAGCTGTGCTTGGCGAAGCACCACTCGCCGTACATCACGTAGCGATCTTCGAGCCGTTCGAGCAGCGCCGCTTCATGCGCAGCGGCCCAGTGCTTGAACAGGTTGAATTGCCGCTCGCCCGCGCCACCGGCCAGGTAGTGGCCGCGCGATTGCAGCAGCAGTTCGCCGGCTGAGGTGAACGACACGGCCGCGTTGGCGCCATCGAGTTTTTCCTCGATGACCACATGCAGGCCCTGCAGCGCGGACAACGGCGCCTGGCCGTCGTCGGTGTCGCCGGCTTGCAGGCGCGAGCCTTCCAGGTGCGCAGTACGTGGGTACTTGAGCAGCGGAATCGACGAAAGAGAAAAAGAAGAGAGAGGGAACACGTTGTTCTCCAGATGCAAATCAGGAAGAACCGACAACGTGCGGGAGCGAAGCTGGGAAAAGAGATCGACTTCGTCGGCCGTGAAGGCCGTGTCTGGTCAGTGGGGAACGCAGCTTGGCGCCCGACATGACCAGCGAAGTGGTGTTGTCGGCGTCAGAGAGTGATGACGGCGAATCGGGGCAATTGGCGCTCCAGGGGATCGAAGGATCCGTGGTTTGAAAAATGAGTGCGCGATTCTAGCCACACTCGGGTCCATCCTTCGCGGCGATTCACAGCGCGACCAAGACGGTTCCGAAGTACCGCCCTTGCGCGACTCTCTGCAGAGCTTCGGGCGCCTGTTCGATGCCCTTGAGCACGACGTGCGGAAACACGATGCTGCGCGAGCGCAGCCAGATGCCGAACTGGCGATTCCATTCGGCGCGTGCGTCCGGGTCGTCATCGGCGCTGTATCCGCGCATCACGATCTTTTTCAGCAGGAGCTGGACCGAATCCAGCTCGACCGGTGGGGTCCTGCCCGCGCCGTGGCTTGCAAGCTGCCCGGACAGCGTGCCGACGATCACGAAACGCGCGTTCTCGCGCGCAGTGGTGACGGCCGCCTGCAACTGCTCGCCGCCGACGTTGTCGAGCAGAACGTCGATGCCGTCGGGCGCTGCTGCTCTCAGTTGATCCACGATTGGCCCCGCGCCACGGACCACGGCCGCGTCATGGCCCAGTTCGCTGATCAGCCGATCTGCCTTGTCCCGCGAACCCGTGCTGCCGATGACCCGGCCTGCGCCCAGCAAGCGGGCGATCTGGCCTGCCATCGATCCGATGGCGCCGGCGGCGCTGGTCACGAACACCGTGTCTCCGGGGCGGATCTGCACGCCGCGCGTCAGTGCCGCGTAGGCCGTCCAGCCATGTGCGAGATGGGCTGCCGGCAGCGGCAGTTCGCTGTTGTCCAGACGCGTGCAATCGGTGGCTGGCGCAACGGCGTACTCGCGCCAGCCCTGGACGTGCATCACCAGATCACCCGACGCGAGTCCACTGCCCTCGGGGGCGAGACCACTTCTCCGGTGGCTTCCCCGCCCAGCGTGTCGCCCGGGTTCAACGCCGGGAACGGGATGCCTTCGACGTTCCCGCGCAACGGTCGATGCCATCGTCGAGGCCGGGACTCAGGTTCTGGGCCAGCGGGGCTGGGCCAGATTCACGACCAACGAGGTCGCCGAAATGGCTGGCGTGAGCATCGGCTCGCTCTACCAGTACTTTCCCAACAAGCTGTCGTTGATCGAAGCGCTCAGGCGCCGTCACTTCGACGATGTTCTCGGTGTGCTTCAGGCTGCGAGTGAAGACGCAAGGCCGCTTGAAGAATGCGTCGATTCGCTCGTTCAAGGCATGCTGGCCGTTCATGGCTCGCGCCCGGCGCTTCATCGCGCGCTTCTCGAAGAAGCGCCGCGCAGCGAAGAAACACGATCTGCCCACGACGCGTTCGATGCGCGGTATTTGCAGCACTACAAGACGATCGTCTCGACCCATCGAAAGCGCCGCGGCTCCAAACGCGATGACATCGCCGCGCAGGTGATTTCCGCGGCCATGGAAGGCGTCGTGCATCACGCGGCCTTGAACGGGTTGCTTGATTCTCCGGAACTGAAGAGGGAGCTGGTTTCACTGGTCTGTGCGTACGTGCGCGCACCCGGTGAACCGCCCGCTCGACGAGCCAGGGCCTGAGGCATCCTGGCAATTTGACTTTGCTAAGCTTTGCGGCGGAGGAGTTCCCCACATGCCAACCATCTGCGCCAAGTGCCAGCTTGTCCGCCCCGAAAACACGGATGCGCCGATCTGGCAGTGCCCGGGTTGCGGTGTGGCCTACAACAAGGCCGCCGACGCCCGCAGCCCTGCATCGCCGGTGGGGCATCGACCGCAACGCACCCACGCGGTATCGGACGGTGACGGCCTGCCGTGGGGCAAATGGCTGATGCTGCTCCTGCTGATCGGCGGAGCCTACCTGGGCTATCAAGTGATCCAGAAGCGGGGCCCGGCCGGCGTGAGCGTGTCCAGCCTTGCATCGAAACTGAGCGGAAACAGCAGTACCGAGCAACTCGCCGCGCTGGCCGCCAGCTCGAAGCCGGGAGACGTCTTCATGTACACCGCCGACTGGTGTCCCAATTGCCGCGCCGCGAAGGGCTGGATGGCCGAGTACGGCTTCCAGTACGAGCAGTGCGACATCGACAAGGACCATGGCTGCAAGTCGAAGCTCGACAGCCTGGGCGGCGACGGCATTCCCTATCTGATCGTCAAGGGCCATCACATGAGGGAAGGCTTCGACTCCCAGGAGTTCGTTGCCGCGCTGCAGGGCAAGTAGGCCCCCGCGAAGCACCATGAAAAAAGCCGGCGCAGTGGCCGGCTTTCTTTTTGGGGGCTGTGGTTCAGCGCATCAGGCGGTTGCCAGTGCCGGGCGCGCCAGGCGCAGGGCATGCATCCAGGCGCGGCGCAGCACGGCCGGCGAACGCGATTCCTCGGGAATCAGCAGGAAGCCGCGGTCGCGCAGCGTGGTGCCCAGCGCGATCTGGCTGGTCAGCACGGTCAGCGGAATCGCCAGCAGCAGCGGCAGGCCGACAGGCATGAGCCAGATCAGTGCGCTCGGGTCGATCATTGCGACACCCACGGCCAGCGCGGCAATCACCAGCGACATCGGTGCCAGTTGCGCGGCAGCGATCTTCCACGGCACAGCAGCGGCTTCACGCGGGGGCGACTTCCAGTCGAGCTTGATGCCGGTGAGGGCCACGACCACGAACAGCGAGTGGGCCAGCATGCGCACCGGAGCCTGCACGATGGCAAGGCCGCTTTCGAGCACCGAGCTCTTCACCAGGCCCCACACACCGCCGTACTGGCGTTGCTCGCCGCGCATCAGCACGGCAGCGATGCCCAGCACGCGCGGCAGGAACAACAGGCACAGGGTCCAGACCCACAGACCAGCCAGTTCGGCGGGCAGCACGCTCCAGCTCGACACGAGGCTGGAACCGCTGAGCCACAGGGCCGTGCCCAGCGTCAGGAACGCGAGCCACAGCGGCGCCGAGGCGTAAGCCATGGTGCCGGTCACGAACATCGCGCGGTGCACCGGGTGAATGCCGGGCTCGGCCATCAGGCGGGCGTTTTGCAGGTTGCCCTGGCACCAGCGGCGGTCGCGTTGCAGTTCGGCCAGCAGGTCCGGCGGTTGTTGCTCGTAGCTGCCGACCAGGTCGGACACCAGCCACACGTTGTAGCCGGCACGGCGCATCAGCGCGGCTTCGACGAAGTCGTGCGACATGATGCCGCCCGACATGCCGCCGGTGCCCTTGATCGGGGCCAGCGCGCAATGCTTCATGAAGGGCTCGACGCGGATGATCGCGTTGTGGCCCCAGTAGTGTGATTCGCCCAGTTGCCAGAACTGCATGCCCAGTGTGAACAGGCGGCCCGTCACGCGGGAAGCGAATTGCTGTGCGCGGGCATGCAGCGTGACGTGGCCGATGGCCTGCGTCGCGGTCTGGATGATGCCGGCGGTGGGGTTGGCTTCCATCAGCTTGACCATCGAGGTCAGGCAGTCGCCGCTCATCACCGAGTCGGCGTCGAGCACGACCATGTAGCGGTAGTCCTTGCCCCAGCGGCGGCAGAAGTCGGCCACGTTGCCGGCCTTGCGGTGCGTGCGGCGGGTGCGCAGGCGGTAGTACACCTCGACCTGCGGCTGGTTCGGGCTTTCGGCCAGGGCGGCGCGAAGGTCTTCCCAGGCGGCGCGCTCGGCGGCGGCGGTGGCGGGTGCGTAGCTGTCGGACAGCACGAACACGTCGAACTGCTTCGCATGGCCGGTGGAGGCGACCGATTCGCAGGTGGCGCGCAGGCCGGCGAACACCGTGGCAACGTCTTCGTTGCAGATCGGCATGATGATCGCGGTGCGTGCTTCGGGGTTCATCGGGTGGTTGACGACCTGCTTGGCCGACAGCGCGTGCTTGTCACCGCGCACCGAGACGTAGAAGCCCATGAGCGCGGTCACGAAACCGGTCACGACCCAGCCCGACAGCAGGCCGTACAGGCCGATCTGGCCGTATTCGAGCCAGATGTTGTCGTAGTCGGGTTGCACGCTGGCGAACAGCACCGAAGCGATCACGGTGCTCAGCACGGTGAGCAGCATGAACGCGAGGCGGCGTTGTGCCGCGGCGCGCTGCCAAGGCTGCTTGACCTGCTGGGCGGCTTGGACGCTGGCGTCTTCGGCCGCGGGGCCCGCGCCGAGCTTGACCAGTGCGGCGGTGCCCAGGCTGTTCCAGAAACCGCGCCAGGGGCGGGGCGTCATCGAACCGCGATTGACCGGGGGAGCCGTGACCGCGTTGGGATGGCGTTCTTCACGCACCGGGCTGCGGTGCGAAAAGTCGGCCTCGGCCAGAACATTCAGTTGCGAAAAGTCGTTTGGCTTCATGCGATTTACCAACGTTGCTTGTCGAGGGAAGGGGTGTCGCCAATGGCAGGAAGGCGCTTGAAGACGCAATCCGTTGCGGAGCCGCCAGCGCTTGCGAGCGCGGCCAGCGAATGGCCCGCGGCACGGGGCCGCGAGGGGGAAAACTGCTTTTGACGCAGGCCGTCGCGCTGCTGGCGCAGTGCGAAAGATGGGCTGGTGAGTGCTGTCATGCCAGTACAGGGGCAAACCCTGTGCCAGGCTGGAAAAACGCTTTCAGATCAACGACTTGGGATGATCTGGAAGTCGTTTCGGGGGATCGGGCCGGCCGGAAGGCCTCAAAACCCCTGTTTTTGTCGCCGAATCCCGACAAGCCTTGGGGGCTGGTCGGGAATGGCCTTTTAAATCAACAGCTTAGGTGCGTCGCTACTCAGCGACAGGGTCGCTGCCGTTGGCGACAACGTCGGCCTTGAAGTGCCCCGGCGTGAGCTCGTGCTTTTGCAGCAGGCGGTAGAACTCGGTGCGGTTGCGGTCGGCCAGGCGGGCCGCGTCGGCCACGTTGCCGTCGGTCAGCTTGAGCAGGCCGACCAGGTAATCGCGCTCGAAACGCTGCTTGGCCTCGGCATAGGTCTGCACCTCGACCGTCGGCACGCGCAGTGCGCGTTGCACCAGCGCCAGCGGGATCAGCGGCGAACTCGACAGCGCGCAGACTTGCTCGACCACGTTGAACAACTGGCGCACGTTGCCGGGCCAGGCGGCGGTGGTCAGCGCCTTCAGCGCCTCGGGCGCGAAACCCGAGAGCCGCTTGCCGTACTTGGTCGACAGGCGCTGCAGGAAGTGGTTGGCCAGCAGCGGGATGTCTTCTCGCCGCGCCGACAGCGGCGGCAGCGTGAGCGTCACCACGTTCAGGCGGTAATACAGGTCTTCGCGGAACTGGCCCGCTTCCATCGCGGCGTCGAGGTCGCGGTGGGTGGCCGAGACGATGCGCACGTCGACCTCGATCGACTGGCTCGCGCCCAGCGGGCGCACCGCGCGCTCCTGCAGCACGCGCAGCAGCTTGACCTGCAGCGCGGGCGGCATGTCCCCGATTTCGTCCAGCAGCAGCGTGCCGCCGTCGGCCTGCTGGAACAGGCCCTTGTGATTGGCGTGGGCGTCGGTGAAGGCGCCCTTCATGTGGCCGAACAGTTCCGACTCGAGCAACGCCTCGGGAATGGCGCCGCAGTTGACGGCCACGAAGGGCTTGTCGGCGCGCGCGCTGGCCTTGTGGATGGCGCGGGCCAGCAGTTCCTTGCCGGCGCCCGAGTCGCCGCGCAGCAGCACCGAGGCGTCCGACTTGGCGACCATGCGCGCCTCGGCCAGCAGTTCGGCCATGCGGTTGCTGCGGCTCACGATTTCCGAGCGCCAGCTGTCGTCGCCGGTCTTGCTCGGCGTGGTGGTCGGCGCACCGAGCGCCAGCGCCTGGGCGATCTTTTCGAGCAGTTCGCGCGCGTCGTAGGGCTTGGTGAGGTAGGTAAAGACGCCGCGCGCCGTGGCTTCGACCGCATCGGGAATGGTGCCGTGCGCCGTGAGCAGGATCACCGGCAGCGAGGGGTGGCGCTTGCGGATCTCGTCGAAGAGCTGCAGGCCGTCGCGCCCGGGCAGGCGCACGTCGCTCAGCACCAGTTGCGGATGCTCGATTTCGAGCTGGGTCAGCGCGGTTTCGGCCGAGGTCACGGCCGTGACCTGGTAGCCCGCCGACACCAGCCGCATCGAGAGCAGCCGAAGCATGTCCGGGTCGTCGTCGACCACGAGGAGGCGGGCGCCGGAAGTGCTCATGGGCTTGGTTTTGCTCCGTTGGTTGTCGGTGCGGGTGTTGCTGCGGGCGCCGGCGTGCTGGCGGGCCGCGCGAAGCTGCGCTCGATGGCGCGCAGGGCTTCGATGCGGTCGTTGAGCTGGTCGATGCGGCGCTGGCTGTCGCGTTGCTGCTGCACCTGCTTGTCGCGGTCGTCCTCGACGCGGCGCTGCTCGATGTAGCGCGCGGCCAGCGCACGGGCGAGCGGCTGCAATGCCTGTGCTTCGGGCGCGGGGTTGGCGATCACGCGCTGCAGCAGGCCCAACGCACGCGCGAGGTCGGCCGGCACGCGCGTCTGCGAGAGCAACAGCGCCAACTGCATCTGGGCGGTGGGCGAATCGCCGGGGTCGCCGACGCGTGCGATCTCGGCGCTCAGGTCGGCGCCGTTCAGCGGGCGCACCTTGTCGGCGTACGACAGCATGGCCGCCAGCGGCCCCTGGGTCATCAGCGTGAAGATCGATGCCGGCTGCGTGGCGGGCGCCCTGGGCTCGGCCTCGACGGGCATCACGCGCGGCAGGACGGTGGGCGGCGGCAGGGCATCGGCTTCGGCGGGCGGCTTCGGCTGGATGGCACAGGCGGCCAGCAGCAGGACGAAAGGCACGGTCATCGCCCCGGCGAAAGTGGAACTGCGGACGAACGAAAAAGACATGGGTTGAAGAAGGGGACGCGAGGCGGTGTTTCGGATGGGGCGCGGTGAGTGCTCAGGCTGTGCGCGGCAATTCGATGCGAAAGCGTGCACCGGGCCCGTCAGGCAGCAAGGTGATACGGCCCCCGTGGGCTGCAATGTACTCCTGCACGATGGAAAGTCCGATGCCGGTGCCTTTCACCGTGTGCTCGGGCTGGCGCTCGCCGCGAAAGAAGGGCTCGAAGATCCGGTCGCGGTCGCCCTCTGCGATGCCCGGGCCGGCGTCGTTGACGTCGATGTAGACCGCGTCCGGCGTGCCCGACACCGCCAGCGTGATGACGCCGCCGCTGGCTGAAAAGCGGATCGCGTTGGACAGCAGGTTGGCAATGGCCGTGCCGAGCTTGGCGCGGTCGACCGTGGTCGTGATCGGCTCGCCCTCGGCGCGCACGCGCAGCCCGTGCGACTGCCACTGCAGGCGCTGTGCCTCGATCTGTTCCTCGATCAGCGGCAGCAGCTCGGTGCGTTCGCGGCGCAGCTCGCGCGCCTCGAAGGCGGCGGCGTTGAAGCGCAGCAGCGCCTCGATCTGCCCCTGCAGCGACACCGTGTTCTGCTGCAGGATCTGCGCGACTTCGAGCTGCGCCGGGTTCAGCGGGCCGGTCACGCCGTCTTCGAGCAGCGAGACGCCTTCGCGCAGCGCGGCCAGCGGGGTCTTGAGTTCGTGCGACACGTGGCGCAGAAAGCGCGCCTTGTCGGCGTCCAGCTCGGTCAGGCGCAGCCGCAGCCATTCGAGCTGCTGCGACACGCGCCGAACGTCGGCCGGGCCACGAATGTCGATGGGTTCGTCGAGCCGGTTCTGGCCCAGGCCGACGATGGCGTTTTCGAGCCGTTTGAAAGGCCGGGCGAGCCAGATGCCGAAAGCCAGCGCCAGCACCACCGCCAGCACGCTGGCAGCGACCACTTCGCGCATCAGCCGGCGGCGTGCGTTCTCGATGCGCTTGGCCAGCGCATCGTTCTGCGTTTCGATCAGGAACTGCGCCTGCTGCGCGAGGTTGGTGTTGAGCGCGTCGAGTTCGCGGAACTGCATCGCCATCGTGCTTTCGCGGGCCAGGGCGCTGTCGGCGTTGCCGCTCATCAGGCCCTCGATCACGCCGAGCTGCGTGCGCCACATCTCGATGCCGGCGGGTGCCAGGCCGTTCTTTTCAAGGCGCTCGAGCACCTGGTGCGCCTCGCGCGCTGCGTCGTCGAAGCGGCGGCGCAGCACGGCGTCGTTCAGCACCAAAGACTGGCGCCCGGCACGTTCCATCGCCGCGCTGCGCTCGGCCAGCGACTGGGACGCGCCCGACAGCCGCAGCGCGCGCGCGGCCGCGTCGCGGCTTTGCGTCATCAGCACGTCGTACTGGAGCACGGAGCGCAGGGCCACGCCCACCAGCAGCGCGGTAATCAGCAGGAACGCGAACAGCAGGAGCTGCTGGAACGAGCCCCGTATGGATGGCCGCTTCGCCATCAGTGGGCGAGCGCGGCCGGGGCTGCTGCCATCGACGATTCGCTGGTCGGCACTTCGCCGCGCAGCGTGTACGCCAGCGAGCGCGTGATGCGCAGGTCGGTCATCTGGCCGACGAGGCGCGCGTCGCCCTCGAAGTTGACGACGCGGTTGCAGGCGGTGCGGCCCATCAGCTCGTTCGCATCCTTGCGCGAGGCGCCCTCGACCAGCACGCGCTGGGTGCTGCCCACCAGCGCCTGGCCGAAGCGCTTGACGTTGCCGTCGATCACCGCCTGCAGCGTGTGCAGCCGCGCGAGCTTCACTTCGTGCGGCGTGTCGTCCTGCAGTTGCGCGGCCGGCGTGCCGGGGCGCGGGCTGAAGATGAAGCTGAAGCTGTTGTCGAACTGGCAGTCGTCGATGAGCTTCATCATCTTGGCGAAGTCTTCGTCGGTCTCGCCGGGGAAGCCGACGATGAAGTCGCTGGAGAGAGCGAGTTCAGGGCGGATGGCGCGCAGCTTGCGCACCGTGCTCTTGTATTCCATGGCGGTGTAGCCGCGCTTCATGGCCATCAGGATGCGGTCGCTGCCGTGCTGCACGGGCAGGTGCAGATGGCTCACGAGCTGCGGCACCTTGGCGTAGGCCTCGATCAGTCGGGGCGTGAACTCGTTCGGATGGCTGGTGGTGTAGCGGATGCGCTCGATGCCGGGGATCTCGGCCACGTACTCGATCAGCAGCGCGAAGTCGGCGATCTCGGCGGTGTCGCCCATCTTGCCGCGGTAGGCATTCACGTTCTGGCCCAGCAGCGTGATCTCGCGCACGCCCTGGTCGGCCAGGCCGGCAATTTCGACCAGCACGTCGTCGAGCGGGCGGTTCACTTCCTCGCCGCGCGTGTAGGGCACCACGCAATAGCTGCAGTACTTGGAGCAGCCTTCCATGATCGACACGAAGGCGGTCGCGCCGTCGACGCGCGCGGGCGGCAGGTGATCGAACTTCTCGATTTCGGGGAAGCTGATGTCGACCTGCGGGCGGTTCAGGCGCTCGCGGTCATTCAGCATTTCGGGCAGGCGGTGCAGGGTCTGCGGGCCGAACACGATGTCGACGTAAGGTGCGCGCGCAATGATGGCCGCGCCTTCCTGGCTCGCGACGCAACCGCCCACGCCGATCTTCACGCCCTTGGCCTTCAGGTGCTTCACGCGGCCGAGGTCGGAGAACACTTTTTCCTGCGCCTTCTCGCGCACCGAACAGGTGTTGAACAGGATGAGGTCGGCCTCGTCCACGTTCTGCGTGGGCTCGTAGCCCTGTGCGGCGTGCAGTACGTCGGCCATCTTGTCCGAGTCGTACTCGTTCATCTGGCAGCCGAAGGTCTTGATGAATACTTTTTTCATGGGAATCTCTTTCATGGCCCTCCTGCAGAAGAAGGGCGCGACAGGCGGGCGCAGAAGGTCCGCGCCGCCTTTTCTTTATTGCGTGTTGACGGTGTCGTTCGAGGTGAATGGCCAGACATTCAGGAACGGCTTGTTCAGCGACTCGCGGCTGGCCGAGGCTTCGTCGGGCGTGAGGATCCAGACCTCGCGCAGCAGCCCGGCGGCATCGCGCGTGTAGTTCACCAGGAAGCGCTGGCCGATGATCGCGCCGGGCATGACCAGCATGTTCTGTGCGCTGCGGATGCGCGCGCCGGCCCCCAGGCGGTCGGCCCGGCCGTCGAGTTCGACGTCGGGCGCATTGGTCACGATGAACTTGCCGCGCAGCGTGCCGATGGGGAAATTGCGGCCGCCGACCAGCGATTCGTTCTGGGTCTGGGGGCGGGGCACCTCGTCCTGAGCGTTGGCCTGGAGCGAGAAAAAGCCCGCAGCGCCTGCGACTGCTGCGCAAAGCGCTATGAAAGTGAGAGTGTTCGTGGGTTTCTTGCAGCGGTTCATGGGGTATATCCAGAGGCTGTGGAGCGGGCGATTTTAACGACGGGGTGGCTGTCGGTCGCGCCGGACACAGTGGGTTGCAGGCAACGCAGTTCGTTCACTGCTTTACATTTATTTACGGTGCCCATCGACACGGCGGGGCGGCCACTGCTCCAATAGCTGCTGTCAGCCCAAAGTGCACAAGAACCCCATGAAAACAAATGTTGCCGTTGCCCTTGCGGGTGTGTTGATCGTAGCCGTCGCGGGCGGGTGGTGGAGCCTATCCGGCAACAAGCTTGCCGCGAAAAACGACAAGGCCCCGACCACCGCCGGTGGCGGCGCGCCTGCGCTCGTGACGCTGGCTACGGCCGAAAAGCAGGACGTGCCGGTGACGGTGCAGGTCAATGGCAGCGTGGTGTCCCTCAACAGCGTCGACCTGCGCCCGCAGGTCACGAACACGGTGAGCGCGGTGCATGTGAAGGAAGGGCAGTTCGTCAAGGCGGGCCAGTTGCTGTTCACGCTGGACGACCGCAACGACCAGGCCAACCTGGCGCGCGCCCGGGCCCAGCAGCAAAAGGACGAGGCCACCATGGCCGACCTGGAGCGCCAGTACAAGCGCAGCCAGGACCTGGTGGCGCAGAACTTCATTGCCAAGAGCGCGGCCGACGCCACGCTGTCGCAGCTCGAAGCGCAACGCGCCGCCGTCGCGGCCGACCGCGCCGCCGTGCAGTCGGCACAGGTGGCGCTGGGCTACGCCACGCTGCGCGCGCCGATTGCCGGGCGCATCGGCGCCGTCAACATCTACCCCGGCACGCTGGTGCAGCCGACGCTGTCGCTGGTCACGGTCACGCAGCTCGACCCGATCGCCGTGAGCTTCCCGGTGCCCGAGGGCAACCTGCAAGACCTGCTGGCCGCCGCGCGCACCCGCTCGAAGGTCGAGGCCGTGGTCACCGGACGCAAGGAGCCGCTGAACGGCACGCTCGACTTCGTCGACAACACGGTCGATCCGCAGATCGGCACCGTGCGCGCCAAGGCTGTGTTCAGCAACGCCGACCAGAGCCTCTGGCCCGGCCAGTTCGTCGGCACGCGCATCACGGTGCGCACGCTCGACGGCGCCACGGTGGTGCCGGCCGCGGCGCTGATGATGCTGGCCGACGGCACGTCGCTCTACGTGGTCGACGAGTCCAGGACCGCCACGCGCCGCAAGGTCAAGACGCTGCACACCTTCGGCACCAAGGTCGCGGTGAGCGGCGTCGAGCCGGGTGAGCAGGTGGTGATCGAGGGCAGCCAGAACGTGCGGCCCGGCGGCAAGGTCCGCGTCGATGCCAAGGCGCCGGCTGTGCCCAACGGCACCACGGGCGTGACGCCCGGCAGCGCCGCTTCGTCGGACGCCAAGCCCGTGCGGGAACGCGCATGAACATCTCGGAGCTCTGCATCCGTCGTCCCGCGATGACGGTGCTGCTGTCCGCCGCGGTGGTGGTCATCGGCATCTTTGCGTACTTCAGCATCCCGGTGGCGGCGCTGCCCAGCTACAACACGCCGGTCATCAACGTCAACGCGCAACTGCCCGGCGCCAGCCCGGACACCATGGCGAGTTCGGTCGCGCTGCCGCTCGAAAAGCAGTTCTCGACCATCCCGGGCCTGCAGACCATCAGCTCGGTCAACACGCAGGGCGTGACCTCGCTCACGCTCGAATTCGTGAGCAGCCGCGACATCGATGCCGCCGCGGTCGACGTGCAGGCCGCGCTGCTGCGCGCCCAGCGCCAGTTGCCGCAGGAACTGACCCAACTGCCCTCGTACCGCAAGGTGAACCCGGCCGATGCGCCGGTGCTCTTCATCGCGCTGATCTCGCCGTCGATGAACCCGGCCGAACTCAACGACTATGCCGAGAACCTGATCTCGCCCACGCTCTCGACCATCGACGGCGTGGCGCAGGTGGGTGTGTACGGCCGCAAGGCCTTTGCCGTGCGCATCAAGGCCAACGCCGACCTGCTCAACGCGCGCAACATCACGCTCGACGAACTGGCCAAGGCGGTGAACTCGGCCAATGCCAACACGCCGGTCGGCACGCTCGACGGTCCGCGCCAGACACTCACCATCCAGGCCAACCGCCAGCTCGTGAAGGCGGCCGACTTCGCCAAGCTGATCGTCGGCCAGCGCAACGGCGCCCCGGTGCGGCTCGACGAAGTCGCCACCATCGAGGACAGCTTCGAGTCGGTCAAGACGTCGAGCAGCTTCAATGGCCAGGACTCGATCTCGCTGGCCGTGCAGCGCCAGCCCAATGCCAACACCGTGCAGGTGGTGGACGCGGTGCGCGCGCTCATCCCGCGCTTCAAGGCCGAGCTGCCGCAGTCGGTCGAGATCCAGATGGTGAACGACCGCTCGCTCTCGATCCGCGAGGCGGTGCACGACGTGCAGCTCACGCTGCTGGGCACCATCGCGCTGGTGGTGCTGGTGATCTTTTTGTTCCTGCACCGGTTGGTGGCCACGCTGATTCCGGCCGCGACCATTCCCATTTCGCTGATCGGCGCGGTGGCATTGCTCTACGCCTTCGGCTACAGCCTGGACAACGTCTCGCTGCTGGGCATCACGCTGGCCGTGGGGCTGGTGGTGGACGACGCGATCGTGGTGCTCGAAAACATCATGCGTTACGTCGAGAAGGGCATGGAGCCCTTCGCGGCGGCGCTGCGCGGTGCGCGAGAGGTGGGCTTCACCATCGTGTCGATTTCCATCTCGCTGGTGGCCGTGTTCATCCCGATCTTCTTCATGCCGGGCGTGATCGGCCTGCTGTTCCACGAGTTCGCGGTGGTGGTGGCGCTGGCGGTGCTGGTGTCGGCCGTGGTGTCGCTCACGCTGGTGCCGATGCTCGCGAGCCGGTTGCTCAAGCATGTGCCCCGCAAAGAGGGCGCGATGGACCACGAGGAAGAGCACCCCGAACCCGGCACCGCCATCGGCCGCGCCTTCGAGCGCGGCTACCGCGCGGTGCACGGCGGTTACATGCGTTCGCTCGACTGGACGCTGGAGCACCGCAAGCTGATGCTGGCGATGGCGGGCCTGACCTTCGTTGTCACCGGCTGGCTGTTCGTCACCATTCCCAAGGGCTTCTTCCCCGAGGAAGACATCGGCCAGATCCAGATCACGACCGAAGCCGCCGAAGACATTTCGTTCGCCGCGATGAAGGTGCTGCAGGCGCGCGTGTCCGATGCGCTGCAGGCCGACCCGAGCGTGGACTACGTCAGCTCCTTCGTCGGCGTGGGCGGCCCGACCGCTACGCAAAATTCCGGCCGTTTGTTCGCCGTGCTCAAGCCGCGCAGCGAGCGTCCGCAGATGGCGAAGGTGCTCGAATCGCTGCGCCAGCGTTTCCGCGAGATCCCGGGCATTGCCGTCTACATGCAGCCGGTGCAGAACCTGCGGCTGGGCGGGCGCCAGAGCAAGGCGCGCTTCCAGTACACGCTGCAGAGCGTGAACGCCGGCGAGATGGTGCCGTGGTCCACGAAGCTCATGGAGCGCATGCGCGCCGACCCGGCGTTCCGCGACGTGACCAGCGACTCGCAGAACCGCGGCCTGCAGGCCACGCTCGACATCGACCGCGACAAGGCCGGCGTGCTCGGCGTGGCGGTGGGCGACCTGCGCACCGCGCTCTACAACGCCTATGGCGACCGGCAGATCGGCAGCATCTACGCCGCGAGCAACACCTACCAGGTGATCCTCTCGGCCGCCGACAGCGACCGCCAGTTCGAGGACGATGTCTCGCGCCTGTCGGTGCGAAGCACCACCGGCCGGCTGGTGCCGCTGTCGGCCTTCTCGACCATCAAGCGCACCGTGGGGCCGACCTCGGTCAACCACCAGGGCCAGTTGCAGGCGGTGACGGTGTCGTTCAACCTCGCCCCTGATGTACCGCTGGGCAACGCGACCGCGAAGATCGACAGCTACAAGGACGAACTGAAGATGCCGCCCTCGATCATCACCACCTACGGTGGCGATGCGGCGGTGTTCCAGAGTTCGCAGTCGAGCCAGGCCGTGCTGCTGGTGCTGGCGGTGCTGGTCATTTACGTGCTGCTGGGAGTGCTGTATGAAAGCTACATCCACCCGCTGACCATTCTTGCGGGCCTGCCGTCGGCGGCGGTGGGGGCGCTGCTCTCGCTGAAGCTCTTCGGCTTCGACCTGACGCTGATCGCGACCATCGGCATCCTGCTGCTGATCGGCATCGTGAAGAAGAACGCGATCATGCTGATCGACTTCGCGCTCGATGCACAACGCACCGAGGGCATGAAGCCGGTTGATGCGATCCGCGAGGCCTGCCGGTTGCGTTTCCGGCCGATCCTGATGACCACGCTGGCCGCGTTGATGGGCGCGCTGCCGCTCGCGTTGGGCCTTGGCGCCGGCGCCGAGTTGCGTCAGCCGCTGGGCGTGGCGGTGGTGGGCGGGCTGATCTTCTCGCAGGTGATCACGCTGTACATCACGCCCGCGATCTATCTGGCGCTAGACCGCTACAGCGGCACGGGGCCGATGGTCGATTTGCCGGGCGAGGCGAAGACGGCCGCGGTGCGGGCGGCGCCCCTTTGACTTTAAAGATGGCGTGCGGCCATGAGCGCCAGCCAACCGGCGACAAAGGCAATCTGCAGTCCTCCGAAGCGCCACACCACCGCCATGGTGACGACCACGGGCAAGAGCAAGGTTGGCGCGATGCAGATCTGAATCAACAGATAGGCAGCCATCAGGCTGGGGCCGGCGTTCGACAAGGCAATCTCGGCCGCCGGCCAACGCGAAAGCCATTGGGCGGCGCCCAGGCCCGACAGGCGAATGGCGATCGTGACCAAAGCCATGACGACGATGGCATTCATGTCCGGCGTCTCCTGTTGATCCAAAGCGTGGACGCCATGCCGGCCAGGCCCGCCACCAGCACCGCCGCGGCTTGCTGATCAGTTCGCCACCAGCAAATCAAACCGACCACGGCGCCGATTCCAACAGGCGCCAGACGGTGAGGGCTCTTTCGAAGGCCGATGGGCAGCAGCAGCGCCATCGAGAGCGGGACCAGTGCATCCATTCCAAAGCGGTACAGCATCTGCTGCGTAAAAATGGCGCCGAACTGGAATCCGGCGATGCAGCCGGCCGTCCACGCCAAGGTCAGCGCGGAGGAATTTCCCAGAACAAAGTTGGCGTTGATCGGGCCACGCTGGGCTGCAATGTGACACGCCGTCCAACTGCTGTCGGTCACCATGGCCGCAGCCAGCCACACGCGCCATTTGCTGGAATTCTTCAGATAAGGCCAAAGCGACGCTGTAAAAATAAGGTGCTTTGCATTGAGTCCGATCGTCAATGCAATCAGAGCGCCAATATGAGCGGAATTGTTGAATTCCAATGCAGCCAATTGGGCGGTGGCTGCATTGATGCTCAAGGCGGCAAAAACCAATTCACCCAGAGACCAATCGGCATTTTTGCTGGCAACGCCGACAATAAGACCAAATACCAGCACCTTGGGAATGAAGGGCAGCGCCGCAATCCAGCCATGCGAAATTCCCATGGGTGTGGACAGGGATTTTTCCATCAAAACCCTTACACCCAGAACAGGAGTTTCTCAGAGGTGGTTCCGAAAAACCCGGACAAGGTCAATCGCTCTCCATCGCTTGGCAATACCTCATGCGCCTGCGTGGTGCGGAAGATGATCAAATCTCCGACACGGGGGGCAACTTCGAAATGCTCACTTTCTTTGCCGGCAAGCGCGAGGTCTTGTTCTTTATAGATGCGTGTCTGCCCCCCGGACTTGGGAATCTTGAGATAGATGTTCCATGCAAACTGATCTTTGATTTGCGGGGCAAATGAAAGTCCGGTGTTTTCACCCGGCATCCAGTCCCGATGAATCGGTGCTTCCGGCAAAACGCGCACCGTGAAATTCATCATGCGCCTGCCCTGGTGCTCGGCGACATCATGGCTCAGGGAAAACATCTTCGATGCCACCTCCTGAACACGAGGGAAGAAATTGACAAGAGAGAGAATGCGCTGGTCGAATATTTCTTCAAAAATACGTGTCCGGCGGAAATATTCACTGTGATCCGATTTGAATCGAAAGAAATTAGGGCCGAGCTTTCCTTTGCGAACAACGCCGCCGGCCTTGTCGTCGCCCTCGTAATATTCGATGCCGATTTCTGAAATGGCATGCAATATCAGGTCAATTTGATATTCTTGTAAGAAATTCTCGAACCGCAGGCCTGCGTGGTCTCCGGTTGAAAATTTCTTTATCGCCGCGAGGTTCGGCGTCGTGCGGTTGATATCCTCAACCACCCATTTGTTTGACTCTGCCATCATTTCCTCTAGGATTGAGAGGACGATAATGGCGCTAAGTTAGGGTTTTCGTGGTATCCAGAGATACAGGAAGTCAACTATTTTTGTAATGCAAACGACGTAGCGCAGAAGCATCATGGATGATCACCTGCTTGGCCCGTGTCTCAATGACGCCCTCTCTCGACAGCAGGTTCAGCGTTCTTGTCACGGTGACTCGGCTCAATGCAGTCATTGCGGCAATTTTCTCGTGCGTGAGATCGACTTGAAAGTTCTTTGATTCCTGTGTCAATGGAAATTCGCTGTTCGATTGCAATCGCGCAATACGCAAAAGCAGATCGACAACCCGCTCTTTGGGCGCCGCTGATGCAACGCCTGCAAGCTTTTCAACAACCATTTGATTCTTGAAGCCGAGGAGTTGAATGAGCGAAGCCGCGAGCTCGGGCATGGTGGAGAATTTCTGGGTGATATCCGCCGGGAGATAGCGGCTGAGGATCGCGGGCGCAACCACTCGCGTCGTGGTCGGGCGAGGCCTGTTGGCGAATGCAGGGCCTTCACCAAAAATTGCACCCGGCCCGAATATCTCGAGCAGAAATTCCGCGCCATTGCTTCGCTGGAGTGTCGAGTGAACAAATCCGGATCGAAGAAGATAGAAATAACTGTGCCGCTCCCCTTCCCGGGCCAGCACGTCCCCGGCTGCCAAGCTGACGACGTTGCCCAGATGAGTGGCTTCGATCCATGGGGTCGAGAGGGCCAGGGAGGCGTCCCAACTGGCATAGGCCGAGGATTCGGAATTTATTCTTTTCATTCAGAAGGCCGCGGCCGTTGAACTGCAGGACGGTAGTGTGGCGTCAGCTTCACCGGGTGAACAACGACCTTGTGCATGGCAAGGTCGCCGTTCGCAGACCTGTCAGGTCGTCGTCTCGTCGAGCGCGTTGCCCGCATCCGGATGGGCCAGGTGCGCGGTGTCGCTCCAGCCCACGAGGCTGAAGCCTTCGGGCGTCCACAGCATGCGGTTGATGGCCGCATTGCCGAGTTGCCAGGTGCGCGGAGCCTGCAAGGCCTGGCGGGTGGCCGCCCGGTACAGCACGTCCATCACGCCGCCATGCGCCACCAGCGTGACCAGTTCGCCCGGATGGCGCGCCGCCAGCTCCGAAGCCACGCCCGTGATGCGGTCGCGGAACGTCAGCAGGCTCTCGCCGCCTACAGGTTCGAACTCGGGGTCGCGCTCGCGCCAGCGCTTGGCTTCTTCGGGCTTCATCGCCTCGATCTCCGCGAAGCTCATGCCCTCCAGGTCACCGAAAGCGCGCTCGCGCAGGCGGGGCTCGGGCTGCACCGGCAGGCCGTGGGGCTTGGCGATGGCCTCGGCGGTCTGCCAGGCGCGCGAAAGATCGCTGGCGTAGATGACGCCGATGGGTTCGTCCGCCAGCGCCTGGCCGGTGCGCTCTGCCTGCCAGAGGCCGGTGGCATTGAGGCCGATGTCGATGTGCCCCTGGATGCGGGTGCCGACATTCCAGGCGGTTTCGCCGTGGCGCACGGCGATCAAACGGGTGATTTCTTCCATCCGCGGAATTCTAGAAGCGCGCTGCTTCCTTCTATTTCTTCGCGGTCGGCGGGTTCAGGTCGATGTTCACCTGGCGCTCGCCCTGCGGCGGATTGGGAAAGCCCTGCAAGGCCGCCTGGAACATCACCGGCAGGATGGCCGCGCTCGCGTTGTAGGGGCCGTCGTTGCGGGCCCGCGTTTCGTAGACCACGCGGTTGCTGCCGACCTCGCGCAGCACGATGCTCACCTCGCGCTCATACCAGGGGTTGGCCGCGGGCGGCATGAACACCGGGCCGCCGTACCAGCCGCCGCCGTAGAAGCGCCGGCCGTAGCCGTAACCGCCATAACCCCAGGGGCCGTCGTACAGCCACGGGTCGGCCCAGGGCGAGAGGCCGGCCGTCACGCGGGCACCGATCTGTGCGCTGTATTGCGGCTTGGTGTCGTCGCGGCGCAGGCCGACCTTGTCGAGCGCGGCGGCGGCCATGGCTTCGAGTGATTCCTGTCGGGCGGTGTCCGCCTGCTGCGAGGGTAGCCGCTCGAAGCGGTAGGTGGCGCCGGGGGCCACGGTGCCGAGCGAAGAGAAGCTTTTCACGTTGCTGTCGACCACCCAGGAGGTGGCGCAGCCCGACAGGGTTGCTACTAAAAGAAGAGCGGAAAGCGCAAGTTTCATAAGGGTCTCCGGGCCAAGTGCCCTAAATTCCCCTGGGTTGCCCGAATCAGCCCTGGACGATGCGCAGGGCCGAGGGTGCCTGGGAGAGCAGGTCGAAAGAGGGCGTGTCGAAGGCCTTGTCACCCTCGTCGTCTGCCACGCCCGTCGCCTTCAGACCCTTGAAGTCGTGCCGCGTTCCGTCGAGCAGGTGAGAAGGCACGACGTTCTGCAGCGCGGTGAACATGTTCTCCACGCGGCCGGGGTGCTTCTTGTCCCACTCGCGCAGCATCTCGCCGACCTGCTTGCGTTGCAGGTTTTCCTGGCTGCCGCACAGCGTGCAGGGAATGATCGGGAATTGGCGGTGCTGCGCCCAGCGCACCGTGTCTTTTTCGGCCACGTAGGCCAGCGGACGGATCACGACATGCTTGCCGTCGTCGCTCACCAGCTTGGGCGGCATGCTCTTCAACTTGCCGGCGAAGAACATGTTGAGGAAGAAGGTCTGCAGCATGTCGTCGCGGTGGTGGCCCAGCGCGACCTTGGTGGCGCCCAGCTCGTCCGCCACGCGGTACAGGATGCCGCGGCGCAGCCGGCTGCACAGCCCGCAGGTGGTCTTGCCCTCGGGAATCACGCGCTTGACGATGCTGTAGGTGTCCTGGTTCTCGATGTGGAAGTCCACGCCCAGGTCGCTCAGGTACTTGGGCAGCACTTCTTCGGGAAAGCCAGGCTGCTTCTGGTCGAGGTTGACGGCGACGATGTCGAAGTGAATCGGCGCGCGGGCCTTGAGCTTGAGCAGGATGTCGAGCAGCGCGTAGCTGTCTTTTCCGCCCGAGACGCAGACCATGACCTTGTCGCCCTCTTCGATCATGTTGTAGTCGACGATGGCACGGCCGACCTCGCGGCACAGGCGCTTTTCGAGCTTGTGCGTCTCGCGTTCGATCTTCAGGGAATTGGCAGTGGCGTCGGCGGCGGCGGGCGCCTCGTCGATCCAGACGGCGTTCATGGTCAGGCTACTTCGGGGAGTCGGGGGAAGGCGTCGATTGTCCCCGATCCCCATGGCACGCGCTACGCGGCGGGAAAGGCGGTGCGCATGGCGTCCACGAAGAGCCGCAACTTGGCCGGGTAGAAGCGCGCGTACGGGTACAGCATGTACACCGGCGCGGCGGCCGCATGCCATTGCGGCGCCAGGTGCAGCAGCCGGCCGGCCGCGAGCTCCTCGGCCAGCATCCAGGTCGACAGCACGCCGACACCCACGCCCAGCACGGCCGCGCTGCGCAGCGCATTGAGGCTGTCGGTGATCATGCGCGGGCGGATCTGCACGCGGTACACCTCGCCGGTGGTCTCGTGGGTCAGCGCGATCTCGGTGCGGTAGAAGTTGCGCGCTGCCATCCAGGGCAGGGCTTCGAGGTCGCGGGCGTGCATGGGTTGCGCCGCCTCCTTGAAAAGAGACGGCGCGCCGACCGCGATGCGCGGCACCTCGGACAGCCGGATCGCGACCACGCCCGGGTCGGTCACCTCGCCGACCCGGATCGCGCAATCGACGCCCTCGGCGATGAAGTCGGGCGTGCGGTCCTGCGGGCCGTCGTGCAGCAGCCATTCGACGGTCATTTGCGGAAAGCGGTGCAGGTACGCGGCCAGCGGCCCCACCAGCAACTGCTGCCCGAAGACGTGCGGCGCCACCACGCGCAGCCGGCCCTCGGGGTGGTCGCCGTCACCGCGCAGCTCGGCCTCGAAGGCGCTCCAGCTCAGGATCAGTTCCTTGGCGCGATCAAAGCAGCGCTCGCCGTCCTCGGTGAGCTTCATGGCGTGGGTGGAGCGCTGCAGCAGGCGCACGCCCAGGGAGCGCTCGAGCGCCTGCAGGCGCCGGCTCACGGTGGGCTGGGTGGTGCCCATCTGCGCGGCCGCGGCCGAGAGGCTGCCGGCCTCGACGATGTGCACGAAGGTCTGCATCAGCTCGATGCGGTCGACCGAGGGCGGAGCCGAAAGTGGCGTTGTCATGCGTCAAGCGTATATCAATTGTTCAAGCCTCGGGACTACCTTGGCGCGCCTTCGCCCTGCACACTCCAGCCCTTGCTTTTATGGCACAAGGGTTAACACCATGTCTTCCATTCAAAAAACGCATGATGGGCTGCCGAACTCGCTGATCCTCCTGCTCGCTGCCAGCGCCGGGTTCGCCGTGGCGGCGCTTTATTACAGCCAGCCCATGCTCGGCGAGCTGGGCCCGGACATCGGTGCTTCGGCGCGCAGCGTGGGCTTCGTGCCTACGCTCACGCAGTTGGGCTATGCGCTGGGCATATTGCTGCTGGCGCCGCTGGGCGACCGCTTCGACAGGCGCCGCATCATCCTGGCCAAGGCCTCGGTGCTGGTGCTGGCGCTGCTGGCCGCAGCGTTCTCGCCTTCGGTCGGCCCGCTGCTGGTGGCCAGCCTCGTCATCGGCCTGACCGCCACGCTGGCGCAGGATGTGGTGCCGGCGGCTGCCACGCTGGCCCCTGAGGCGCACCGCGGCAAGATCGTCGGCACGGTCATGACGGGGCTGCTGCTGGGCATCCTGCTGTCGCGGGTGCTCAGCGGATTCGTGGCCGAGCATTTCGGCTGGCGCGCGATGTTCGTGGTGGCGGCGGCCAGCATCGCGTTCATCGGCGTGGCCGCGGCGCGCGGCCTGCCGCACCTGCGTCCGACCACGCAGCTGGGCTATGGCGCGCTGCTGGGCTCGCTGGCCCAGCTGTGGCGCAAGCACGGCGCGCTGCGCCGCGCCACCTTTGCACAAGGCCTGTTGTCGGTCGGCTTCAGCGCGTTCTGGTCGACGCTGGCCGTGATGCTGCACGGCGCGCCGTTCCACCTGGGCAGCGCGGCGGCCGGTGCCTTCGGGCTGGCCGGCGCCGCGGGTGCGCTGGCCGCGCCCATCGCCGGACGCATCGCGGACCGCCGCGGGCCGGAGCTGGTGATCCGCCTGGGCGCCGTGCTGGTGGTGGTGTCGTTCGCCGCGATGCTGCTTGCGCCGCTGATGGCGCCGGCCACCCGGCTCGGGCTCATCGTGGCCAGCGCGATCGGTTTCGACTTCGGCCTGCAGGCTGCGCTGATCGCGCACCAGACCGTTGTCTACGGCATCGACCCGGGTGCGCGCAGCCGGCTCAACGCGGTGTTCTTCACCGGCGTCTTCATCGGCATGGCCGCGGGCTCGGCGCTGGGCGCCCTGGTGCTGGCGCAGTGGGGATGGTCGGGGGTGGCCTTGCTGGCCACGCTGTCGGCGCTCGGCGCGCTGGCCGTGCGCATGTGGCCGGCGGCGGCCAAGCCCGCGGCGGCCTGCTGTTCAGCGGCCTGAGCTGCTCAGGTGCTCAAGCCTTCAGCCATTCACCACTCGCCGGCTTCCATGCGGATCGCCACTTCGCAGTCGTCGAAGATTTCGAGCTTGGCGATCTTCACTCGTACGCCCAGCACGCCGGGCAGTTGCAGCAGGCGGTGCACCACCTTGCCGATCAGGCTTTCGAGCAGATTCACATGCTCGGCGGTGCACTCGTCGATGATGATCAGGCGCACCTTGCCGTAGTCGAGCACGTGGAAGATGTCGTCGTCCTGCGGCAGCAGCGGCTGCTGGCCCAGGCTGAGTTCGGCATCGACCTGGATCGGCTGCGGCGCGACCTTCTCGTGGTCGAGGATGCCGAGGTTGGCATTGAAGCGCAGGCCCAGCAGGGTAAGGGTCTGGCGGCCGTGGGTATGAGAAGAAGACATGGTGGTGGTGCTCACATGAGCGAGAAATCGCGCTCGAATTTCATCAGGTGCTGGCCGCCGTCCACCAGCAGCGTGGTGCCGGTGATCGAGCTGTTCTCCAGCGCGAACTTCACTGTGGCAACCACATCGGCCGGCGTGGACGAGCGGCCCAGCGGCGACAGCTTGTGCAGCTGCGCGAACTTGTCGTCGTCCAGCATGTGGCTCGCCAGCGTGAGGCCGGGCGCCACGCCCACCACCCGCACGTGCGGCGCCAGTGCCAGCGCCAGCATCGGCGTGGCGGCTTCCAGCGCGGCCTTGGACAGCGTGTAGCTCAGGAAGTCGGGGTTGGGGTTCCACAGCTTCTGGTCGAGCAGATGGACCACGGCGCCCTGCGCGTTGCGCGCCGCCAGGTGATCGTGCAACGCCTGCGCCAGCAGGATGGCCGCGCCGGTGTTGCTGCGCGCATGGCGCTCCATGAGCGCGTAGCTGAAGCTCGCGGCCTCGTCGTGCTCGAACAGCGCGGCGCTGTGCACCACGGCATCGACGGTGCGGAATCGAGCGACCACGCGGGGCAGCAGCGCGCGCGTGGCCTGTTCGTCTTCGAGGTCGGCCACGAAGAGGGCCGAATCGCCCGACAGCGCGGCGCAGTCGGCCACCGTTTTCTCGGCATCCGCCAGCGAGCTGCGGTAATGCACGGCCACCTGCCAGCCACCTGCGGCGAGTGCCAACGCGATCTCGCGGCCCAAGCGGCGGCCGGCGCCCGTGACAAGAACGGTGCGGCGGGTCGGGGCGGAAAAAGCGGCGCTCATGCGGGGAGGGGGAAGGGACGGAGGGAGAATGGCGGGGTGACGACAAAGACGCCGAACAGTTTACCCACCGCCCTCGATCACCTCATCGCCCGCGCCGTCGAACGCGCCGGCGGCTGGATCGGGTTCGATCGCTTCATGGCGCTCGCCCTGTATGCGCCCGGCCTGGGCTATTACGCCAACACGTCCGCCAAGTTCGGCCACATGCCGTCTTCGGGCAGCGACTTCGTGACCGCGCCGGAGCTGACGCCGATGTTCGGCCAGACGCTGGCGGCCCAGGTGGCGCAGGCGCTGGAGAAAACCGGCACCGACACAGTCTGGGAATTCGGCGCAGGCTCCGGCGCGCTTGCGGTTCAATTGCTGCATGCGCTCGACGAGATGGGCCGAAGCGACGTGCGCTACCGCATCGTCGACCTGTCGGGCACGCTGCGCGAGCGCCAGCAGCAGGCGCTGGTGCGCTATGCGGACCGCGTCGAATGGTTGAATGAATTGCCGGCGTCGATGCAGGGCGTGGTGGTCGGCAACGAAGTGCTCGACGCGATGCCCGTGCAACTGCTGGCGCGCGTCGCGGGCCAGTGGTTCGAGCGCGGCGTGGTGCGCAACGCGCAGGGCGAGGGCTGGACCTGGGCCGATCGCGTGACCGACCTGCGCCCGCCGGTCGAGGTGATCGGCGAACACGACTACCTGACCGAAATCCATCCCCAGGCCCTGGCCTTCATCGCGACACTGGCGGACCGCCTCGACAAGGGCGCGGCCTTTCTCATCGACTACGGTTTTCCCGAGAGCGAGTACTACCACCCGCAGCGCCACATGGGCACGGTGATGTGCCACCGCGCGCACCAGGCCGACGGCGACCCGCTGGCCGACGTGGGCTACAAGGACATCACCGCGCATGTGGACTTCACCGGCATCGCGCTGGCGGGGCAGAACGCGGGGCTCGAAGTGCTGGGCTACACGAGCCAGGCGCGGTTTCTGCTGAACTGCGGGCTGCTGGCGAAGATGGAGCAGGGCTCGGTCGCAGAGCGCGCCATGGCGGCCCGCCTGATCCATGAACACGAGATGGGCGAGCTGTTCAAGGTGGTGGGCTTCGCGGTGGGCGAGCCCTGGGACGCCATGGGGTTCGCAGAGGGCGACCGCAGCCACAAGCTGTAATCGTGGCCCTGCAAAGGGGCATAAGCTAGCAACGAAGAGTTCGTTGAGAAACGGCGGGCCGCGCCCTACATTCGCGGCATGACTGCCGTTTCTCCCAACGCCCACGCCCCACAGGCCGCAGCACAGCACTTCGAAGTGCGTCCCTTCGCCGCGCCGGTCGGCGCTGAAATCGTCGGTCTCGACATCTCGAAGCCGATCAACGACGTGGACTTTGCGCGCATCCACCGCGCGCACCTCGACCACCATGTGGTCGTGTTCCGCGACCAGCAGATCACCCCCGCCGAGCACATCGAGTTCAGCCGCCGCTTCGGCCCGCTCGAAATCCATGTGCTGCACCAGTTCCAGCTCAGGAATCATCCGGAAATACTGATCGTCTCCAACATCAAGGAGAACGGCGAACCCATCGGCCTGGGCGATGCGGGCGTGTACTGGCATTCGGACATTTCGTACAAGCCCAACCCCAGCCTCGGCTCCCTGCTGCATGCGCAGGAGCTGCCCAGCGAAGGCGGCGACACGCTCTTTGCCGACCAGCACCTCGCATGGGAAGCACTGAGCCCCGCGCTGCAGCAACGTGTTCTGCCGCTCAAGGCCGAGCACAGCTACCTTGCCAAGTACGAAGAGTTGCGCGCGAAGAACCCGTGGCGGCCCAAGCTCTCGCAGGCGCAGATCGATCAGGTCGCGCCTGCCGTGCAGCCGGTGGTTCGCACGCATCCTGAAACGGGCCGCAAGGCGCTGTTCGTCAGCGAGCATTTCACGACGCGCATCGTCGGCCTGCCGCAGGGCGAAAGCGACGCGCTGCTGACCGAGCTGTTCGCACACAGCGTCAAGCCCGAATTCGTGTATCGCCACACGTGGGCACCGCACGACCTGGTGTTCTGGGACAACCGCTCGCTGATGCATCTGGCGGCCGGCACGCCGGACCATCTGCGCCGACGCCTGAACCGCACCACCATCGTCGGCGACACGCCTTTCTGATTCTTCTCTCCGGATTGATTTCAATGAACCGCTTCACCCGCAGGGCCGCCGCGCTCGTCACCGGCCTCGGCCTTCTCGCCGGCAGCCTTGCCGCGCATGCCGAAGGCCAGATCCGCATTGCCGAGCAGTTCGGCATCGTCTATCTGCTGCTCAACGTGGCGCAAGACCAGAAGTTGATCGAAAAGCACGCGAAGGCGGCGGGTGTCGATGCCAAGGTCGAGTGGATCAAGCTGTCGGGCGGCTCGGCCGTCAACGACGCGCTGCTCTCCGGCAACATCGAAATTGCAGGCGCCGGCGTGGGCCCGCTGCTCACGCTGTGGGACCGCACCAAGGGCAAGCAGAACGTGAAGGGCGTGGCATCGCTGGGCAACTTCCCGTACTACCTGGTGAGCAACAACCCGAACGTGAAGACCATTGCGGACTTCACCGACAAGGACCGCATCGCGCTGCCCGCCGTGGGCGTGTCGGTGCAGTCGCGCGTACTGCAGTTCGCCTCGGCCAAGCTGTGGGGCGACAAGGAGTTCAACCGCCTGGACAAGATCAGCGTGGCGCTGCCGCACCCCGACGCGGCCGCGGCCATCATCAAGGGCGGCACCGAGATCACGGGGCACTTCGGCAACCCGCCGTTCCAGGAACAGGAACTGGCGGGCAACCCGAACGCGCACATCGTGCTCAATTCCTACCAGGTGCTGGGCGGCCCATCGTCGGCCACGGTGCTCTACGCCACCGAGAAATTCCGCAACGAGAACCCGAAGACCTACAAGGCGTTTGTCGATGCGCTCGATGAGGCCGCGAAGTTCGTCACGGCCAACCCGGAGAAGGCGGCCGACATTTATCTGAAAGTGAGCAACGCGAAGCTCGACCGCGAGCTGCTGCTGAAGATCATCAAGAACCCCGAAGTGCAGTTCAAGACCACGCCGCAGAACACCTATCCGCTGGCGGAGTTCATGCACCGGGTGGGCGCGATCAAGAACAAGCCGGCTTCGGTGAAGGATTATTTCTTTGACGATGCGCAGAACAGTTCGGGGAATTGATCAGTGAGCTCGGCGAAGGTCTCTTCGGGGGTTGACTCCTTCCCCCTCTGGGGGAAGGTGGGGATGGGGGCGGGCAGAGCGGTGGCGAAGCAAGCGCCGCCTGCCCCCACCCCGGCCCTCCCCCGGAAGGGGAGGGAGGAAGACCAGAACCAAGACCCCGCCCCGCTGCTGCAAGTCGACAACGTCAGCCTCGAATACCGCACCCCCGAACGCGTCGTCCGCGCCACACACCGCGTGAGCTTCGACGTGCATGCGGCCGACCGCTTCGTGCTGCTCGGCCCCTCGGGTTGCGGCAAGTCCACGCTGCTGAAAGCGGTCGGTGGCTTCATCCCACCGGTCGAAGGCGAGATTCGCCTTGATGGCCAGCGCGTGCTGCGGCCCGGCCCCGACCGCATCGTCGTGTTCCAGGAGTTCGACCAGTTGCCGCCGTGGAAGACGGTCAAGCAGAACGTCATGTTCCCGCTGCTGGCTTCGCGCACGCTCGGGCGCAAGGAAGCGGCCGAACGCGCGCTGCACTACCTCGACAAGGTGGGCCTTTCCAAATTCGCCGACGTGCATCCGCACCAGCTTTCGGGCGGCATGAAGCAGCGCGTGGCAATTGCGCGCGCGCTGGCGATGCAGCCGCGTGTGCTGCTGATGGATGAGCCCTTCGCCGCGCTCGATGCGCTCACGCGCCGCAAGATGCAGCAGGAGCTGCTTGCGCTGTGGGACGAGGTGCGCTTCACGCTGCTGTTCGTCACGCACTCGATCGAAGAGGCGCTGGTGGTGGGCAACCGCATCGCGCTGCTGTCGCCGCATCCGGGGCGCATGCGGGCCGAGATCAACAGCCATGGGTTCTCGCTGGCGAGCCTGGGCGGTGCCGAATTCCAAAGCACGGCGCAGCGCATCCACGACATGCTGTTCGAGGAAGAGCCCGAAGCGGTCACTGCACCATGAACCCGGCTTTTCTCCCTCCCCTTCCGGGGGGAGGGTTGGGGTGGGGGCTCGCGGCGTATCCGTTGCCGTCAGCTCATCCACCGCCGCTTGCCCCCATCCCAACCTTCCCCCAAAGGGGGAAGGAGTCAAAACCGATGAGCACTCTGACGCCACCCATCCGCCCCGAGTACGAGCTGACGCTCCAGCCCTTCACCGAAGTCCCGCTCGAACGCACGCTGCCGCTACCCGCCCGCATCTGGGCGCATGCCGGCGTTCGCAAGGGCCTGATCCTGATCGTCATCGCCGTGCTCTGGGAGCTGGCCGCCCGCTGGCAGGACAACGACCTGCTGTTGCCCACCTTCACCGCCACGGCGCGCGCGCTGGTCGAAGGGCTGGCCAGCGGTGAGCTGGTCGAGAAGGTGCGCATCTCGCTGGCCGTGCTCTTGCAGGGCTACATCGCCGGCGTGTTGCTGGCCTTTGCCCTGACCACGCTCGCGGTGTCGACGCAGATCGGCCGCGACCTGCTGGACACGCTGACATCGATGTTCAACCCGCTGCCCGCCATCGCGCTGTTGCCGCTCGCGTTGCTGTGGTTCGGCCTGGGGCGCGGCAGCCTGGTGTTCGTGCTGATCCATTCGGTGCTGTGGCCGCTGGCGCTCAACACCTATGCGGGCTTTCAGGGCGTGCCCGAGACGCTGCGCATGGCGGGGCGCAACTACGGCCTCAAGGGCCTGCGCTACGTGCTGCAGATCCTGGTGCCGGCGGCGCTGCCGTCGATTCTTTCGGGGCTGAAGATCGGCTGGGCCTTTGCCTGGCGCACGCTGATCGCGGCCGAACTGGTGTTCGGCGCCTCGTCGGGCAAGGGTGGTTTGGGCTGGTACATCTTCCAGAACCGCAATGAGCTTTATACCGACCGCGTGTTCGCGGGGCTCGTCATGGTGGTGCTGATCGGCCTGCTGGTGGAAAGCCTGGGCTTCAAGACGCTGGAACGGCTCACCGTGCGGCGCTGGGGCCAGCAGCGCTAGCAAAAGGAGCGGCGGTCGCCTGACCGCCGGCTTTCTTCGCATTCCGCCTCAACCTGCGTCGGTGCCGGGGCTGTAGCCCTTTCGCGTCGAACCCGCGCTGGCTCGGGTCTAATCGCAGGTTTTGGCACGTGTTTTCCCGCTCATGAGCTCCACCACTCCCGACCTCTCGCCGATTGCCCAAGCGCTGGCCGATGCCGCCGCCGCGCAGTCGATGCATTACTTCCGCACGCCGCTCGACATCATCACCAAGGCCGACGAAAGCCCAGTCACGCTGGCCGACCGCGCGGCCGAGACGGCGATGCGCGAGATCCTCGGCGCCCGCGTGCCGGCCGACGGCATCTACGGCGAAGAGCATGGCCCCGAGCGGCTCGATGCCGAACGGGTCTGGGTGCTCGACCCGATCGACGGCACGCGCAGCTTCATCACCGGCTCGCCGCTGTGGGGCACGCTGATCGGCGTGCTGCAGGGCGGCCGCGTGGTGCTCGGCATGGTCGACATGCCGGTGCTCAAGGAACGCTGGATCGGGCAGGCCGGCCAGGGCGCCACGCGCGACGGCCAGCCCGTGCGCGTGAGCGGCTGCACCGAGGTGGCCAAGGCCCGGATCGTCACCACCTCGCCCGACATCTTCGCGCCGGCCGACTGGGCCGCCTTCGACCGACTCAGCCGCCAGTGTGCGATGCGCCGTTTCGGCGGCGACTGCTACGGCTATGCCCAGCTTGCGGGCGGCACCATCGACCTGGTGGTCGAGACTGGCCTGCAGCCCTACGACTACCTCGGCCCGGCCGGCCTGATCGAAGCCGCGGGCGGCGTCATCACCGACTGGCAGGGCCAGCCGCTGGGCCTGAAGTCCGACGGACGGGTGATTGCGGCCGCAACGCCCGAACTTCACCGACAAGCCATGGCGATCCTTGCCGCCTAGACTGTTGCCATGTTCCGCTGGCTGATCGTCGTTGTCCTTGCTTTGGTGCTCATGAGCGGCCTGACCGCCTGGCTGCGCCGCTTCGGCTTCGGACGCCTGCCCGGCGATTTCGAGTTTCGCGCCTTCGGCCGCGACTGGCAGTTGCCGATTGCGAGCACCGTGCTGCTCAGCATGATCGCGGCGCTGGTTGCTCGCCTGCTGTAGCGACAGAGCCCTGACCTGAAAGAAGAACCCCGCAATGAGAGCCTGCGTAGACATCGGTGGCACCAAGGTGGCCGTGAGCCTTTCCGCTGCGAGCGAGGCGCCGCTGATCGGCCGCCGCAGCGAGCCGACCGCCAAGACCGGCGACAACGACGCGGTGGCCGTGCAGATCATGCGGATGATCGAAGAGGTCTGCGCAGAGCAGGGCATCGATGCCGCCAGCATCGACCGCGTGGGCGTGTCGTCGGCCGGACCTTTCGAGCTGCGCGACGGCATGGTCGAGCTGGCCACGCCCAACATCTGCGGCGGCATTGCCGGCCCGGCGCGCGGCCTGCCCAACACCTGGATGACGGCCATCATTGAGGCGCCATTGGCCCGGCGCTTCGGCCGCGTGCGCGTGGAGAACGACGCCGTGGCGGGCCTGGAGGCCGAGCGCCACTGGGGCGCGCTCCAGGGGCTGGACCATTGCGCGTACGTCACCTGGAGCACCGGCGTCGGTGTCGGCCTGTGTGTCGATGGCCGTGCATTGCGCGGCAAGAACGGCAACGCCGGCCATGCGGGTCACAGCTTCGTGGTCGACGATGCCAGCGGCGCGCTGTGCGGCTGCGGCAACCTCGGCGATGTCGAGGCGCTGGTGGCCGGCAACTCGATCGCTCGCCGCTTCGGGCAACCCCCGCCAGACTTGTTCTCGGCCGCTTCGGCCGGCGAGCCGCATGCGTTGGAAATCGTGGATGCGTTGTGCCGCGTGACGGGCCGCATGCTCTACAACCTCGTCATCACGCTCGACCTGCAGCGCATCAGCCTGGGCGGCAGCGTGTTCTGGCACCACCGCGACTTCCTCCTGCCGCGCCTGCAGGCGCAGATCGACGGCAAGCTGCCACCGCTCACGCGCGGCGTGCAACTGGTGCCCGCGGGGCTCGGCGAGAAGGTGGGCGACTACGCGGCCCTGGCGCTGCTCGACTGACAAGGTATGAATAAACCTGCTGCGCGCCCCGATCTCGCACCTGCGGTCCTCACCGTACAAAGTACGGCTGCGGTCCTCGATGCAAGCTCGAGGCGCTCGCTACGGTTTCTTCACACCTTGTGAGCGGCAGGCTTCAAGAACACGCGCAGGCCAACCATGAGCGCGTCGCCCCGTCGCAAATCGTTGGCCTACCTGCTGTTGCTGGTGGGCGGCTTTCTGGGGGCGCATCGCTTCTACCTGGGGCGTTACCGCAGCGGGGCCGCACAGTTGCTGCTGTTGCTCGTGGGCACGAGCAGCCTGTCGGGGGCGAAGCTCTGTCGGGGCATCCTGCTGCTGTGGCTGCTGGTTGATATCTACTGGGTACAGCAGCAGTTCGATGCATCGGAGGGGGAGGACGACTCGGAGCGCGCCACGGCCATCCCGCCGACCGAAGCCTCCCGACCGGCCGCCAGCGATACGCCCGCGACCCGGCTGAAGAACCAGGAACATCGCTACATGGAAGCCTTCCGCCAGGGCGACCTGCCGCGTGCCGAAGCGCTGTGCACCGAAGCGGTCGAGCTGGCCCGCCGGCTGTGCGGCGGCCCCGGCGAAGCGGTGGTGTCCCACCTCGTGAACCTGGCCGAAGTTCGCCGGCAACTGCAGCGCAACGACAAGGCCATCGCGGCGCTGGACGAGTGCATGAACATGATCGGCCAACTGCGCCTGCCCGACAGCTGGCGGCTGCGGCCGACCAACACGCTGGCGCTGGTCTACGCCGCGACCGGCCGGCCTGACGAGGCCGAGGCCCTGTACAAGAGAACCATCGCCCTCGCGATCACCGAGGCAAAAGGCGGCTCGACCGATGCGGTGGTGCGCGCGCTCAACAACCTCGCGTTTCTTCACGCCACGACAGGGCAGCCGCTGAAGGCCGAGCTTTGCTACGCCCGGGCGATGACGCACCTGGACAAGCTCGCCACGGCCCACGGAGAAGGCGATGCCGAGCTGTACTCCAACATGCTGAACAACTTCGCGGACCTGCTGGCGGCGCGGCGGGACTTCGCCAAGGCCAGGCCGCTGTACGAGCGTTCCCTCGCCATCCAGGAACGCAGTTGCAGGGGCATCTCGACCGTGGCCGCCAACGCGCACAACGACCTCGGCCTGATCGCGCAGGAGCTGGGCGACCTGCGCCAGGCGCTGGTGCATTTCAGGCGCACGCTGCTGCTCAACCAGATCTGTGCGCCGGACCATCTGAAGAACATCGCCAACGCGCAACGCAATGTCGACGGGGTGAGCGCCACGCTGGACGCCATGACCTACGCCGCGCGCGTGGAGCGCAACGCATGAGCATTGCCGCTACCTTCTTCGCCATCGACCGCTACAGGCTGCGCGGGCTGGTCATCGATCCGGCCACTGTCTCGGGCTTCCTTCGCACCCCCGCCGAACAGGAGGGCCCGCATGCCCGCCAGACCGTGGAGCAAGCCTGGGACGTGGTGCGCACCCTGCTGCCCGCCGCCGTGGACGGTGAGTTTCTCGAAGGCACCGACGGCATGGGCTGCGTCTACCTCACGGCCAGCCATGTGGAGCGCAGCGCCGAGCGCCTCGCCCGGCTCGATGTGCAGGCACTGGCGCAAGACTTCGCCAGCGATCCGGACGGCTTTGCCCAGCTCTACTGGGCGACGTTCTGGCAAGAGAACGCGCAAGGGCTGCTGGCCTTCCTGCAAGGTGTGCAACGCTTCTTTGCCGATGCTGCCGCACGCCGCGACGCCGTGGTCTTCTTCATCGCGTAAGCAGGCGAGCGGACAGACGGGCGCTTGCGCTATCGGGCCAGTGGCGGCGAAGGCCGCACCTTCGACACGATCTCCCCCAGCCGCTGCAGCCCCGCATCGACGGCCTTCGAGTACGGCCAGCCGCAGTTGATGCGCAGGTAGTTGTCGAAGCGCCCCGAGTTCGAGAACTGCGCGCCCGGCGCCACCAGCATGTGTTCGCGCAATGCCGCATCGAACACGGTGACCGACGAACGTTGCTCCGGCAACTCCACCCACAACTGCAGGCCGCCGCGCGGCAGGTTCAGCCGCGTGCCTGCCGGAAAGTACTTCGCGATGGCGTCCGCCGTCTGGTCGCGTTGCACATGCAGGCGTTCTCGCAGGCGGCGCAGGTGGCGGTCGTAGCCGCCGCTGGCGATGAACTCGCCCGCGGCAATCTGCGCCAGCGCCTCGTTGTTGCGCGTCTGCGCGTACTTGAGCATTTCGACCTGCGCATGCCAGCGTCCTGCGGTGATCCAGCCCAGCCGCAGCCCCGGCGCCAGCACCTTGTGCAGCGACGCGCAATAGATCACGTTGCCCGTGCGGTCCCATGACTTGGCCGCGCGCAGCGGCACGTCGGACTCGACCAGGTCGCTGTAGGTGTCGTCCTCGACCAATGCAATGCCGTGGCTCTCGCACAGGTGCACCAGCCGCTGCTTGTGGGCATCGGGCATCACGCTGCCGATCGGGTTCTGCAGATGCGGCACCACCACCACGGCCTTGATGTCGTCGTAGGTGTGGATGGCGAGGTCGAGCGCTTCGATGGAAATGCCGGTCTGCGGGCTGGTCGGAATCTCCAGTGCGCGCAGCCCCAGGCTTTCGAGCACCTGCAGCAGGCCGTAGAACGTGGGCGACTCCACCGCCACCGTGTCGCCCGGCTTGGCGACGGCGCGCAGCGCGAGGTTCAGCGCCTCGATGCAGCCGTTGGTGACCAGCACCTCGTCGGGCGCCACCGTCATGCCGATGCGCAGGTTGCGTTGCGCCAGCGCCTCGCGAAATTGCTCGTGGCCCTTCTGGGAAGAAGCGGTGGTCAGCAGCTCGGGCCGTTGGCGCAGCGCGCGCGTCATGGAATTGCGCAGCGCCTCGGCGGGGTACAGCTCGGGGGCTGCACGCGCGATGGCGAAGTTGAGCTTCACGCCAGTGTGCCGGCCACGGGCCATGAAGTTGGCCATGCGCGCGCGCATGCTGACCAACTGCGCCGGATCGGGCGGCACGTCGGCCAACGGCTCTTCCATCGGCGCGATGGCCAGGCGCTGCGGCCGGCGCACGAAGTAGCCCGAGCGGTCGCGGGCCTCGACCCAGCCGTCGCTTTCCATGGCGCGACACACCTGCAGCGCGGTCGAGAGGCTGATGTCGTGCAGCCGCATCAGGCTGCGCAGCGAGGGCAGCTTGTCGCCCTGCTTGAGCGAGCCGGTGTGGATCGCGTCGACGTAGTGCGCAGAGAGCTGGCGGTAGAGCGGTAGCGAGTCCATGGCGTCGATGTTCCCCGCTTCGGGTCTGTGAAAACAGATGCAGTTGGTCGGAAAAATGACCATAACAGATGCCGTTGCGGCGCGGCTGTTCCGGTCGCAATAGCCATCGCGTGTGCCTGTTTTTTGGGCGAAGGAATTCCTACGATGGACCCTCATCCACCCGAGGCTCGCCATGATCACCACCCTCTCCCAAGCGCCCGATTCCATCGTTCTCGAACCCGGACAGTCCCTGCGCACCTCGGTCGATGCCGGGGCCTGGCTTCAGGTGGCCGAGGGCCGCGCCCGCGTGGTGTCGCCGCCCGGCTGGTTTGGCGACACGGTGTTCATGGCCGAGACGTTGCTCGACGAAGGCGATGTGCACCGCATGGCGCACGGCGGCTGGATCGAGGTGTGCGCGCTGACGCCGTTGCATTTGCGGATCCATGCGCCGTACGAGGCGCATGTGCCACCGGTGCAGGACCTCGAAATGCGTCCGGTAATGCGGCTCATGCGGCTGCTCACTGGCTGGTGATCGCTGCTGTTCGGGGCGGGTTCGGATTCATTCGGGGCGTATGCGAATGACGCCAGGTGCTCCCCTCCGCGAATGTCCCCCGCTTCGCTCCTCCTTTATTTCGCTGCGGGGAGCACCCGGTGTCATTCGCACCTGGGCACGCTGTGCGTTTCCGGCCGATCAACCAGTGCTCTGAGCGCTCACGTCGATACGGGGCTCTTTTTCGCGAAATAAAGGAGGAGCGAAGCGGGGGACATTCGCGAAAAAGAGCCCCGTGTCGGCGTGAGCGACGCCCTGAACAGCAGCGGCAAACAAAGCTCAGCGTTCGCTAGCAGCCTCGCGCAGCGCATCGAGGAAGCTGCGCCGCCACCAATGAATGTCCTGCTCGCGAATGCGCGACAGCAACTTCTGGTGCCTTTCACGCCGCTCTTCCAGCGGCATCTGCAGCGCCTGCTGCACGGTCTCCGCAGTGCCGTGCGTGTCGTACGGGTTGACCAGCAGCGCTTCTTTCAGTTGCTCCGCCGCGCCGGCAAAGCGCGACAACACCAGCACCCCGGGGTCAGCCGGGTCCTGCGCCGCGATGTATTCCTTGGCCACCAGGTTCATGCCGTCACGCAGCGGCGTCACCAGCCCCACGGCCGCCGCGCGGCACAGCCCCGGCACGCGCTTGCGCGCCACCATGCGGTGGATGTAGCGCACCGGCATCCAGTCGAGTTCGCCGTAGTCGCCGTTGATGGCGCCGCACAGCGATTCGAGTTCGCGCCGGATGTCGCCATACGCGTCCACCGTCTCGCGCGTGGGCGAGGCGATCTGGATCAGCGTGGCGCTGCGCCGGTTCTCGGGGTAGTTGGCCAGCAGTTCGCGGAATGCCCGCACGCGCTGCGGGATGCCCTTGGAATAGTCGAGCCGGTCGATGCCCAGCAGCAGCCGGCGGCTCGAATACTCGCGCTTCATGGTCTCGTACATGTCGCGCGACTCTTTCGCATGCGTGAGCGCGGCGAACTCGTCCACGTCGATGCCGATCGGGAAGGCGCCGCAGCGCACCGTCTGCCCGTAGGCGCGGTACATGTCGTTGCCCAGGTACTCGCCGTGGGCCTCGTTGCGCACGTAGTGCTCGAAGTGCTGCACGTCCTGCTGCGCCTGGAAGCCGATCAGGTCGTACGAGAACAGCGAGCGCATCAGCCATTCATGCTGCGGAATGGCCGCGATGATGATCTGGGGCGGCAGCGGAATGTGCAGGAAGAAGCCGATGCGCTGCCTGCAGCCCATGGCGCGCAGCTCTGCGGCCAGCGGCATCAGGTGGTAGTCGTGGATCCAGATGACGTCGTCGTCCTTCAGCAGCGGCAGCAGCTTGCGCGCGAACAACTGGTTCACGCGACGGTAGCCACCGATGAAGCCGGCATCGAAATGCGCGAGGTCCAGGCGGTTGTGGAACACCGGCCACAGCACGTCGTTGCTGTAGCCCAGGTAGTAGCTGTCGTGGTCCTCGCGGCTCAGATCGATGGTGGCCAGGGTGACCTTGCCGGCCTGCTGCTTGTGCAGCTCGCCTTCGCCCGTGGGACCGCCTTCGACGATCTGGCCGCTCCAGCCGAACCACAGGCCGCCGCTTTGCTGCAGGCTTTCGCCGAGCGCGACGGCCAGGCCGCCGGCCGCTGGCTTGCGTGGATCGGCCACGCGGTTGGAAATGACGACGAGCCGACTCATATGCACGAATCCCAGGGCGCGGACAGGCGCACGGCCGCATTGATGATGCCGACCATCGAATAGGTCTGCGGAAAGTTGCCCCACATCTCGCCCGTGACCGGATGCGTGTCTTCCGACAGCAGGCCCAGCGGATTGCGCGCCGCCAGCATGGTCTCGAAGATCTGGCGTGACTCGGCCTTGCGGCCGATCTTGGCAAGCGCGTCGATGCGCCAGAAGGTGCAGATGTTGAAGGCGGTCTCGGGTTTTCCGAAGTCGTCGGCCGCCTCGTAGCGGCGCATGTACGGCCCGTCGCAGAGCGACTTTTCCATCGCGTCGACGGTGGAGATGAAGCGCGGGTCGCGCGCATCGATCAGGCCGACCTCGACCATCAGCAGGATGCTCGCGTCCAGCTCATGGCCACCGAAGCTCTCGGCGAAGGCCTGGCGTTCTTCGCACCACGACTTGGCAAGGATTTCTTCCTTCATGCGAGAGGCATGGCCGTGCCAGTAGGCGGCGCGATCGGGCAATTCCAGCGTGCGTGCGATCTTCGAGAGCCGGTCGCAGGCGGCCCAACTCATCAGGGCCGAACTGGTGTGCACGCGTGCGCGCGTGCGCAGCTCCCACATGCCGGCGTCGGGCGTGCCGTAGACGCGCACCGCCTGTTCACCCACCGCTTCGAGGTGCGGGAACTCCGCCACGCCCGCGCGGCTCAGCAGCCGGTGGTCATGAAAGGCCTGCGCCGCACCGAGCACGATGTTGCCGTACACGTCGTGCTGGAAGTGCTCTTGCGCCTGATTGCCCACGCGCACCGGGCCCATGCCCCGGTAGCCGTCGAGCCCCTCGATGAAGGACTCGGGCAGCTCGCGCTCCAGCCCGATGCCGTACAGCGGCTGGATGTGCTCGCCGTGCGAGCCGATCACCACGTTGCCTAGCCAGCGCAGATAGTCTTCCATGGTGCCCACTTCGCTCAGCGAATTGAGCGCGCGCACCACGAAGAAGGCGTCGCGCAGCCAGCAGTAGCGGTAGTCCCAGTTGCGCTGGCTGCCCGGCGCCTCGGGGATGCTGGTGGTCATGGCGGCCACGATGGCGCCCGTGTCTTCGTACAGCGAGAGCTTGAGCGTGATGGCCGCGCGGATCACCGCGTCCTGGTACTCGAAGGGAATGGCGAGCCGCTTGCTCCAGGTGCGCCAGTAGGCGATGGTCTCCTGCTCGAAGCGGCGCGCCGTGTCGGCGATGCCGTCGAGCAGCGTTTCGTCCACGCCGAACATGAAGTTGTACTCGCGCGAGATCACGAAGGGCTGGCGCGCGAGGATGTGCGAGATCGACGCGTCGGTGTTCAGGCGCAGCGTCAGGTCGGGCCCGACATAGCGGATGTGGTTGCTGCCGCGCGTGACCTCCACCGGCTCGGACGCACCCCACTGGAAGCGCGGGTCGAGCGACACGCGGATGCGCGGCGCACCGGCAATCGGCCGCACGCGGCGCACCATCATCAACGGCCGAAAGTAGCGCGAGCGGCTGTGAAAGCGCGGCGCGAAGTCGGTGATCTCGATGCCCTGGCCGGCGCTGTCGAACAACTGGGTGCGCAGCACGGCCGTATTCGGCTCGTACCACTGCTTGGCTTCTGCGAAGTCCTCGATGTCGATGCTCCATGCACCGGCACCTTCACCGGGATGCAGCAGGGCGTTGAACACCGGATCGCCGTCGAAGCGCGGCAGGCAGCACCAGACCGCGCGGCCGCGCGCATCGATCAGCGCGCTGTAGGCGCAGTTGCCGATCACGCCGACGTTGAGCGACGGCTCGGCCGGCGGCGCAAAGCCGCGCGGTCCGGGGGCTGCTGCGGCCTTCGTGTCGACCGGTGCGTGGTCGTCGGGGCCGGCCGCGCCGGCCAGAGCTTCGCCGGCACGGTCTTCGGGGGGCTTCGGCAGTTGTTGTTCGCTCATTCAGGGCTCCTCGGGGATTCTTCTGTGGTCGGGGTGTGGGGTGCAGCCAGCAGGTCGCGTGCCTGCACCAGCCATTCGTAGACGGCGCGCGGTGATTCCAGGCGGTGCAGCGCCAAGCTGGGCCCGGTGCCGACCTTGATGGCGATGCCGCCGCGCGGCTGCACGACCGCGAAGCCGCTCTCGTCGGTGGTGTCGTCGCCCGCGAAAACCGGCGTGCGGCCCATGAAGGGCGCTTCGGTCATGAAGGCATCGATGGCAATGCCCTTGTTGATGCCCGCGGGCTTGACCTCGAACACGAACTTGCCGTGCATGAGCTCGAGCGCCGGATGGCCCTGGATGGCGCGCGACATGGCGTCGCGGCACACGGCTTCGAGCTGCGGCGCGAGCCGGTAGTGCAGCGCGATGGCGGCGTGCTTGCGCTCCACCAGCAGGCCTTCGTGCACACGCGCCAGTTCGTTGGCGATGTCGAGGATGGGCAACAGGTCGGGCGCACCCTGCTCCTGCATGTGGCCTTCGGCATTGCGGCGTTGCACGCCATGCTCGCCGGCAGCGGGCAGCCGCAGCGGTGCGAGGAAGCGGTCGATCGAATCGATCTGTCGGCCGGACACCACGGCCAGTGCGCCGCCGAGCAGGTCGCGCAAATCACTGAGCAGGGGAACGAGGGCGGGCGGAATTTCGATGGCCTCGGGGGTGGGCGCGAGCCCGACCAGCGTGCCGTCGAAGTCGAGGAAAAGGGCGGTGTCCCGGCCCAGCGGAGGAGGCAACTGAGCGTTGCCGGAAGAGGACTTTGGCATTGGGGAAAACCTTAACACGGGCTGCGCGGCGCGCGTGTCGGCCAAAGTCGAAGGTCTTTCGCGGTGGGCGCCGCGATGTGAATGCCGGGCAGCGGGGCGTTTTCAGGCCAGCGATGCAGCGACGGCTTCGACGCGGGCGCGGTGGATCGCTTCGCCGATCTGCGGACCTGCCGCGCCGGCCTGCTGGGCCTGGCGCGCGACGACGTCGGTGGCGACGGCGGCTGCAGTCTTCAGCACCGCGAGCAGCCGCGCGCGCGGCGGGTAGGGCGCGTCCTTGAAGCCGGGCCGGCCGCGCGCAATGCACTCGCAGGCCAGCAGTGCCTCGGCAAAGCGCGCGGGCTTGCGAAAGGCATCGCAGCGCTCCAGCAGCCGCACCAGTTGGGGTGCGTCGAGTTCAGCGCTGTGGTGGATGTGGCCGTGCTCACGCGCCACCACTTCGGCGAGTTCGCGAATGTCCACCGGCACGCGCCAGCGGTCGCAGACCTTCTGCAGCAGCGCGACGCTCTGGTTCTCGTCGCCAAGGTCATGCACCAGGCACGCAAAGCGCACCGCCAGCGACGCCTGCAGCCGGGCAGCCGTGTCGACGATTCGCATGCGTTGCGCGCTCACCTCGACTTCCGGCAGCAGCACGGCCAGCGCACCGCATTCGCGCAGCACCTCGAACATGCGCGACGGACGTGTTTCCATCAGGCCGCGCGACAGCTCCTGCCAGACGCGCTCGGGCACCAGCGCATCGGCTTCGCCGGCCTCGACCATCTCGCGCATCAGCGCCATCGTGTCGGGCGCGACCGTGAAGTCGTCGAAGCGCGCGGCGAAGCGCGCCACGCGCAGGATGCGCACCGGGTCTTCGCGGAAGGCGTCGGTCACGTGGCGCAGCACCTTGTCGCGCAGATCGCGCTGGCCGTGGAAGGGATCGGCCAGTTTTTCGGGGTCAGGTTCGAATTGGCCGTCGGCGCCCACCAGCTCGGCCGGCAGTGCGATGGCATTGACGGTCAGGTCGCGGCGGGCAAGGTCTTCTTCGAGCGTGACGTCGGGGGAGGCATGCACGGTGAAGCCGCGATAGCCGGGCGCGCTCTTGCGCTCGGTGCGGGCCAGCGCGTATTCCTCGCGCGTCTCGGGGTGCAGGAACACCGGGAAGTCGCGGCCCACGGGCAGGTAGCCCCGGGCCACCATTTCTTCGGGCGTGGCGCCGACGACCAGCCAGTCGTGGTCGGACACGGGGCGCCCGAGCAGCCGGTCGCGGACGGCGCCGCCGACGAGAAGGATTTTCATGGTCGCAGTGTAGGGATGAGGGCTGAGGAATTAGCCGGGGATGAGCGATAGGGATACCCCCAACCGCTAAATAGAACGAGCGTTCGATAATCTTGGCCGTAAACAGAACGAACGTTCGTTCTGTTTGCTCGAACGCAGCGCCAGCCACGGCCTCGCGCTGTGTCGACGGGATTTTTCAACCAAAGGAGCATTCACATCATGAAGAAAACAATGTTTGCGCTGGCGGCTCTGGGTGCCTTGGCGTCCGGCAGCGCGTTTGCGCAACAGGCCGGCGACCTGGTGATCGGCGCGGGCTGGTTTCATCTGTCGCCACAGGATTCGAGCAAGCCGCTGACCGTGACCGCGCCGGTGCAGAGCGTGCTGCCCGGTTCGGGCGCCAGCGTGAGCGATTCCGACACCCTGGGCCTCAATGCCACCTATTTCCTGGACAGCCATTGGGCGGTGGAAGGCGTGTTCGGCGTTCCCCCCAAATTCAAGCTGAACGGCACCGGCACGCTGGGCCGTGTGGGCCAGCTCGGCGAGGCCCGCCAGTGGAGCCCGACCATTCTGGGCAAGTACTTCTTCAATGAAGGCAACGACGCTTTCCGTCCGTTCGTAGGCCTGGGCGCCACTTACGTCTGGTACAGCAACGTGAACCTGACCTCGAACCTGCAAGGCGCGCTGGCCAGCCAGTTCCACCAGTCGCCGTACTCGGTCAACACCACGGCCAAGCTCGACAGCTCGTTCGCGCCCGTGCTCAATGCCGGTGTGGCCTACCAGTTCGACAAGCACTGGGGCATCTCGTTCTCGGTGTCCTACATCCCGCTGAAGACCAAGGCCAAGCTGACGACGACCTCGATCACCGGCCTGCCGGTGGCCAACAGCGAAGCCAGCCTGAAGCTGAACCCGATCGTCACCTACGTGGCGGCGACGTACCGATTCTGATCCGGCCTTGCGCCGAAAGCCTTGCCGCACGTGTCGCGCTTAGCGCGACTGTCGGTAAGGCTCTTCGAACTGCAGGAAGTCTTTCTCCGCCAGTGCTTCGTCGATCCAGGCCTTGACGCCCGGCAGCGCCTGCACACGCTCGATGTAGGCCATGATGGCGGCCGGCACCGGCAATCCGTAAGTCTTGATGCGCGTGCCGATGGGCGCGAAGTAGGCATCGGCAATGCCGAACTCGCCGAACAGCATCGGGCCGCCGTGCGCATCGAGCAGGCCGCTCCACATCTGCACGATGCGTTCCAGGTCGCGGCCCACTTCGGGCTGCTCGCGCAGCAGCTTCGCGCCGACCTCGGGCAGCGAAGCCTCGATGTTCATGCCGCAATTGCCGCGCAGGCCGCCGAAGCCCGAATGCATCTCGGCGCAGACGCTGCGTGCGCGGGCGCGATCGGCTGCCTTCGTGGGCCACAGCTGCTTGTCGGGGAAGGTCTCGGCCAGGTACTCGGCAATGGCGAGCGTGTCCCAGACCACCAGGTCGCCGTCCACCAGCACAGGCACCTTGGCCACTGGGTTGATCGGGCCGATGGTGCTCTTGAATTTGGATGCCGCCTCGAAGGAGTCGAAGCGCACCATCACCTCCTCGAAGACGATGCCGGCCTGCTTCATGAGCACCCAGGGGCGCATGGACCACGACGAGTAATTCTTGTTGCCGATATAGAGCTTGCGCATCAGGGGCCTCCGGTTCGTTGCGAATTCAAACCGTCGATGCTAGCCCGGCCGCGCGCTGCCATTGATGCCCAACGCGGCGCGAATTGATGCCCGCCGTCTTGCGGGCAGCCACCGTCAGGCGCGGGGCGTGTCGTCCGTCGAGGCGATCACGCGTTGCGCCTCGCTCTTGCCATTGCTGCGCGACGGGCCGACCACGCGTTCGACCCCGTTCACGAGGCGCGGCACCAGCGACAGCACCACCAGCGCCAGCAGTGCGCTCAGCACGGCGGTGGCTTCACGCCCGAGCCCGCAGGCCATGCCGATCGCGGCCGTCATCCAGAGCCCGGCCGCGGTGGTTAGGCCCTGCACATGGGATTCGTCCTTGCCCTGCTTGAGGATGGTGCCGGCGCACAGAAAGCCCACGCCCGCCACCAGCCCCTGGATCACGCGGCTCATGTCGGCAGGCACGATGCCGGTCTGCTGCGGAATCAGCACGAACATCGCCGAGCCGATGGCCACCAGCATGTGCGTGCGCACGCCGGCCGCCTTGCCCTGCTGTTCGCGCTCGAAGCCGAGCACGAAGCCCAGGACGGCTGCCAGCGTCAGGCGCAGCACGATGCGCGTGAGCTGCGCGACGTCGGTCACGTCCGAGAACTCGGACGCGATGGTGTTGAGCACTTCGTCGCGCCAGCTCATTTCAGCAGCAGAACTCAGGGCAGGTCCTTGCTGGGTTCGGGCTCCGCAGCGTCGCGCGGGCCCACGCGGCCCAGGCGCTCCTTCAGCGACTGCGGCCGGCCGCTGATGATGGCGGCGTAGTTGGTGGTGTTGGCCAGCACCTTCTTCACGTAGTCGCGGGTTTCGGCGAAGGGCACGTTCTCGGCCCAGATGGCGGCTTCGATCACCGGGCCGTTGCGCCAGTTGCGCGGACGGCCGGGGCCGGCGTTGTAGGCCGCGGCAGCCAGCGCCATGGAGCCGTCGAAGTCGTCGAGCGCCAGCTTCAGGTAGTTGGTGCCGATGGTGATGTTGGTTTCGCGGTCGTTGATCTGGCCGGGCGTGAAGTCGGTCAGGCCGATCTTGCGGGCGGTCCAGCGTGCGGTGGCAGGCATGACCTGCATCAGGCCCGAGGCGCCGACGCCGGAACGTGCGTCCATGATGAAGCGGCTTTCCTGACGGATCAGGCCGTAGACATAGGCCGGGTCCAGGCCGATGTCCTGTGCCTTGCGCAGCACGGTGTCGTGGAAGGGCATCGGAAAGCGCTGCTCGACGTCGACCACGCCCTTGGTGCGCTCGCTGGTGTTGATGCAGCGGTCCCACACCTCGCGCTGGCAGGCGAAGTCGGCGGCGGCCAGCAGCGCGCGGTCGTCCATGCCGCCCTTGTCGTGCAGGTTGGTGGCGTAGTTCCACTCGCGCGTGCCTTCGGAACGCAGGCCGATCGCGATGGCGTAGAGGCCGCGATTGAGCGCGGGGTTGCTGCGCGCGGCGGCCTTTTCTTCAGGTGTGAGCGGCGCCGGGCGCGTGGGCGCGACCGTGCGCTGGCCCAGCTCTTCGAGTGCCAGCATTTCGTAGAAGCCGCGCGAGCCGGCAATGCCCTGGTAGAGGTCGCGGGCCTGGGCGCGGCGTTCGTCGCCGCCGGCACTGGCCAGCGCGCGGGCCTTCCAATAGACCCAGGTGGGGTCTTGCTGGGAGGCCTCGCTCATGGCATTGATGGCGGGCGCCACCTCTTTCCATTGGCCGGCACGCAGCGCGGCGCGCACGCGCCAGCCGAGCATGTCGTCCGACAGGTCGCTGTTCTTCGTGACGTTGGCGAAATAGGTGCCCGCCTGTGGCCAGAGCTTGGTGGCAGCCTGGCGGCCGATGGTGCCCCAGATCCAGTTGCGCTCTTCGGCGGAGAGCATCGGGCCCCACTTGCTGTCGAGCTGCGAGGCGGCCAGTTCGGGGTCGGCAATGGCGACCTTGATGAGCGCCAGCACCACCAGCTCCTTGCGCGACTTGACGGCCACGAAGGCGCGGCCGGCCAGGAACTTGGCCGAGCTGGCATTGAGTTCCTCGAACAGCGGCAGCGCGTCGGGCGCGGCGATGGTCACGGCGCCACGCGCGGCTTGCGGGCGATTGTTCTCGATGGCCAGGCGTGCCTTTTTCCAGGCGTCGTTGGGCGACAGCAGGCGGGCCGCGACCATGCGGTCGGCGGCAGTCAGGCAGCCGTCGTCGGAATCTTTCTGGGCGAACCAGTTGCGGCGCACCTCGTCGGCTTGCGCCTGGGTGGCGGTGCCGGAGCGCAGCGTGTCGACCAGGGTGGCGTAGCAGCGCACCTGTGCGTCGTCGCCCATGCGAAAGCCCGCGATCGAGGCGGAGAAGCCGTCCCAGTCGCGGCGTTGGCCGAGCAGCAGCAGCCAGTCGTTGCGCAGGCGGTCTTCCTGGTAGGTGCCGGGGTAGCGCGCGAAGAAATTCTGTACCTCGCTCGGGTCGGCTTCCTGCAGGCGTGCCTTGAGTTCCCAGTAGGCGGCCCAAGGTTCGAGGGCATGGCCGCGCGCTTGCGGCAGCAGGGCCGTCAGGCGGGCCTTGTCGCCGCGCTGGAAGGCCTGTTTCATCTGGACCAGCACGTCGTCGTTGGTGTTGTTCTGCGCGGCGGCGGGTTGCTGTGAAAGCAACGCCGCGAGGGCCAGGACAGCGGAAAAAACCAAAGCGGGTGTTGCGCTGCGCGGGCGACGGCGCGTGGATGCCAAAATGCTTGGGAACTGCATCGGAGGATTATGGACAAGTCAAAGGGTGCCGACACTTCGGCGACGGCGAGTTTTCTGAAGGATCAGTTGCGCAAGGCATTGATCGAACAACGCCTGGCCATGCCGGACCGGCTGACACGCGCCGACCTGCTGCAGCGTGTGATGCGGATCTGGCTGGTCAACCGGCCCGACACCGTGATCGGCGCCTACTGGCCGATCAAGGGCGAGTTCGATCCGTTGCCCGCCCTGCATCGCTGGAAGGAAGACGGCGAGCTCATCGACGAACCGCAGCGCCGTCGCATCGGACTGCCGGTGATCAACAAAGTTCACAAGACCCTGACTTTCCATGCCTGGTATCCGGGCTGCCAGATGGAAGAAGACGCCTACGGCATTCCCAAGCCCAAGGACACCGAGCTGATCGTGCCGACCCTGCTGTTCGTGCCCTGCGTGGGCTACAGCGCGGGCGGTTACCGGTTGGGCTACGGCGGCGGCTTCTACGACCGCACGCTGGCGGCGCTGGAGCCCCGGCCGGTCACGGTGGGGCTGGGCTTCACCAACGGCTTCCTCGACGATTTCGAGCCCGAAGCGCACGACCTGCCCCTGGACGCCATCCTCAACGACAACGGCGTGGTCTGGCCCACGAGCTGACCTGCCTCAGTCGATGTTGTCGACAGTGTCCGGATCGGGCACTTCGCCGATGGTTGCGCGCGTGGTGATGGCCTGGGCCTGCAGCCAGTCCCAGAAAGCCTTGATCTCGGGCCGCAGCGCATTGCGCGGCCCGGCAATGAGCCAGTAGGCCATCGGCGAATCCATGCGGTGCTGCGGCAGCACCTCGACCAGGTCGCCGTTGGCCAGGCTTTCGGCAATCAGCGAACTGCGCGCCAGCGTCACGCCCTGCCCGGTAAGGGCTGCCTGCACCATCTGGTAGGCGTAATTGAAGTAGAGCCAGCGCTTGGGCTGCGCGCGCTCCAGTCCGTTCACCTCGAACCAGCGGCGCCAAGTCAGCCATTCCAGGTGGGTGCGATGGGCGTCGCCGGCCTCGATCAGCGTGAAGCGGGTGATGTCGGCGGGCGTCTTGATGGGCGGGTTGCTCTTCAGAAGCCAGGGGCTGGCCACCGGCGTCAGCGTTTCGCCGAACAGGCGCACGGCGCTGGCCGGCATGACCTCGGGCGGGCCGTAGCGCAGGGCGATGTCCACATCGGCGACTTCGAGGTCGACGGCCACGTCGCTCGCGTCGATGCGGATGTCGATTTCGGGGTTGTCGCGCTGGAAGGCCTCCAGCCGCGGAATCAGCCACATCGACGCGAAAGAGGCAAAAGTGGTCAGCGACACGCTCTTGCGCCCCGCGCTCTGGCGGATCTGGCGCACCGCGTTGTCGATGCGCGGCAGCGACTGCTGCACTGCGAGCAGCAACTGCGCCCCCGCGCTCGTCAGTTCCACGGCCCGCGTGTGGCGCAGGAACAGGCCCACGCCCACTTCTTCTTCCAGCGACTGGATCTGGCGGCTCACGGCCGACTGGGTCAGCGCCATTTCTTCCGCTGCGGCGCGGAAGTTCAGGTGCCGGGCCACGGCCTCGAAAGCGCGCAGGTGGCCCGCCGAGATCGGGCGGGAGCGCAGATGGGTTTGTGAATGTTGCATGGACATGACCAAAAGGCGGCGGTTCGGCATTCAGATCGATTGATGCTGAACGCGCATCAGTAGGCTACCTCCTTTTCATTGGACTGCCAACGCCATAGAAACGATCATTCATTCCCGAACCGCGCCATTGCCTTCTGTTTGTCATGCGCTTCGGTCAAGCCCAGGAGTCCTCATCATGTCCACCGCCGTCTGCACCACCCCATCGCTCGCTTCCCTGCCCGTTCCCGCCCGTAACGCCGTTGCCATTCCGCCGGCCGTGCGTCGCGGTGCATGGCAGATCGCGCCCGGCGAGGCGATGAGCCTGAAGGCGCGCACGAACAGCGTACTGCGGGTCAAGCAAGGCCGGGTGTGGGTCACGCCCGATGCAACGCTGAAGAACCCCAGCGAAGACCTGGTGCTCGCACCGGGCGAATCGCTGACGGTGGCCGCAGGCCAGCGCATCGTGATGGAAGCGTGGGACGGCTACGGCGCGACCTACGCCTGGGACCAGGTCTGATCGCCTGATCCCTCCCACGGCAAAAAAAGCGGCTTCGGCCGCTTTTTCGCTTTTTCAGCCGTTGATGTCGAAGCTGGGGATCAGGGCCAGGAAATGCCCAAGGGCGATTTCCCCGTCCAGCGCATGCACGCCGGCCATCAGGTCGGGCCCCTCGCTCTCGGCCAGGCCCATGCCGAAGCCGGTGTAGCGGCGGCTTGCCAGCGGGGCTTCGTAGACCACGCGCACGCCGACATGCCGGGGGTCTTGTTCGATGCGTTGCATCAGCGCATCGATGGCGCCGCGGGGGCCTTCCAGGTGCTGGCAGAAACGCATGCCGTCGAAGACCAGCAGCCCCGTGATGCCCTGTTCGGCATTGCGGATGCGCGCCCGGCTGGCAATGGTGCCCACGGTGGTCGGGGGCAGGTCTTGCGCGAGCGTGCTGCAGTAAAGGACTTCGTAAAGCGGGGATTCTTCTGTCATGCGTCTTGGAGAGGGGAGAAACGGTGCGAAGTCTAGGCAGCCGCGGGCCTCGGCGAAATGTCAAAAGACACAGGCGAAAAGCCTATAGTGGCGCGTGAAATTCGAGGACTACCCCGTCGCTGCCTCTCCCCCGCAGGGCACCAATCCCTGTGAAGGCTGCGCATTGCGCCAGCTCGACGCTTTTCTTCCGGCGTCCGATGAAGAACTCAAGACCATCCAGTCGTTTCGTGCCGGTGTCCGGCGTGTCGAAGCGGGTGGTTCCATTGTCGACGAGCATCGGCCGAGCACGCAGCTCTTCACGCTCTATGCGGGATGGGCCTTTCGCTACAAGACCCTGAGCGACGGCCGGCGGCAGATCCTGAGTTTCCTGCTGCCCGGCGACTTCATCGGCCTGCAGGACGAATTCGCCGAAGGCCAGACGCACGGTGTCGAGGCGGTGACCGACGCCACGCTGTGCGCCTTTGCGCGCGACCGGCTCTGGCCGCTGTTCCATGCCCAGCCCAAGCTCGGCTACGACATCACCTGGCTGGCCGCCCGCGAAGAAAAGATGGTGGACGACAACCTCGTCACCACCGGCCGGCGCAATGCCGGCGAGCGCGTGGCCATGTTGCTGATGCACCTGTACCGGCGCGCCGACCGCGTGGGCATGGTGCGCGACGGCTGGGTGGAGTTTCCGTTCAACCAGCAGCACATCGCCGACGCGCTGGGGCTTTCGCTGGTGCACACCAACAAGACGCTGCGCCGGCTGCAGCGCCTGGGGCTCTACAAGCTCGATGCGGGCTGGCTGCGCATCCTGGAGCCGCATGCGCTCGAAACCCTGGGCGACTACTTCGAGCGCCCCCTGCGCCCGACGCCATTGATCTGATCTGAGGCCCGGCGTCAGCGCGCGGCCATCAACTGGCGCAGGTCGTTCTGGTAGGCCTGCAGCCGCCGCACCGCCTGTTCGCGCTGGCTGGTACTGGTGCCGTTGTGCATCACGGCCGTGTTGCGGCAGCCCTCCTGAAGCAGCGCCTGCTGCTGGTCACGCCAGGGACCGGGCGGCGGATCGGCGATGCGCTGGATGTACGCATGGAGCGCGGCGCGCGCCTCGGCCGGCGACGGCTTGTTGGCGCTGAAGCCGCGCAGCAGCACCAGTGCCTCCTGCTGGCGCTTGCGACGCTCGGCGTCCGCCAGTTGCGGGTTGAACACCGACTGAGCGACCTGCTGCTTCAGCAGATCGCGCTGCTCCGTTGTCAGCCGGCCATAGAAGTCTTCCGCGCGATCGAGGAACTGGTCATAGCGCTTTTCCTGCACCTGCGCCGGGGTGCGGTCCAGCCAGTCCTTGCGGTAGGTGGCGTTGTTCTTCGCGTACTTGCGCTCCAGTTGCTGCAACTGGGCGTCGGTCAGGCTCAGCGCGAGCTCGGTGCCGGCCGGCTCGGCGCGTTCGGTCACGGCCAGCAAGCGTTCGCGGATCTGGTCGGCCATGGCGCAGGCTTGGGCCGGCGTCACCTCGCCGGGCGCCAGCGCCTGTGCTTCCTGCAGCAGCGCGGAGACGCGGGGCAGCTCGTTCTGGCGATGCCATGCCAGCAGTTGTGCCAGCTCGTCGCGCACCTTGGGCGTCTGCGCGCCATCGAAGTCGAGATACCCGTCGAGCCACCAGTAGCTCAGCTCGGGCAGGTTGTTGTAGGCCAGCTTGATTGCGCTGCAGGCCCCGAGGGAAGCGGCCAGCAGCAGCACGCCGATAATCCGCGCTAGTTCCGCGCAACGCATTCGGGAAGAAAAACGCATGAATCAGACTCCGCAACAAGACAACCTGGGGCCGGTCGATGTCGTCATCATGGCGGCCGGCAAGGGCACGCGCATGAAAAGCAAACTGCCCAAAGTGTTGCATCGATTGGGCGGCCGCGCCTTGCTGGCGCATGTGGCCGCCACCGCCGCGCGCATCGGCGCACGCCATGTGGTGATGGTGACAGGCCACGGCGCGGCCGAGGTCGAGGCCGCCATGGCCGCCGGCATCGAAGGTTCGACGCTCCGCTTCGCGCGGCAAGAGCCGCAACTCGGCACCGGCCACGCGGTGCAACAAGCCGCGCCGCTTCTGCCTGACGACGGCACAGTGGTCGTGCTGTCCGGCGACGTGCCGCTGATCGGCGAAGACACCCTGCGCGCCCTGATCGCCGCCAGTGCCGGCCAGCGCCTCGCGCTGCTGACCATCGAATTCGACGATCCGACCGGCTATGGCCGCGTGATCCGCTCGGCAGGGCAGGGCGAGGTGACCGCCATCGTCGAGCACAAGGACGCCACCGAAGAACAGCGCGCCGTGCGCGAAATCTACAGCGGCGTGATGGCCGTCCCCGCGCGGCTGCTCAAGGGCTGGCTCGCACGGCTGGACAACCACAATGTGCAGGGCGAGTACTACCTGACCGATGTGGTCAAGCTGGCCTCGGCCGATGGCGTGCCCGTGGTCGCGCACATCACGACCGATGCGCTGCAGGTGGCGGGCATCAACAGCCCGGCCCAGCTCGCGGCGCTCGAACGCGCATGGCAATTGCGGCAGGCGAATGCGCTGATGGAGCAGGGTGTGCGACTGGCCGACCCGGCGCGTTTCGATCTGCGCGGCACGCTGGCCTGCGGGGCCGATGTGGAGATCGACGTCAATTGCGTGTTTGAAGGCGCGGTGTCGCTGGGCGAGGGCGTACGCATCGGCGCCAACTGCGTGATTGCCAATGCGCGCATCGAGGCTGGTGCGGTGATTCATCCGTTCACACACATCGAGGGTGAGAAGGCGGGCGTGACGGTGGGCGAGCGGGCTTTGATCGGCCCCTTCGCGCGGCTGCGGCCCGGTGCACAACTCGGTGCCGAGGTGCACATCGGCAACTTCGTCGAGGTCAAGAATTCGACGCTTGCGGCCGGCGCGAAGGCCAACCACCTGGCCTATCTGGGCGACGCCACCGTGGGCGAGCGCGTGAACTACGGCGCGGGCAGCATCACGGCCAACTACGACGGCGCCAACAAGCACCGCACGGTGATCGAGGCGGATGTGCACGTGGGCAGCAACTGTGTGCTGGTGGCGCCGATCACTTTGGGCGCGGGCGGCACCATCGGTGGTGGCTCGACGATCAACAAGTCGACCGAGCCTGGGGCGCTGACTGTGGCGCGCAGCAAGCCGGTGAGCTTTCCCAATTGGAAGCGTCCGCAGAAGAAGCCCAAGGCCTGAGAGGGGCGTTGCTGTTCGGGGCGGGTTCGGGTTCATTCAGGGCTTGTGCGAATGACGCCGGGAGCTCCCCTCCGCGAATGTCCCCCGCTTCGCTCCTCCTTTATTTCGCTGCGGGGAGCACCCGGCGTCATTCGCACCTGGGCACGCTCTGATTGATCCTGCGATCAACCACCGCTCTGTCCAACGCTCACGTCGATACGGTGCTCTTTTTCGCGAAATAAAGGAGGAGCGAAGCGGGGGACATTCGCGAAAAAGAGCACCGTGTCGGCGTGAGCGACGCCCTGAACAACGCCCTCGAACAGAGGAGCAAGGCCTCAACCCAGTGGCACTCGAGGCTCGAACTTCGCGCGCTTGAGGCTGAAGAAGGCCTTGACGTTGCGCACATTGGCATCGGCCGTGAACAGACGTTGCGTCAAAGCGGCGTAGTCCGGCATGTCGCGCGCCGCCACCACCAACACGAAGTCTGGCCCCGGCGACACACGCCAGCACTGCTGCACCGCGTCGTCGGAAATCACGCGCGCCTCGAAGGCGTCGAGCGAGGCCGCGTCCTGCCGGTCCAGCGAGATTTCGATCACCGCCTGCAAGCCGTGACCCAGTACCGTGGCAAGCCGGTCGGGCGAGAGCAGTGCGACCTGGCGCTCGATCAGGCCTTCTTCGCGCAAGCGCTGCACCCGGCGCAGGCAGGTGGGTGGAGAAATGCCCACCTCTGTGGCCAGGCGCTGGTTGGTCTGCGAGGCATTGCGCTGGAGCGCATCCAGCAAGCGAAGGTCTATTGCATCGAGGGAAAATGATTCCATATTCAATGAAATTATGGAATAAAAATCCAAATAGCAAATCCCAAGGAATAAAAGTCCAGATTCATGGAAATTTTGAATACATATTTCTTCAATGCATTCCTACCATCGAGACCTTCTTCATTCAAAGGCAGATCACCATGTGCGGCATCGTCGGGGCAGCGTCCCATCGCAACATCGTTCCGGTCCTGGTCCAGGGCCTCCAGCGGCTCGAATACCGCGGCTATGACTCGTGCGGCGTGGCTGTGCATGCGGGCGGCCTGACGCGCGCGCGCACCACCTCCCGCGTGGCGGACTTGGTGACCCAAGTGCGCGACGACAAAGTCGAAGGCCTGACCGGCATCGCCCACACGCGCTGGGCCACGCATGGCGCGCCGGTCGTGCACAACGCCCATCCGCACTTCAGCCACGGCCCCGGCACCGATGCACAGGGCACGCGCCCCGGCCGCATCGCGCTCGTGCACAACGGCATCATCGAAAACCACGAAACGCTGCGCGCCGCGCTCGAAGCCAAGGGCTACGTGTTCGAGAGCCAGACCGACACCGAGGTCATCGCCCACCTCGTCGACAGCCTCTACGACGGCGACCTGTTCGAGGCCGTGAAGGCCGCCGTGCTGCAACTGCACGGCGCCTACGCCATTGCCGTGATCTGCCGCGACGAGCCGCAGCGCGTGGTCGGTGCGCGCGCCGGCTCGCCGCTGATCCTCGGCGCGGGCAAGGACGGCGCCGAGAACTTCCTCGCCAGCGACGCGATGGCGCTCGCCGGCGTGACCGACCAGATCATCTATCTGGAAGAAGGCGACGTGGTCGACCTGCAACCCGGCAAGTACTGGATCGTCGACAAGAACCACAAGCCAGTCACCCGCCAGGTGCGCACCGTGCACGCCCACAGCGGCGCGGCCGAACTCGGCCCCTATCGCCACTACATGCAGAAGGAAATCTTCGAGCAGCCGCGCGCCATCGGTGACACGCTCGAAGGCGTGGAAGGCATCGTGCCCGAGCTGTTCGACGGCGTGGGGCAAGACGGCGCGACAGGCGCGAGCGCGCACCGCGTGTTCCAGGACATCGACAAGATACTCATCCTGGCCTGCGGCACCAGCTACTACAGCGGCTGTACGGCCAAGTACTGGCTCGAAGGCATCGCGAAGATTTCCACGCAAGTAGAGATCGCGAGCGAATACCGCTACCGCGACTCCGTGCCCGACCCGAAGACGCTGGTGGTCACCATCAGCCAGTCGGGCGAAACCGCCGACACGCTGGCCGCGCTGAAGCACGCGCGCTCGCTCGGCATGGAACAGACGCTGACCATCTGCAACGTCGCCACCAGCGCGATGGTGCGTGAATGCAAGCTGGCGTACATCACGCGCGCCGGCGTCGAGATCGGCGTGGCATCGACCAAGGCCTTCACCACGCAACTGGCCGGGCTGTTCCTGCTCACGCTTGCCATTGCACAGGCCAAGGGCCGTCTGAGCGATGCCGACGAAGCGCGCTACCTGAAGGAAATGCGCCACCTGCCCGTCGCACTGCAGTCGGTGCTGGCGCTGGAGCCGCAAATCATCGGCTGGGCCGAAGACTTCGCGCGCAAGGACAACGCGCTGTTCCTGGGCCGTGGGTTGCATTACCCGATCGCGCTCGAAGGCGCGCTCAAGCTCAAGGAAGTGACCTACATCCACGCCGAGGCCTATGCGGCCGGCGAACTCAAGCACGGCCCGCTCGCGCTGGTCACGAGTGAGATGCCTGTGGTGGCTGTCGCGCCCAACGACGCGCTGCTCGAAAAGCTCAAGAGCAACCTGCAGGAAGTGCGCGCGCGTGGCGGTGTGCTGTACGTACTGGCCGACGGCGACACGAAGATCAAGAGCAGCGAAGGCCTGCACGTGATCCGCATGCCCGAGCACTACGGCGCGCTGTCGCCGATCCTGCACGTGGTGCCGCTGCAGTTGCTGGCGTATCACACGGCGTGTGCGCGCGGGACCGATGTGGACAAGCCGCGCAACCTCGCGAAGAGTGTGACGGTCGAGTGAGTTCGCCTCGTGCGCAAGGAGCTGTTCTTTGCCATTAATGTCTGAAACAAGCCCATCAGCCGGCGTGAACGTTGGCGGCGTGGGGCATCCGTTGCAAGCTGGCCATCATCGGTCAGTCATGCGTCCACCCGTTACGACCGGTCTAGACTGGTTGCAGACCAGCGCTCCTCACAATAGATAGTGTCAAGTAATAGCCTGGAAATAATCAAAATGATGGATTGGGTCCCTATAGTCTTCGTTACGTTCAAGGTTCTCGTGTTCGGCACGGGCATGTTCTTCGCCATCAAGTGGCACTATGAGCGAGGGAAGAAGGAGAAGCAGAGCGCGGTGCTACGCGCGGGCGGCAAGGTGGCCGCAGTCTTCGTGCTATCGCTCCTGGGCCTCTCGCTCATCACCTTCGGCCTTTGCCGGATGCTCGGTTTGGACTTGACCTTCCCATGATGGCAAACAATAGGCGGCCGATATCCAGTTATGCGGCAGCCATTCCCCGCTGCGGCTATCGGGCAGCGTCGGCACGCGGCCACAAGCGGCCTCTCGTCACACCGCCCAAGAAAAATACCAACTCGCACAACCAGTGAGGACACACAAATCTTGATCGGCATCACGTTCATCTACGAAGAGAACCCCGAACGCCTGCGGCCGCTGGAAGAAGATGGCCCTGACGCACTACACGACCTGACAGTGGTCAACATGGAAGTGATGAATTCGCTGGACTTTGCAGTTCTATGTGGCAAGTCGGTGAAATGGAACCAGGGCGAACCTGCTGTACTGCGGGATGACTTGGTGGTCGTTCGAGTCGCGCCTGAAGCGTTGGATCACGTCCTCGGTGGCCAGCATGCCCGCCTCAATTCAGATCAGCTTGCCGACTTGGATCGGCTGAAAATGTTCGTGATGCAGCATGGCAAAGAACATGCGTGGGAGTTCGCAACGTTCTAGTTTTTTTGCAGAACTCGTGGCAGCCGACCGGTTGAATCCGTCGCCCATAGCTGAAGTTAACCTGCAGCCAACAGAAGCGTCGAAGGCTTCTGGAGCCTTTCATAATCAAAACCTGCCCCCCGCTTGTTCGAGATGCCGACCTTTCGTTATGGATAAATTCTTGCTGCAACAGCAGGTGCTGGAACGGCTCGCCGAAGACCTGCTGCAAGCCGAACAGGCAGTGCGGGCAGCCCATGAAACGGCGACTCACGAAGAAAACATCGCCGAAAACAAATACGACACATTGGGACTCGAAGCCGCCTACCTGGCCACCGGCCAAGCTCGGCGCGCCGAAGCCATACGCCAGGCGATGGCCAATTGGCGCCGATTCCGCCCGCGTCCCTACGACGCCATCAAAGGCATACAGCTCGGCTCGCTGGTCTGCCTGGTCGATTCCGACGACAAGCAGCAACAACTCTTTCTCGGCCCGGATGGGGGCAGCATGAAGTTGGTCAGCGGCACTCAGCTTGTTCAGGTCATCAGCAGCGAAGCCCCTTTGGGTAGGGCAATGCTGGGCAAATGCGAGGGTGATGAGGTGTCGATACAGGTCGCTCCAATCCGACAGCAGTTTGAGGTGCTGCGGGTTCTTTAAGCCGCAAGCAAGTTCACGCCGAATTGGCCGAGGTCAGCAGACATGCAGGCGTCGTGAACGTACCGGCTGACCAGCAAGGTCAGCAGTACTTAAAACCGGCCACTGGGTCGAGATGACACTGGCGCATGAATGACCGCTGCGTGGCCAGGACCGTGAACTCAGGAGGCCGACATCACCGGCCGCAACCGCTGCATAGCCGCCATCAGCAGACCAACGTCGAACGCTCGCAACGGGTCGACTGTGTAATTCACAGACTAACGCAGCAGACATTTGGTCAGCTTTGACCAGACGCCAAGCAAATCAGGGTAGATAAAGCCTCCATCCACAGTTGGCTGAAATCGCGCAGCGACGAAGGCTCTGGTTGCTATCGAGCGGCAGTGGCCAGAGTGGCTGAACTCCTGTCTGTCTCGGGTTAGTAGGCACCCATGTAGTCGCGCTTACCGATCTCAATACCATTGTGTCGCAAGATGGCATAGGTGGTGGTCACGTGGAAGAAAAACTGCGGCAGTCCATAGTGCAGAAGATATGCGCTTGCGGTCAGCTTCTTTTCCTTTGGGGTGCCGGGGCGCAATACGATCTCGCGGCTCTCGCTTGAATCAAATTGCTCAGACTTGAAGGAGCCGATATGGGCCAAAGCTTTGGCGATCAACGCTTGCAGGTCGGCGAAGCTGACCTCAGTGTCGGGCCAGGACGGCACCTCGGCACCAGCCAGGCGGGAGGCAATGCCCTTGGAGAAATCTGCGGCGATCTGTACCTGACGTACCAGCGGAAACATGTCGGGGAACAGCCGCGCCTGCAGCAGCGCATTTGGATCGATATTTTTTTGCGTCGCGTGGTCTTCGGCCTTCTTGAGCACGTCGGACAGGGCGCGCAGCATCTGCTGCATGACGGGAACGGAGGCGTTGTACAGCGGGCTGGTCATAGTGAGTTCATTTTTAAAATTGGGCACGATGGCCCGAGTTGGCGTGGCAGAGGCCCTGCCGACCATGTAAGGCTAACAGCACAGGGCGAACTGAATCGCCCCGGCTCTTGTGGCCAGCTTTTCTTCCCGCTGGTAGTCGGAGCAGCCGCGTTGAAGGGCAGTTCACTAGCAAGAAGCGGACGTCAATTTGCAGACGCCCGACAGACCGCGATCGCTGCATTGCCGCCCTTCAGGTATGCCCGCTCCAGACTGGTTGCAGACATCTCTGCCATCGCCGCAAAAACGGTTGCTCACGAGACTGCAAATAGAGGACTGTTAGAGCGCACTGCCGTCATTCGAGGCGGATTAGGGCAGTCGCCGCGCATCGACAACAAGCGCCGGAGCAGGCGAAGACCGCAGGCTAGCGTACTGGAACCGGGCGACAGCGTCGACTTGGTGTTTCACGACCTATGGACCAGAACTGTATTGTTCAGCCGTCCCGGTCGATCTCTTCCTCCAGCATGGCAAGCGCACCGACGATGAGTGCATTCATGCCCTGAACGAGCTCGGTCTCCATCTCGGCCTCTTCCGCCGCGCGGTCTGCGCCTTCGAGCGGTTCCCGGCCTGCCACGGAATACACCGTGTCGGCCACGGCAATGCAGTGGAATGCCACGGTCGCCAGCAACCATCGCGCATGCGCCTTGGAGATGCCGTAGGCCTTCGCGATATGGCTCTGGTGCCCGTCGATCTTGGCGATCATGGGCCGTGTCGCGGCCAACCTGCGGATCACGAAAGGCGTGAGCCCGGGATGCGCCTTGACGAACTCCCGTGCCGACGCGGTGAACACAGTCAGGTACGTCTTCAGTTCATCGCGCCCTGTGCCGCATGCCTGCGGAATCTGCCATCGGCTGAAGATTTCTTCGGCGACCAGGCGCTTGAGCGCTTCCAGACTCGGAACGTGCTTGTAGAGCGCCATGTGACTGACCCCGAGCGCTGCGGCGACACCGACAAAGGTGATGTTTGGCAGGCCGATCTCGATGCCCGCCTCGGCGATCCGCTCGCGTGTGATGGTGCGTGGACGCCCACGCGTCGCAGGTGTTGTTTGTGGCGGTTTGCCGTCACCCACTCAGTCTCAGTCATCGGCGCTGGCACTTACAAAGGCATCCTTGAACGCGATCAGAAGCGGCGACTTGGCAGCGCCCGCGCGCGTCATGACGACACCCGTCCTTGGCAGCTGCAAGGCCGGCAGATCCAGCACATGCAAATCAGCGCCATCGACCTGCCGCAGCGATGCCAGGGGCGCCAGCGTGATCAGATCCGTGGCCCTGATCAGCGTGAGGTGGAAATTGGAGTACGTCTCAGCCTGGACCGCCACTCTTGGGGATTTGAGCTTGTGGCTAGCAAAAACCGCATTCAGCGCACGCCAGATGCTCGATTGGGGCGCTGCAAAAACCCACTCGTAGTCCTGCAGGTCGGCAAGCTCCACTTTGGCGAGCAACGAGAGAGGATGACCTGCACGCACGACGGGTCGACAGCGATCGATGCCGAACACCGTGCAGTCGCATCCATTCGCATCTTCCACATTGGTTGACAGCACCGCTATATCCAACTCGCCACTTCGCACGGCTTGAATCATGAGCCTGTCGGACTGCCCTACGCGCATCCTCACGCGCAGCTTCGGGTGTGCGCGCAACAAGCCGCTCAGCGCATCGGCGACCGCTTCGGCCCTCGTCATGTCTGCAAAGCCGATGCGCAGCAACCCGCCTCTTGCACGCTGCATTTCCGAGGTCACGCGAATGGCGTCGCCGTAACAGGCACTCAGATTCCGCGCTGCACCGAGAAAGCGTTGGCCAGCGGTGGTGAGGCGTGTCTGGCCGGAATTGGGCTCGAACAGTTGCAGGCCAAGATCATTCTCAAGGCGCTGCACAGCCTTGCTCAAAGTCGATTGAGTGAGAACGGCCTTCGCTGCGGCTTGTGCCAGGCCGCCTGCCGACACAACGGCCAGAAAGTAGTCGATATCGCGAAGCGTAAGACTCACGACAGACCTCCTCGGATCAAAGAATCAATCGGTCACACGCAGTGTATGTATTTTGGCGGGGGCGATTTTCTGCCGGCGTCGATGCTGCAAGCCGCCCTGAATTCGCTCCCGATGCAGACGGTTATCAGAGATCACGTGGTTTGGAATGAATACATCGACGGCGCAGACCTAGACTTCATTTTCGGAAGGGGAGGAGACGAGCGCACATTCCTTGTGCGGAACATCAAGGCATGGTCGAGAGGGGACATCAAGAAAAAGGCCCGCAGGGGAGGAGCACAGCGGCGTGCGCTCCCCCGCGCCAGCCAAGCTGGTTCTTACCGTCCTTCATTCGCGCCGTGGCAGCGAGCCACTAGCACGCGGCCATGGCGTTCACGCTCAAGGACATCGACCATTTCCTGGCAGTCACAAGGGCCGGGCACCTCGCGCATGCGGCCCAGACCCACAACCTGACGCCATCCGCGCTGACGAAATCGATACGAAGGGTCGAAAACGCCTTCGGCATCGAACTCTTTGAGCGCAACGCCCGAGGCGTACACCTCACCCAGGCCGGACTCCGCTTTCTCGAGGTCGCCCAGCGGATGAGTGCGGGCTATGCAGACGCCACGCGCCTGGTGGCAGAGCTGCGGGATCAAAAATCGGAGTTCATACGCATCGGGTTTTCGGGTGCAGTTCGCGCAATCCAGACGTCCGAAGCGATTGCAGTCATGCTGACCGAGCACCCGGGGCTGAAGATATCGTGCCGAACCGAATTGCCCTGTGCCTTGCTCGTCCAGGCCATTCGCAACGGCGAGCTGGACATGGCCATTGCCTCTACCCTTGACCCCGCGCCGACAACAGATCTCGACGACGTCGCATTGGGTCTCGACCCCCTGCTTCTTGTCGTCCGGTCAGACCACCCACTGACCTGCAAGAACACGTTGGCGCTCTCCGACCTGCAGCCGTACCGCTGGTCATTGACCTCTTCGTCCTTTGCAATCAACGGCGCACTGAATGCGCTCTTCGAAAATGAAAACCTCGCACCGCCCAGAGTGGCGATTCAATCCGACCGTGCATCGGAGTTCGCGCTCTTGCTCACACTGCACTCCGACCTGATGACACTGGTGTCGCGTTCGCTATGGAACATCGTCGGCGGCGGGGGCCTGAGCATACTGACCGCCCCCAACTTCAAGATGGCCCGGTCGGTCCGGCTTCTGACACGCAGCGGTGTCGCGTGGACGCCCCTGACGATGGCGCTCAAGGAGGCGCTAGCCACCAGAACCCTGTCGATGCTGACAGCAGAAAGGGAAGCGGAGAACCAACGGCACCGGGATCGCTCGCGTCACAGCGATTGAATGCGGCAGGTCGAGCCTCAGCCGGCAAGGCCATCATTCATTCGTCGTCCAGCGACAGCAGATAGCCGTGACCGTACACCGAGGACAGCCTTTCGCCACTCTCCGGTTTGAGTCGGAGTTTCCTGCGTATGTTCGCGATGTGCACGTCGATGGTTCGTGTTCCAACATCATCGTGGCGGTTCCTGGACCAGACAGCATCGAAGATCGCATCGCGCGACTGTTTGACACCGGCATTGCGGAACAGGAACAACGCCAGATCGAATTCGCGGGGTTTCAGCCGAACACGCCCGTCGTCGAATGTCACGGTGTTGCCGCGCGGGTCGAACAGGTAACGGCCGAAGACCAGGGGTTCCGAAATCACCAGGGATTCCGCCGCCTTGATGGAGGCGGAGACACGCACCACCATCTCGCACTCTTCGCAAGGCACCATGACGAAATCAATCGCCGCATCCATCACGAAGGTATCGGCTTGCCGGATTTGCTCGGGGTGCATCATCAGCAACACGGGCATGGGCACGCCAGCGGCGCGACGCAAAATCCGCGCACCCGTGAGCGCCGCATTCTGGTCACCGTCGAACGAAGCCAGCACGCTGTCGAACCTGGCCCCCGAGATCAGTGCGCTCACCAGGTCCTCGGTACGCGCGAACTCTGAAACGCGGTGCCCTAACGTACAGACCACGTCGAGCACGAAGTCCCTGTTCGGTCCTGAATCCTCGAGCACGGCAATGCGCTTTCCCGATTCCGACCAGATGTCGGCAAATCCGATCGTCCGAGGTCTCGCGTCCGGATATCGATCGCTCACTTCATACCTTGCCAAAGCAGATCCCTTCTTTGTCACGACCTCGAGCGCTGTTCGTTGCCGCATGCTGCCTTGTCGGCGCAAGGCAGCACAGCAGGCTTTTCGAATCCATCGAGGCGGAAAATTGTTAACGTCGATTGAATCTACTGCGGGTGCTCATGCCGCCCCATTCCCGAAGCGGTAGATATCCATAAGGCAGTCGGGATCCGCAGGCTCTTTGATCAATCCGCCACGGCAATGCTGGCGCTCCGTGCAAACGCACGCCACTTGCGATCTTCTTCGCGCGCAAAAGACAGAACGTCGGCAGGCGATCCCTCCCCTGGCATGGCGCCGGTGATCTGCATCGGCTCCTTCATCGCCTGCGAGACCATGATCTCGTTGATCCATTTGTTGAGTTGCGCAACGCGCGCCGATGGCACCTTGTCGGACACGGCCAGTGCATGCCATTGGCAGATTTCGTAGCCCGGGACTCCGGCCTCCTGCATCGTTGGTACTTGCGGCAACGTGCCAAACAGACGGGTCGCGCTTGTCACCGCGTACACCCTGAGCCTGTTCGCCTTGATGTAGGGAAGGAGCGGCATCACGCCAAGAATTCCCAGGGGGACCTGTCCGCTGACGACGTCCCCGACGGCTTGAGCACCGCCCTTGTAGGGCACGTGCAGCATCGAGGTTCCGGCCATCCTGTTGAGCAGCTCGCCCGCCAGGTGCTGGGGTGTTCCAACGCCCGATGAGGCATAGCTCCATGCGCCCGGCCTGCGACGCATGTCCGCCAGGAGCGCCTGCAGATCCGCGGGAGGATTGTTGGCCATGGAAGCCACCAGCACCATGGGGCCCTTCGCGAGCAGGGCTACCGGCGCGAGCCCATTGCCCAGGTGCGGCACGTCGCGCCCATCGAAACCCGGCCCCGCAACGCTCACAAGCGTATAGCCGTCCGCAGGTGCTGCCGCCGCCGCGTGCAGCGCGAGCGCGCCCGAGGCCCCGCTCTTGTTCTCGACGATCACAGGCTGCCCTGTCTTGCGACTCAGCAACCGGGCCACCATGCGCGCCTGTGTGTCGACTGTGCCGCCTGAAGGGAAGCCGACGATCCAGGTGATCGGCCTGGCATGGGGCCACTCGGGCACTGCAGCTTCGGAAGCCCGCGCCAGGCCGGGCGCGAGGGCTGCCAGAAAGCCCAGCACCCAGAGCCTCGTTCGGGCCGCAAGAGCATTCGCGATCATTCCGTGCATGGCGTCCAAAAAATCAAGCCGGTGAAATCAGCCGCCTTCATTGCTTCTCGCGACCATACGCTCAGTCTTTTCTGCATTCAATACATCCGCGGTTCACATCGCATGCCGGCTCGGTGGCTCACTTCCACTTCCAGCCGATACCGGCGTTGATGCCCCACTCCTTGCCCGTGGTCGACAGGCCCGCGCCCCAGGACATCTTGCCGTCGTCCGACAGCGCCTTGAAGGTCAGCGCCACCGCGCTGTAGCCCTTGTACGAGCCCAGGCCAACACCGACTGTCTTTTCTCCGGGGTACAGCGTTGGCAGATAGGTCCCAGACATCGCGAAGGCCATCGCCGAGCCCGAGTAGGCAATGCGCGCCACCTCACCCACCTGGCTTTGCACCTGGTTGAGCTGCCCGACGTTGACCGCGTCGCCCGGCTGGATGCCTGGTGCCACGTTGCTGATGCGCGTGCCACCCGGTACACCGTTGCCCAGGTTGACCTGGTTGTAGTTGACCGAGCCGTCCGGATTGGTCGCGTACTGGATGCTGCCGGCCTTTGAGGCATTCGACGCTGCCTTCAACTGCGCCACGTTGGTCGCGTCGCTGTCGGCCGAGCCTGCCGCCACGCCCGTGATCTGGCGGAACTGGTTGCTGTTGGCATCGCCCACCGAGACCGCGGCCTGCGTGCTGGTGGTCGCTGCGATGGCGGCCTGCTGGTCTGCCGTCGCATTGCCCGGTACGTAGCCGGACACCCCTGCAGGCCTGGAAGCCACCGAGCCCGAGCCCAATGCCACGCCGCCGCTTTGCTGCACCACCGCACCGAAGCCGATGGCCGTGCCCTTGGACACGTTCTGCGCCTGGCTCAGCGGCGTGCCGCCGGCGTCGGCGTTGTCACCCAGCGCCACGCCACCACCGCCCGCACGCGAGTTGACACCGATGGCCTGCGACCCTGTAGCAAGCGCCCCCGTTCCGATCGCGATGGCATTGGCTCCCGTGGCCTGGGCGCCGAAGCCGATCGCCACCGCGCCGTCGGCCGTGGCCTTCGCTCCGTTGCCGGCGGCAAAGGAGTTGTCGCCGCTGGCCACCGACTGCGGTCCGATGGCCACGGCTTCCTGGCCGCTGGCGTCTGCATCGGCGACTGTCGAGTTCGCGTGGAAGTACTTGGTGCCCGTGTTGTAGATGTTGTTGACCGACGTGCTCAGGCTGCTGACATTGAGATTGGTGGTACTCAATCCGGTAGACAGGCTGCCGACGCCACTGGCCACCGTGCTCAGGCCGGTCGAGGTTGAGGTCGAGAGGCTGGCCAGATTGGTGTTCGTTGTGCTCAGACCCGTGGACAGGCTGCCGATGCCGCTCGTTGCCGTGCTCAACCCCGTCGATGTGGAGGTCGACAGGCTGTCCAGGTTGCTGTTCGTCGTGCTCAGGCCCGTAGACAAGCTGCCGATGCCGCTCGTCGCAGTACTCAGCCCGGTCGAGGTCGAGGTCGACAAGCTGGCCAGATTGCTGTCTGTTGTGCTCAACCCCGTGGACAGGCTGGAGATGCCACTGGTCGCCGAGCTCAGCCCCGTCGAGAGGCTTCCGATGCCGCTCATTGCGGTGCTCAGCCCCGTAGAGGTCGAAGTCGACAGGCTCGCAACGCTGCTGTTGGTCGTGCTCAGGCCCGTGGACAGACTGTTGATGCCGCTGGTTGCGGTGCTCAGCCCTGTCGAGGTAGAAGTCGACAAGCTGTCCAGGTTGCTGTTGGTGGTGCTCAGCCCCGTCGACAGGCTGCCAATGCTGCTCGTCGCAGTGCTCAAGCCAGTGGACGTCGAGGTCGACAGACTTGCAACGTTGCTGTTCGTTGTGCTCAGGCCCGTGGACAGGCTGTTGATGCCGCTGGTCGCCGTGCTCAGGCCTGTCGAGGTGGAGGTCGACAGGCTGTCCAGGTTGCTATTGGTCGTGCTCAACCCAGTCGACAGACTTCCGATGCTGCTCGTCGCTGTGCTCAAGCCGGTGGACGTTGAAGTCGACAGGCTCGCAACATTGCTGTTGGTCGTGCTCAGGCCCGTGGACAGGCTGTTGATACCGCTGGTCGCCGTGCTCAGCCCTGTCGAGGTGGAAGTCGACAAGCTGTCCAGGTTGCTGTTGGTGGTGCTCAGGCCTGTTGAAAGGCTACCGATGCCACTCGTTGCGGTGCTCAAGCCGGTCGACGTGGAGGTCGACAAGCTGTCGAGGTTGCTGTTGGTGGTGCTCAGGCCGGTCGACAGACTGCCAATGCTGCTCGTCGCGGTGCTCAGCCCTGTGGACGTCGAAGTCGACAAACTGGCGACGTTGCTGTTCGCGGTGCTCAGGCCCGTTGAAAGGCTACCGATGCCACTCGTTGCGGTGCTCAAGCCGGTCGACGTGGAGGTCGACAGGCTGTCCAGGTTGCTGTTGGTCGTGCTCAGGCCAGTCGACAGGCTACCAATGCTGCTTGTCGCGGTGCTCAATCCAGTGGAAGTCGAAGTCGACAGGCTGGCGACGCTGCTGTTCGTCGTGCTCAGGCCCGTAGACAGGCTACCGATGCCACTCGTTGCAGTGCTCAAGCCAGTCGACGTGGAAGTCGACAAACTATCAAGGTTGCTGTTGATGGTGCTCAGGCCGGTCGACAGACTGCCAATGCTGCTCGTCGCGGTGCTCAGCCCTGTGGACGTCGAAGTCGACAAACTGGCGACGTTGCTGTTCGTGGTGCTCAGGCCCGTTGAAAGGCTACCGATGCCACTCGTTGCGGTGCTCAAGCCGGTCGACGTGGAGGTCGACAGGCTGTCCAGGTTGCTGTCGCTGAAGCCGTTGGAATTCGAGCTGGCACTTGAATTCTTCCGGCACATGAATTCCATGGTGACGCGCGAGAGGCTCTACGCGGTGCTGTGGGGCGACTTGCCCAGTTCTCCGAAATCCAGAAAGCTCGATGTGTGTGTTTCCAATGTCCGTAGAAAGCTGGGGCTGGGGCCCGACAGCGGCTTTCTCTTGAGGTCGATCTACCGGCGCGGCTACGAACTCAATGAAGTGACGCCGCAAGCCGGGGGCTGAACGCAAGCGCCGCTTTGAACCGCGCCAGTTCGCCTGCCTGGTATCGCATCGTCCGAACCTCAGAGCCTCAAGGTATCGCCTGCAGCAGTGCGAATCCGGTCCGCTGATTGCTGCGCGCGGCCGGAGGCTTTGGTGGCCTGACGGTTTAGAGGCATATGCCGACTGTGGCCGAGGGGTGAACGTCCGGTCCTGGCCGGCCTGAGACGGTCGAGTGTCTCACTTCACCATGCGAAAGGCCGCGCTTGCGAGCCATGCGCGAAGTTCCTCGGGGTCAGCGACCGAAATGTAGGCAGTGTGACCGGCGGCCGCCTGATACGCGACTCTCGCGGCCTGACCGTCAAGTTCTGGAATCTCCCCACACAGGTCAACGACCCCAGATAGCTTCTCCGAAAGCCAGAGTGCCATTTCACCCAAGATTCGATGGTCTTTCGCGTCGTTGCACATGGCGGCCAGCCCAATCTCCTGAAGTGGGGCCCAACCAAGGGCCTCCTTCATGGCTCTCAGGTCAACCTCGTCCCTGGGCTCAGAAAATAGGACGAACGGCCGACGCTCCCCCTCATAGGTCCCACCAACTTTCCGTGTGTCACGGACCCAGAAGGAGTTTCCGTCTCTCTCATGTCCGACCAAGCGGACAAGGTCGTCAACGAGCTCGTCCGAAACGCGGGCCCTGGGACTCAATACGGAGCAACTTGGACCTGCCATTCGATCTGGATGATGAATTTGGATGAAGTACGCCTGGCGCCATGGAGCCAGGCGTGAACTGGCCGGTCAAGTCGAACGTCGTCTTGTGGCCGAGGGCCGACCTAACCATCCTCGCGAAGCCAGCGCTTGGCCAACGCAGCACTCCGGTGTCGAAGTCGCTGCGCCTTCTGCCGAGTTTCAGCGATTCGGCTGAGCGCTTCAACGATTTCTTCGTCCAATGGCACGCCTTGTTCCAGCCAACCGACAGCCAGGTCAATCCAGTACTCCATCTCCGATCCGAGCCCTGCAAGCACCACGCGGCGAGTCGAAAACGGCCCACGGTTCTCGGTATGCGGCTTCTCAAGGAAGATGAGCGGGCGTGGGTCCATTGCAATGTCGTCGCCTTGGGGAATGTCTGGTTCTGGCGGCGGCATTCTGCCATTTGGTTTGTAGTCACTGGCAGCGCGTCGAAAGTTGAGAGGCGCATCTTGAAAGCTCAGCGGCGTTCCGCACCGGCATCAGCGGCTTGGCGGATCCAGCGACGGTGTCTCAGACTTGCTGATGCCAGCAGGCAGACCTTGCGCTGACCTTCTCATAGGTGATCTTGTCTCAGACTTTATTGGCAAAGAACAGCGTGCAGCCGAGCCGCCAATGCCTGATGCGCAAGCATCACCGAGACGCGCATCCCCTATCCCCCTAAAGACGCGATGCCGGCGAGCCTGTCTCCCTTCTCCCCTGAAGTTCAGCAAGCCAACTTCAAGACCAACTCGCGAAAAGCCTTGGCGGGTGCACGCGACGTCAGTGCACTGTTCCAGACCATCACTACAGCCTCGAGTCGACATCCGAGCTTGAACGGCAGCACCTTCGCCGCCCCTGCAAGCTCCAACTGCACAGCAATTCCCTCCGGGTACACCGCGAGAAAATTCGACGCCCGCAGGAGCTGAGTCGCTACGGATACATCGCTGACTCGCACACCGCGTTCCGGCGGCGGCGTATCGAGCGCTCGAAATGCTGTTTGGAGGTGATGAAGCATCCGTGTTCCCTGCGACGGGATGCACCAGTCCTGCTCGCTGAGCACTTGCGCCGTGATTCGCTTCCGCTTGAGCAACGGATGCGTGGCGCTGGCAACCACGACCAATTTCTGCGCTGCAACGATGGGCGTGTTCTGCAGCGACTTTCGCAACAAGCGGGGATCGTCGTAGGCAAAGAGCAAGTCAAGCACGCCTTCGTCGAGTTGCTCGATCAGCTCCGTCTGTCCTCCTTCGAGGACGCTGATGTCGACATCCGGAAGTGCTTCGCGATAGGCACACATGGCCCGCGCAATGAGGGCATGGGCCAATGTGGAGCGAAAGGCCATGCTGAAGGAGCCTCGTGTTCCCTCGCGAATGGAATGCAGCGACTCGGCCATGCGCCCCAGCTGCCCGACCAGAAGCGCCGAACCTTCGAGCATTTCTTTTCCGATGTCGGTAGCCCGCATGCCGCGGCGTCCTCTCTCGAACAACGGCATGCCCACGATCTCTTCGATCTCGGCCAAGGTCTTTGAAATGGCGGCGGGACTCACGTGCAGATGTTCCGCAACTTTCGCGGCCGTCTCCAGTTCGCCCAGTGCCTGGATGACCCGCAAGTGGCGAAATTTCAGGCGGGACAGCAACGCCTGGATTGGATGGGAAAGAGAAAGCATAGGACCTCGAGCGTCACACAAGTGTTAACCGTTGGATCAACTCGAATCAATTTTTTTTCGCTTTCTGGTTGACTCTGACGGGCCTACATTCGCCTCCGACCGAAGCGGGGGCTTCGTAGAAACCGGAAGCTGAAGATGCACTTTGTGATTGCCATGATGCGGCACGAAACCAATACCTTTTCACCCGTGGCGACGCCGCTCGCCTCGTTCAATCGGGGGTCGAGAACCGAAGGGCCTGCGTTCGGCGAGGCGGCGGTTCAGGGGTGCGAAGGCACCAACACGGCTGCGGCCGCCTTCATCGACATGGCACGCAAGCAAGGGGACAGCTTTGTCATGCCCTTGCTGGCCAACGCCGTGCCGAGCGGCGTCGTGACCGCAGAGGCGTTTGCGCTCATGTGCGAGGCCATCCTGAAGGAGGTCCACAAAGGGTGCGACGCCGTTCTTCTCGATCTGCATGGCGCCATGGTGGTCGAGAGTCACGACGACGCCGAGGGCGAATTGCTCTACCGCATTCGGACCATCGCACCGAACGTTCCGATCGCGGTGGCGCTGGACCTGCATGCGAACTTCAGCGAGGCGATGGTGGCCAATGCGACCACGATCGCCGGTTACTGCACCTACCCCCACATCGACATCTACGAGACCGGCGTGCGTGCCGCGCGCACGCTGATGGCCGCCTTGAGAGGCGAGGTGCGGCCGGTCATCCTCCGTCGAACCTTGCCCATGCTCACGCACACGCTGCGGCACTCGCCACGGGAGCAACCCATGAAGGACATCATGGACCGCGCAATGGCGGCCGAGCGCGAAGGGGAAGTCCTCAGTGCCTCGGTGTTCGGCGGCTTTCCCCTGTCGGATATTCCCCATGTCGGCTTCACCTTGCTTGTCGTCGCCGATGCAGATCGGCAGGACCCCGCGCAGCGGCTGCTCGACGAACTGGAAACGATGGCATGGAGCCGGCGCGCCGATTTCGTGTTTCCCCTGGAGTCGATGGTGGAATCGCTGCGGTTCGCCAAGTCGCTCGAAGACGGTCCGATCGTGCTGGCCGACCATGGCGACAACTGCGCGTCAGGTGGCACGACCGACCAGATGATGGTGCTGGCCGAGGTCATGCGCCAAGGGCTTGCCGATGTCGTGGCTGGCCCCTTTTGCGATCCCGCCGCCGTTGCCGAAATGATCACCGCCGGCGTTGGCCAGGAGATCACGGTGGCCGTCGGCGGCAAGATCGACAGCCCGGCGCTCAATCTGCGAGGGCACCCTCTCCAACTGACCGGTCGCGTGAAGACCATCACCGATGGCATCTTCCAGGTCACCGGCCCGATGTTCACGGGAATGCAGGTCAGGTTGGGCCGCGTTGCCGTCCTGGAGACGAAAGGCGTCCTTGTCGTGGTCTGCGAGAAGCCGCAGGAGCCCTACGACACGGGGGTGTTCACGCACGCGGGCATAGACCCCACGCGCAAGAAATACATCCTGCTCAAGTCGCGGCAACATTTCCGGGCTGGCTTTGAACCCATTGCAAGACACATCGTGCTGGTCGCCGGGTTCGGCGTGTGCAGCTCCGATCTCAGCAGCTTTCCGTACAAGAACCTGCCGCGTCCCATCTATCCACTGGATGCGGACGTCGAGCTGAAAAAAGCAATCCTCCCGCAACCTCGCGAAGGCATTCCTCGATGAAGCACACACTCAACTTTCTGCGCAAGCTTGCGAGCGCTTTCGCAACGGTGCTCGTTCTCGGTCTGCCATGTGGCGCTGTCAACGCAGGCAATGCCGACGCACCGACTCGCATCATCATTGGGTTCGCACCAGGCGGCGCATTGGATGCGCTCACGCGACTGCTTGCCGAGAGGCTGCGTACCTCGCTCGGTGAAATCATCCTGGTGGAAAACAAACCCGGTGCATCGGGCCGAATGGCACTCGAAGCCGTGAAGCGGGCCCCACCCGACGGAAAGACCATCCTCATTACGGCCAGCTCCCCCATCGTCATGTACCCGCTGACGTACAAGCGCTTGCCATATGACCCGGACAAGGACCTTGCACCTGTGGCGAATCTCGCGGACGTGCCGATGGTGGTGTCCACCAGTCCGGACCAGCCCTACAAGACGATGCCGGAATACGTCGCGTGGGTGAAGCGCCATCCGGAGTCCCCGGGCGTCGGATTGGTTGCACTTGGCGGCGGTACGCACTTCGGCACTCTCTCGCTGGCAAAAAGCATCAACGTGCCATTGACGCCGGCGGCGTATCGCGGTGGCGCACCTATGCTCAGTGACGTCATGGGCGGCATGCTGCCGATTGGCATCGATGCCGTGGCAACCCAGTTCGGGCTTTACAAGGCCGGGAAGCTGCGCTACCTGGGCGTGTTGGGGTCCAAGCGCACTGCGTTGCTGCCCGACATCCCAACGCTCAAGGAGGCCGGGGTTCCCGGGTTCGATGCAGTGACGAATTGGTATGCCGCGTTCGTGCCGGCCGGAACGCCCAGTGCGACGGTGGGTCGCCTGGAGAAGGCAATGATCGAGGCCGTGATGGAGCCTGGCTTTCGCGCAAAGCTGGCCGAGTTGGGCATGGAGTCCTCGGGCCGGCCCGCCTCCGAGGTGCGCAAGCTCATCCAAGCGGAGCGCGCCCAGTGGAAGCCCATCGTGGAAGCTTCGGGATTCACTGCCGATGAGTGAGGATTGAAGCCGGCGAATCCTTGTCGGGGGCCCATCAACGGACACTCCCATCCCGCAAGCAAGCACACAAGCGGAGTGGCGGTACGCCGAGGCCGATCAGCACAGCAATCGATCAAGGACCCGCAACGCCAGGCATGTACAGACCGGCCTGCTGCGCGCGCATGCAGGCCAGCGCGAAGGCGCTCTCCAACTGCGGCACCTGCTGCTGCAGGGCCGATGCGCTTTCGAGCGCGGCACCGAGGATCGCGTCGAGTTCCACGCTGCGCCCGGCCTCCAGGTCCTGCAGCATCGAGGTCTTGATCGCACCGAGCTTGCGTGTCTGCGCCATGCGCTGCGTCGCATCGGTCTGGATCGTCAGACCCAGGCTCCGGCCGAGCGTGATGCACTCGTTCATCATGCGTTCAAAGAGTTGCCGCATCGGACCATCGTCCAGCATCCGGTCGGTCGTCACACCGGTCAGCAGGCTCAGTGGATTGGCGCAGGCATTGCCCAGAAGCTTGAGCCAAAGCTCGCTGCGGATGTCGTCGCTCACGACCGCGCCAAGCCCGGCATCGGCCAGCACGCCGGCCCAGTGCTGCACGCGTGCGCTGTTCCCTCCGGCGGGCTCCCCGATGGATACGCGGCCGCCGGAGCTGTGCACCACGGAGCCAGGCTCCGGGCAATGACAGGAGGCCATCACGCTGCCACCAAGCACCTGTTGCATGTCGATGGTTCTTTCGATGGCCCCTTCGGGATCGACCCTGCGCAGGCGCAGACCCGACAGTGGCTTGCCGGGCACCAGGAAGTACCACCATGGCAAGCCATTGCCGATTGGCAGCACCGTGGCGCCTCCTTGCAAGAGGGGCGACAGCGTGGGCACCACGGTCGGCAGCACATGCGACTTGAGCGCCAGCACCACGAGTTCAGGCGACTCCATCTCCAGTGGTGATGCCGCGGCCCGAACGGCGATGCTTCGCTGCGGTTCCGAGCCGCTCGCGTAGCGCAGGCCATGTTTTTGAATCGCATCCAGCGTGGCACCGCGGTCGAGCACGGTGACCGAGTGCCCAGCCTCTGCGAGCCGCGCCGCGAAGTGGCCGCCGATGGCCCCCGCGCCGATGACCGCGATGCGCAAGGGCTGCGTGCTGGAGGGGGAACGCATGGGCTCAGAAGGCATGGCGAAGCCCCAGGTCATAGCCGGTCGAGCGCTTGGGCGAAAAAGCGCCCAACACATAGCTCGGGCCACCCACGGACAGCGCCGCGCCGTTCTTGTTGTCGATGCGCGCAACGCTCGCATACAGCGCGGTGCGCTTGGACAGGTTGTGCACGTAGCTCAACGCGATCTGGCTCGCCTTCGGGTCCGGCGTGCTGCTGAACGGACGGTTGTAGTCGTACTTCACCTTCGCATACGACGCCCGGATCACGCCCGGACCCACCGGCACGTTGACGCCGAACATCACACCCGTGAGATCGACGTCGGACGATGTGCCGGCAGCCAGGCCGGTGACGATCGTCCGGTTCTTGATGCGCGACACCTCGCCGAAGAGCTTCGCCGGGCCCAGGTCGTATGCGGCGCCGAGGTTGACGGTGTCTTGTCGCAGCGTGGTGCCCGCGAGGTAGTCGCTCAGCAGCGTGTTGCGGCTGAGGGCCAGCGCCACGTTCAGCGGCCCCCGCTCGTAGCCGAAGCGCCCGCCGGTGAAGCGGCCCGAGCGCGTGTCGGTCGCAGCGGGCGTCAGGGCGCCGGGCGAGGTGTGGTTCTTTTCATTGAAGGCGTACTGCACCTGTCCGTAGAAACCGCCCAGGTTCGCCGGCAGGAAGTAAGCCACCATGTTGCTGCTGCGCGCATAGGCGTTGGCCAGCACGGCGGACACGCCCGGCGCTTGCGGCACGCCCATCTTGCTCATCGCCGTGCCGGCGCGATAGATCAGGTTGACGCCCACACCGTTGACGCCGAGCGGGTCGAACACGAAATCGTTGGTGAAGGTCGCGTTGATGTCCCGGCCCAGCCGGATCTCGCCGAAGCCGCCGGACAGGCTGACCGTCGAGCGGCGCGCAAAACTCTGGATGCCTTCCTGCCCCGAGTCGTTCGTGATCGACGATTCGAGCCAGAAGCTCGCAGCCAGTCCGCCGCCCAGATCCTCGGTGCCGCGAAAGCCGACGCGGCTGGACGCGAGGCCCGAATTCGACAGCACGCGCTGGCTGGCGGTGCGGCTGCCCTGGTTCAGGTAGAACGGATTGGCCAGCGTGGCCGTTCTGGGATCCGTCGACTTGTTCGAATAGCCGCTGATGCCGGCATCGACCACGCCGAACAGCGTGATCGAAGATTGGGCGCACGCCGCACCGGCAAGCCCGGTGGCTGCAAGGCCTATCGCAAAAATCCTCATTGCTTGTCTCCTCCATGAAAGTTGGGGAGCGCATTGTTGGAGGAGCGATGGCATCGCCGCAAACGAAACGTTCAGACTTTTCTGCTGGTGAAAACTTCAAAGAATGCACTTGAACACTTGCCGGCGACAGCGCATCGTACGGCCCATCGAGACAAGCGAACCCCCAAAAAAATGGCCATCGACAGTGCCACTCTTCAACGAGTGACGGCGCAGCTCTACGAGCGCTCCCTGAAAAAAATTCCCGACGACACACGTGCCGTGCTCCAGCGCGCGGAAACCGCCGAGACCGGCACCACGGGCAAGCACACGCTGAAGATCATGTTGCAGAGCGCGGACGCCGCGCAGCAGGGCAACGAACTGGTGTGCACCGACGTCGGCATTCCCACCTACAGCATCAAGATCGGCACGCGCGTGCAGTTCGACGGCCCGGTGCGCGAGGCCATCACGCGCGGCTTTGCCGACCTAGTGCAGCACATCGACCCGCCGATCCTCAAGATGGTGACCAACCCGCTCACGCATGCGCGCAGCTATGCCGGCAAGGACATGCCGCTGCTGAGCTTCGACGTGATCGATGACGCCGACTACATGGAAATCGTCTGCGCGCCCAAGGCCATGGGCACCGGCCGGTGGGAAGCCATCGACGCCTTCGTGTACCCGACGCTGGAGCAGATCGAGAGGTTCGTGCTCGACACCGTGCTGCGCGCGGGCTCGCAGCCCTGCCTGCCCATCGTGGTCGGCGTGGGCATCGGCGGCACCTTCGACTACGCGGCGCGGCTGGCCAAGGAATCGGTGCTGCGCCCCTTCGGCCGCACCAACCCCGAGCCCATCCTCGCTGCCATGGAAAAGCGCCTGCTGGACGCCATCAACGGCATGGGCTTCGGCCCCATGGGCACTGGCGGCGACGCCAGCGCGATGGCGGTGCACATCGACTACGCGGCGAGCCACGGCTTCGTGCCGGTCGCGGTGTGCTTCAACTGCTGGATCAACCGCCGCACCGCTGCGCGCATCTACAACGACGGCCGCGTCGAAGACCTGAACTGGTAGGCCGCGATGTTCCACAAGCTCGAACTTCCCCTCTCGCGCGACAAAGTGCGTGAACTTGCGGTCGGCGACATGGTGACGCTGGACGGCGACATCACCGTCAGCATCGGCCTGCCGACACACCAGCGCATGGCGCAGGCCGTGGCCGACGGCCAGGCGCTGCCGGTCGACCTGCGCGGCGGCGCCTTCTTCCATCTGAGCACCTTCGTGCAAGAGACCGCCGATGGCCCCGTGCCGCTCTACATGAACCCGAGCACCAGCACGCGCTACAACGCGTGGATGCCGTCGCTGGTGCGCGGGCTCGACCTGCGGCTGACCGGCGGCAAGGGCGGCCTCGACGCGGCCTGCGTGCAGGCGCTGCGCGACACCGGCTGCGTCTACCTGTCCTTCCTCGGCGGCGGTGCACCGCTGCTGTCGCGCGGACTGCGCCGCGTGGTGTCGTCCCACTGGAACGAATACATCTCGCAGTTCCGCCTGCTGACGTTGAACGTCGCCTCGCTCGGTCCCGCCACGGTGGCAATCGACGCGCACGGCAACAGTCTCTACGACCAGTTGCGCGATCAGGCGCAGGCGCGCATGCCGCAACTGCTGCAGCGTCTGGAAACGGACCGCAAGGCATCCCTTTAGAAAACCTCAGGAGACTTCAAGAATGAACAGGAGACATTGGCTCGGCGCGAGCCTGGGCGCCATCGGCGCAGTGAGCGCAGTTGGCGCGGGCGTGGCCGCAAGCCTTTCGCCGGTGGCCGCATGGGCTGCGAGCGGCGCGTGGCCGAACCGGCCCATCCGCATGGTCGTGCCTTTCCCGCCCGGCGGCAGCACCGACATGGTGGCGCGCTATCTGGCGCAAGGCCTCGGCGAGCGCCTGGGCACGTCCGTCATCGTCGACAACCGTGCCGGCGCGGCCGGCAACATCGGCACCGACGCGGTGGCCAAGGCCGCGCCCGACGGCTACACCATCGGCCTCGTCACCTCGGGCCCGCTGGTGAACAACAAGTTCCTCTACAAGTCGATGCCCTTCGACGGTGACAAGGACCTGACGCCGATCGCGCTGGTCTGCGAGATCCCGATGGTCTTCGTCAGCAACCCCGAGCAACTGAAGGCGCGCAACCTCAAGGAGTTCATCGAGGCGGCCAAGGCCAAGCCTTCCGCGTTCTCGGTTGCCACGCCCGGCAACGGCACCATCGGCCACCTGGCCCTGGCCGACCTGTCGCAGACGACCGGCGTGCGCCTGCAGGACGTGCCTTATCGCGGCGACACCCCCGCGCTCACCGACCTGCTGGGTGGCGTGGTGCAGGCGATTTCGGCGCCGGTGTCCACCTTCATTCCGAACATTCAGGCGGGCAAGCTGCGCGGGCTGGCGGTGACCTCCAGCACGCGCTTTCCCGGCCTGCCCGACGTGCCGACCGCGAAGGAGCAAGGCATCGACCAGACGGCCACCGTGTGGTTCGCGATGGTCGGGCCGGCCGGCATGCCGGCGCCCATGGTGCAGCGGCTCAATGCCGAGATCAACCGGCTGCTCGAATCCCCGCAGGGCAAGAGCAAGCTGCAGCAGTACGGCGGTGTGGTCGCGAGCGGGGCGCCCGAGCTGCTGCGCAAGCGCATCGAGGCCGACGGCCAGAAGTGGCAGCGCGTGATCAAGACCGCGCAGATCAAGCTCGACTGAAGAAAGGCAGGCGTACTCCCATGAACAACAGCAGCACAAGCGCCGCGCAACTCGGCACCTTCGTCAAGACCGGATCGCCGCAGACGGTCGAGGTGCTTGGCACCACCGGGCTCGACTTCGTCGTGGTCGACGCCGAGCACGCGCCCTTCGACCGCGCCCTGCTCGACCTGATGGTGATGGGCGGCCGCGCCGCGCGCATCCCGGTGTTCATCCGCATCCCCGAGATCAACCCTGCGGTGATTCTTTCCTGCCTCGACATCGGCGCCGCCGGCTTGCTGGTGCCGCATGTCGACACCGCCGAACAGGCGCGCGAGGTGGTGGCCATGGCGCGCTACCGGGGCGGGCGGCGCGGCTACTCGGGCGGGCCGCGCTTTGCCGGCTACGCGAGCCTGGGCATGACGGAGGCGCTGCGCCTGGGCGACCAGGCGCAGATCATTTGCCAGATCGAGAGCGCGCAGGCCGTCGAAGAGGCGCAGGCGATTGCCGACGTGCCGGGCGTGGCCGGCCTGTTCGTCGGCCGTGCCGACCTGGCGCTGTCGATGGGGCTGGACGATCCGCGCGCGCCCGAGGTGCTGCAGGCCACGCGCGTGGCGCTGCAGGCGGCTACGCGGGCCGGCAAGCTCGCGGGCATGCACGTGGGCGGCACGCCCGAGCGTGAACAGTTCATGGCCGAGGGCGCCAACTGGTTCGTCGTTTCTTCCGACCAGACCTTGCTGAGGCAGGCCGTGCAGGCCTTCGCCGGGCCGCCTAAAGTGCGCTGAGCCGCTCCCTGATGCGCTGGGCCATCTCCTGCATCGGCGGCAGGAATTTCTTCACCGCCTGTTCTTCGCTGACGGCGGAGGCGATCCACGTGAGCCCAGCGCTGGCCACGACCCTGCGCCCTTCGAAGATGGGCACGGCCAGCGTGTTCGAGACCGGCCTGACGCTGGGCACGCGCAACGCATAGCCCTGCTGGCGGATCTGCCGCAGCATCGCCTGCACGGTACGCGGATGACTGGCCACCGCGTCTTCCGGGTCGTCCGACACCTTGAGGATGTCGAGCAGCGCGCGGCACTCCTGCGCCGTGCAGGCCGCGAGGTAGACGCGTCCGAGCGCGCGCGTCATGAAGCTCAGGCGCATGTTGATGCTGGAATGCAGCAGCGACAGCGGCGAACTGGGAATCGTGCTGTAGCGGATCACGACCGCGTCGTAGTCGGGCACCGCGAGAGCGATCGGCCACTTGAACTTGCGCGTCAGTTCGTCCATGGGGCGCATCGAGGCTTCGACCAGGCGCGGCTCGCCGTGATAGCCCGAAGACAACTGCCGTACGCCCGAGGTCAGGCTGTAGGCGCCGTACTGCGGCGCCCGCGTCACCAGCCCCTTGCCTTGCAGCGTTTCGAGCAGGCGCACCAGCGTGGGCTTGGGAATGCCCGTCTGGCGGTGCAGCGTGTCGAGCGTGCAGACGGGGGAACGGTTGAGCGCGGCCAGCACGTCGATGGCGCGCTCGACGGCGCGGATGGGGGTGAAGGATGCCATGGAGGGCGCAGTGTAGGGCTGCGCCTGCCGTGTGCTTCAGCCGGCCTTGCGGCGTTCGTAGTCGCCCGCGTTGGCGACCCAGCCCTTGTCGATGAAGTCGTGCCGCGGCGGCGAGAACACGTCGATCAGCAGATGGCGGCCAGGGCCGACGCCTTCGGTGGTGTGCACCAGCAGCACCGGCACCGTGATCATCGAGGGCGAGGGGGCGTGCAGGTGTTCGTCGTCGCGCCACTGGTCGGCGTTGCCGCCCCAGTTGACGCGCAGGTGGTGCACGAAGTCGCCCGCCATCGCCAGCGAGCCCTGCTCGAAGTCGGCGTGGTTGTGCGGGCTCAGCTGCGTGCGGTCGCGCGGGCCCTGGTACTCGACCCAGTTGATGCTCAGGGTGTCGGTCTGGAACATCTTGAGCCGCGGCTTGTCGGCCGGGGGCTGGATCGTGTCGACCTCCATCACGTGGATGGCACTGGACGGCGCGCGGCGGCGGTAGTCGTCGCCGGTCGGGCGCACGCGCGCGTCGGGCACGGCGTAGTCGGCCTGGTTGCGCGCCACGCCGGGCGCCAGGTCGGGGCGCGAGGAGGCGACCAGCGCGGCGCGGCCAGCGCCCGCGAGACACACTGTGACGGCGCCGGCCGGCAGCACGCAGACGCTGCGGCCCGGCACCTCGCGCACTTCGGCGCCGGCGTGCACGGTGGCGCCGCCGTCAGGCAACAGCAGCAGCATCTCGTGGTGGCTGGTGGCTTCGACCGGCGCTGCGCCCTCGATCCATTGGACCCAGAAGTTCTGTCCGCGCGCCACCGAGCCCGGCGGGAGTTCGTGGACCGCGGCGCCGCGCACGCCGGTTTCAGATGTTGTGTTCGTCATCGTGTTTCTTTCGTTGTCTTGTCGTCAGTCACGCCGCGGGCTCGGTCGCGAAAGCTCCACCAGCGGGCCGACCGATGCGTACTGGTTGCCGCCCAGCCGCGTGAGCGGCAGCGTGCGCGCCACGTCGAAGCGGCCGTTCGGCTCGACGAATTCCGGGTCGAGGTGGATGCCGACCACGCGGCCGAACACCACGTTGCTGACCGTGTCGCCCGGCCCCTGCGGCTCGATCTGCACGATGCGCAGCAGCTTGCATTCCATGCTCGCCGGCGAACGCGCCACGCGCGGCGGCCGCACCTTCTGGCTCGGCGCCTTCTCCAGGCCCGCAAGCTCGAACTCGTCGGTGCCGTAGGGTGCGTCGAGCGAGCTGATGTTCATGGCATCGCGCAGCTCCCAGGTCACGAGGTTGGTGACGAACTCGCCGGTCGCGCGCACGTTGGTGATGGTGTCCTTCTCGTGCCGGTCGGCCGGCGCATTGCAGGAAAAGATCACCACCGGCGGCGCCGTCGAGACCAGGTTGAAGTGCGAGAACGGCGCGAGGTTGACCCGGCCTTCGGGGCTCATCGTGCTGATCCAGCCGATGGGCCGTGGCGCCACGATGGCGTTGAAAAGCGTGCGCTTGAAATCGGGTGTGTTTTCGGGGTCGATGAAAAGCATGGGGGCTTCTTCTTTCGTTCGAGTGCTTCAGCCCGTGGTGGGCGTGTCGTCCCGGAACAGCGGGCGCAGCGTGCGCAACGCATAGAGCCAACCGCCGTCGCTCTGGCGCACGGCCGTCTCGCGCACGTCGGCGATCATGATCGCGGGCCTGGACGGCAGCACGCCTTCGCCGTCGGCGGCGTACAGGCTCATCACGTAGTTGCAGTCCACGCGCTGCGGCGACACCGGCACCGCGCGAAAGTTCTGCACCACGTGCAGCGAGGTGCGCGCGCCGCGCGCCTGCCGTGCGTTGTAGAAGTCGGCAATGGCGGCGCGGCCGGTGCGCGACTTCTGGCTGGTGGTGAACACCGCGTCCTCGGTGTAGTAGGCGTGGGCGTTTTGCCCCCAGTTGAAGTCGACCTCGTACCAGTAGTCGATGGCGAGCGCCTCGAGCGCCTGGCGAAGCGCGAGTTTTTCGATGTGGTTCATGCGTGGCTCCTGTGCCGGGTTCAGTCTTGCCAGTAGAGGCGCGTGGGGTTGTCCACCAGCAGCTTGTGCAGCACGGCGGGGTCGTTGGAAAAGAGCGGCAGCAGGTCGACCAGCTTGCCGTCGTCGGGCATCTCGCGCACGCTGGGGTGGGGCCAGTCGGTGCCCCAGAGCACGCGGTCGGGTGCGGCCTCGACCAGCCGGCGCGCGAAGGGCACGGCATCCTCGAAGGGCAGGCCGGGGCCGGAAGACAGCAGGTGCGAGGTGCGCTCCGCACCGCTCACCTTGACCCAGCAGCGTTCGTCCTTCATGAGGTCGAGCAGCGCGTCGAAGGGCTCCTGTTGTGGGCCGCTTTCGGCGAGCACGCGGCCCATGTGATCGATCACGTAGGGCAGCGGCAGCGCGTCGAGAAACTGGCGGTACACCGGCAGGTCCTGCGGATCGAAGTGCAGCACCAGGTGCCAGCCCAGCGTCTTCACGCGATGGGCCAGGCTGCGAATGGCGTTCAGGTCCGGCGCACCGCCCAGCCGCCGCACGAAGTTGAAGCGCAGCGAGCGCACGCCGCCTTCGTGCAGCGCCCGCAGCCCGGCGTCGTCGATCGAGGCGGGAACCATTGCCACGCCGCGGTAGGTGTCGGGCGACTGCGCGATGGCGTCCAGCATCGCGCTGTTGTCATGGCCGTGGATGCTGGCCTGCACCAGCACCACGCGCTCGATGCCGAGCAGCGCATGCAGCGCGCGCAACTGCGCCGCCGGTGCGTCCGTCGGTTCGTAGGTGCGCTTGGGTGAATACGGAAAACGCGCGCCCGGCCCGAACACGTGGCAGTGCGCGTCGCAGGCGCCGGGCGGCAGCCGGTAGGTGGGCCGGCTGGGGTTCGGGTGCGGCGGGGGATTGACCTTGAGGGGGGCGGGTGTGCCGAGGGTGTTGTCTGTCATGGTGTGGTGCCTTGTCTCTTCATTCGGCCTTGAAGCCGGAGCGTTTGATGGGCTCTTCCCAGCGCTTGTACTGGGAGGCCTGCGTGCTCGCCAGGAGCTGCGAGTTGCCGTGGTCGGCCACCATCGCCAGGTTGAGCAGCTTGTCGCGCACGTCCTGGGTCGCGAGCGCCTGGGCCACGGTCTTGTCGATGCGGTCCGTGACGGCGGGCGACATGTTGGCCGGCCCGTAGAGACCGAAGAAGTTGTCGACCACCACGTCGATCCCGGACTCGCGCAGCGTCGGTACGTCGGGCAGGGCGGGCGTGCGGTGGGCACCGGTCACGGCAAGCACACGCAGCTTGCCGTTGCGGTGCATCTCCACCACTTCGGCCGGGCTGTCGATCATCAGGGGCACCTGGCCGCCGATCAGGTCCTGGATGGCGGGCGCACCGCCCCGGTACGGCACATGGAGCAGCGGAACGCCGGTGGCCTGTGCGATCACCAGTCCCGCGAAATGAGGCACCGAGCCGGCGCCCGAGGTCGCATACGTGGCCTGCGCGGGGTGGGCCTTCATCCACGCGAACAGCGCTTTCACGTCGCCCGGCGGCACGGCGGGCCCGACGGACACGGCCAGGTCGAGCGTGGTCAGGCGCGACACCGGCGTGAAGTCCTTCACCGGGTCGTAGCCCAGGCTGGTCGGGTAGAGCCAGGGCAGGATGGTCAGTGCGCCGCCTGGGGCAATGGCCAGCGTGCGCCCGTCGGGCCGCGAGCGCCGCAGCTCGCTCAGCGCGATGCGCCCGGCTGCGCCGGGCCGGTTCTCCACCAGCACGTTGGTGTTCAGCGAAACCCGCAGCTTGTCCGCCAGCAGGCGGGCGACCGCGTCCACGCCGCCGCCGGGCGGAAAGCCCACCAGGATGCGCGTGGGCGTGGTGTCCTGCGCCCACACCGACGGCATGTGCGAGGCAGCCGCCGCGAGTGCGAGCGACATCGAAAAGTGGCGGCGTTTCATCATGGAAGGGTTCCTTGTCTTGCGGTCGACCGGTCGGGCGCCGCGTTCAGCGCTCGCGCCAGCAGTTCGATGCCCCGGTCGATCTGGGCGGGCGGCGCGGTCACGAAGGACAGGCGCAGCAGGTTGTGGCGCGAGCGGTCCGCGAAGAACGCGAAGCCGGGCACATACGCCACGCCAAGCTCGACGGCGCGCGGCAGCAGTGCCATGGCATCGATGCCCTCGGGCAGTTCGAGCCAGAAGAACATGCCGCCGGCCGGCACGCGCCAGCGACAGCCTTGCGGCATGTGGCGCAGCAGCGCGGCCTGCATGGCGTCGCGGTGGCTGCGATAGCGCTCGCGAATCAGCGGCACGTGCGTCGCCAGGAAGCCGTCGCGCACGATCTGGTAGACCACCTGCTGGTTGAAGATCGGCGTGTGCAGGTCGGCCGCCTGCTTGGCCTGGACCAGCATGGGCATCAGCGAGGGCGGCGCCACCACGTAGCCCAGTCGAAGGCCCGGCGCCAGCACTTTCGAGAACGAGCCCAGGTACACGCTGCCCTCGGGCCAGTGCGAGGCCAGCGATGCCGGCGCGGGCGCGTCGAACCACAGGTCGCCGTAGGGGTTGTCCTCCACCAGCGGCAGGCCCATGCGACGTGCCTGCGCGGCCAGTTGCACGCGCCGCGCCGCGCCGATGGTGCGGCCGGTGGGGTTCTGGAAGTTCGGCACCACGTACAGGAAGCGCGCGCCGCCGGCCTGCGCCAGGGCCTCGGGCAGCGGGCCTTCGTCGTCGCCGGCGATGTCGAGGTAGTCGGCCTCGTACGGGTTGAAGGCCTGCAGCGCCCCCACATAGGTCGGCGACTCGACCGCCACCACGCTGCCGGGGTCGAGCAGCACTTTGCCGACAAGGTCCAGGCCCTGCTGCGATCCGCTGGTGATCAGCACGTCGCCCGCGCCGATGCGCAGGCCCTGCGCGGCCAGGTCTTGCGCCACCCATTCGCGCAAGGGCGCGAAGCCCTCGGTCGATGCGTATTGCAATGCTTCGCGCGGCGTCTGCTGCAGCACGTGCTGTGTTGCCTCGCGGACCATGTCCAGCGGAAACGCATCGGGCGACGGCAGGCCGCCTGCGAGGGAAATCACGCTCGGGCGGGCCGCGAGATTGAGAATTTCGCGAATGATCGACGGCTGGATGCGCTGGGCACGTCGGGCCAGCTGGAACGGGGGCGAAGAACTCATGCGGTGGTGGGTTGCGATGCGCGAAAAGAAGAAGCGTCCGATCCCTCGCATGACATGCGGGTCCGGGACAACTTCCACGAGAGGCGGCATCTTTTCATCGGCCCCCGGCCGCCGCAATCGGAAATTTCGAAGTTTTCACCAGCAGAAAAGTTGCGCACAACCGGCAGCGGGTTGCCCGTGGGCATGTTCAGGTCGATCGCGTGCCGTTGGATGAGGAGGGTGCCGGAAACCGCCGGCTCATTCGTCTAAGCAAGTGCCGGATCGAAGGGGTGCGGCTCCCGGCCGCCTCTTCGCCCCACATTCCGACTTCTTCACTCTCCGTCCGAATCGTCGGATCTGACCGCGACATGCCCTCTACTGCCACGCAAACCCCGACAGAAATACCGACAGGCCTGGCGGCCGTCGACGCATTGCTGCAACCCTTCAATCGCTGTGACGGGCCCGGCCTTGTCGTCGGCATCGCACGCGACGGCAAGACCCTCTATCGCCGCGGAATGGGGCTGGCCAGCATCGAGCAGGGTGTGGCGAACACAGCGCACACGCGCATGCGCATCGCTTCGACCAGCAAGCACTTCACGGCGCTGGCCGTGTTGTTGCTGGCCGAAGAGGGCAAGCTGGCCGTCGACGATCTCATCCACACGCACCTGCCCGAGCTGCCGGTGCTGAGCAGCGCGGGCCCCACGCTGCGCCAGTTGATGCAACACACAGGCGGATGCCGGGCCGCCATCTCCGACATTGCGCAAGGCCTGGCGGTGGAGCCGGTCGAAGACTGGAGCGCGCCCATGCAGGCCGTGCCGAGCGAGCTGAACTTCGAGCCGGGCAGCCGCATGATCTATTCGAACGGCGGCTACCAATGGCTTGCGCGAGTGATCGAGCGGGTCAGTGGCCTGGGCTTTGCCGAGTTCATGAAGGCGCGCATCTTCGAGCCGCTGGGCATGCACGACACCGAGTCGCTGACAAGCGATTTCGACATCCGGCCGGGAATGGCCATGCAGTACCAGGCGCTGCCGGCATCCGCGGGCGGTGGGTTTCGGCGCGGCATGTACCCGGGCGAGTTGCGCGGCAGCGGATCGCTGGTGTCCAGCATCGACGACATGCTGCGCTGGCTGGCGCACATGCGCAGCCCCGAAAAGAAGATCGGCAGCGCCGCAAGCTGGGCGCAGATGCTCGAACTGCCGACCCTCTCGACCGGCACCGTGGTGCCCTACGGGCTCGGCCTGATGCGCCATCCGTATCGCGGTGTCGAGGTGGTCCACCATTCGGGCGCCGTGCTGGGCACCACCTCGCAGATGATCACGGTGCCCGGGCATGCGCTGGACATCATGATCATGGTCAATGGGGCGGCCGTGTCCCCGGTGGCGCTCGGATTCCAGATCATCGATGCATTGCTGGGCGATGCACACCTCGGTCCGCCGGTTGCGCATGTACCGGCCGACGGGCATTCGGCGCTGTTCGGCAAGCGCTATCACGCGACGGAAACCGGGGTCGTCATCGGCTTCGAGGATGTGGCGGGCAAGCTCGGGCTGTCGTGGATCGGCAAGAAGGCCGCCCCGTTGCGCGAGAGTGAAGGCAGTGGGTTGCTGGCCTGCGAAGACACGGCGCTCAATCCGATCTCTGTCGCACTGCATGCGCTTGGCGGCGACGCCGCACCGGCCGCGATCACGCTGAACGAAGGCGGCAATCTGCTGCGTTGCGAGCGCCTGCCCGATGAAGCGCCGGCAACCGCCGAATTGGCCGCCGCGCTGGCCGGCGGCTACCGGGTTCCGGATCTGGAGGCGCACGCCAGGGTCGAGCTGAAGGCAGGGGTTCTGTTGCTTCGCCTGCAGGGGCCGCACGGTCGCAATGAATTTCGCCTGCAAGGTTTGTCGGCCGATGTGCTGCTCGGCATTGCGGTCGATCCGCTGTTTGCCGCGCTCGTTGGAAACTGCATCGTCAACGTCGATCGCGTGGCGGGCCGTGTCGTCGGGTTGCGGATGGACACGCCGCGCGTGCGGCATCTGCGTTTCTTGCGCGAGTCGTCGGAGTGAGGTGAGCAGGGGGGCGGGCTGGGGTGGTGCCTCCCGCGCCTTCGAGAGGACAATAGTGGAAGCTCACTTCGAAATCAAAGCCACGACCATGTCCCGCCTCGACGATCCCCTCCACGACGCCGAAATCGGCTCCCGCGACAGCACGCTCGACACCACCCGGATCGACGACGTGCGCATCGGCGCCGTTCGTCCGCTCATCACCCCCGCGCTGCTGCAGGAACGCGTGCCCGTGCGCGACAACACGCTGGCGCTGGTCGAAGGCAGCCGCGCGGCGATTGCCGACGTGCTGCACGGTCGTGACGACCGGCTGGTGGTTGTCGTCGGCCCGTGCTCCATCCATGACCACGACCAGGCCATCGAATACGCACAGCGCTTGAAGACGGTCGCCGATTCCCTGCAGGACGACCTGCTGATCGTGATGCGTGCCTATTTCGAGAAGCCGCGCACCACCGTGGGCTGGAAGGGCTACATCAACGACCCGCACCTGGACGGCAGTTTCGCGATCAACGAAGGCCTGGAGCGCGCGCGGCGCCTGCTGCTCGAACTGACCACCCTGGGACTGCCGACCGGCACCGAGTTCCTCGATCTGTTGAGCCCGCAGTTCATTGCCGACCTGATTGCCTGGGGTGCCATCGGCGCCCGCACCACCGAGAGCCAAAGCCACCGGCAGTTGGCGTCGGGCCTGAGCTGCCCGGTCGGCTTCAAGAACGGCACGGACGGCAGCGTCAAGGTCGCGGCCGACGCGATCCTCGCGGCCCGTGCGCCGCATGCCTTCATGGGCATGACCAAGATGGGCATGGCGGCGATCTTCGAGACGCGCGGCAACGACGATTGCCACGTGATCCTGCGCGGCGGCAAGGCCCCGAATTACTCGGCGGCCGATGTCGCGGCGAGCTGCGAGGCGCTGGTGGCGAACGGCCTGCGGCCCCAGGTCATGATCGACGTCTCACATGGCAACAGCAGCAAGCAACACCAGCGGCAGATCGTGGTTGCGCAAGACGTGGCGGCGCAGATCGCGGCCGGCGAGCGGCGCATCACGGGCCTCATGATCGAGAGCCATCTCGAGGAAGGGCGGCAGGACCTGAAGCCTGGCGTCGCGCTGAAGCACGGTGTCTCGATCACCGATGCCTGCATCGGCTTTGCGCAGACGGTGCCGGTGCTCGAAGGGCTGGCTTCGGCGGTCAAGGCGCGGCGGCGTCTGTCGAAGGCGTGAGGCTGGAAGCAGACGCCGACTCGTCGCCTGGCGTCAGCAACCTGGTTGTAACGCCGTAAAGCGCCAGCATGCCCAGCACGTGCCCGATGGCAACGCCTGGTTCGCCCGATTCAATTCGGGCGACCGTCTGGACGTGCACACCCAGTCGGGCGGCAGCGGCGGCCTGGCCTTCACCGGCATCGATGCGTGCCAGCTTGGCGGCTGCACCCATGTCCTTGATTGCCTGAAGAGCGCCGCTGTCGATGTCTGCTGAAATGCGTTTGCCTTGAGCCATCGTGAGATTGTCGCTGCACAATCCCCGCGTGCCTCGAACCCTGCCTGCCTCGCCGCCCACGCCCACGCCCACGCCTTACTGGCTCTACCTTCTCGAATGCGAGGGCGGCGTGTACTACGCGGGAATCGCGATCGACGTGGAGCAGCGCTTCTTTCAGCACCTCTTCGGGCTGGGTGCCAAGTTCACACGCGCGCGTCCGCCGTTGCGCGTGCTGGCAGCCCGTGAATACCCTGACAAAGGCACCGCATTGCGAGCGGAAATCAAGGTCAAGGCATTGCCCCGTGCCCGGAAGCTCGCCTTCTTCGAGACCATGGCGTAGTTCGGCCCGCACCGTGGCCGGCCACAGCCTTCAACCCAGGAGCCTTCCATGAAACCCCAGCCCATCGAGTACGCCGACGCCTCCGACGAAGTCAGGGCCGTCTTCGACGACATCAAGACATCGCGCAACGTGCCCGATGTAAACAACTTCTGGAAGTACCTCGCCAACGACCCGGCCACGCTCAAGCGCACCTGGAGCAGCCTGAAGGAAGTGATGGCACCGGGCGCGCTCGATCCGGTCGTGAAGGAAATGGTCTACCTCGCAGTGAGCGTCACCAACAACTGCGGCTACTGCATCGCGAGCCACCACGCCGGCGCCGAGAAGGCCGGCATGACGCCCGCGATGTTCGCCGAGCTGATGGGCGTGGTCGGCATGGCCAACGAGACCAACCGGCTGGTGAATGGCTACCGCGTGCCGATCGATCCGGCGTTCGACAAGTAGCAAGAGCGAGTCATTCGCGCAGCGATCAGCCGATGGTCATGAGGCTCGCATTGCCGCCGGCCGCCGCCGTGTTGATGCTGAGGGCGCGTTCGACCACGAGGCTTTCGAGCGGGATGTCGGTGTCGCCGGGCGCGAAGGCGCGCACGCTGACGATGGGGCCCGGCCGCGAAGCGATGCGCTGCATGACGCTGGCGAGGCCATCGGCATCGCCGTGATACAGGGCCGCGTCGAAGGCCACGGTCTGCGCGCTCCAGTCGCTCGCAATGGCCACGGACTGCTGAACATCGACCGGTAGCGCTGCACGAAGACTTTGCGCTTCCGCGTCCGCAGGCCAGATCGCCGTGCTGCCCACCGACAGAACAGCAGCCAGTTGCACCAGCCGGTCCGCTTCGGTCCCAGCCAGGCAGAGCACCGCTTCGCGCGGCAGCAGCGTGTAGACGTTGCGCTCGCCCGTTGGTCCGGTCAGCGTGCGTGAGCAGCCGGCGCGCGCCACAGCGGCGAAATGATTGCACTGCACGGCCAGCGCTGGGCGGGCGGTGTCTTCGGCCCATTGGCCCAGCACCGACAGCGCAGCACCATGGCCCGTGTCGCCGGTGCGCCCCATCGCGCGCACCAGCGCATCGTCCGGCCGCTTCGACAGCATGCGCACCATGTACAGCGGCCCGCCTGCCTTCGGCCCGGTGCCCGACAGGCCTTCACCGCCAAAGGGCTGTACACCGACGACCGCGCCGACGATGTTGCGGTTCACATAAATATTGCCCGCCTTCGCATGGTCCACGATCTGCGCGATCGTCTCGTCGATGCGGGTGTGCACGCCCAGCGTCAGGCCGTAGCCGGTGCCGTTGATCTGGCTCACCAGCGCGGCGAGGTCGCGGCGGCGGTAGCGCACCAGATGCAGCACAGGGCCGAACACTTCGCGCTGCAGCTCCGCGATGCTGTCGAGTTCGATCAGCGTGGGCATCACGAAGGTGCCGTGGCGCGTGTCGTGGCCCTGCTCGCGGCCTTGGCGATAGACCTTGCGGCCGCGATCGCGCAATGCGGCGATGTGGCGCTCGATGCCGTCGCGCGCTTCGGCGTCGATCACCGGGCCCACGTCCACGGCCAGCCGCGCGGGGTTGCCGATGCAGCTCTCGGCCATGGCGCCCTTGAGCATCTCGATCAGGCGATCGGCCGCTTCTTCCTGCACGCACAGCACGCGCAGCGCCGAGCAGCGCTGGCCGGCGCTGTCGAAGGCCGAGGCCATCACGTCGGTCACCACCTGTTCCACCAATGCGGACGAGTCGACGATCATGGCGTTCTGCCCGCCCGTCTCCGCGATGAGCGGTACCGGCGCTCCATGCGCGCCTAGGCGCTGCGAGAGTGTCTTCTGCAGGATGCGCGCCACCTCCGTCGAGCCCGTGAACATCACGCCCTGCACGCGCGCATCCGCAACCAGCCCGGCGCCCACCGTCTCGCCGCGACCGGGCAGCAGTTGCACCGCGGCATGGGGCACACCGGCCTCCCACAGCACGCGGATCGCTTCGGCCGCGACCAGCGGCGTCTGCTCGGCCGGCTTGGCCAGCACCGGGTTGCCTGCCGCGAGCGCGGCCGCCACCTGTCCGGTGAAGATCGCGAGCGGGAAATTCCACGGGCTGATGCAGACCATCGGGCCGAGTGCCCGGTGCGTGTCGTTCGAGAAATCGTTGCGTGCCTGTGCTGCATAGAAGCGAAGGAAGTCGACCGCTTCGCGCACTTCGGCGATGGCGTTGGCGTAGGTCTTTCCCGCCTCGCGGGCCAGCAGGCCGAGCAGGCGTGGCATGCGTGCTTCGAGCAGGTCGGCCGCGCGTTCGAGCAGCGCGGCGCGTTGCGCCGGTGGTGTCGCGGCCCATGCCGTTGCAATGCCCTGGGCCTGCGCGATGGCCGATTCGACATCAGCCATCGTTGCTTCCTGCACGCGTCCGACCACATCGCGATGGTCCGCGGGGTTCAGCACATCGGCCTCGCTGCGGGACGCTTCGGCGCCCGGCGCGGTTTCGGCGAGCAGCGGCACGGCACGCCACTTTTCATTGGCGCTGGCCTGCAGCGCCTCGCCTAGCAGCCGCAGGCTGTCGTCGTTCGCCAGGTCGAGCCCTTGCGAGTTGATGCGTTGCTCGCCATAGAGCGCCGGCGGCAACGGGATGGATGGATGGGGCCGCCCCATCGCACCTTCGCGCGCAGCCATGTGCTCGACCGTCGCCACCGGGTCTTCCACCAGTGCCTCCAGCGAGATCGTCGGGTCCGCGATGCGATTGACGAAGGAGGTGTTGGCGCCGTTCTCCAGCAGGCGCCGCACCAGGTAGGCGAGCAGCGTCTCGTGCGTGCCCACGGGCGCGTAGATGCGGCAGGGCCGCCCGAGCGGGCCCACCACCTGCTCGTACAGCGGTTCGCCCATGCCATGCAGGCACTGGAATTCGTACTGGCCCGGCTCGTAGCGCGACGGGTCCGCCGCCGTGTAGATCGCGGCCAGCGTGTGCGCGTTGTGCGTGGCGAACTGCGGGTAGACCGCTTCCGGCGCATCGAGCAACTGGCGCGCGCATGCGAGGTACGACACATCGGTGTAGGCCTTGCGCGTGTAGACCGGGTAGCCGTCCAGTCCGTCGATCTGCGCACGCTTGATCTCGCTGTCCCAGTAGGCGCCCTTCACCAGCCGCACCATCAGCCGATGCCTGCTGCGGCGCGCCAGGTCGATCACGAAGTCGATCACGAAGGGGCAGCGCTTCTGGTAGGCCTGGATCACGAAGCCGATGCCGTTCCAGCCTGCGAGCGCAGGCTCGAAGCACAGCCGCTCCAGCAGGTCGAGCGAGAGTTCGAGTCGGTCGGCTTCTTCCGCGTCGATGTTCAGGCCGATGTTGTAGGCCTGCGCCAGCAGCGCAAGCTCGCACAGCACCGGGTACAGCTCGGCCATCACGCGGGCGTATTGCGCACGGCTGTAGCGCGGGTGCAGCGCCGACAGCTTGATCGAGATGCCCGGCCCCTCGTACACGCCTCGCCCGTTCGATGCTCGGCCGATCGCGTGGATCGCTTCCTCGTACGCGACGCGGTAGCGCTTTGCGTCTTCCGTGGTCAGTGCCGCTTCGCCCAGCATGTCGTAGGAATAGCGAAAGCCCTGCGCCTCCAGCTCGCGTGCATTGCCCAGTGCCTGCGCGATCGTCTCGCCGGTGACGAACTGCTCGCCCATCATGCGCATCGCCATGTCCACGCCCTTGCGGATCAGCGGCTCGCCGCCCTTGCCGATCAGGCGCGTGAGGATGGTCGACAGGCCCGTCTCGCTGTGGGTGGCGACCAGCTTGCCGGTCAACAGCAGGCCCCAGGTTGCGGCGTTGACAAACACCGAGGGGCTGCGGCCCGCATGCGATTGCCACTGGCCGTGCGCGATCTTGTCGCGGATCAGCGCGTTGCGCGTCTCGGCATCGGGAATGCGCAGCAGCGCTTCGGCCAGGCACATCAGCGCGACGCCTTCCTGCGATGACAGCGCGTATTCCTGCAGCAGGCCCTGCACGAGCCCGGCGCGGCCGCTGGCGTTCTTGCGGGCGCGCAGTTGCAGGGCGATCCGGTGGGCGAGCGCGTGGGCCTCTTGCGCAAGGCCGGCCGGCAGGCGTGCCTTTGCCAGCAAGGGCGGCAGGGCTTCCGGTTCTGGGCGCCGGCAGGCCGCGGTGATCTGCTCGCGCAGCGCGGAGGGCTGCTCTGCGAGGCCATCGGCAAATGCGGTGAAGGAAGAGGGAGGGGCGGCAGGGCTGGGGTCGGGCATAGGGTGTCCATGCTGGTGATAAGTTGAATGATCTCTCTACACAGGGTGAATGTCTGTTCGAAGAATGCCGTGCTTGCCGAGCAAATCACTAGGCGATCAGGCGCTTTCCAGTGCGGGCCTGTGAAGGCCGGGGCGAGAATCCACATCCCGCTCAGGGCGAGCACTTCAGGGAGTCCTTGTATGCACGGATGGTCTTACCTCGCGGGCGGGTGTCTGGCGCTCGCAAGCCTGCAGGTTCAGGCACAGGGCGCCGACTGCACCGCAGCGGCGTCTTCGGCTTGCTATCGCTCGTTCCAGCCACCGGGCTCCGGCGGGGCGTTGCACTACTACGCGTCGCTGTCGCCCGATGGCGCTGCACCTACCAAGGTGCTCGTCGCGATGCATGGCCACCCCCGCGATGCCAACAAGACCTTCGACGCGGCCTTGCAGGCTGTGCGCGGCGCCAGCGCACTGGCCGACACGCTGGTCGTGGCACCGCTCTTCCAGGTGGCGCAGGGCAAGGCCGGCAAGTGCGGCACGCCGGGCGTGCCGGTGGCCGAAGCTGGCGACCTGCTGTGGACATGCGGCTCATGGCTCGAAGGCGGCGGTGCAAGCAACGGCAACGGCATCACGTCATTCGCCGCCATGGACGCGCTGGTGACCGAACTCACACAGCGTTGGCCCAGCCTGCGCACGGTCACCATCGCGGGCTTCTCGGCCGGCGCGCAGATGGTGCAGCACTACATCGGCTTCGCGCAGGAACCGGACTCCGAGTCGGTGGCCGTGCGCTATGTGGTTGCCGACCCGGGCACCTGGCTCTACTTCGATCCGGTGCGCCCGCAGCCGATGCGCGATGGCGTGGCCGTCGCGTGGACGGCCTGCGGCAGCGGGGCGGACACCTTGCGCAATTGCACGTTGAGCTTTCCGGCGGTGGCCGATGACGCCTGCCCTGCACTGAACCGCTGGAAGTACGGAACCGACGCCTTGCCCGGCAGCCTTGGCCGCAGCGCCGCGCAGGTGCGCCAGCGATACGCAAGCGCCGACGTCAGCTATCTGGAAGGTGCGCTGGACAGCAGCGATGCGAAGGGCACCTACTACGGCATCCTCGACAAGTCCTGCGCGGCCGCCGCGCAGGGCCCGTACCGGATGCAGCGCGGCCTGGCCTATGCGCAGTACGACAGGGCGCTGCTCGCACCCGTCAAGCGCCGCGAGGTCCTCGTGGTGCCGGGCTGCGCGCACGACGTGGCGTGCGTCTTTCCCTCGGCGGCTGCCCGTGCCGCGTTGCTCGGGCCTTCGCGCTGACGCCGCGTACGCCATTCGGCGATTGACAGCGTTTCCTGAATATTGGATATTTCATCCAATATGAAAGAAGACCTCAAAGAACCCGCCAGCCTGAACGACCGCATCGCCCAGCGTGTGCGCGACCTTCGCGCGGCGCGCGAGCTGTCGCTCGATGCGCTGGCCACGCACTGCGGCGTCAGCCGTTCGATGATCTCGCTGATCGAGCGCGGTGAGAGCAGCCCGACAGCCGTGGTGCTCGAAAAACTCGCAACCGGCCTGGGTGTTCCCCTTGCCTCGTTGTTCGAAGAGCCCGTTGCCGAGCCCGGCCCCGTGTCGCGGCTGGCCGACCAGTTGCTGTGGCGCGATCCGCACTCGGGCTACGTGCGCAGAAACGTGTCGCCGGGCAGTGCGGCCTCGCCGATCCAGATCGTCGAAGTGCAGTTTCCACCGAAGGCGCGCGTGGCCTACGAGACCGGCGCGCGGGAGCCGAAGGTGCACCAGCAGGTGTGGGTGCTCGAAGGCCGCATCGAAGTCACGGTGGGCGACGACCGCCATCTGCTCGATGCCGGCGACTGCCTCGCGCTCACGCTCGACCGCCCCATGAGTTACCACAACCCCACCCGCAAGACCGCGCGCTACGCGGTCGTGATCACTACTTCGACCGCTTCCTCATGGAGATGAATATGACCACCGACACAACGCCTACCCATACCCCGCGCATTCGCGCCCTTCCCACCGTGACCGACGCGCAGTTGCATGCACTGGCCAACGTGCTCATCGACTGCGTCGCAGGCGGCGCCTCGGTGAGCTTCATGCAGCCGCTGTCCTTCGAGCGTGCGTGCGCCTTCTGGCAAGGCGTGGCCGATGGCGTGGAACGGGGCGAACGCGTGTTGTTCGTCGCCGAAGACGCCGAGGGCATCGTCGGCACTGTGCAACTCGTGCTCGCGCAGCCCGAGAACCAGCCGCACCGCGGCGAGGTGGCGAAGATGCTCGTGCATCGCCGGGCACGCCGCCAGGGCCTTGGCGCGCTGCTGATGCAGGCGGCCGAGCAAGAGGCGCGCGCGCATGGCAAGACGCTGCTGGTGCTTGACACATCGGGCGCCGAAGCCGCGCGGCTCTATGCCCGCGTCGGCTGGCAGCGGGTGGGCGTGATCCCCGGCTATGCGCTGCTGCCCGAAGGCGAGCCGTGCAGCACGACTTTTTTCTATCGCGAACTGGGTGCCACCGCCGAGCAATGACCGAATTGGACTGACTGCCGCACGTTGTTGGGCTTGTCAGCCTCCGGGTTGCCGCGACCGCGACAGACAGATTTGTATCGCTCTTTGTCTGGGGTGCGGCCAGACATACAACGCGACGATTCTCCGGGTGTCGTGACACACGGGAAGGTTCGGGCGGCGGTTCAATGGGCACCCCATCCACTCGATACGAAGCCCACCATGCCCATGCCCTTCTCATTCCATCGCCCAGGCCGCACCTTGGCCGCCGTGCTGTTGCTGGCCACGGCCTTCGCCGCGCACGCGCAGTCTTCCGAGGCGACCGATCCTCGCGGCCGCTGGCTCACCGCCAACGGCAACCTCGAAGTCGAGATCGCACCGTGCGGCACCGCGTTGTGCGGCACTGTCGTCAAGGTGCTCGGCAACCGCTCGATGGCTCCCGGCGGCAGCGACATGCAGCCCGCCGACGCCCGACCGGCATTGGGCATGACATTGCTGCAGGACTTCAAGCCGGTCGGTGCCGAAAACGCTTTGCGTCCGCCTGCCGAATGGGCCGGCCAGATCTACAACCGCGAGAACGGCAAGACCTACAGCTGCAACATGTCGGTGAGCACCGCCACCCATGCGGGTGGCGAGCTGTTGCTGCATGCCTATGTCGGTGTGCCGCTCTTCGGCAAGACGCAACACTGGCTGCGCGTCGCACAGAACTGAGCGGGGAGGGCGATGCCGATGCCGATGCCGACAGTCCTTTCGGCTCTTCTGCTAGCGCGCCCCGAACGCCGCGTTCTCGAACAGGTCCTTGAACTCGCGCGGCTGCGAGCGCCAGTACTGGTGCGGCGCCTTCACCTGCGCGCCCAGTTCGGTCGCCGCATGCCAGGGCCAGCGCGGGTCGTACAGGATCGCGCGGGCCAGCGACACCGCATCGGCCTGCCCGTCGGCAATGATGGCCTCGGCATGCCGGGGCTCGGTGATGAGCCCGACGGCGATGGTCGGCAGGCCGACCTCGGCCTTGATGCGCTGCGCGAACGGCACCTGGTAGCCGGCGCCGAGCGTGATGGCCTGCTGCGGCGAGACACCGCCGCTTGACACATGGATGGCCGCGCAGCCACGTGCCTTGAGCGCCTGCGAAAACGCGACCGTGCCGTCGAGGTCCCAGCCGCCGGGCACCCAGTCGCTGGCCGAGACGCGCACCCATACCGGGCGCTCGGCCGGGAAGACCGCACGCACCGCGTCGAACACTTCGAGCGGAAAGCGCATGCGGTTCTCCAGGCTGCCGCCGTATTCGTCGTCGCGGTGGTTGGCGATGGGCGACAGGAACTGGTGCAGCAGATAGCCGTGCGCCGCATGGATCTCGATGCCATCGATGCCCAGCCGCGCCGCGCGCCGTGCTGCCGCCGCGAAGGCATCGCGCACGCGGGCAAGGCCGGCCGCGTCGAGCGCGATGGGCGCGTCTTCCGTGGGCGAATGCGGCACGGCCGAGGGCGCATATGCCTTCCATCCGCCCGGCTCTTCGGGGCGGATCTGCTTGCCGCCTTCCCACGGTGCACGGCTTGATGCCTTGCGCCCCGCGTGCCCCAACTGCATGGCGATCGCGATGGGCGAATTGGCCCGCGTGGCCTTCAGCACCCGCGCCAGGCCTTCTTCGTTCGCGTCGGAATACAGCCCGAGGTCGCCGGGCGAGATGCGCCCTTCGGCCTCCACCGCCGTCGCCTCGATGATCAGCAGCCCCGCGCCGGAAAGCGCGAGGTGGCCGAGGTGAATCAGATGCCAGTCGCCCGGCGTGCCCTCCGCGGCGGAGTACTGGCACATCGGCGCGATGACGATGCGGTTGTCTATTTGAAGCTTGCCGAGCCGCAAGGGCTCGAAGAGTTGGCTACGACTGCTCATGATGATGGTGATGCGGCTCCACAGGAGCGGTAATTCTGGGGCGTGTCCGCGATCCGGGGCACGGGCGCCGCAGAAGCCTTGCGGCTCGTGGCGGTATGGATCAGCAGCGCACCGACCACCATCGCCATGCCGACGATCTCGTTCACCGTGGGCGGCTTGCCCAGCGCCACGCCCATCAGCAGCGCCGACACCGGCACGAAGTTCAGGAAGGCCGTGCCCGTGACCGCACCGAGCGTGCGCACGCCGTAGTTGAAAGCCAGCACCGCAATGGCCGAAGACACCAGCCCCACATACAACAGCGCCTGCCACGACAGGCGCAGGCCTTCCATGCTCGGCACATGCGACCAGCCGAACAAGGCGGCGACGACGGCGGTGGCCAGCAGCAGCGGCCATGAGGCCAGCACCGTGAGCGCCGTGTACTCGATCACGTCGAGTTCCGGAAAGCGCGCCGCGCCGCGCGTGTACCAGACCCAGCCCAGCGTGCCGATGAAGGCCACCGCATCGCCGAAGAGCGTGGACTCGGCGGCCGGCCCCGCGCTGAACAGCAGCCCCGACACGATGGCCACGCCCAGCAGCGCGAGCGCAGTGGTCAGCAGCGTGGCGCGCGCGGGCCGCACACCGTCGAGCGCCCAGCGCAGCAACTGCGTGGTCATCGGCGTGGTCGCCATGATCACTGCGCCGTGCGAGGGCACCGAATGCGAGAGCCCGACCAGCAGCATCACGCTGAAGATGCCGAAGCCCGCGTACCCGCGCAGCGCCAGTGCACCCGCGTTCAGCCGCAGCTTGCGCCAGGGCGCGGCGCCGCGCGGAAGAATGAGCAGCACGAACAGCAGCGCCGACATGCTGTAGCGGATCAGCGTGAACCACACAGGCTCGACGTGGTGGAGCACGCCCTTGCTGACCAGGAACATGCCGCCCCAACCGGAGGTGGCGAGCAGCAGCGCGGCGATGCCTAGCAGGCGTTGACGAGGGGACATGGGGAACCTTTGGCAATGGATCGATGGCTCCAAGGATCGGGTTTCACCGCGCCGATTGCCATTCGCTTCTTTGGACGGGGGTCTCCAAAAATGCGAAGGGTCGGATGTGGCCGAAGCGCTCACAATTTGCCCCATGGAGCTTTATCAACTGAAGACTTTCGTTGCCATCGCCAAGGAAGGCAGCCTGACCCGCGCCGCCGAACGCGTGTTCACCAGCGCGCCGGCGGTCAGCGCGCAACTCAAGGCGCTGGAAGACGAATTGGGCGTGAAGCTGTTCGAGCGCACGCCGAAGGGCATGTCACCCACCGAGGCCGGCCTCAGCCTGCTGGAAGAGGCCGAGCGCACGCTGGCTTCTGCGTCGCGCATGCGTTCGGCGGCCGACCAGTTGCGGGGCGCGGCGCAGGGTGTGGTGCGCTTCGGCACGGTGGTCGATCCGGTGGCGTTGCGGCTGGGCGACGTGCTGGTGAAGCTGGCGGAGCGCCATCCACAGGTCACGCTGCAACTGAAGCAGGGGCTGTCGTACGAAACGCTGTCCGCCGTGCAGCGCGGCGAACTCGACTGCGCCTATGTGCTGAGCGACGGCGAGCAGAGCGAGGGACTGGAGCTGCATCGGCTGGGCGCGGTCGACCTGGTCGTGGCGCTGCCATTGCCGGTCGCGCAGGCGCATCCCGACCTGTCGCTCGATCAGCTCACGAACCTGCCGTGGGTGGGCACGCCGCTTTCGTGCATCTTGCGCGTGCATCTTGAAAAGCTGTTCGCGGATGCGGGCCGCGAGTACCGCCAGGGCCGCACGGCCGATGGTGAAAGCGCGATCCGCAGCATGGTCGCGAGCGGCATGGGCGCGGGGCTGCTGCGGCTCGATCAGGCGGAGCAGGGCGAGCGCAATGGCGAGCTGGCGATCTGGCAGGGCTGGCGTTCGCACACGTGGCTGTGCTGGGTCGCGCCGGCTGGCGGCAAGCGCGCCGTGGCGGTTGATGCGGTACGTAGCGCGGTGTTGGAGGCTTGGGCCTGAGATGAAGGACTGTGTTTGATTTTTGGGCGTCGCTGTTCAGGGCGTCGCTCACGCCGACACGGTGCTCTTTTTCGCGAATGTCCCCTGCTTCGCTCCTCCTTTATTTCGCGAAAAAGAGCCCCGTATCGACGTGAGCGTTGGACAGAGCGGTCGTTGATCGGCTGCACACCAGCAGCGTGTCCTGTGCGAATGGCACCGGGTGCTCCCCGCAGCGAAATAAAGGAGGAGCGAAGCGGGGGACATTCGCGGAGGGGAGCACCCGGTGTCATTCGCACGTACCCCGAACACGCCGCTCTCGAACAAAAAATCCGACCCGAACAGACGCAGCACCAAACGTCGCCGCAGAGTACGATGCCCGCCGCCACAACGTACCGCCCTCATGACCGCTGAAATCGCTCCCCTGCCTGGCCTCTTGTTGATGTTCGTGCTCGGGTTGCGTCATGGCCTGGACCCCGACCACATCGCCTGCATCGACGGCCTGACCTGGCGGGCGCTGTCGCACAAACACCGCCATGCCGGCTGGGTCGGCACACTGTTCGCCGTCGGCCACGGCCTGCTCGTCACTGCCATCGCGGTGGTGGTGAGCCGGCTCACGCTGCACATCGATCCACCGGCCGTCGTCATCCAGGTTTTCGAGTGGATTCCGACGGCGCTGCTCCTGCTGGTCGGCACCCTGAACCTGCGGCTGCTGCTGGGCCGCAATGAAGCCTATGCACCGATGGGCTGGAAGATGAGCCTGATTCCCAAGCGCCTGCAGGCACAGTCCAGCGCGTGGGCCATCATCGTCATCGGCGTGCTGTTTGCCACCGTGTTCGACACCGCCACGCAGGCCGCTGCCTGGGGCTATGTGGCCAGCAACCGCGACGGCGGTGCCTGGGCCGCACTCACCGCCGGCCTGACCTTCACCGCCGGCATGGTCATCACCGACACGCTCGACGGCCGGCTGGTCTGCCGCATCAGCCGCAGCGCCGAAGGCCCTGAAGCCGGGCGCAAGGCGCGGCGCATCCTGGGCTGGCTGATCGTCTTCATCTCCTACGCGGTCGCCGCGTACAACCTGGCCAAGGCCTGGTTCCCGCAGGTCGAACTCAGCGACCTTGCGTTCTCGTGGACCGGCTTCGCGCTGGTCGCCGTGATGCTTGCCCTGTGGAGCTGGATCGCTCGCGCGCGCTCCCGCTCGGCCGCCGCCAACGCCGCCCCGAAATAGCGAAAAGCGCCGGGCAATTGCGGCTGTTGGCATCCGCCCGCGCCGTTCTTAAACGCTTCTTCTTAATGGGCTGGCCGAACGGCTTATTGCCCCCGCCGCGAGCCACCGATACCTTTGAATCGCGCCTCATCCGAGGCGCGATTCGCATGGAAAACGGACAACCACATGGCTCATTCAATCTCCGCGTTCCGGTCGTTCCACGGCCGGGGCTGGCAACAACTTCTGGCATGCGCGGCACTGCTCGCGGCGGCCACCTTCTCGTCGGCGGCCGAGCCCGCCAAAGACCACCCGCTGGTCGGGCGCTATGAGGGCTCGACCATGGACGCCTTCCAGGTCAAGAACTACGACGAGGTCGGACTGCTGCGCGAGCCGATCCAGCCCTGGGGCGACCCGAAGCCCAAGCCCAACCTGCTGCGGGTGGCGGGCAAGGTCTCGCTCTATTACTACCACCTGCCCGAGGGCCGCTCGCTGCTCGAAGTGCAGCGCAACTACGAGGCGGGCCTGAAGGCCAAGGGCTTCCAGATCATGTTCTCGTGCGGCACCAAGGACGCAAGCTGCTACAGGAAGGACCCGGAAAGGAGCGAGCCGAACACCGACGTCTCGGAACTGGCCACCGTCATCGACACGCCCGAATGGCCGCTGATCGGCTACGGGCGCACCTACGTGAGCACCTATTTCGAAAGCGATGGCCGCTACCTGCTGGCCCAGAACGACACGCCCGGCGGCAAGGTCTACGCCAGCATCGCGTTCGCCGAAGGCAGCTTTCGCGGCAGCTTCGCGCTGGTGCGCATCGTCGAGACCAAGGCGATGGAGACCGACAAGATCGTCTTCGTCGATGCCCCGGCCATGCAGAAGAGCCTGCAGGAAACCGGCCGCATCAGCCTCTACGGCATTCACTTCGACCTCGACAAGGACAGCATCAAGCCCGACTCGCAGCCCACGCTCGACGAGATCGCCAAGCTGATGCGCAGCAACCCGCAATTGCGCGTGCAGGTGGTGGGCCACACCGACGCGCAGGGCGAGGAGCCGCACAACGCCGACCTGTCGCGCCGCCGCAGCGTGTCGGTCATTGCGGCGCTGGCCAAGTCGGGGCTCGATGCGCGCCGCTTCACATCCCGTGGGGCGGGCTCGAAGGAGCCGGTCGCGCCCAACACCAGCGAGGACGGCCGCGCGAAGAATCGCCGGGTGGAATTGCTGCGCCTCTAAGGCGCACGCACTCATGGATTGCCGGGGTGACAGGCCACGCGGCGGCCTGTCATCATTCGCGGCTGCATGAACCAAGATCCGCACACCCTCACCGATCTGTTGAACCGCGCCAGGCAAGCACTGGCGGACCCGCAAGGCGTTCTTGCCGCTGCGCCGCCGGCCACCGGCGAGGCCGGATGCGTGGTGTTCTTCGCCATCGGCGAAGGCGGCAGCCGGGCCCGTGTGGCTTCGGGCCGGGGGGCGGACATCGAGGCGGCATGGCGCCAGGCGGCCAGCGCGGTGACGGCCCTTGCAAAGCGCACCGAACATCCGACGCAGCGCCTGCGCGCGGAAGTGGTCGACCAGGTCTGGGCCTTGAGCTGGGGCGCGCTCAAGGCGCAGATGGCGCAGACCAAGCGCAACTATTTCAACCTGGGCATCGCCTTCGACGCGCAGTTCGATGTCGCGCTGCTCGCGCAAGAGATGCACGGCAGCGCGATCCTCTACAACGGCGATGTGGAGCATTCCGAGCCCAACACCGGCAACCTGCACCTGCACACCAAGCGCCGCTTCGGCCGCGAGATCGATTTTCCGGCGGACGACGCCGCGCCCGTCTGGTGCTTCACCACCCGCGCCGTGTACGTGGACGCCAAGGGCGCTTGGCCGATCACCGCGCAAGGGCAGTCGGCCGGCCTGCGCACGCTGCCCGACTGGAACACCACGCAGATCCGCGCGCTGATCGACGACGCCAGCGTCTACCTTGCCGGGCAGGTCAAGCCCACGGGCGAATTCGACTACGGCTGGTTTCCCTGCTTCGACCGCGCCATTCCCACCTACAACACGCTGCGGCATGCCAGCTCCACCTACGCGATGCTGGAAGCCTGGGAGATGACGCGCAATGCGACGCAGAAGGCGGCCATCGACCGCTCGCTGGCCTTCCTGGCGAGCAACCTGATACGGCCGGCCAACCTGCCGGACGGCACGCGCGCGGCCTACCTGCTGGACATCGGCAGCGAGATCAAGCTGGGCGGCAACGCCGTCTGCCTGCTCGCCTTCGTCAAGTACACCGAGCTGACCGGCGACGCACACTACCAGCCGCTGATGGAGCAACTGGCACTGGGCATCCGCCACATGCAGGACCCGCAGACCGGCAGCTTTGTGCACGTGCTCAATGCACCGGCGCTCGACGTCAAGGACAAGTTCCGCGTCATCTACTACGACGGCGAGGCCGCCTTCGGCCTGATGCGTTTGTACGGCCTCACGCGCGACGCGCGCTGGCTCGCGGTGGTCGAGAAGGCCTTCGAGCATTTCATTGCCGCCGAGCACTGGCGCGCGCACGACCACTGGCTGAGCTATTGCGTCAACGAACTCACACGCTATCGGCCCGAGACGCGCTACTACCAGTTCGGCCTGCAGAACGTGTCCGGCTACCTGGACTTCGTGCTGGAGCGCATCACCACCTTTCCGACGCTGCTCGAATTGATGATGGCTGCGCGCGACATGGTGCTGCGCATGGAGGCCGACCCGGCGCTGCGTCCGCTGCTGGCCGAACTCGACCGCGACAAGTTCGACCGCGCGCTGGAGTACCGCGCGCGCTACCTCGCCAACGGCCACTTCTGGCCCGAGCTGGCGATGTTCTTCCGCAACCCCGATCGCATCGCCGGTTCGTTCTTCATCAAGCACCACAGCTTTCGCGTGCGCATCGACGACGTGGAGCACTACCTCTCGGGCTACGTCGCCTACCACCGGATTCTGAAAGCGCGTGAAGCGCGGCTGTCCGAGCTGGCGAGCCTGCCGGCGGCATCGCAGGCGAAGGCGGCGACGACAGCGTCGTCGGGCGTGGTCGCATGGGGCGGCGACGTGAACCTCGGGCGCCGCCAGCACTACCGCACGCGCGAACTGGGCGGGGCGCACAAGATGCTCGGCGACATCGCTGCGCTGCGCGAAGCCGACCTGCGCATCGTCAACCTCGAATGCGTGGTCGCCACCACCGGCGAGCAGGGCGTGGAGAAGGGCGAGGCCGGCCCGTACTACTACCGGGCCCGGCCTGAAATGCTGGCGGTGCTGACCGAGGCGGGCATCGACATGGTCGCCACCGCCAACAACCACAGCGGCGACTACGGCCCCGAGGCGCTGCTGGAACAGCAAGGTTTGTTGAACGCCGCAGGCATTGCCCATGCGGGCACGGGCAGCACGCTCGAGGCCGCGCTGCGACCGGCCTTCCGTCGCGCGGGCGGTGTGCGCGTGGCGCTGTTCTCGCTCGATGCGACGCAGCCACGCTTCGCGGCCGGCGAGGAGCAGCCCGGCGCCGCCTGGCTGTCCCTCGACGACCCCGCCGCATGGACTGCCACGCTCGCGCCGCGCATCGAGGCCGCACGCCGCGAGGCCGACGTGGTGCTGGTGGCGGTGCACTGGGGCGACAACCTCGAAGCCGAGCCTTCCGCCGCAGAGATCGCGGTCGGCCATGCCATCGTTGATGCAGGTGCCGATGCGGTGCTCGGCACTTCGGCGCATGTGCTGCAGGGCATCGAGATTCATCGCGGCCGGCCGATCCTGCATGACGCGGGCGACCTGTTGTTCGACTCCATCCGCAACGACTTTGCCCCCTCCGGCGTGTTCTCGCTGACGCTGGGTTTGCACGGCGTCGAGGAGGTGATGTTCACGCCGGTCGGCGTCGGGTTCGGCTTCTCGAAGCAGCTCGGCGGCGAGCAGGCGCAGGCCGCGAGCGAGCGTTTCGCCGAACAATGCCGCGCCCTCGGCACCGAGATGACACCCGCGCCCGGCGGCCGTTGCGCCGTACGCCTGTCGCCGCCCGCGCGTCCGGTCTTCAAGGCGGAACCGGTGGCGACGCCTGCGGCGCGCCTGCCCGCCATCGTCGGCCCGGTGCGTGCGCCGCGCCCCGAGTGGCTGGTCGACGCTGTGCCGATCGATGCGCAGATGCCACCGCTGCAGATCGGCCCGCTGCGACTGCTGGGCATGCGTTGCGCGCCCCGGCAGATCGTCGGGCGCCGCATGCTGTGGGTCGAATCCTTCTGGAGCGTCGATGCACCCGTGGCGGCCGATCTGCGCGTGCAGTTCCGTGCCGTGCCGATGCGCAGCACCACCATGCCGCCCTGGGGCGAAGGCATGGACCACGACCCCTGCGACTGGATGTGGCCCACCAGCCGGTGGGAGCCTGGCCGCATCTACCGGGACCGCTACGGCCTGCGCGCGCCGCGCCCCGGCCTGCTCGAAAGCGACGTGCTGCGGCTCGAAGTGCGCGTGCGCGGCGACCTGCCCGGCCTGCCGCCTGCGCGCTTGCTGCCCGTGTGGTGCGGCCTGCGCGTGCCGGACTTTCCCACGCCGTTGCCCGACCGACCGGCGCCCGTGCTCGCCGCCCTGCGCCCCGGTGCGAGCCCGAGCCCGGCGCCGCTCTGGACAGCCGCACAACTGCAGGAGGTGACGGGCGGCCGCTGGCTGGTCGAACCGCCGCCGGGCTGGTTCGTCAACTCGGTGGTGCGTGGATCGAGTCACCTGACGATGCTGCCGGCCCCCGCGCTCTTTGTCGCCTCGGACTTCCGCACGCTGGCCGTGCACGAGAGCTACAGCAAGCCGCGCACGGACAACTGGGACACGCACCTCGAACTGCCCAGGCTGCAGCGCGCGTTGGCCGGTGCCATGGTTGCGCATCCGGTGGAGGGGCTCGACCCCGCCTTTCCGCTGCTGCAGGTGGACGACCCGATCCGCGCCATGCTCGCGCTCGGCGCCGCCGCGCGCGAGCGCTACCAAGGCTTCGTGGTGGGCGTGACCGGCACGGTCGGCAAGTCATCCACCATCGCCATGCTGCGCGACCTGCTGCCGCAAGAGGCGCGCGTGCGCACCACCGTCGACAACTACAACTCGCGCGTCGGCGTGCCGGCCATGCTGGCCAACCTCGCGGCCGATGCGGATGTGTGCATTCTCGAGATGGCGCAAAGCAGCCTCTGGATGGAGCGCGGCCCCATCTCGCTGGTGGCGCGGCCGCACGTGGCCATCGTCACCGAGATCGGCCTGTCGCAGACCCGCCAGGCCTCGACGCTTGAACTCACGGCCGAGTTCAAGTCGCGCATCTTCCTGGGCCTGGAGCCCGGCGGCGTGGCCATCGTGGCCGACCACATTCCCTGTCTTGCGCAGGTGGTGAAAGCGGCCGCGCGCACGGCGGGCGCGATCTGGGTGGTGGGCACCGGGCCCGACGCCGACGTGCGCGTGGTCGATACCCGCCCCGAGCCCGGTGGCGGCTGCCGGGTTCGCCTTGCAGTGGCCGGGCGCACGCTGGAATACGTGTTCCCCATCGAGAGCGCGGGCCTTGTGCGCAATTCAGCGCTGGCCTTCGCCGCGTTGCTGGCCATGGGCTTCGATGCCGAGGCCGCCTGCACGCGCATGCCGCATGTGCGGCTTCCCGCTTCGGTGATGCAGGTGCGCGCGCTGCGCACGCAGGCCGGCGTGCAGGCCACGCTGATCGACGACAGCTGGAACGCCGAGGTCATGTCGATGCGCAACGCCATGGAATTCGTGCGCACCTACCAGCGCGCGGAGAGCGGGCCGGTCACGCGCAAGATCGGCGTGCTGGGGCGCATCATCAATCTCGACCAGGATGCGGAAGCGATGCACCGCAGCCTGGCCGCGCCGCTGATGGCGTCAGGCATCCAGCATGTGGTGACGCACGGCCACGAGATGCGCTGGCTGCGCGAAGAGGTGCCGGCCGAACTGCTCGGGCCGCACTTCGACGATGCGGCACAGGTGGCGGGTTACCTCGGTGACTTCCTGCGCGACGGCGACCTGGTGCTGGTGAAGGGCGACCGCCAGTTGTCCGACTTCGGCGATATCCCGCGCCTGCTGGAAAAGCTGTGAGTGCATCGGGCCACGTTCGGCGGCACGCGCGTTTTGCGCTCCTGCTGCTCGCGCTGGCGCAGACGGCTTGCGCGCAGCGCACCGGCCCCGATGTGCCCGCGCCCCTCGTGGCGTCCGGCGATGCCGTGTTGCACTGGAACCAGCCCGCCGTGCGCGCCAACTGTCCTGATCGCGCCGGCTACCTGTGGGTGCAGCCCGTCGAAGGACCCGCCTGCATCCGCTACTTCGCCAGCGACGACATCGAGGGTGCGCGCATCGCCATCGTGCAGTTCTCCGGCGATCGCGACAGCGTGATGGACCAGGCGCCCACACGCATTCCCGAAAACACCGAAGCCCTGCGAACGCTCGATGCGCAACGCAGTCGCGACCGCGCGGGCGTGCCGTGGATCTTTGTCGCGCGGCCCGGCACCTATGGCTCGTCGGGCGACCACCGCAAGCGGCGCCAGCCGGTGGAGTTTCATGCGCTCGACGCGGCACTCGATGCGCTCATGGCGCGCCACAAGCTGCAGCGCATCGTGATCGTCGGCCACAGCGGTGGCGCCACCGCGGGCGCCGCGCTGCTGACCATGGGCCGCACGCGGATTGCCTGCGCGGTGTTGACCTCGGGTGCCTTCGGTCTGCTGGAGCGCGCGCGCCTGCTTGGCCGCTCGAAGGACGGCCTGACCGACACCACCGGCAGCACGCAGTTCTATGACCCGCTCGACCACGTGGGCGGTATCGCGCGCGATGCCTCGCGCCGCATCGTGCTGATCGGCAACCGCGAAGACCAGAACACGCCTTTCGCCCTGCAGCAGCGCTTTGCCGATGCGGTGGCCAAGGCCGGCCACCGCATCGAGATCCGCACGCACGCGGCCGAGCCGCCCGAGTTCCACGACCTGACGGACCGCATCGGCCTGCGCACCGCCTCGCTGTGTGCGCGCGAAGCCATGTTCCCGTCACAGGACCGCCCATGAGCAACAGCAGCATCACTTCGCGCGAATACGGCCGCATGCCCGACGGCCGCGCCGTGACCGAATACACCCTCGACAACGGCCGCGGCCTGAGCCTGAGCGCCATCAACCGCGGCGGCATCGTCACGGCGTTGCGCGTGCCCGACCGGCACGGGCACAGCGCGAACGTTGTGCTGGCCCTGCCGACGCTGGCCGATTACATGAAGCCGCATCCGCATCTGGGCACCATCGTCGGGCGCTACGCCAACCGGATCGCCGCGGGGCGCTTCATGCTCGATGGCGCGGTGCATCAGGTGGGTCTCAACGATGGGCCCAACTCGCTGCATGGTGGCAAGGAAGGCTTCGGCACGCGCTTCTGGCAGATCGAGCCGTTGACGGCCGCGCAAGCCGGCGGCGACATCGCCATCGAACTGCGCTACACCAGCGCTGATGGCGAAGAGGGCTATCCCGGCGAGGTGCAACTGACCGTGCGTTACACGCTGAGTGCGACGGCCAACACATGGCGCATCGACTACCGCGCCGTGACGAACCGGCCGACGGTGCTGAACCTGAGCCATCACGACTACTTCAACCTTGCGGGCAGCGGCTCGGTGATGGACCACCGGCTGACGATTCCCGCGAGCCGCTACTGCCCGGTGGACGCGACGCTGATTCCGCTCGGGCTGGCTGACGTAGCTGCGACGCCCTTCGACTTTCGCGAGGCTACGCACATCGGCGAACGCATTCGCGAAGGGCACGAGCAACTGCTGATCGCGCACGGCTACGACCACAACTGGGTGCTCGATCGGCACGGCGTCGGCGACGGTCTGGCGCTCGCGGCTCGCCTCGAACACGAAGTCTCGGGCCGCGCGATGGAAGTGCACACCAGCGAGCCCGGCGTGCAGTTCTATTCGGGCAACTTCCTCGACGGCAGCCTCATGGGCACAGCCGGTGCGAGCTTGCGGCAGGGCGATGGGCTGTGCCTGGAGACGCAGCACTTTCCCGATTCGCCGAACCAGCCGGGCTTTCCTTCGACCGTGCTGCGGCCGGGTGAAGTGTTCAACAGCACGACCGAACATCGCTTCAGCATCTGCTGAGGCTCGGCCCGTGCCTTCGATCTAGCCGGCGAACAGTGCAGCCGGCACGCCGGGGCTGCCGATACGCACCGCAAAGAGCCCACCCGCCAGCGGCTCGGCCTCTTGCTGTTCGGCCGTGAGGCCATTGCGCGCGGTGGTGATGTACAGCGTGCGCATGTCGGCGCCACCGAAAGCGCAGTTGGTGACATGGCTTGCCGGCAGGACGATGCGGTACAGCTCGGCGGCGCTCACCGGGTCGTGGCAGGTCACGCACGAACCGCCCCAATGCGCGATCCACAGGCGGCCGGCCGCATCGGTGGTCATGCCATCGGGCAGTCCGTCGCCCTTGGGAAAGCGATGCCACACGCGCCTGTTCGAGACGGTGCCTGTTTCCGCATCGAAGTCGTAGGCGTACAGGTTGTTGAGCACCGTGTTGTTGAAGTACATGGTGCGGCCGTCCGCTGACCACGTCGGCCCGTTGGTCACCTCGAAGCCGTCGTCGTGCCGCGTGCAGCGGCCATCGGCGTCGTAGCGGTAGAGCGCGCCCGTGGGCGCCTTGCAATCGAAGTCCATGCTGCCGCCCCAGAAGCGGCCGTGGCTGTCGCACTTGCCGTCGTTGAAGCGGTTGCCGGTGCGCTCGGATTCGGGCTGGTGCAGGTAGCGCGGCTTGGCGCCGGCACCCGGCAGCTGTGTGGTGTCGAAGAGCGCGAAGCCGCGGCGCAGCGTGAGGACGAGGCCCGGCGCCGTCGCGCGCTCGGAGATCGCGGTGATCTCCTCATCGAACTGCCAGGCGCGCCGTGCGCCATCGGCAGGCCGGAACCAGAACAGGCGCGGCGTGAGGATGTCGATCCAGTAGAGCGCCTGCTCGCGCTGCGACCAGAGCGTGCCCTCGCCGAGGTTGGCGCCTGCCGCCCAGATGCATTCGGGCGCGCCCTCGACAACCGGCACTGGAAGCGGGGGAAGGGGGCTTGTCTCTTGTCTGTTCATTGTTCTTTCCTTGTCATGTCTTCTTGACGCGGCGGATCGTATCAAGGCATATTGATAATGGAAATCAAACAATATGGCATCGATTGATATGCATATTGCAATGTCACATGCCAGCCTTCTTTTCTGGAGACGTTCTGTGAATCCCCCGAAGCTCTCGATTCATCCCAGCCTGCAGGGTCGCACGGTGTTCGTCACCGGCGGTGGCAGCGGCATCGGCGCGGCCATCGTCGCTGCATTTGCAGCGCAGGGCGCGCGCGTGGCCTTTGTCGACATTGCCGAGGGCGCCAGCGCGGCGCTCGCGCAGCAGATCGTCGAGGCCGGCCATGCGGCGCCGTGGTGGCGCGCCTGTGACGTGCGCGACATCGCCGCACTGCAGACAGCCATCGCCGATGCGGCTGCCGAACTTGGCGACTTCGCGGTGCTGGTCAACAACGTGGCAAGCGACGACCGCCACTCGCTCGACACCGTCACGCCGGCTTACTACGACGACCGCATGGCCATCAACGAACGGCCTGCGCTGTTCGCGATCCAGTCGGTGGTGCCCGGCATGCGGCGGCTGGGCTTCGGCTCGGTGGTCAACCTGGGCTCTACCGGCTGGCAGACCAAGGGCTCGGGCTACCCCTGCTACGCGATTGCCAAGTCGTCGGTCAACGGACTCACGCGCGGGCTCGCGGTGGACCTGGGCAAGGACCGCATCCGCATCAACACCGTGTCGCCAGGCTGGGTGATGACCGAGCGGCAGGTGAAGCTGTGGCTGGACGACGAAGGCGAGCAGGCGCTCAAGCGCAACCAGTGCCTGCCCGACAAATTGATGCCGGAGGACATCGCGCGCATGGTGCTGTTTCTTGCGTCGGACGACGCGAAGATGTGCACGGCGCAGGAGTTCACGGTGGACGCTGGTTGGACCTGAAGGTGCGCCGACGCGGGCGTCAGTCCATCTCGAGCTTGCGCCCATACACGCTCATGCTCGCCGTCTTCAGCGCTTTCATCATCACCTTCGCCGCCGGCGACAGCAGCCGGTCGGTGCGCGTGATGATGCCGAAGGCGTCCATGTGGCAGGGCATGTCCAGCGGCAACAGCGACACGATGCCGTGCGCCGCGTAGTAGCGCGCCACGTCGGTCGCCAGCACCGCCACCATGTCGCTCTGCTGCAGCATGCGCGTGATGAAGAGAAGGGCCGAGCTTTCGATGGTGTTGGTCGGCGGCGCGAGCCCTTCTTCCTGGAACATCAGCTCGAAGCGGTGGCGCAGCACGCTGCCGGCGGGCGGCACGATCCAGCCGGCGCTCACCACGTCGCGCAGCGTGAGCCCGCTCACGCCGAGCAGCGGATGGCCGGGGCGCACCAGCGCGCACACCGGCTCTTCGGTCAGCGCTTCGTAGCGCAACTGCGACTTGTCGTGCTCGGCGAACAGCCGGGCCACCAGGATGTCGAGCTTGCCCTGTTCGAGCCGCTCGATCAGCACCGGGCTGGTCTCGATCTCCAGCGACACCCGCAGGTCGGGCTGCTCGCGCTTGACCATGGCCACCGCCGGCGGCATCAGCGTGAGGCCGGGCGCGGTGATGGCGCCCACGCTCACATGGCCGAAGCGGCCCGCCTTGAGCGCGGTGAGTTCGTCGTGCGCCTGGTTCAGGCTGGCGAGCGCCACGCGGGCGTGGCGGATCATGGTCTCGCCGTACCAGGTCGGGCGCATGCCGCGCGGCAGGCGGTCGAACAGCGGCACCTCCAGCACGTCTTCCAGGTCCTTCAGCAGCTTGGAGGCGGCGGGCTGCGTCATGTTGAGCACCTGCGCCGCGCGGTGGATGTTGCCTTCCTCGGCCAGCGCCACGATCAGCAGCAGTTGCCGGGTCTTGAGGCGGGCGCGAATGAACCAGTGGTTGTAGTTGGTCATGGCTCTTGTTTGGAAACTAAGGGCTGATCGGGTTTTCCAGAATCCGGCGATCGATATGCATTTTGTCTAAAAAACGATTGGATCGATATCGATTCTGTTCCTAGACTGCCCGCACCCCACATCCAAGAGACAAGGTCGGCGCCCGGTGATTCATGGCGAGATCCATCAGAACGTGCGGCAGTACATCAACGGCCGCTGGGAAACCAGCGCAACCACCGGTGTGAGCACCAATCCATCGGACACCACCGAGGTCGTCGCCGAGTACGCACGCGCCGACCGCCGCCAGGTGGAGACCGCGATCCGCGCCGCCACCGAAGCCTTTCCGCACTGGAGCCACAGCACGCCGCAGCGGCGCGCCGACGTGCTCGACCGCATCGGCGCCGAACTGCTCGCCCGCAAGGACGAGCTGGGCCTGCTGCTGGCGCGCGAGGTGGGCAAGACGCTGCCCGAAGCGGTGGCCGAGGCCGCGCGCGCGGGCCAGATCTTCAAGTTCTTCGCCGGCGAGGCGCTGCGTGGCGGCGGTGGCGAGAACGTGGCCTCGGTGCGCGCCGGCGTGCAGGTCGACGTGACGCGCGAGCCGGTCGGCGTGGTGGGCCTCATCACGCCGTGGAACACGCCCTTCGCGGTGCCGGCGTCCAAGATCGCGGCGGCGCTCGCGCATGGCAACAGCGTGGTCTTCAAGCCGGCCGAACTGGTGCCGGCCTGCGGCTGGGCGCTCACGGACATCATCAGCCGCGCGGCCTTGCCCGCCGGCGTGTTCAACCTCGTGATGGGCAGCGGGCGCGAAGCCGGGCAGGCGCTGGTCGACAGCGCGCTGGTCGATGCGCTGAGCTTCACCGGCTCCGCCGCCAATGGCGAGCGCATCCTGCAGGCTGCCGCCACGCGCCGCGCCAAGGTGCAACTGGAGATGGGCGGCAAGAACGCGCTGGTGGTGCTGGCCGACGCCGACCTCGACCGCGCCGTCGATTGCGCGGTGCAGGGCGCCTACTTTTCCAACGGCCAGCGCTGCACCGCGTCGAGCCGGCTCATCGTCGAAGCTGCGGTGCACGATGCCTTCGTGGCGAAGCTGCGCCAGCGCCTGAAGACACTGAAGATCGGCCACGCGCTGGAGCGCGGCGTCGACATCGGTCCGGTGGTCGACGAAGAACGCCTGGCGCAGAACCTCGCCTGGGTCGACATCGCGCGCGAAGAGGGCGCCGAGCATGTGTGGGGCGGCGAAGCGCTGGCACGCGCCACCGCCGGCCACTACATGAGCCCCGCGCTCTTTCTGGCGAAGCCCGAGCACCGCATTGCGCGCGAGGAAATCTTCGGCCCGCTGGCCTGTGTGCTGCGCGCCGACGACTACGACGAGGCGCTGGCGCTGTGCAACGACACGCCCTTCGGCCTGTGTGCGGGCCTGTGCACCAACTCGCTCAAGCATGCGATGCATTTCAGACGCCATGCCGTGGTCGGCATGACGATGGTCAATCTGCCGACCGCGGGGGTGGACTTCCACGTGCCCTTCGGCGGCCGCAAGGGGTCGGGCTACGGGCCGCGCGAACAAGGGCGCCACGCCGCGGAGTTCTACACGACGGTGAAGACCGGCTACATGCTGGCCTGACCGGACGGGGTTTCGTTTCACCACACCAACAGTCAACAGCAAGTCCTCGAGACATCAAGAAGGAGACATCCCATGACCATGAATCGCCGCACCCTCCACACCGCGCTCGCCGCCGCAGCCCTGGGCAGCATGCTGCCCGTGTCCGTTTTCGCGCAGAAAAAACTCGTGCTCGGCTTCGCGCAAGTGGGCGCCGAGAGCGAATGGCGCACCGCCAACACCGAATCGATCAAGTCGTCCGCCAAGGACGCCGGCATCGAGCTGAAGTTCTCCGATGCGCAGCAGAAGCAGGAAAACCAGATCAAGGCCATCCGCTCCTACATTGCGCAGAAGGTCGACGTGATCGCTTTCTCGCCTGTGGTCGAGTCGGGCTGGGAAACCGTGCTGCGCGAAGCCAAGGCCGCCAAGATCCCGGTGGTGCTGACCGACCGCTCCGTCAGCACCAAGGACGATTCGCTCTACGTGACCTTCATGGGCTCGGACTTCATCGAGGAAGGCCGCAAGGCCGGCCGCTGGCTCACCGAGAAGATGAAGGATCAGAAGGGCGACGTGAACATCGTCGAGCTGCAAGGCACCGTGGGCTCGGCCCCGGCCATCGACCGCAAGAAGGGCTTCGAGGAAATCATCAAGGCCGACCCGAAGTTCAAGATCATTCGCTCGCAGACCGGCGACTTCACGCGCGCCAAGGGCAAGGAAGTGATGGAAGCCTTCCTCAAGGCCGACGGCAAGAAGATCAACGTGCTGTTCGCGCACAACGACGACATGGCCATCGGCGCGATCCAGGCCATTGAAGAGGCGGGCCTGAAGCCGGCGAAGGACATCACCATCATCTCGATCGACGGGGTGAAGGGCGCCTTTGAAGCCATGATCGCCGGCAAGCTCAACGTGTCGGTGGAATGCAGCCCGCTGCTGGGGCCGCAGCTCATGCAGGCGGTGAAGGACATCAAGGACGGCAAGACGCTGCCCAAGCGCATCGTGACTGTCGAGAGCATCTTCCCGATGGAAGTCGCCGCCAAAGAATTTCCCAATCGCAAGTACTGAGGAGCCCCGCACATGAAACGCAATTTTCTCAAGGCCTCGCTGGCCGGCCTGGCCGTTGTGCTGGTCGGCATTGCACCGCTGGCCCACGCGCAGGACAAGGGCCTGATCGCCATCTCGATGCCCACCAAGTCGTCGGCGCGCTGGATCGCCGACGGCGCCAACATGGTCAAGTACTTCAAGGAAAAGGGCTACAAGACCGACCTGCAGTACGCCGACGACGACATTCCGAACCAGCTCGCGCAGATCGAGAACATGGTGACGAAGGGTTCCAAGGTTCTCGTCATCGCGGCCATCGACGGCACCACGTTGTCCGACGTGCTGCAGAAGGCTGCCGACAAGGGCGTGAAGGTCATCGCGTACGACCGGCTCATCAAGGGCTCGAAGAACGTCGACTACTACGCCACCTTCGACAACTTCCAGGTGGGTGTGCTGCAGGCGCAGTCGATCGAGGCGGCGCTGGGCCTCAAGAGCGGCAAGGGCCCGTTCAACGTCGAGCTGTTCGGCGGCTCGCCCGACGACAACAACGCCTTCTTCTTCTACAACGGCGCGATGTCGGTACTCGATCCGTACATCAAGAGCGGCAAGCTGGTGGTGCGCAGCAAGCAGATGGGCATGGACAAGGTCGGCACGCTGCGCTGGGACGGCGCAGTGGCGCAGGCCCGCATGGACAACCTGCTGTCGGCCTACTACACCAAGGACCGCGTCGATGCGGTGCTGTCGCCGTACGACGGCCTTTCCATCGGCATCCTGTCGTCGCTCAAGGGCGTGGGCTATGGCTCGGGTTCGCAGCCGATGCCCATCGTGTCGGGGCAGGATGCCGAGGTGCCATCGGTCAAGTCGATCCTGCGCAAGGAGCAGACCTCCACCGTCTTCAAGGACACGCGCGAGCTGGCCAAGGTGACGGTGGCCATGGCCGACGCCATGCTCTCGGGCAAGACGCCCGAGGTGAACGACACCAAGACCTACAACAACGGCATCAAGGTCGTGCCGTCCTACCTGCTCAAGCCGGTGAGCGTGGATGCCTCGAACTGGAAAGTGGTGCTGATCGACAGCGGCTACTACAAGGAAAGCCAGGTCAAGTGAGCGCAGAAGGCGAACGCACCATCCTCGAAATGCGGGGGATCACCAAGACCTTTCCTGGCGTGAAGGCGCTGAGCAACGTCAACCTCGGCGTGCGCGCCGGGGAGATCCATGCGGTGGTCGGCGAGAACGGCGCGGGCAAGTCGACGCTCATGAAGGTGCTGAGCGGCGTGTACCCGTGCGACTCGTACACCGGCGAGATTCATTTCGAGGGCGAGGTGCGGCGCTTCAAGGGCATCGCCGACAGCGAGAAGCTCGGCATCATCATCATCCACCAGGAGCTGGCGCTGGTGCCGCTGCTGTCGATCGCCGAGAACCTGTTTCTCGGCAACGAGATCGCCAACGGTGGCGTGATCGACTGGTTCGCCGCCTATGCGAAGACGCGCGAGCTGCTGGCCAAGGTGGGCCTGAAGGAATTGCCCACCACGCTCGTGACCGACCTGGGCGTCGGCAAGCAGCAACTGGTGGAAATTGCCAAGGCGCTCGCCAAAGAGGTCAAGCTGCTGATCCTCGATGAGCCGACCGCCAGCCTCAACGAGAACGACAGCGACGCGCTGCTGATGCTGCTGCTCGAACTCAAGCGCCAGGGCATTGCGTCGATCCTCATTTCGCACAAGCTCAACGAGATCGCCAAGGTGGCCGACTCGGTCACCGTGCTGCGCGACGGCGCCACGGTCGAGACCATCGACTGCCGCACACAGCCGATCAGCGAGGACCGCATCATCCGCGGCATGGTCGGGCGCGACATGGAGCACCGCTACCCGCAGCGCACACCGAAGATCGGCCAGACGGTGTTCGAGGTGCGCGACTGGCACGTGCACCACGCGCTGCATGCCGACCGCGAACAGATCAAGGGCGTGAGCCTGAACGTGCGCCAGGGCGAGATCGTCGGCATCGCCGGCCTCATGGGCGCGGGCCGCACCGAACTGGCGATGAGCGTGTTCGGCAAGTCCTACGGCCAGCGCATCAGCGGCACGGTGCTGATGCACGGCAAGCCGGTGGATGTGGGCACGGTGCGCAAGGCCATCGACCACGGCATTGCCTACGTGACGGAAGACCGCAAGGGCCTGGGGCTGGTGCTGGAGGAAGACATCCGCAAGAACATCAGCCTGGCCAACCTGGATGCGGTGTCGCAATCGTCGGTGATCGACAGCGGCCGCGAATTCAAGGTGGCCAACGAGTACCGCAAGGCGCTGAACATCCGCTGCTCGGGCGTCGAGCAACTGGTGGTCAACCTGTCGGGCGGCAACCAGCAGAAGGTGGTGCTGAGCAAGTGGCTCTTCACCAGGCCAGAACTGCTGATATTGGACGAACCCACGCGCGGCATCGACGTGGGCGCCAAGTACGAGATCTACACCATCATCGACCGGCTCGCGAGCGAGGGCAAAGGCATTCTCATGATCTCTTCGGAACTGCCGGAACTGCTCGGCATGTGCGACCGCATCTACGTGATGAACGAGGGCCGCTTCGTGGCCGAATTCACGGCTGCCGAGGCCTCGCAGGAACGCATCATGCACGCCATCGTGAGCGCAGGGAGTACGGTCCATGTCGCAGCCTGAAGTCAATGCGGTGAAAGCCGCCGTGCCCGTGGCGGAGGGGCCCAGGTTGCACGCGGGGTTCCTCAAGAACAACCTGCGCGAATACGGCATGCTGATCTCGCTGGTCGCGATCATGGTGCTGTTCCAGGTGCTCACCGACGGCACGCTGCTGCGGCCGCTGAACCTCACCAACCTGCTGCTGCAGAACAGCTACGTGGTCATCATGGCGCTGGGCATGCTGCTGGTGATCGTGGCGGGGCATATCGATCTTTCCGTGGGCTCGGTCTGCGGCTTCATCGGCGCGCTGGCGGCGGTGCTGATGGTCGAGTACGAATGGCACTTCATCCCGACCGCCATCGTGAGCATCGCGGCAGGTGCCCTCATCGGCGCCGCGCAGGGCTGGTTCGTGGCGTTCCGCAAGATCCCGTCGTTCATCGTCACGCTCGCGGGCATGCTGGTATTCAAGGGGCTCACGTTGGCGTTGCTGGCGGGGCAGTCGGTGGGGCCGTTCCCGGTCGAGTTCCAGCGCCTGAGTTCGGGCTTCATTCCCGATCCGCTGGGTGGCGAAGCATTGCGCACCACTTCGCTGGTCGTCGGCGTGCTGGCCGCTGCGGCGCTGGTGTTCTTCAAGCTGCGCGGCCGCGCCAAGCTCGCGGCGCATGGCATGGAGACGGAGCCCTACGCCTTCTTCCTCGTGAAGAACCTGTTCTTCGCGGCGATCATCCTGTTCTTCAGCTACCTGCTGTCGACCTACAAGGGCCTGCCCAATGTGCTGATCGTGATGGCGGTGCTGATCGTGGTGTACGACTTCGTCACCAACCGCACCACCATCGGCCGGCGCATCTATGCGCTGGGTGGCAACGAGAAGGCGGCCCGGCTGTCGGGCGTGAAGACGCAGCGGCTGGCCTTCCTGACCTTCGTGAACATGGGCGCGCTGGCCGCATTGGCGGGCCTCGTGTTCGCGGCCCGGCTCAACACCGCGACACCCAAGGCGGGCCTGGGCTTCGAGCTCGACGTGATCGCGGCCTGCTTCATCGGCGGTGCCTCGGCCTCGGGCGGCGTGGGCCGCGTGATGGGCGCGGTGATCGGTGCCTTCATCATGGGCGTGATGAACAACGGCATGTCGATCCTGGGCATCGGCATCGACTACCAGCAGGTCATCAAGGGGCTGGTGCTGCTGGCGGCGGTGTTCATCGACGTCTACAACAAGAATAAGTAGGCAAGCACGCGCATGACCGACGACCGCACCGCACCTGCGCCCGTGCTCGAACTGCGTGGCATCCACAAGCAGTTCAGCGGCATCTCGGTGCTGAACGACGTGCAACTGAAGCTGTACCCCGGCGAGATCCACGCGCTGATGGGGCAGAACGGCGCGGGCAAGTCCACGCTCATCAAAGTGCTCACGGGTGTGCTGGCGTCCAGCGGTGGCGAGATGTACCTCGACGGCAAGGCGATTCGCCCCGCCTCGCCGCTGGAGGCGCAGAAGCTGGGCATCAGCACGGTCTACCAGGAGGTGAACCTGTGCCCGAACCTCTCGGTGGCCGAGAACGTGTTCGCCGGGCGCTATCCGCGCTGCGGCATGGCGCAGGGCTTTCGCATCGACTGGGCGGCGGTGAACCGCCGCGCCGCCGAACTGCTGGCACGCATCGGGCTCGACATCGACGTGACGCGTCTGCTGTCGAGCTATTCGGTGGCGGTGCAGCAGATGGTGGCGATTGCGCGCGCGCTCGGTGTGTCGGCCAAGGTGCTGATCCTCGATGAGCCGACGTCGAGCCTGGACGATGACGAGGTGGAAAAGCTGTTCGAGGTGCTGCGGCGTTTGCGCGGCGAAGGGCTGGCCATCGTCTTCGTGACGCACTTTCTCAACCAGATGTACGCGGTGTCGGATCGCATCACGGTGCTGCGCAATGGCAACTGGGTCGGGGAGTGGCGCGCGGCGGACCTCGGGCCGCAGGCGCTGATCGCGGCGATGCTGGGGCGCGAACTCGCGGCGCAATCGGCACGCCCCGCCGCATTGCCTGCTTTTGATGAAGCCGCGCCGGCCTTGCTTCAAGCCGAGGGCTTGGGACAGGCGGGGCAGTTGCAGGCGACCGACCTGCGTGTGCGTGCCGGCGAGGTCGTCGGTATCGCAGGCCTGTTGGGCGCGGGCCGTACCGAGCTGGCGCGCCTGCTGTTCGGACTCGAAACGCCCGACCGGGGCGTGCTGAAGATTGACGGGCAGAGCGTGAGTTTCTCGAACCCGGCCGATGCGATCCGCGAAGGCCTGGCGCTGTGTCCCGAGGAGCGCAAGACCGATGGCATCGTGGCCGAGTTGTCTGTGCGCGAAAACATTGCGCTGGCGCTGCAGGCCCGGCTAGGGACCCGGCATTTCCTGTCACGCGCCGAGCAGACCGCGCTGGCCGAACGCTTTGTCACTTCGCTCGGCATCAAGACCGCGAGCGTCGAAACACCCATCGGCCTTCTCTCGGGCGGCAACCAGCAGAAGGCCATGATCGCGCGCTGGCTCGCGACCGAGCCGCGCTTGCTGATCCTGGACGAACCCACACGCGGCATCGACGTGGCGGCGAAGCAGGAGATCATGGAAGAGATCCTGCGGCTCGCGCGGGCCGGTATGGCGGTGATCTTCATTTCGTCGGAAATGAGCGAGGTGGTACGCGTGGCCCATCGCATCGTGGTACTGCGCGACCGCCAGAAAGTGGGCGAGTTGCCAGGCGGTTCGACCGAAGACGAGGTCTGCGAAATGATCGCGGCAACGGCATGACCCGCTCCCTGTATTTCTCCCTCCCCTCCCGGGGGAGGGCAGGGGTGGGGGCACAGCGGCTTTCACCTTCGCGCAGCCTTGAACGTGGGTACGGATACGGGTACGGGTACGGGTTCAGTTCAGGGCGTGCTCACGCCGACACGGTGCTCTTTTTCGCGAATGTCCCCCGCTTCGCTCCTCCTTTATTTCGCGAAAAAGAGCCCCGTATCGACGTGAGCGTTATCAGAGCACTGGTTGATCGGCGATCACCAGCAGCGTGTCCAGATGCGAATGACACCGGGTGCTCCCCGCAGCGAAATAAAGGAGGAGCGAAGCGGGGGACATTCGCACAGGGGCGCGCCCGGCTTCATTCGCACGTTGCGCGATGCACGCCGGAGCAAATGAAATGACCGCCTCCAAAACAACAAACATGGCAGCCGCAATGCGACAACACCGCCTGCTATGGCCCATCGTCACGCTCCTGTTGCTACTCGCAGTGAACACAGCGTTCAACGCCAGCTTCCTGCACCTCGAATGGCGCGACGGCCATCTCTACGGCAGCCTCATCGACATCCTGAACCGCGCGGCACCGCTGGTGCTGGTGTCGCTGGGCATGACGCTGGTGATCGCGACGCGCGGCATCGACATCTCGGTGGGCGCTGTGGTGGCGATTGCCGCAGCGTTGGCTGCATGGATGATCGGCGGCTCGGTCGCAAGCGACGTGAGCAGGTTCCCGATGTGGCTGGCCATCGTGGCGGCCATTGCCCTCGCGCTGCTGTGCGGCCTGTGGAACGGGCTGCTGGTCGCCAAGGTCGGCATGCAGCCGATCATCGCGACGCTGATCCTCATGGTGGCGGGGCGCGGCATCGCGCAGCTCATCGCGGATGGGCAGATCATCACGATCTACTACAAGCCCTTCTTCTTCCTCGGCAGCGGCTATCTGCTGGGCCTGCCGTTCTCGCTGTTCATCGTGGCGGCGGTGTTCGTGCTGCTGTACCTGGCCATCACGCGCACTGCGCTCGGGTTGTTCATCCAGGCGGTGGGCATCAATCCGACGGCGGCGCGCGTGGCCGGGGTTCAGGCGCGGCGGCTGGTGGTGGGGGCCTATGCGTTCTGCGGTGCTTGCGCGGGTGTTGCCGGTCTGCTGATCAGCTCCAACGTGAAGAGTGCGGACGGCAACAACGCGGGGCAACTGATCGAGCTCGATGCGATCCTCGCGGTCACGCTGGGCGGTACCGCGCTGACCGGTGGGCGCTTCAGCCTCGTGGGCAGTGTGATCGGGGCGCTGATCATCCAGACGCTGACCTATGCGATCTATTCGCTGGGTGTGCCGCCGGAGATCAACCTCGTGGTGAAGGCGGGCGTGGTGTTTGCGGTGATGCTGTTGCAGTCGCCGGAGTTTCGGGCCGAGCTTCGGTCGCTGGTGCAGCGGCCCGCGCATGAAGGGGGACGGGCATGAGCGCGGTGTTGGATACGGCGCCCTCGTCCCAGCCTGCTTCCGTGCACGGAAGAAGAGGCAAGAAGGGGCTGAACCCGAAGTACCTGCCGTTGGTGGCGACGATCTCGCTGTTCGTGCTCGTCGCCACGCTCGGCTCGATCTTCTACGAAGGCTTCTTCTCCGCGCAGGTGTTCCTCAATCTGCTGATCGACAACGCCTTCCTGATTGTCGTGGCCGTGGGCATGACCTTCGTGATCCTCTCGGGCGGCATCGACCTGTCGGTGGGCTCGGTGATCGCATTGACCACCATGGTGTCGGCCTCGCTGGTCGAGAAGCACGGCTGGAGCCCGGCCATCGTGATTCCGCTGGTGCTGCTCATGGGCACGGCCTTCGGTGCGTTCATGGGGCTGCTCATCGAGCGCTTCCGGTTGCAGCCCTTCATCGTCACGCTGGCGGGCATGTTCCTGGCACGCGGGCTGTGCTACCTCATCAGCATCGACTCGATCAGCATCACCAACGAGTTTTATTCGGAGGTCTCGCAGATCCGCATTCCGATCTGGGGCGAGGCTTCGGTGTCGATCAGCGCGGTGATCGCCATCGTGGTGCTGCTCGCGGCGGTGTTCATCGCGCACTGCACGCCCTTCGGCCGCGCGGTGTACGCCATCGGTGGCAGCGAGCATTCGGCGATGCTGATGGGCCTGCCGGTGCGTCGCACGCTGATCGGCGTGTACACGCTCTCGGGCTTCTGCTCGGCGCTGGCGGGCGTGATCTTCACCTTCTACATGCTCTCGGGCTACGGCCTGCATGCGGTGGGGCTGGAGCTGGACGCCATCGCTGCGGTGGTGATCGGCGGCACGCTGCTCACAGGTGGTGTGGGCTACGTGGCGGGCACGCTGTTCGGCGTGCTGATGCTCGGGATCATCCAGACGCTGATTTCATTCGACGGCACGCTCAGTTCGTGGTGGACGCGCATCGTGGTCGGCGCGCTGCTTTTCGTGTTCTGCCTGCTGCAGCGCTTCTTCACTTCGCGCGCACCCCGGCGCTGACTTTCTTTTTTCTTTCCCAGGACACCTCGCATGCCGGACACCCCTCCGAAGAAACTGCGCTCGACCGAATGGTTCGGCTCGGCCGACAAGAACGGCTTCATGTACCGAAGCTGGATGAAGAACCAGGGCATTCCGGATCACGAGTTCGACGGCCGGCCGATCATCGGCATCTGCAACACTTGGTCGGAGCTGACGCCGTGCAACGCGCACTTTCGCAAGATCGCCGAGCACGTGAAGCGCGGCATCTCGGAGGCGGGCGGATTTCCGGTCGAATTTCCGGTGTTCTCGAACGGCGAGTCGAACCTGCGGCCGACCGCGATGCTCACGCGCAACCTCGCGAGCATGGACGTGGAAGAAGCGATTCGCGGCAACCCGGTCGATGCGGTGGTGCTGCTCACGGGCTGCGACAAGACCACGCCTGCGCTGCTGATGGGCGCGGCGAGCTGCGACATCCCGGCCATCGTGGTAACGGGTGGGCCGATGCTCAACGGCAAGCTCGACGGCAAGGACATCGGCTCGGGCACGGCCGTGTGGCAACTGCACGAATCGCTGAAGGCGGGCGAGATCAACCTGCACCAGTTCCTTTCGGCCGAGGGCGGCATGTCGCGTTCGGCAGGCACCTGCAACACGATGGGCACGGCTTCGACCATGGCCTGCATGGCCGAGGCGCTGGGTACTTCGCTGCCGCACAACGCGGCCATTCCGGCGGTCGATGCGCGTCGCTATGTGCTCGCGCAGATGTCGGGCATGCGCGCGGTGGCGATGGCGAAAGAAGGGCTCACGCTGTCGAAGATCCTCACGCGCGAGGCTTTCGAGAACGCCATCCGCGTGAATGCGGCCATCGGCGGATCGACCAATGCGGTGATCCATCTGAAGGCGATTGCCGGGCGCATCGGCGTCGAGCTGGAGCTGGAAGACTGGACGCGCATCGGCAGCCACACGCCGACCATCGTGGACCTGATGCCCTCGGGCCGTTTCCTGATGGAGGAGTTCTATTACGCCGGTGGATTGCCTGCCGTGCTGCGCCGCCTGGGCGAGAACGGCCTGCTGCCGCACCCTGGCGCGCTCACCGTCAACGGCCACTCGATCTGGGACAACGTGCGCGAGGCGCCGAGCCTGAACGACGAAGTGATCCGTCCGCTGAACAACCCGCTGATAGCAGATGGCGGCATCCGCATCCTGCGCGGCAATCTCTCGCCGCGCGGCGCGGTGCTCAAGCCTTCGGCTGCATCGCCCGAGCTGCTCAAGCACCGTGGCCGTGCGGTGGTGTTCGAGAACCTCGAACACTACAAGGAACGCATCGTCGACGAAGACCTCGACATCGATGCCAGCTCGGTGATGGTGCTGAAGAACTGCGGCCCCAAGGGCTACCCCGGCATGGCCGAGGTGGGCAACATGGGGCTGCCGCCGAAGCTGCTGCGCCAGGGCGTGAAGGACATGGTGCGCATCTCGGATGCGCGCATGAGCGGCACGGCCTATGGCACGGTGGTGCTGCACGTCGCGCCGGAGGCGGCCGATGGCGGGCCGCTGGCGGCGGTGCGCGATGGCGACTGGATCGAGCTCGATTGCGATGCGGGGCGGCTGCACCTGGACATCAGCGATGAAGAGCTGGCGGCGCGACTGGCCGCGTTGTCCAGCACCGATGCACAGCCGATGAGCACGCGCGGTGGCGGCTATCAGAAACTGTACGTCAACCATGTGCTGCAAGCCGACGAAGGCTGCGACTTCGACTTTCTCGTCGGCTGCCGCGGCGCCGGCGTTCCCCGTCACTCACACTGATTCACTGAAGCCATGACACCCAGATACAGAGGCATCTTCCCGGTGGTGCCCACCACTTTCACCGAACAGGGCGCGCTCGACATCGAGAGCCAGAAGCGCTGCGTCGATTTCATGATCGACGCGGGCTCCGATGGCCTGTGCATCCTCGCGAATTTCTCCGAGCAGTTCGTGTTGTCCGACGAAGAGCGGGAAGTGCTGACGCGCACGGTGCTCGAACACGTGAAGGGCCGTGTGCCGGTGATTGTGACGACCACGCACTACAGCACGCAGGTCTGTGCCGAGCGCAGCCGCCGCGCGCAGGGCATGGGCGCGGCGATGTTGATGGTGATGCCGCCGTACCACGGCGCGACCTTCCGCGTGCCGGAGCCGCAGATCTTCGAGTTCTATGCGCGGCTGTCGGATGCGGTGGGCATTCCCGTCATGATTCAGGACGCGCCGGCCAGCGGCACGGTGTTGTCGGCACCGTTCCTCGCGCGCATGGCGAAGGAGATCGAACACGTCGCGTACTTCAAGATCGAAACGGCCGGTGCGGCTGCAAAGCTGCGCGAACTGATCCGTCTGGGCGGCGATGCCATCGAAGGTCCGTGGGACGGCGAAGAGGCGATCACGCTGATGCCCGACCTCGACGCCGGTGCGACCGGCTCAATGACCGGCGGTGGCTACCCGGACGGCATCCGCCCGATCATCGAGGCGCACCGCGCGGGCGACCGCGACAAGGCCTTCGCGCTCTACCAGCAGTGGTTGCCGCTCATCAACTATGAGAACCGGCAAGCGGGTCTGCTGGCTTGCAAGGCTCTGATGAAGGAGGGCGGTGTGATCGCTTGCGAGGCGCCGCGCCACCCGCTGCCGGCGTTGCACCCCGACACGCGCGCCGGCCTGATCGAAACCGCGAAGCGGCTCGATCCGATGGTGCTGCGCTGGGGGAAGTGAGGGAAGAGAAAGAAAGCCTGTTCAGGCTTGCGGGGTGCTGACGCTTTTTTCGAGTTCAGTGACCTGCAACGACAGGTCGAACAGCTTGGACTTGCTGGCGTAATAGCGGTCGAGCCGCCATTCCTTCAGGATGTCCATCGCGAGCTGGAAGCTCTTGTAGTCGAGGTTGTAGAGCGTGATCAGCTCGAAGCTGCGTTCGGACTCGAGCGCCAACACGAGCTGGGCCAGGATTTTGGCCGATTCGTTGGCCGGGTCCGTTTCTATGAATCGGCGAGCGACCTTGATGGCATTCATGGGGAAGAGTTCCTCGGTTGGCAGGGGACCGAGAACTATAGCTAGCACCGTCTCGGGTTTTATGACAGTCGCGTGACAAACGGGGCCATCGCTCCGGGTTTTCCCTTGGCCGCTGCCCGGTCCCCCGGCGCAGCGGCTTTTTCAGCGGCTCATTCGGCTCGCAGCCGGGCGGGATCAGCGCATGGGTGCAGGCATCCGTCGTTCTTCGGGGGCTGGCATCACGGTCGTGGTGACCGACTCGCGGATCACGCCGCCGCCCATCACGCTGCCCTCGACCCGGCTGTCGGTGTTGCCCATGCTGCCGAGCACGCGTGCCTCGCAGGCAGAGCGGTCCGACGGCGGCTGCAGGCTGCAGCGGGACAGGGCATTGGCACGGTAGTCGGGGGCGCTGGTCAGGCCGCCACGGGCTGCGGCCTGGCGCGCGGCGCCGGCTTCGCGGATGCAGGCTGCACGGTCCTGCTGGTTGTGGCCGCAGACCGCGATTTCCCGCTGGTAGGTGCTGTCGGATTCCCCTCGCCGTGGCGTGGCCGCCGAGGCGATGGTGCTGGCCGCCAGCCCGCTGATGGCCAGCAGGGCGAAGATCATCGAGCGCGCATTGCTTGTCATGGAAGGCTCCTTGAAGTGACCGGTAAAAACCTGGGTGTGTTGGACAGGCCGGATTCGGCCGGGTTCATTCAACGTGGCGGTTGCACGGGCTGGGCCGGCAGGGGCGTGACGGTTTCGCGGATGATGCCGCCGCCCATCACGCTGCCGTCGATGGTGGTGTGCGCGCCGCCTCTGACGCGCGCCTCGCAACCGGCCTGATCGCCGGCGGGCTGCTCACGGCAGCGCGCGAGCGCATTGGTGTCTTCGCGGCCGAGGCTGGGGGAGGTGAGGCCGTTGCGGCCCGCTTCTTGGCGCGCCGCGCGGGCTTCGCGCAGGCAGGCGGCACGGTCTTGCTGTACGCCGTCGCAGGTGGCGTGTTCGTTCTGCAGCCGGGGGTTGGCGCCCGGCGCCTGGGCGCTGGCAACGGGTGCGCCGAGGACGAAAAAGCCGCCGGCCGCAAAGAGGGCTGTGGCGGAAAGGACGGAACGAATTGTTCTTGTCATGGGTGCTCCTGGTTGGGAGGCACCCCACAGACTCCGAAGGGTGCGACCGGAGGAGCAGTGTCGGCTCAGCAGGCGTGTGCGGCCTGTGGGACAGCGCACTGTACCGACCGTGCCGGACGCGCCCCTTCGTGTGGGACGTGTCCGGCACGCAGGCCCTAGCCCGCTGCGATGCGCTGTGCGAGGTGAGCGAGCGCTTCCTCGACCTGATCGACCAGGATCAGCGAGAGGTCGCCCGGCTGCAGGCGGGCCAGTGCCGCATCGATGGCAACGAACTCACCACGGATCTCGTCGATCTGGCGGGTGCGTGCCGCGCCCTGCAGGCCCTGGCGCAGCAGCGCCATCACCTCGCCATCGGCCCGGCCACGCTGCGCCGCGTCCTGATAGAGGATCACGTCGTCGAAGGCCTGGCCGAGGATGGCGGTCTGGTCGCGGATGTCGGAGTCGCGGCGGTCGCCCGCGCCGCTGATGACCACCGAGCGCTTGTTGGCCGGCATGGTGTCGACGGCCGAGACCAGCGCGCGCATGGCGTCGGTGTTGTGGCCGTAGTCGGCAATCACGGTGGCGCCGCGGTAGTCCATGACGTTGAAACGGCCCGGCACGCCGGCCGCGTCGTTCATGAAACTGGCCAGGCCGCTGCGGATGGTGTCCCAGTCCAGGCCCACGGCCCAGGCTGCGGCCACCGAGGCCATCACGTTGTCGACCTGGAAACCGATGGTGCCGTTGCGCGTGATCGGCACGTCGCGCAGTGCGATGCGCTCGCGCCACGAGCCTTCGGCCGCCACCAGCGTGTCCTGGTCGACGTACACGGTGCGCTTGCCTTGTGCGCGGTGCGTGGCCATCACCGGATGCTGGCGGTCGGCGGTGAAGAAGATCACGTGGCCGGGGCAGCCGGCCGCCATGGCGGCGACATTCGGGTCGGCGGCATTGAGCACCGCAAAACCGTCGGAGGCCACGTTGCGCACGATGACGCGCTTGAGCACCGCGAGGTCTTCGACGGTGGTGATGTAGTTCAGGCCCAGGTGGTCGCCGCTGCCGATGTTGGTGACCACGGCCACCTGGCAGCGGTCGAAGCCCAGGCCTTCGCGCAGCACGCCGCCACGGGCCACTTCGAATACGGCCGCGTCCACGTCGGGGTGCATCAGCACATTGCGCGCGCTCTTGGGGCCGCTGCAGTCGCCGCTGTCGGTCTGGCGTCCGTCGACGTACACGCCGTCGGTGTTGGTCATGCCGGTGCGCAGGCCGCTGGAAGCGAGCAGGTGGTTGATGAGGCGCGCGGTGGTGGTCTTGCCGTTGGTGCCGGTGACGGCCACGACCGGGATGCGACCGTCGTCGCCATGGGCGAACAGCGTGTCCATCACCGCTTCGCCGACGGCGCGGCCGCGGCCGAACGAAGGCGAGATGTGCATGCGCAAGCCGGGCGCGGCGTTGACTTCGACCACGCCGCCATGCTGCTCTTCGAGCGGGCGCAGCACGTTCTCGCAGACCATGTCGACGCCGCAGATGTGCAGGCCGACCATCTGCGCCGCATCGACCGCGCGCGCGGCCACTTCGGGGTGCACGGTGTCGGTCACGTCGGTGGCGGTGCCGCCGGTGGAGAGGTTCGCGTTGTTGCGCAGCACCACGCGCTGGCCGCGCGCGGGCACGCTGTCGGGCGTGAGGCCCTGGGCTTCGAGCCGGCCGATGGCGATGTCGTCCAGGCGGATCTTGGTGAGCGAGGTGGCGTGGCCCTCGCCGCGGCGCGGATCGAGGTTCACGGTGTCCACGAGCTGGCGCACGGTGGCGCTGCCGTCGCCGATCACCTGGGGCGGATCGCGCCGTGCAGCGGCCACGAGGCGGTCGCCGACCACCAGCAGGCGGAAGTCGAAGCCGGGCAGGAATTTCTCGACCATCACCTCGCCGTACACGGCGGCCGAGTCGTATGCCGCGAACAGTTCTTCGCGCGTGGTGATGTTGACCGTGACGCCCTTGCCCTGGTTGCCGTCCTGCGGCTTGACCACGACCGGCAGGCCGATTTCATGGGCGGCGGCCCAGCCGTCTTCGGCGCTGCTGACGGGGCGGCCCAGCGGCACCGGCACGCCGGCGGCGTTGAGCAACTGCTTGGTCAGTTCCTTGTCCTGTGCGATCGATTCGGCCACGCCGCTGGTGCTGTCGATTTCGGCGGCCTGGATGCGGCGCTGCTTGGCGCCCCAGCCGAACTGCACGAGGCTGCCGCTGGTGAGGCGGCGGTAGGGAATGCCGCGTGCCACGGCTGCATCGACGATGGAGCCGGTGCTCGGGCCCAGGCGTTCGGATTCATCGAGGTCGCGCAGCTCGACGATGGCCGCGTCGGCGTCGAAGGCGGTGTCGGCCAGTGCGGCGGCGATCAGTTCTTCGGCCAGCGCCAGTGCGCGGCGGCCCACGGCCTCTTCGCTGTACTGGACGGTGACCTGGTAGACGCCTTCTTCCGTCGTGGGCGCGGTATGGCCGTAGTTGACGGCGCAGCCGGCCTGGGCCTGCAGTGCCACGGCGGCGTTTTCGAGCACGTGGGCCAGCGCCAGCGGCTGGCCCAGCACCATCGGGTGCAGCTCGCCAATGGTGGGGAAGCGGGCGCGCAGGCGGGCCTCGAAACCGGCCAGCTTGCTGATGGCGTTTTCATCGCCTTCGCAGGCGACGACCGCTTCGACGGCGGTGTGGCGGCTCCAGAGATTGGGCCCGCGAAGGGCGCGGATGCGGGTGACTTTCATGGGGCTACGGCTCGGTTCGCGGATTCTGTTGGACGATGGGGCCGCCTCTGCCGAGGCGGCCGCGCGCGTCAGGCAAGTTGATGTTGGGGGTGCTGCGACGACAGGGGCTGTGTCTGCGACAACTGCAGCGACGCCAGCGCGGCCTGCAGGTCGGCCTCGAAGGCCTCGACACCGGCGCCGATCAGGTTCAGCGGAATGCCCATGGCCCAGGCGGCCGCCACGGCAGCCAGCAGGCTTTCGAGGCTCACGCCGGCATGGGTGGCGCGCCAGATCGTCAGGCGACCCAGGCCTGGCAGGAAAGATTCGCTGCTTCCGGTGGCCAGCACCACGCGGTCTTGTCGCACCAGCACGGCCTTGCCGCCGGCACTCTGGTGCGCGGTGAGCGCCGGGGCTTGCGAATCGGCGGCATACAGGATGACCGCGCCGTCGCACAGCGGCGCGAGGCCGGCCACGCGCGCGTCGTCCGCGTTCAGCACGGCGGTGCCTTCGCTGAGCACCACGTCGACCTGCGTGCGCAGCACCTTGACCATCTGGTCGCTCTCGGTGATGTCGTAGTCGGCCAGTGCTTCCGAGCCTTCGAGGTCGGTCACGACGCCGACTTCGCAGCGGTCGTAGGAAAGGCCGTCGCGCAGGATGGTTTCGGCGCCGTTCTCGATCACCACGGCCTGCACGGCACGGTTGACCAGCAGCCGATGGCCGGCGTCCCAGTTGGCGCTGTCGCGTGCATCGACGCGGCGGCGTTCCAGGAACAGGCCGTCGCGGCAGGCCAGGCCGGTGTGGCGGCCGCCCAGGTTGATCAGCCAGGCGATCAGGCGTGCCAGCACGGCGGTGTCGCGCGAGCCGGCCACGCCGACCACCGGAATGCGGCCGGGCGCGTCGTTGGGGAACAGGTGGTCGCAAATGGCGCGGCCCACGGGGCGCGGCGAACCGACGGCCGGCTTCAGGTGCATCAGCAGGCCGGGGCCGGCGTTGACTTCGACGATCGCGCCGCCCTGCGGACCCAGCGGCTTGCTGATGTCCAGCGCCACCATGTCGATGCCGGCGATGTCCAGGCCCACGACGCGGGCGGCCAGCACGGCGGCGTGCGCGACTTCGGGGTGGACCTGGTCGGTGCAGTCGTTGGCCATGTTGCCGTTGCGCTGGATCGTGACCACGCGGCCGGCAGCAGGCACGGCCGCGCCGTCGAGTTCCTGGCGCTTGAGTTCGAGCTGCAGCTTGGCGTCGGTGGCCAGCACGATCAGGTCGAGCGGGAATTCTTCTTCGGCACCGCGGCGCGGGTCGCTGTTGAGCTGCTTTTCGATCAGCTCGGCCACGGTGCTCTTGCCGTCGCCGGTGACGGTGATGATCTCGCCGCGCGCGGCTGCCACCACTTCGCCACCCACCACCAGCAGGCGGTGCTCGTGGCCACGGATGAAGCGCTCGACCATCACGTCGCTGCCTTCGGGCTCGGCGACCGCGAAGGCGGCGATGACTTCTTCGCGGGTGGTCAGCTCGAGCGACACGCCGCGGCCATGGTTGGCGTCCGACGGCTTGACGACCACGGGCAGGCCGATGTCTTCGGCGGCTTCCCAGGCTTCTTCGGCATTGGCGACCACCTGGCCCTCAGGCACGGGCACGCCGCAGCTGGCCAGCAGCGACTTGGTCAGTTCCTTGTCGCTGGCGATCGATTCGCCGATGGCGCTGGTGTAGTCGGTCTCGGCGGTCCAGATGCGTTGCTGGTTGGCGCCGTAGCCCAGTTGCACCAGGTTGCCGCTGTTCAGCCGCATGTGCGGAATGCCGCGGTCGGTGGCGGCGCTCACGATGGCGGCGGTACTCGGGCCGAGGTAGCAGTCTTCGACCTTGGCCTTGACCGCGTCGACCGCTTTTTGCACGTCGTCGGCACTGAAGGGGTCGCTGTTGATGGCAGCCATCAGCAGGCGATGACCTTCGGCCAGCGCCACCCGGGCCACCTGCTCGTCGCGCGCGCGGAACACCATGCGGTAGACGCCGTGTTCCGAGGTGCTGCGGGTTTGCCCGAAGCCGGTCGGCATGCCGGCGAGGTTCAAAAGCTCGATGACCACGTGTTCGAGCACGTGGCCCGACCAGGTGCCCTCGGTCAGGCGCTGGATGAAGCCGCCGCGCTCGCCCACGCCGCAGTGGTGCTCGATGAGCGCCGGCAGCAGGCCGGTCAGGCGGTCGGTGAAACCGTCGATCTTGTTGGAGGGGAAGTCTTCCAGTTGGCCCAGATCGAGCCAGACTTCGAGCACCGGACGGTAGGTCCAGAGGTTGGGACCGCGCAAATAATTGATGCGCAGCAGGCGGATGTCGTCGAAACGGGTCATGCAAACGTTCGATGTGCTTTGGCCGAGCACCATGGCGCCTTCAAGCGCGCCCATGGCGATCGGTCAGAATCGGCGCCCGACAAAGGACGCCATGACGCGGTCCATGCGGCCCGCGACGGGCAAGAGTCAGAGAAACACAATGCAACATCACGATCCAGTCGGCACCCGGGAGGGCGAAACAGAGTCGGCTTCAGAGCTTCTGAAAAACCGGCTCGCAGTCGCGGAAAACGTTCTGGTAATACTGTCGGTTGACCTTGACGACCAACTTCGCTTCGCTTCGGGCCTAGTTGCCCTGACTGACCAGCGGCTGATCGCACGGGAGCCGGGCGGCGAATGGCGTGAGTGGCCGCTCACGGATGCGGCCCTCGAACTGCGACTTTCCGACCATTCCGGCGTCGGAACCCTTGATTTGACGGGGCCTGCGGGCCGATTGGGCCGTTGGCGCTACACCCTGGCCAGCCAGGTCGAGGCACTGCGGCTGCTCAAGCTTTTCGGCCAGCGCATGGCGGGTGTCGCCAAGGCGACACCAGAAATAATCGAGGCCGCGGACGGCGACGACTTGGCCACCGCCGACACCGAACGCCAGTCCCCGCCCTCGACCTGGGTTTTGTTACGACTCGGCCGTTTCGCCAAGCCGTACCGCAAGCAACTGATTGCAGGGTTTCTACTGACCCTGATCTCGACCGCCGCCACGCTGGTGCCGCCGTACCTGACCATCCCGCTGATGGACGACATCCTGATTCCGTTCCAGAACGGGCAGAAGATCGACTCCGGGCGCGTGGGCCTCTACCTCGGTGGCCTGCTTGGCGCCGCGCTGCTGGGCTGGGGCCTGGGCTGGGCCCGCACCTATCTGCTGGCGCTGGTGTCCGAACGCATCGGCGCCGACCTGCGCACCACCACGTATGAGCATCTGCTGACCCTGCCACTGGACTATTTCGGCGGCAAGCGCACCGGCGACCTGATGTCGCGCATCGGCTCGGAAACCGACCGCATCAACGTGTTCCTGTCGCTGCATGCGCTCGATTTCGCCAACGACGTGCTGATGATCGTGATGACCGCGGTCATTCTGTTCTCCATCAACCCGCTGCTGGCGATGGTCACGCTGGTGCCGCTGCCGTTCATCGCCTGGATGATCCACGTGGTGCGCGACCGCCTGCGCACCGGCTTCGAGAAGATCGACCGCGTCTGGTCCGAGGTGACCAATGTGCTGGCCGACACCATCCCCGGCATCCGCGTGGTCAAGGCCTTCGCGCAGGAACGCCGCGAAGCCGAGCGCTTTCGCATCGCCAACGCCTACAACCTGCAGGTCAACGACAAGCTCAACCGCACCTGGTCGCTGTTCACGCCGACCGTGTCGCTGCTGACCGAAATCGGCCTGCTCGTGGTCTGGGCCTTCGGCATCTGGCAGGTGGCGCGCGGCAGCATCACGGTGGGTGTGCTCACCGCATTCATTGCGTACATCGGCCGCTTCTATACGCGGCTCGACTCCATGAGCCGCATCGTGTCGGTCACGCAGAAGGCGGCGGCCGGCGCCAAGCGCATCTTCGACATCCTCGACCACGTGAGCAACGTGCCTGAGCCGGCCAATCCGGTGAAGGTCGAGCGCGTGCAGGGCCGCATCGAGATGAGCGGGCTGGGCTTTCGCTATGGCTCGCGCGCCGTGATCCACAACCTCGACCTGGTGATCGAGCCCGGCGAGATGATCGGCCTCGTGGGCCACAGCGGCTCGGGCAAGAGCACGCTGGTCAACCTGATCTGCCGCTTCTACGACGTGACCGACGGCGCCATCAAGGTCGACGGCACCGACATCCGCCGCTTCGCCGTGGCCGATTACCGGCGCCACGTGGGGCTGGTGCTGCAGGAGCCCTTCCTGTTCTTCGGCACCATCGCGCAGAACATCGCCTACGGCAAGCCCGACGCCACGCGCGAAGAAGTCGTGGCCGCCGCGCGCGCCGCGCATGCGCACGACTTCATCCTGCGGCTGCAGCACGGCTACGACTCGCTGGTGGGCGAGCGCGGGCAGGGCCTGTCGGGCGGCGAGCGCCAGCGCATCAGCATTGCGCGCGCGCTGCTGATCGATCCGCGCATCCTGATCCTCGACGAGGCCACCTCGGCCGTGGACACCGAGACCGAAAAGGAAATCCAGAAGGCGCTCGACAACCTCGTGCAGGGCCGCACCACCATCGCCATTGCCCACCGCCTGTCGACGCTGCGCAAGGCCGACCGGCTCGTGGTCATGGACCGCGGCGAAGTGGTCGAGGTCGGGCCGCACGACACCTTGATGGCCAAGCAGGGCGCGTACTGGCGGCTTTATCAGGCGCAATTGCGCCAGGGCGACGACGACGCGAGCGAAGGCGCGGCCGACGAGCGGGCGGGCGCACAAGCGCCGCTGGCGATCAGCCACGCAGCCCATCCAGCGGGGGACGCATGAGCGACGACAACAACATCACCCAGGCTTTTGAACTCGAGCGTGACTCGTTCGGCCGCCTCGTGCTGACCGATGCGCAAGGCGAGCGCCATGTGGGCGTGACGCCCGTGCGGGCCTTTCCGCTCAGCGCGCCCGCCGATGGCGTCTCGCTGGTCGGCAGCGAGGGCCGCGAGCTGGTCTGGATCGACCGCGTCGAGCTGCTGCCGGCGCAAACCCGCACGCTGCTCGAACAGGAACTGGCCGTGCGCGACTTCGCGCCCACGCTGCTTCAACTGCACAGCGTGTCCAGCTTCGGCGTGCCCAGCACCTGGACCGTGAAAACCGACCGTGGCGACACCAGCTTCGTGCTCAAGGCCGAGGAAGACATCCGCCGGCTCGAAGGCGGCGCGCTGCTGATTGCCAGCGCGCACGGCGTGCAGTTCCGCATTCCCGATGTGAAGACGCTCGACCGCGCCTCGCGCAAGCTGCTCGAGCGCTTCCTCTAGCAGCCGGCAGGCCGGTCGCTCAGTCCAGCAGGTCGGAGTACTCGCCGCGTTCGTAGGCGTCGATCTTCTGCCACGGCAGCGTCTTCGGCGCCGCGATGGCCGAGGCGGTCATCACGTTGAGCGAGGTGCCGTGCGCGTTGCGCTGCTCGATCTTGCGCGCGTAGCGGCCCGCCACGTCCCAGTCGATGCGCAAGGTGTTCTCACCCTGCGGCAGTTCGTAGCGCTGCACGCCCTTGCCGGCCGTGCCCACGGCCTTCATGCGCGCCAGGCTGGCCGGATCGACCAGCCAGTAGGCGTTGGCCCACGAGCCGTTGTAGCCGACGTTGCCGTAGTTGGCCGCGTCGACCTCGATCAGCTTGCGTTGCTGGCGCAGCACCATGCCCACCTGCACCTTGCCGGCGGCATCGCGGCGCACCCACAGCGGGGCCGCCGTGTTGTCCGCATGCGCGTGGCCGATGTGCACCTTGCCCTCGCGGGCTTCCTGGTCGTGGTCGTCGCGCAGCGCGGGCGGCAACTCGCGCTCGACCCACACCGAGCCGGCACGACGGAACATCAGGTCGGCGTAGCGGCTCTCGCGCTGCACGCCGTCCTTGCCGATCGACATCACGTGGTGCTGGATGCGCAGGTTCTGGTCGGGCGCCGCGGCGTCGCCCGCGGCACTGGCTGCCAGGGGAAGGCCCGCCAGGGCCGTAGCTGCCAGCAGTGCCTTGAGCATTGCGGGTGCGTTCACAGCCCTGCAGCCTCTTTGACCTTGTTGAACACCTTGATGTTCTCCATGGTGCCCTTGAAGATCTTCGAGCCCGCGCCGCCGGCGAACAGCATCACGTCGCCGCCGCCGTGGGTTTCCGCGCCGGGCGAGCCCAGGTTGATGCCGACTTCCTGCAGGAAGTTGTCATCCGTGGTGTCCATCGTGGTCTGGTCGTCGCGCACGGGGCCGCGTGCGGGCGCGATCCACGGCTTTTTGCCGTCTTCCGCGTTCACATTGCTGTCGGCAATCTTTTTGGCAATGTCGGCCGGCGTTGCGTTGGGGTCGTTGGCGTCGGAGAAGGAAATCGAGCCGGGCCGTCCGCCGTTTCCGAACACCAGCGTGGTGTACGGCTTGCCGTCGGCCGCCTTGGTGGGCTTGCCGTCCGCATAGCCGTTGACGAGGCCGAGGATCGGGTTGCCGATCTTCGGGTAGCCGTTGAAGGCGATCGCGTGGTCGTGGTCGGCGGTGACCACCACCAGCGTGTTCTTCAGGCCCGGGTCCTTCTTGTTCATGAAGTCGAGCGCGGTCTGGATGGCCGCGTCGAACGCCAGCGTGTCTTCCAGCGCGCGCTTGGCATTGGTGCCGTGCAGCGCGTGGTCGATGCGGCCGCCTTCCACCATCAGGAAGAAGCCCTTGTCGTTCTTGCTCAGCACGCCGAGGGCCTTTTCCGTCATGTCCGACAGACTGGGCTGGTCGAGGTTCTGCTTGACGCGGTCCAGTTCGTAAGCCATCTCGCTTTGCGAGAACAGGCCCAGCAGCTTGCCCGTCGCGGCCGGGTCGATGGCCTTGAGCTTGGTGCCGGTGTCGACATAGGCGTAGCCCTTGGCCTGCATCGCGGCCACGAGGTCCACACCGTCCGTGCGCTTGCTGCCCGGATTGGCAGGCTTCGGCAGGTAGTTGCGCTGACCGCCGCCAAGCAGCACATCGACGCCGTCGAGCAGCTTGGGGTTGTAGTTCGCATGGCCCGGCACGCTCTGCTCGGCAATGGTGTTGTAGCCGTTGCGGTTGCAGATGTGCGCGTAGGTGGTGGCCGGCGTGGCATGGCCCACGCGCGTGGTTGACACCGCGCCCACCGCGCGGCCCTTGGCCTTGGCGAGTTCGAGCAGCGTGTCGGCAGCCTTGCCGTTGGTGGGCGCGCAGGTGGTGTCTTCGCCGTTGATGTATTGCTTGCCGGTGCTGTCGACCGCGACGGTGTCGCTCGACATCGAGATCACTTCGTTGCGCATCTTCACGCCGGTCATGTAGGCGGCCATCGAGGGTGCGCTGTCGGTGGTCTGGCCGTCGAGTGAATAGGTTTTCACGCGCGCTGCATAGGGCAGTGTCTGCATGACGAGGTTGGCGCGCTCCGGGCTCACCAGCGAGCCGGGCTTGGCGGCCAGTTGCTTTTCGCCCTTGTAGATGCGCGCAGCGGTCACGGTGACGGGCCCCATGCCGTCGCCGAGGAAGAAGATGACGTTCTTGGCTTCGCCGGCGGCGTGCGCACTGCCGGCCAACGTGGCCAGCGTGCCGGCGGCGGCGCAAACGAGGGCGGCGGCCAGACGGGTCTTGCAGGTGGTGCGGTTCATGGTCGTGTTCATGGTTGTGTTCGTCGATGGGCGCTGGTGGCTGCTCACAGGCCGACGGCCTTCTTGATCAGGCCGAACACGTCGGTGTTGGTGATGACGCCGGAGAAGTTGTCGGCGCCCAGGCCTTGCGCGCCGAGGAACACGTCGGCACCGCCGTGGGTTTCGGAGTCGCTGTTCGCATCCATCGGAACCACGGCTTCCTGCTGATAGCCGGGCTTTTCCAGGTCCGACTCGATGATGGCGACGTCGCGCGCTTTGCGGCTCGGACCATTGCCGAAGCCGATGATGGTGTACGGCATGCCGTTCACGTCCTTGCTGGTCTTGCTGTTGTCGACGTAGTCCTTCACCAGGCCGAGCACGCCCGGCTTGCCGGCCTCGGTCTTGCCGGTGCGCGCGGCATAGCCGTTGAGCTGCAGCGTGTGGTCGTGGTCGGCCGTGACCACCACCAGCGTGTTCTTCAGGCCCGGGTCGATGGCCTGCATCTTGTCGAGCGCGAGCTTGATGGCGTCGTCGAAGGCGCCCGTGTCCTGCAGGGCGCGGCGCGCGTTGGTGGCGTGCAGCGCATGGTCGATGCGGCCACCTTCCACCATCAGGAAAAAGCCCTTCTTGCGCGCGGCCAGCGCGTCGATGGCCTTGCCGGCCATCTCGGCCAAGCTCGGCTCCAGGGTGGCGTCGCGGTCGAGGTCGTAGGCCATGTGGCTCTTGGTGAAGAGGCCGGCGATCTTGGTGCTGCCGTCGATGGGCAGCTTGTCGAACTCACTCTTGCTGGTGGCGTAGCTGTACTTGGCCGCCTTCAGTTCGGCGGTCAGGTCGCGTGCGTCGTTGCGCTTGCCGCTCTTGTCCTTGGGTAGGAAGTAGTCCGTGCCGCCGCCGAAGAACACATCGATGCCGTCACCCAGCTTCGCGTTGTAGCCAGCGCCGCCCGGCACCAGCGCCGCGGCGATGGTGTTCTCCGCATCGCGGTGGCACACATGCGAATAGGTGGCAGCAGGCGTGGCGTGCGTGATGCGCGTGGTGGTCACCACGCCGGTCGCATAGCCCTTGGCCTTGCTTTGCTCCAGCAGCGTTTCCACGGCCTGGCCGTTGCCCGAAGGGCAGGTGCTGTCGAAGTTGACGTGGTAGGCCTTGCCCGAGGCATCCGTGGCCTTGGTCTCCGCGCTCATCGAGATGACTTCGTTGTTCATCTTGACGCCGGTCATGTAGGCCGACATCGAGGGCGCGCTGTCCGTCACCTGGGCGTCGTTCGAGTAGGTATGGACGAAGGCCGTCTCGGGCAGCGTGTCCATCGTCAGGTCGCCGTCTTCGCCGACCTTGTAGATGCGCGCGGCGGTCATCGTGGTGATGCCCATGCCGTCGCCCAGGAAGAAGATGATGTTCTTCTGTGGTGCCTGCGCCGCTGGCGGCGTGGCCGGCGGAATGATCGGCAGCAGCGACGTGCCGTGGTGGCTGCCGCCGCAAGCGGTCAGCAGCAGTGAAAAGCCCAGCAGCGCTGGGGCAATGAAGCGTTGGGTCATGCAAATCCCTCGGATGGTTATTCGAGAGGTGCGCGTGCTGCGCACCATTTCTGGAAATGCAATCTAAAGACGTCGAATGACCCGGCCGTGACGAGACGAAAGCAGAATGAAAGTTCTGCAGTTTTCTTGAAATAAATACGCGAGCCGTCTTCGGCTCGTCATGCACAGCGCTTAAAGAAGGCTGCGTGCGGCCGGGTTGCCGACGCCCGTTGCGGCAGTCCGCGACAAGGCTGCCTGCTTGGTCGACTTGGCCCAGCGGTGGCCCCAGTCGGTGATCGGTTTCTCGAACCAGCGATAGAGCAGGTCCGAGATCGCCAGCGACACGATGAACGAAAGAAGCAGCAGCGCGGGGCCATTGACGATCACCACACCGATCACGCTCAGCACATCGAGTACTGCATGGGCTGCGATGTACTGGATCAGGTACATCGCATACGACCGGTGTCCGATGAAGACCAGCCACTTCGCCCCCAGCGCCTTGCCCATGAACGTGCGGCTGGCGATGAGGGACGGGAGCAGCAGGCCGACCAGCAGGCCGTACAGTGTGATCGCGCCCAGGTCCCCGATGTAGCTCGTCACCAGCGGAAAACGCCTGTGCACGATGAACAGGAGCGGAAGAATCACCAGCGGCGCGCGGTACGTCATGAGTCCGCGCACCCACCCGAAGGTTGTCGGTGTGTGCATGAGGATGGCCAGCGCCGAGCCGATCATCATGCCGATGTAGTTCTGTGGACTGAGCCAGTCGGGTTGCGCACCGCTCAGGCCCAGGGCTGCCAGCGCCGCCATGCAGAGCCCGACGGTCGCGAGGCGCGAGCGCGTCGTCAGGCCGAATACCGTGATCAGCGTGGGCCAGACCAGGTAGTACTTCCACTCCACGCTCAGCGTCCAGGTGACGACCAGCGGCGCGTACGGTGCCAGCTCGTTGCACAGGGTCAGGTAGTAGGGCGTGGCGACCTTCATCTGCTCCCAGCTCGCGTCCTGGGCAAGATAGCTCTGGGCCAGCACCACGAGGTAGATGAGGAGGTAGAGCGGCACGAGCCGCGTGGTGCGCCGGATGTAGAACGCCTTCAGCGACACGCGGCCGGTGCCATCGCGCTCGCGCAACAGCAAGGTGGTGATCAGGAAGCCCGACAGCACGAAGAAGGCATGAACGCCCAGCCAGCCCGAGAACTTGCTCGCGGCGATGCCGCCCATGTGGGCCGCGAACACGAGAAAAACGGCAACTGCCCGCAAACCGTCCAGTGCGGCGAAGTTGCGTATGGATTGAAAATCTTCAAAGCTGATCGCTGTGCCGCGCGCACTCATCCCGTGTACTCCCCCTGCATTGTTTGCGCGGGATTTTGCCTCAAGTCAAATTCATGACAGAGGCCGGAATGGCAGTTTCAAGGGGCCGGTGGCCCGAAATCACCCGGGCAGCGTCTCAGCGCGACGCGAACCAGCGCCACGCCACCGCGCCCGCTGCAGCGGCCACGCCGCTCACCAGCGCGCCCCAGGCGATGTCGATGAACGACAGCCCCAGCGGCCAGTTGCGGATCACCGCCAGGTTCGTCAGGTCGTAGGTGCCATAGCAGAACATGCCGAAGAGGCCGCCCAGCACCGCCGCCCGCATCACGCTCTGCGCCTCGATGCCCGGCTGGATCGCGAAGATCACCAGCCCGACCGGGTACAGCAGGTAGAACACAGCCGCGAAGGCCAATCGGGGTTGCGGCGACATCAGCTCGCCCATGCCCTGCTGGTACATGCCCTTGGCGACGAGGCCCAGCCAGATCATGTCGATCACCAGCAGCACCACGAAGGTGACGGCCCATGCAACCAAGTGTTTAGTGCTCATTCGCGGGATCGTATCCGTGCCCGCAACGCGGCCTGCGAAAATCGCGCATTTGGACTACAACGGCCCGGCCGTTGACGCACATGCCCCTGCACACCACCGCCCTCGTCCTGTTCTCCGGCGGCCAGGATTCGACCACCTGCCTCGCCGATGCGCTCTCGAAGTACCAGCGTGTCGAAACCCTGGGCTTCGACTACGGGCAGCGCCACCGCGTCGAGCTCGACGTGCGCGGCACCATCCTTGCGCAGATGCGCGAGCGCTTTCCCGATTGGGCACCGCGCCTGGGCGAAGACCATGTGCTCACGCTCGCGGCGCTGGCCCAGCTCGGCGGCTCCTCGCTGACCGAAGAGGTCGCCTTCGCGATGCAGGCCGACGGCCTGCCCAACACCTTCGTGCCCGGGCGCAACCTGCTGTTTTTGACGCTGGCCGGCGCGCTGGCCTACCGGCGCGGGCTGCAGGTGATCGTCACCGGCGTCTGCGAGACCGACTTCTCGGGCTATCCCGACTGCCGCGACGACACCATGAAGGCGATGCAGCTCGCGCTCTCGCTCGGGCTGGAGCGCCGCCTCGTGATCGAGACGCCGCTCATGTGGATCGACAAGGCCGAGACCTGGCAGATGGCCCATCGCCTGGGCGGCGAGCCGCTGGTCGAACTGATCGTGGAAGAAACCCACACCTGCTACCTCGGCGACCGCGAGCATCGCCACGCCTGGGGCTATGGCTGCGGCGAGTGCCCCGCCTGCGACCTGCGCAAGAAGGGCTGGGAGCGCTACGCCGCCGCAGGCTGAACGGCCGTGTTCAGCCGGTAGCGCGCACTGCCGTCGCCGGCCGTGCCTGCGGCCTGCGGCACCAGCGCCCATCGCTGGTTGTGAAAGTCGCCCACGGCCGCGCGGTGCGCGATCGACACCATCGCACCGCCGGCAGCCTGCACCGTCGCCGCGAGGCGCTTGTACAGAACGCCTTCGGCCTCGGCATCGAGCGCGCTCGTGATTTCGTCGGCGAACAGCCATGCCGGCTTTCGCAGCAGCACGCGCGCAATCGCCAGACGCTGTTGTTCACCGCCCGAGAGCTTCTGGCTCCACGCATCGCTGTCATCGAGGCGGCTGGAAAGGTCCGGCAGCAGGGCGTCGGTCAGCGCCTGGCGCAACTGGTCGTCGCTGTAGTTCGAGGCCGCATTGGGATACGTCAGCGCATCGCGCAGCTTGCCGTCGGGCACATAGGGCCGCTGCGGCATGAACATCGCGTCGCCGGGCACCTTCACATGCCCGCGCGAGAACGGCCAGATGCCCGCGAAGGAGCGGAACAGCGTCGACTTGCCGCTGCCCGAAGGCCCCTGCAGCAGCACGCTGTCGCCGGGCACCACGGACAGGGCGGCGCCGGCGAGCAGCGGCGTGCCGTTGGGCAGGGCGACCGCAAGGTCGTCGGTGTGCAGCATGGCTGCCGGGTCGCGCTGCAGGGCGTTGTCCCGCGTGGCGTGGGCCTTCATGGCGTCGTCGAAGCTGGTCAGGCGGTCGGTGGTGGCGCGCCACACGGCCACGCTGTCGTAGTTGTCGACGAACCAGCTGAGCGATTCCTGCACCTTGCCGAAGGCCGAGACGATCTGCATCAGGTGGCCGAGCTGGATGGCGCCGCCAAAGAACTGCTGTGCCCCGACGATGAACGGAAAGATCACCGCCGCCTGCCCGAAGAAGGAGGTGAAGGTCACCAGGTTCTTCTGCTGCTTGATCAATTGCAGGTAGTTGCGCAGCACCGAGCCGAAGCGCAGGTCGAGCTGGCCGTGCTCGACCTTTTCGCCATGGTCGAGGGCGATGGCTTCGCTGTACTCGCGCACGCGCACCAGGTGATGCCGGAAGTCGGCTTCGTAGCGTTGCTGGCGGAAGTTCAGGCCAATCAGCGGACGGCCGATGAAGTGGGTGACCACGGTGCCCGCGATCGAGTACCCCAGTGCCAGCCAGACCATCGCGCCGACGATCTGATAAGTGGTGCCGCCGGCCGTGAATGAGAAATTGCCCGACAGCGCCCAGAGCAGGCCGATGAAGCTCATGAGCGTGACCACGGCATTCAGCAGGCCCATCGACAGCGACATCGTGGCGCTGGTGAAGATCTGCATGTCTTCCTGGATGCGCTGGTCCGGGTTGTCCGGCGTGTGGCCCTCCTTGTCGTCCTTGTTCGCGTAGCGCGCGAGTTCCAGGTGATAGAAGGTGCGGTCGGCCATCCAGCGCGACAGGTAGCTGCGCGTCATCCACGCGCGCCAGCGCAGTTGCAAGAGCTGGGTCACATAGAACTTGAGCACCTGGACCGCGATGTTGGCGAAGGCGATCCATCCGAAGACACCGACCTCGCGCCAGAAGACCACCGAATCCTTGTTCTGCAGTGCGTCGTAGAAGCGCCCGTACCACTGGTTGCCCAGCACCGCCACATACACATACAGCAGGTTGAGCGCCACGATGCCCAGCAGCATGGCGCGCGCCCGCCATTTGTCTTCGGACCGGAAGTAAGGCGCTGCGAGCGTGAAGACGCGGCGCAGGACCTGCATGAACGAGCTGGCGCGCGCTGTGACGGATAAGGACATTCGGGTTTCCTCGCAGGCGCGGGTGCGCCGGTCATCGTGAGGAACCCATCGTAGACGGAGGTTTCTTAAACGGAACTGAAATTCCGCCCGGCGCGCCAGAACGCCTGGTCAGCGCAGCAGGACCCGCGCTGCGGTGGCCAAGAAATGCGCCAGCGGCGGCGTCTTGAGTCCTTCGATCTTTGCTTCCTCGTCCCACAGCCGCAGCCGCACTGCATCGCCGGCCCAGCGGTGGCCGGCAAAGCGCGCCGCGGCTTCCTCGTCCATCACGCCGCCCTGCAGCGCGAGGCTGCGCACGGAATCAGGCGAGAGCTTCGAGAAATAGTCCGGCCGTGTCGCGCACAGGTAGCGCTTGGCGTCCACATGCAGGCGGATCGGCTCGCGCACCTCGACGTCGAACGCACCGCGCAGCAAGGGCAGGGCGATGTACTGGTGGCGGTCGTCGATGCCCAGCTCGGTCGGCGAGTGCGACAGCGTCTGGTGCTCGGCGATCAGCAGGTGCCCAAGGTCGTGCAGCAACGCCGCCGTGACCAGCGCGTCGCTGGCGCCGGCCTGCTCGGCGAGCCAGGCGCATTGCAGCGCGTGCTCCGTTTGCGACACCGGCTCGCCCGCGTATGCAACCCCGCCCCGTTCCGCGAACAGGCGGGCGATCTCGGCGAGGTCGAGTGTCATGAGAGTGAAACGGAGCGAGCGAGGCGAAAGCACGGGTGACAGCGCGCGGAGTCTGCCGGGAGGCGGTGACAAGCGGATGACAAATCCGCCACGGAACCACCGCGAAATCGCCAGCCTCAGGCGTAATTTTGGGTGTTTGGGGTTTTTTGAGGCGTCTGACAAATCCCTGTCACATGCCGCTGCCAGCATCGCCGCATTCGTCATCACGCAGGGCTTGCGTACTTTCGCTTGCCTGCCCGTGTGTCCCGCATTGCGCGCTTTCTTCTTTCCACCCGGGGAACCTCCACCATGCTGCATCGTCAACTCCGCCGCGCCTTCGTGCCGGCCGTCCTGTTCTCGCTGGCCTTTGCCGCATCGGCCCAGGGCCGCACCGAGCTGCTGGTCTACACCGCGCTCGAAGCCGACCAGGTGCAGGCCTACAAGGCCGCGTTCGAAAAGGAAAACCCCAGCATCGAGCTGAAGTTCGTGCGTGACTCGACCGGCATCGTCACCGCCAAGCTGCTGGCCGAGAAGGCCAACCCGCAGGCCGACGTGGTGTGGGGCCTGGCCGCCACCTCGCTGATGCTGCTCGACAAGGAAGGCATGCTCCAGCCTTACGCGCCCAAGGGCCTGGACGCCATCAAGCCCACCATGCGTGATCCGGCCAACCCGCCCAAGTGGGTCGGTATGGACGTGTGGTCGTCGGCCATCTGCTTCAACACCACCGAAGCTACGAAGAAGAGCCTGCCCAAGCCCACGAGCTGGGCCGACCTGACCAACCCGGTCTACAAAGGCCAGATCACGATGCCCAACCCTGCGGCCTCGGGCACCGGCTACCTGATGGTGTCGGGCTGGATCCAGATGATGGGTGAAGACAAGGCGTGGAAGTACATGGACGCGCTGCACCAGAACATCGGCATCTACAGCCAGTCGGGCAGCAAGCCCTGCCGCCAGGCGGGCGCCGGCGAGTTCGCGCTCGGCATGTCTTTTGAATACCGCGCCAACAAGACCAAGCGTGACGGCGCGCCCATCGACATCGTGCTGCCCAAGGAAGGCCTGGGCTGGGACATGGAAGCCACCGGCATCATCAAGACCAGCAAGAAGCAGGAAGCCGCCAAGGCGCTTGCCGACTGGGCCGTCACCAAGCAGGCCAACGAGCTGTACGCGAAGAACTTCGCCGTGCTCGCGCTGCCGGGCATCCAGGAAAAGCTCGAGTTCGTGCCGGGCGATGTCGAAAAGCTGCTCGCCAAGAACGACTTCACCTGGGCTGCCGCCAACCGCGACCGCATCCTGACGGAGTGGTCCAAGCGCTACGAATCGAAGTCGGAAAAGAAGCCCCTCTGATCTCCAGGCAAAGCGATATCCGGTCATGACGAGCAGCAGCAGCTTTCTTTCCCTTCGCGGCATCGGCAAGTCCTTTGGCGCCACGCGCGTGCTCGACGGCATCGACCTCGACATCGAGCCCGGCGAGTTCGTGTGCCTGCTCGGCCCTTCGGGCTGCGGCAAGACCACGCTGCTGCGCATCGTCTGCGGCATCGAGCGTGCCGACAGCGGCCAGATCCTGCTCGGCGGCCAGGACATCGCGGGCCTGCCGCCCGCGGCGCGTGGCTTCGGCGTGGTGTTCCAGTCGTATGCGCTGTTTCCCAACCTGACGGCGGCGCAGAACATCGCCTACGGCCTGCACCCCACGGGCGCACTGGCCCGCGAAATGGCCAAGCGTTCGCGCGAGATGCTCGACCTGGTCGGCCTTGCCGCGCATGCCGACAAGTACCCCGTGCAGTTGTCGGGCGGACAGCAACAGCGCATCGCGTTGGCGCGCGCGCTCGCGCCCAATCCGCGCATGTTGCTGCTCGACGAGCCGCTTTCGGCCCTCGACGCACAGGTGCGCGCCAGTTTGCGCAGCGAAATCCGCGCACTGCAAAAGCGCCTGGGCATCGTCACCATCATGGTCACGCACGACCAGGAAGAAGCGCTCTCGATGGCCGACCGCGTGGTGTTGATGCACAACGGCCGCATCGAGCAGGCCGGCACGCCCGACGAGCTGTACCGCCAGCCGCGCACGCGTTTCGTGGCTGGCTTTGTCGGGCGCATGAACATGCTGCCCGCGACAGTGCTGGCCGATGGCAAGGTGCGTGTGCGTGACACCGAGCTGTTCTGCTCGCCGGGAAACCTGAGCGTCGGTTCGCAGGCCACTGTGGGCATCCGGCCGGAGCATGTGGTGGTGAAGCGTTTCGGCTCCGAGCTTGGCGCCAACAGTTTTGCGGCTCGTTTGCTCGACACGGAGTTCTTCGGCAACCGCACCTCGGCGCGGCTCGCCTGCGAGCCGTTGGGCATCGAGATCGAGGCTGAGCTGCCTGCCGATGCACGTGGCGGTGGCGGCGAGCCTTTGGTGCCCAGCAGCATGGTTCATATCCAGTTGCCGTTGAATGCGCTGTCTGTGTTGGCGCATTGAGATGGGTGCTTGGTTTTCTGTTTGTCGTGTCGTGCGCTGTTGTTCAGCGCGTCGCTCACGCCGACACGGTGCTCTTTTTCGCGAATGTCCCCCGCTTCGCTCCTCCTTTATTTCGCGAAAAAGAGCACCGTATCGACGTGAGCGTTGGACCGAGCGGTTGTTGATCGCAGGATCACCAGCAGCGTGTCCAGGTGCGAATGACACCGGGTGCTCCCCGCAAACGAAATAAAGGAGGAGCGAAGCGGGGACATTCGCACAGGGGAGTACCCGGTGTCATTCGCACGCGCCCCGAATGTCTCCACCCCCGCTTCATGCATCGCGCAAGCCACGCAATAGCGCGTTGAAAAAACAAATATGAGCAGTTCCCCCGACGCCATCGCCATCGTGCCAGTGACGATGGCACGCAGCAGCGCCTTCGACCGCGAGCGCTGGCTGACCGGCGCCGCCGTGTTGCTGGTCGTGCTGCTGCTGGTCGTGATCGTCGCGCTGCCCGTCGGTGCACTGGTCGGCCAGAGCTTCTTCGATCGCGCCGGCGCCTTCGTCGGCCTTGCGAATTTCTCGCGCTACCTCGACAGCCCCGCGCTGGTGCAGTCGGCCTTCAACAGCCTGGGGCTCGCGGCAATCAGTGCCGCCATCTGCACGGCCATCGCCTATGTGTATGCCTACGGGCTCACGCTCTCGTGCATGCCGGCCAAGGGCCTGCTGCGTGCGGTGGCGTTGGTGCCGCTGTTGGCGCCTTCGCTGCTGCCGGCCATCAGCCTTGTCTATCTCTTCGGCAACCAGGGCCTGTTCAAGGGGCTGCTGGGTGATGTGTCGATCTACGGCCCGCTGGGCATCGTGCTCGGTTCGGTGTTCTGGACGCTGCCGCATGCGCTGCTGATCCTCACCACCGCCATGGCCACTTCCGACGGCCGCCTCTACGAAGCCGCGCAAACGCTCGGCGCCTCGCGTTGGCGCATCTTACGCACCGTCACGCTGCCGTCCTCGCGCTACGGCCTGATCGTGGCTGCGATGGTGGTGTTCGTGCTGGTCATCACCGACTTCGGCGTGCCGAAGGTGGTAGGCGGCCAGACCGGCGTGCTGGCGACCGACATCTACAAGCAGGTGGTCGGACAGCAGAACTTTCAGATGGGTGCGGTGGTCGGCCTCGTGCTGCTGATTCCGGCGGTGCTGTCCTTCCTGATCGAGCGTCGCGTGCGCAACAAGCAGGCAGCGGCGCTGTCGGCACGCGCCACGCCGTACCGGCCCGAACCGGTGAAGGTGCGCGACCGCGCGCTGCTCGTGTTCTGCGCGCTCACGGCTTTTGCCATCCTCGTGATGATCGGCATGGCCGTGTTCGCATCGCTCGCCACCTACTGGCCCTACCAGCTCGCGCCGTCGTTCAAGAACTACGACTTCAGCAACATGGACGGCGGTGGCTGGGGCAGTTACTTCAACTCGCTGCGGCTGGCCGTGTGCGCTGCCGTGGCGGGCGCGCTCATCACCTTCGTCTCGGCCTACCTTGTCGAGAAGCCGCGCCACTTCGGCCTGCTGCGCGAACTGCTCAACCTGCTGGCCAACCTGCCGCTCGCGGTGCCGGGGCTGGTGCTGGGCGTGGGCTACATCTTCTTCTTCATCTCGCCGTCGAACCCGCTGCGCGCCATCTACGGCAGCATGACCATCCTCGTGGTCTGCACCGTCGCGCACTTCTTCTCGGTGGCACACCTGACATCGCTCACCGCGCTGCGCCAGCTCGACCGCGAGTACGAGCTGGTGTCGGAGTCGATGGGCGTGCCCTTCTGGCGCACGCTGTGGCGCGTGCACCTGCCGGTGGCGCTGCCGACCGTGCTCAACGTGGGCGGCTATTTCTTCGTCAACGCGATGACGACCGTGTCGGCCGTCGTGTTCCTCTATTCGCCACAGACCTCGCTGGCGGCCATCGCCGTGCTCAACATGGACGATGCCGGCGACGTGGCGCCTGCTGCGGCCATGGCCTCGCTGATCATGCTCACGGCCGCCATCGGCCGCGGCGTGTTCGCACTGGCCGGCCACTGGACGCTCAAGCGCACCCAGGCCTGGAGAAACCGCTGATGGCCGGCAGCCATCAAGACCACTTCGACCTGATCGTGGTCGGCGCCGGCATCGTCGGCCTGGCCCATGCCTACACCGCTGCGCAGCGCGGCCTCAAGGTCTGTGTGGTCGAGCGCGATGCAGCCTGTATCGGTGCGTCGATCCGCAACTTCGGCTTCATCACCATCACCGGCCAGGCGCCCGGCGACACATGGCGCCGGGCGATGCATTCGCGCGATGTGTGGCAGGCCGTGGCACCGCAGGCCGGCATCGACATCGTGCACCGCAATCTCTGGCTTGCGGCCTACCGTCCGGAGGCGCATGCGGTGCTCGAAGCCTTCATGCGCACGCCGATGGGCGAGGCCTGCGAGCTGCTCGAAGCCACCGACGCGCAGGCCAAGGCGCCGGCATTGAGCCTGGCCGATGCGCGCTCGGTGCTGTTCAGCCCGCACGAGCTGCGCGTGGAATCGCGCACCGCCATCGGCCTGCTCGCCAGGTGGCTGGCCGAGGTGCATGGCGTGGTGTTCCGTTTCGGCGAGACCGTGCACGAGGTGGAAACGCCGCGCGTGCGTACCTCGCGCGGCGTTCTTCGCGGCGAGCGCGTGGTGGTCTGTACCAACACCGACTTGCATGGCCTGTTTGCCGATCACATCGCCGCGCACAAGCTCACGCTGTGTCGCCTGCAGATGCTGCGCGTGAAGCCCGAAGCGGGTTTCCGTCTGCCGGGCTCCGTGATGATGGATCTGAGCCTCGTGCGCTACGAGGGCTACAGCACGCTGCCCGAGGCCGCCGCACTGCGCGAGCGCCTGCAGCAGGAGGAGGCCGCATCGCTCGCACACGGCATTCACCTGATCGCGGTGCAGAGCGCCGACGGCTCGCTGGTGGTGGGCGATTCGCACCACTACGGCGATGCGCCCGAACCCTTTGCGATGGAAGAGGTCGACCAGCTCATCCTGCGGCACCTGCGCAGCACGCTCAACCTCGAGACCGCGCTGATCACCGAACGCTGGACCGGCATCTATCCGTCGTCCAAGACCACGCCCTGCGTGATCGACGCGCCCGACGACGCCACGCGCGTGGTGCTGGTCACCAGTGGCAGCGGGGCGAGCACCGGCTTCGGCATTGCGCACGACGTCTTCAACGCCTGGTGATGCGCGCATCGCGCTTGCTTTCCGACCGATCCTTTCCATCCTTTCAGCCATGAACGCCCACAACCATTCGCAGCTCCAGGCCGTCGTCTTCGACTGGGCCGGCACCATCCTCGACTTCGGTTCCTGCGCACCCATGGGTGCCTTCGTGAAGCTGTTCGAGCAGTTCGGGGTGGACATCACCATCGCCGAAGCGCGCGGCCCGATGGGCATGGCCAAGTGGGACCACATCAAGGCGCTGGGCTCGCTGCCGCGCATCGCCGCGCAGTGGGAAGCCAGGCATGGCCACGCGTTCAACGATGCCGACGTCGACACGCTCTACGAAGTGTTCACGCCGATGAACGCGGCCAGCGCGCGCGACCATGCCGACTTCATTCCCGGCGCGGTCGACGCGGTGAACGCGGCACGCCAGCGCGGCCTGAAGATCGGCTCGACCACCGGCTACAACCGCCCGATCATGGACGTGGTCGTGCCCATCGCCGCAGCCGGCGGCTATGCGCCCGACAACCTCGTGTGCGGCGGCGATCTCGCCGAGGGTCGCCCATCGCCGCTCATGATGTACCGCTGCTTCGCCGATCTCGGCGTGTGGCCGCCCTACACGGTGGTCAAGGTCGACGACACCGGTGTGGGGCTGCAGGAAGGCCTGAACGCCGGCACCTGGGCCGTGGGCCTGGCGATCAGCGGCAATTCGGTGGGCCTCACGCTGGCCGAATGGACGGCGCTCGACGAGGTCCAGCAGCAGTCGTACCGCGAGACCGCGACCGCGCAGCTCGAGGCCGCCGGCGCCCACTACGTGATCGACAGCGTGGCCGAACTGCCGCAGGTGCTCGAAGACATCGAGCGCCGGCTGCAGCGCGGCGAGCGCCCGGCCATCGCCTGATACCGCAGATACCTCCGATAGCGGCTCGGCACCGCGTCCGACTTGACGCACGGGGCAGCGCGCCTGGCATCCGTTTCATGAGAAGCACAGCCTTCGCTCTCCTGTTCGCCGCCGCGCCGGTGCGTTGACACCGCGCGGTCGGTCCAGGCTCACTCCAGCGTCATGTGCGACGCGGTGACGATCTGCGCCATGCGCGTGCGTTCGTCCCCCAGGAATTTCTCGAATGCCGCGCGTCCCAGCAGCATCGGCTGCGCGCCGCCGCGCTCGGTCTGCGCGATCAGGTCAGCGTCTTCCTTGTAGGCATTGATCGTCACCTCGGCGATGCGGTCCAGGATCGCGGCCGGCGTACCCTTGGGCGCGAAGATGCCGCCCCAGTGCTGCATCAGGATCGTGGGAAAGCCCTGTTCCACTGTGGTCGGCACCTGCTTCATCGGCCCCGTGCGTTCGCGCGCCGTGAGCGCCAGCGCGTGCAGCTTGCCCGACTGCACGAACGCCGAGACGCCGATGGGCGCCTCCGAGGCCAGGTCCACTTCGCCGCCGACGATGGCGTTCACCGTCTGCGAACCGCTCTTGTAGTGCACCAGCGTCACGGGCACGCCCAGGGCGGCCTCGACCATCTCGGCCACGAAGTGCCCCGTGCTGCCGCTGCCCGCGGTGCCGAAGTTCAGGCGGCCCTTGGTGCGAGCCCAGGCCTGCAGCTCCTTCAGGTTCCTGGCGGGCACGCCCGCATTGGTGACCAGCACCGAGGGCGCGCTGCTCGTGCCCACTACGGGCACCAGGTCGGTTTCTGCATAAGGCATCTTCGGGCGCAGCAGCGCGTTGGCGATGGCGCCGTTGCCGGCCGACAGCCAGGTGTAGCCATCGGGCGCGCTCTTGGCGACGTATTCGCTGCCGATGATGCCGCCGGCGCCTGGCCGGTTGTCCACGATGATCGTCTGGCTCAGCCGCTTGCCCTGTGCCTGCGCCATCGCGCGCACGTTGGTGTCGCCGGGGCCGCCGGCGGAGAAGGGCAGCACCAGGCGGATCGGCTTGGCCGCAGGCCAGGGGCCTTGCGCGCGGGCGGGCAGCGAGGCGGCGCCTGCGAGCGCGAGCAGGCCCAGCGAGAACGCGCGGCGGTCCATGTGCATGGCTCTGCTCGCGGATGTGTGCGTCATGTTCTTGTCTCCTTCGTTCTTCGAGCGGCCGTCAGTCGAAGGCCGCGGCCACGGGCGGCGCCAGCAGCGCGAGCAGCTCGCGCACGTCGGGTAGGTCTTCGATGGAACGCACCATGTGCTCGATGGATTTCTGCCGTGCGCCGTCGATCAGTCCGTCGGTCAGCGTGCGGTACTTGGCCGCGACCTCGTCGCTGGTCTGCGGCGACTCGATGGCGCGCGACGTGTTGCGATCGATCTGGATGCGCTGCCCGTCGGTGAACGTGACGGCCAACCGCACGCGGCCGCGCTTGAGCGGTCCGCCGGCATCGAACTCGGGCTGGTGCCGCACCTCGATGCGCGGAATCAGCGCCCACACATCGTCGGCATCGATGCGTGCGGGCGCGAACTGCTTGACCATGGCTTCGCCGTCGAGCACCGCCACGGCCAGCGCGTAGCCGATGTTCATCTGCGCCCCGATGGGCGTGAGCGGCCGCTCGGGCTGCCACCAGCCGTGGTGGTAGACCGCATGGCTCACCTCGACCTCGATGCGCGCGATTTCTTCGGGCACCAGCTTGCGCTGCGCGCCGGCGTCGAACAGCGCATCGAGCGGCGAGTGGATGCCGCCCATCGCGGCATAGGGCTTGATGACGATGCGCTCCACCTCCCAGCGCTCGCCCAGTGCCTCGGTGATCTTCGAGGCGTCGGGGTCGTGGCCCTCGCCGAAGGTCGAGAGAAAGCCGCCGTACTCGCGCTCGAACACGCGCTTGATGCCGGTGTAGCCGCCCTCGGCCAGCACCGCCGCGTAGAGCCCGTTGCGTGCCGAAAAGCCGTGGTGCATGCGCTTGCACATCGCCTCGTATTGCGCGGCCATGAGCCCGGCCGACTGCGTGCCCGCCAGGCCCAGTGCGTCTTCGAAGCGCGCCGGGTCCAGCCCCAGAAGCTTGCCGACGGAAGCCGCCGCTGCGTGCGTGCCGAACACCGAGCCCGAGTGCCAGCCGCGCGAGAGCATCTGCGCGCCGTGCAGCGCCATACCCACGCGCGGGCCGACTTCGTAGCCCGCCAGCGCGGCTTCGAGGAACTGCCGGCCGCTGACCTTCAGCTCGCCCTCCGAGGCCGCCCACAGCGCGGGCAGCACGATCGAGGCGCTGTGCAGCGGGCCCAGCGGGTGGTAGTCGTCCAGCTCGAAGCTCTGGATGAAGGTGCCGTTGAGCAGCGCCGCGCCCGGTGCGCTGGTGCGCGCGCCCCAGCCGACGATGGTGCGGTCGCCGCGGCCTTCAAACTTCTGCACGATCTGCGCGGCCGTGCGCGACCACGGCAGTTGCGCGCCGACGATGGCGCAGGCGATGCCGTCGAGCGTGAGCGCCTTGGCGCGTTCGCGCGCGGAGGCGGGTGCGGCGTCGAGGCGGAAATCGGCGAGCCAGTGGGCGAGGCGGCCGGTGGGGCCCGCGGGGTCGGTGGCTGCGGTGGTGTGCGTGGTTTGCATCGAGGGCTTCTCGGGTTCGTCAATCGATCTGGACACGGCCGTCCGTCACGGCCTTGCCCCACTTCTTCACTTCGGTCTGCAGGAAGGCGGCGAAGTGGGTGGGTGAATCCACCATCACCTCCGAGCCGATGGCGCGCGTGGCCTCCTGCAGTTCGGGGCTGGCCGCGGCGCGGTGGATGGCCGCGTTGAGCGCCTCCACCGTGGCCGGCGGCGTGCCGGCCGGCGCGAGAAAGCCGACCCACGAATTGACGTCGAAGCCCTTGAGGCCCTGTTCGTCCATGGTGGGCAGCGACGGCAACTGCGGGTTGCGCTTGAGCCCCGAGATGGCCAGCGCCTTCAGCTTGCCGGACTTCACGTGCGGCAGCGCCGCGGGCACGGCGTCGAACATCAGCGACACCTGGCCGCCCATCAGGTCGTTCAGCGCGGCGGGCGAGCCCTTGTAGGGAATGTGATTGAGCTGGATGCCGGCCTGCGCCTGGAACATCTCCATCGCCAGGTGCGCGGTGATGCCGTTGCCGCCCGAGCCGAAGTCGACCTTGCCGGGCCGTGCCTTCGCATACGCGATCAGTTCCTTCACGTCGTTCGCCGGAAACGACGGGTTGGCCACCAGCAGCAGCGGGCCCATGCTGACCATCGACACCGGCGCGAAGTCCTTCAGCGTGTCGTAGGGCAGCTTCTTGTACAGCGTCGGGTTGATGGCCATCTGCCCCAGCGTGCCCAGCAGCAGCGTGCTGCCGTCGGGCGCGCTCTTCTTCACTTCCTGCGCGCCGAGGCTGCCATTGGCGCCCGCGCGGTTGTCCACGTACACCGGCTGGCCCAATTCCCGGGTGAGCGCCGCCGCGTAATTGCGCGCGATGATGTCCACCGTCTGGCCCGCCGGGTAGCCGACCACGATGCGCAGCGGCTTGGTCGGCAGCGGGCCTTGTGCCACTGCCGTGGTGGCTACCACGGCGAGGCAGAGCGCGCCAAGCGTGCGCCGCGAGATCGTTGCGTTCATGCGTGCACCTCCACCGGCACATAGACCTCGCCCGCCATCAGCCGGCGCGCCGTGCGCGTGAGACCGAGCGCGGTGAAGCGCGTGTCTGCCGGATCGGCCGATGCCTCGGCCACCACCTTCACCTCCATCACGCCCAGCGGATGGCCGATTCGCAGCGTGCCGGTGGCCGCGCGCGCCGCGCCGACGGCCTGGTGCACCACCGACCCCGGCACGCGCGAGGCGGCGGCCGTGCACATCGAGCCGGTGCCGGCCATGCTGTCGTGGCACTTGCCGAGGAACACGAGGCGCGCACGCAGGTCCATGGACGCAGCTTCCTGCGTCTGGCCGTTGACGTCCGCGTAGTTGGCCGGCGGCGCGACGATCACCGCCAGCGGCAGGCCCGGCAGGTGCACCTCGCGCCAGTTGGCGTACAGGCCGATGCGCTCGCCCATCTTCGACTGGATCTCGCCCAGCGTCTCGATGAGTGCGCGGTCGGCGCTGATGGCGTCGGGCAGTTCGCTGCCGCTCATGCCGAGCGATGCCGCCGCGACGAACACGCAGGGGTTGGCGGTGTCGCACAGCGAGACCTCGATGCGGCGGCCGTCTTCCAGCGTCACCGTGTCCACCGCCTGGCCCGTCGGCAGCAAACGGCCGGTCTTGGCGCCCACGGTGCCCGCGTAGTCCATGAGGATCTCGGCACCCGTGCCGGGCACGCCCGGAATGGCGCAGTCGCCGTGCACGCGGGCCTTGCCGTTCTTCACCTGCACCTTCGAGACCAGCAGCTTGTCGGTGTTGGTGTTGTAGATGCGCACGGTGGTCACCGGCTCGACGGCTTCGACCAGCCCTTCGTCGATGGCGAAGGGCGCGACGGCCGAGGAGATGTTGCCGCAGTTGGCGTCGTAGCCCACGCCGTTGCGGTCCACGTCGACCTGCGCGAAGGTGTAGTCGACATCGGCATCCTCGCGCGCGGAGCGCTGGATGATCGCGACCTTCGAGGTCACGAGGCGCGAGCCGCCCATGCCGTCGATCTGCAGCACGTCGGGCGTGCCCATCGCGCGCTTGAGCAGGCGGTCGCGCGCGGGGCCCGCGGGCGGCACGTCGCGTTCATGGAAGAACAGCGCCTTGCTGGTGCCGCCGCGCATCAGCACGCAGCGAACGGCGACCTGTTCGGTCTCGGAAGGGAAAGCCATGGTGTGTCTCCGGAGTTCTGGAAATGAGGGCGGGGCGCGGTCACTCGAGCGGGTAGAGCTTGACCAGCGCAGCCATGCGCTCGCTCTCCTCGCGCACCTGCGCCGCGAAGGCGGCCGGCGTGTTCACCACCGGCTCGGCGCCGGCCGAGGCGATGGTCTTGCGCACGTCGGCGTCTTTCACTGCTTCGCGCAGCCCGGCGACGATGCCCTGCGTCACGCTCGCCGGCGTGCCCTTGGGCGCGAAAAGGCCGAACCAGGTGACCGACTGGAACTGCGGGTAGCCGGCCTCGGCGGTGGTCGGCACCTCGGGCAATGCGGCGGCGCGCTTCGGGCCTTGCGTGGCCAGGATCTTCAGCGTGCCGGCCTTGTAGTGCGGCAGCGCGGCGGTGATGCCGGTGAACGCCATGTTGACGTTGTTGGCGATCATGTCGGTCACGATCGCACCGGTGCCGCGGTAGTTGACGACGATCAGGTTCGGCAGGCCCGCTTCGGCCGCGAGCTGCTTGGCGGAAATGCGCGCCAGCGATTCGCCGGTGCCCAGCGAGCAGGGCTGCGCGGCGGCCTTGCAGTACTGCACGAACTCGCCGAAGGTCTTCACCGGCAGCTTGGCGCTCACGACCACGGCCGCGGGCGATTGCGACACCGCCGTCACCGGTTCCAGCCGCGCGAGCGGGTCGATGCCCTTCAAGCCCGGCGTATAGCGGGTGACGACGATCGAGGGCACCTGCAGTAGCAGCGTGTAGCCGTCGGGCCTGGCCTCCATCACGCGGCGCGTGCCGATGAGGCCGTCGGCGCCGGGCATGTTCTCCACGATGACCGGCTGGCCCCAGATCACGCCGAGCTGCTTGGAGACCGCGCGCGCCGTGGCGTCGGTGCCGCCGCCGGCCGCGTAGGGCACGACCAGCGTCACGGGGCGGTCGGGGTGCCAGGTGGTTTGCGCGGTGGCGGGCGCCGCGAGCGCGCAGAAGGCCGACAGCGCGAGCAAGGCCGATATCGGTGGTGGCTGGTTCCTGTTGAAGTGCTTGAACACGTTGTCTCCGTTTTATGAATGAAAGGCGGCTCGCGAGTCAGGGCGCGATCGGTCGTTGGCGCCAGTCGCGCCGGAACAGGCCGTCGAGCCGGCCGCGCGAGAGCGCATGGGTGCGCAGCCAGGGCAGCAGCGTGGTCTCGCGCGACAGGCCGGCCGGTGGCGCGGCGTCGAGTGCGTAGAGCTGGAACACGTAGCGGTGCGGGCCATGGCCGGGCAACGGGCGGGGGCCGTCGTAGCCGCTGCGGCCCAGGCCGTTCAGGACCAGCGCCACGCCCGTGGGCGCGTGGCCGGCGTTCAGGGCGCCTTCGGCCAGCGCATCGATCGCGCGCGGTCCCCATGCCAGCAGGTGCGTGATCGCACGGGCCATCGGTACGTCGGGGTCTTCGCACAACAGCAGCCAGTGCGTGGCCTGCGGTGGCAGCGCATTCCACGCGAGCGCGGGCGACCGGTTGTCGCCGACGCCTTCGCCTGCGTGGCGCCGTGCCATCGCGCCGCCGTGCGCGAAGCCGGTGCTGCGCAGGTCGAGCGCGAGTGGCAGGCGCGCGAGCGCTTCGTCGCTGCAGGCCAGGCTCGTATCACCCGCATGCCGTCCGCGCGTGAGCAGGCCGGCCCAGCGCAGCACCCAGGGGTGCGGCCGGCGCGGTGCGACGGTGCTCAAGCCGTGGCTCCTTGCGCAGAGGGCCAGGCCCACGGCCTGCGCGCGCGGTCGGTCTGCTGCCATTCGCGGATCAGCGCATCGTCCTTCAGCGTGAGGCCGATGTCGTCGAGGCCGTGCAGCAGTGCCTCGCGGCGCAGCGGGTCGATGTCGAAGGGCCATCCGGTGCCATCGGGCGCGGTCACGGTCTTCGCATGCAGGTCGACCGTGACGGCCGCGCCGCCCGCGCACTGCGCCGCCAGCGCTTCCACCTGCGCGATCGGCCAGCGCACCGGCAGTACGCCGTTCTGGAAGCAGTTGTTGAAGAAGATGTCGCCGAAGCTCGGCGCGATCACGCAGCGCACGCCCAGACCCATCAGGGCCCACACCGCGCCTTCGCGCGACGAGCCGCAGCCGAAGTTCTCGCCGGCCAGCAGCACGGGCGCGTGGCGGAAGGCCGGCTGGTTGAGCACGCAGGTCGGGTCTTCGCTGCCGTCCGGGCGCAGGCGCAACGCCTCGAGTGCGTAGGGGCCGAGCTGGTCCTTCTGGAAAGCGGTGAGGCGTTCGATGCGCACGATCAGGTCGGTGTCGACATTGGCGCGCATCAGCGGCACGGCGGCGCCGGTGACGGCGGTGAAAGGGGTCATCGTCATGTCAGTGTCCTCACGTCGGTGATGCGGCCGGTCACCGCAGCGGCCGCGGCCATCGCAGGGCTCGCGAGATGCGTGCGCGCCCCGGGCCCCTGGCGTCCGACGAAGTTGCGGTTGGAGGTGGACACGCAGCGCGCCTGCGGCGGCACCTGTTCGCCGTTGGCGGCCACGCACATGCTGCAGCCGGGCTCGCGCCACTGGAAGCCCGCGGCCTCGAACACCTCGCGCAGGCCTTCGGCTTCGGCCGCGCGCTTGACGTTCTCGGAGCCGGGCACCACCCACGCGGTGACACCGTCCGCCACATGCCGGCCGCGCGCCACGTCGGCGGCGGCGCGCAGGTCGGGCAGGCGCGAGTTGGCGCAGGAGCCGATGAAGACCCAGTCGACCGGCGTGCCCGCGATGGCCGTGCGCGGCTGCAGGCCCATGTAGGCGAGCGCGGCCTCGACGGCCTCACGCGTGGCCTGGTCGGCCGCGGCGGCAGGGTCCGGCGTCGCACCGTCGATGGCGATGGCGTCTTCGGGGCTGGTGCCCCAGGTCACCGTGGGCGCGACGGCCGATGCGTCGATCGTTTCTTCGTGGTCGAACGCGGCGTCGTCGTCGCCCGGCAGCGTGCGCCAATACGCGGCCGCGGCATCGAAGGCCGTACCGGTGGGCGCGAAGACGCGGCCCCGCACCCATTCGATGGTGCGCTCGTCCGGCGCGATCAGGCCGAAGCGAGCGCCCAGTTCCACCGTGAGGTTGCACAGCGTGAGCCGCGCCTCGACATCGAGGGCGCGCACCGCCTCGCCTGCGAACTCGATCGCATAGCCCACGCCGGCCGCGGCGCCCAGTGTGCCGATGATGTGCAGCGCCAGGTCCTTGGCGGTGACGCCCGCGCCCAGCGTGCCGTCGCAGCGGATGCGCATGCGCTTGGGTTTTTGCTGGCGCAGCGTCTGCGTGGCCAGCGCGTGCGTGCTCTCCGAAGAGCCGACGCCGAAGGCCAGCGCGCCCAGGCCGCCGTTGGTGCAGGTGTGGCTGTCGCCGCAGATCACCGTGAGGCCGGGCAGCACGATGCCGAGCTCGGGCCCCATCACGTGCACGATGCCCTGGCCGGGATGACCCAGATCGTAGAAGCGCACGCCCGATTTCGCGCTGAGGTCGCGCAACGCGCCGTGCAGCCGGCCGCCGAGCGGGAAGGTGCCGGGGGTGCGGCCCGGCTGGCTCGATGCGGCGTGGTCGGGCGTGGCGAAGTCCAGCTCCGGGTTGTGCAGCGGCAGCCCGCGCGCCGCCACCTCGGCCATCGCGGGCGGGCCCGAGAGGTCGTGCAGCAGGTGCCGGTCGATATGCAGCAGCGCCCAGCCGTCGCCGAGCGCGCGCACCACGTGGGCGTCCCAGAGCTTGTCGAACAGGGTGCGTGCCTCCCGCCGGGCCGCCCCACGGGAGGCCAGCGCCCCCTCGGGGGGCAGCGATGCACGAAGCGATGAGCGTGGGGGTGTCATTTCAGCGGCTTTCCATCGTGGCGCCGGCATTGAAGCGGGTGCGCAGGGCATCCCATTCGTCCGCGCCGAAGCGGCGGAAGGTCTGCGCCACGGTGGCGTTCACCGTCGGCGCCTTGAAGGTCGCCTTGAGTTCGGCCAGCGCCGCGTCGCCCGCCTCGATGGCGGCCTTGAGCATCAGCCCCGGCAGGATCGCGAGCTTGTAGCCCATGGCTTCGGCCTCGCGCAGGTCGAACACCGGCGTGCGCCCGCCGGGCACCACGTTGAGCAGGCAGGGGCCGTGCACGCGCTTTGGTACCGCGGCCACTTCTTCGGCAGTCTGCATCGCCTCGACGAAGGCCAGGTCCGCACCGGCTTCAAGCGCGGCATTGGCGCGGGCGATGGCCTCTTCCAGTCCGAGCATGGCGCGCGCGTCGGTGCGGGCAATGACCACGAAGTCCTTCGTGCGGCGTGCCTCCACCGCGGCGCGGATCTTCGAGACGAATTCCACGCGCGACACCACCTCCTTGCCGTCAAGGTGGCCGCAGCGCTTGGGCGAGACCTGGTCCTCGATGTGAATGGCGGCCACGCCGCGCGCCTCGTACTCGCGCACGGTGCGCGTCACGTTCAGTTCGTTGCCGTAGCCCGTGTCGGCGTCGGCAATGAGCGGAATGGCGATCGAGCGCGCCATCACCGCCGCGTTGTCGACCATCTCGCTCATCGTGAGCAGGCCGAAGTCGGGAAAGCCACGCGCGGCCGAGGTGCCGGCGCCTGTCATGTAGACCGCGGCGAAGCCGGCCTGTTCGATCAGGCGCGCGCCGATGGCGTCGTAGGCGCCGGGGGCAATCACCATGCCGGGCGCATCGAGCAACTGGCGAAGCGAGAGGAGCGTCGAGGAAGGGTTCATGGCAGGGCCTTGTTCGGTGGTGTTTGAGTTTATGTGTTTATATTCTAAATACAACTAGATGGAATCCGCAAGCGCACGATTCGGCCGCCCGCCGGGCGTCTTGCTATGCTCGGCCCTCGTTTTTCCTTCCGTCATGGCACGTCCTCCCGCATCTGCTCCCTCGCTCGAACGCGGTCCCGGTACCTCGCTGCACCGGCAGCTCTTCGTCGTGCTGCGCGACGAAATCACCCGTGGCGTCTACGCCTCCGGCGCGTTGCCGAAGGAAGAGGCGCTGTGCGAGCGCTTCGGCGTGTCGCGCATCACGGTGCGGCGCGCGCTGGCCGACCTGGCCTCGCTCGGCCTCGTCGAGCGCCGGCACGGCCTGGGCACCTTCGTGCGCGCCGACCTGCCGCAGGTGCGCGCGCGGCCCAGCCTCGGCCTGATCGACGGGCTGCGCAAGGCGGCGCTGGAAACCGATGTCGAGGTGCTCGAGGTCGCGCATGCCGTGGCGCCGCCCGACGTGGCCGCGCTGCTGCAGCTCGAACCCGGCGAGAAGGCGGTGCATGCGCTGCGCCTTCGCAGCATCGACGGCGTGCCGGTCATGCTCACCGACGCCTGGGTGCCGGCACAGCTGGGCAAGCGCGTGTCGGCCAGCGCGTTGCGCAAGCACGCGCTCTACGAGATCCTGCTGGCGCAGGGCGTGAAGTTCGGCCGTGTGGTGCAGGAGATCACCGCCGAGGTGGCCGATCCGGTGCGCGCGCGGCTGTTGCAGGTCGAGACCGGCGCGCCGCTGCTGAAGATGGTGCGGCTGCTGCACGACCTCGACGCGCAGCCAGTGCAGCACCTCACCGTATCGCTGACGGCGGAGCGCAGCCGCATCCTCATGGACATCGCGGGCGAGACGATCAACACGCTCACTGCGGGGCAGGTGGTGCACGATGTGCACCCGCCGTCGCCGCCCCGGCGGCGCGGCTAGAGGAGAAGGCGGCGCCGCCCGGCGCGGCGTTCGACGTCCGCGCTGTCCGTGTGCTGATCGGCAGGCGGGCTATTCAACGCGGCGGCGATGCCGGTGCCGAGAGTGCGCGTGCCCAGCGTTCGCGCTCTTCGTCTTCCAGCGCCAGCAAGCTCTCTGGCGAACCTCCTCCGCCGACGACCTGAAGGTCCTGCAGCTGCTTTTGCACCTCGGGCTTGGCAAGCACCTGGTCCACGGCTTCCTGCAAGGCGCGATTGGACGCGGCATCCGAATCCGCTGGCGCCCAGAGGCTGAAGCGGTCGTACGCCGCATAGCCGGCCAAGGGCGCGCTGGAAGCCAACGCCGGCCACGTCGCGCCTTCAAAGGTTTGCGGGTGTGCCGCGTCGGCGGTGGTGCCCAGCACGCGCAACTGGCCGCGCTGCACCGCCACCGCGACGCCGTTCACTGGCGCGAACAGCAGGTCCACCGCATGCGCTTTGGTAATGACGTCCGAATCGGGGTACATGCCCTTGAAGACCACGCGCTGCACATCGACGCCGCTCAGCGCGCGGAACTGGCCGAAGGCCAGATGCCCCGTCCAGCCGTCTTCGCCCGTGCCGATGCGCAGGCTGCCGGGGTGGGCTCGCGCGTAGGCAAGCAGGTCGTCGGTGCTGTGGATGCCCAGCGTGTCGGCCTTCGTGCTGTCGATGGCCAGCACCAGCGGCTGTGACGCCAGCAGCGTGACGGGGCGAAGGGAATGCATCAGCGCATCGATCGGCGGACCTTTGTGCACGCCCTCGATGCCGCCGCGCGGCAATCGCAGCGCAGCGAGCAATACCTTCGCGTTGCCGCCCTCTGTCATCAGCCGGCGGTAATCGGCCTCGGTGGCCTTCGGCACATGATCGACCTGCACGTTGCGCCCCAGAAGGTTGGGCAGGTGACTGGCCAGCATCCCGGCGTAGTGGCTGCTGCGGCCACCGGGCGGAAACAGCACGGTGACGTGCAGCGTGGGTTCCGGCACAGGGGCGAGCCATTGCCCCGCGTCGTTCAGCACGCCATAGCGCAGCGCCCACTGTCCGCCGGTGGAGGCGTTGATCACCATGGCTTCGGCCACCCAATGCCGGCCCATGCGCTGGAGTTTCCGGATGATCGGCCGGCTGTCCTGCCACCCGGGCGGTCGCCAGTCCTGCGGGAACGTGCCCGTGACCACGGCATAGCCATGACGGAAAGGGCGCGCCGCCTGGAACTGCGGCGCGATCACCCAGTTGCCCTGTGCGTCCTGGTAGCCCCAGCGGCCGCTGTCGGTGTCCTTGACGGGCTGCGGCGCGGCGTCGGCATTGCTGCCGCGCAGCCGTTGCCAGCGGCACATGCGCGGCGTGCTGGCGTTGAGTTGGCGATCCTGCCCGGCGGCTGTGCACAGGCGGATGCGGCGCTGGGCCGTCGCGTCGGGCAGCTCGCTGAAGATGAACGGGATCACCGCGCGTCCCTGTGCGTCGACAAGGCCCGTGGCGGTGGAGCCGGGTGGAATCGGCTGTTGCCTGTCGCGCATCCATTGCGCGGTTGCGAGGTCGCGTTGCGGCAGCGGCGTGCGCCACTGTCCTTGTGCGTCGCGCAAGCCGGGCTGCCCGGCCACCGTGTCCACCCGCAGGTCGGATGCGGCCTGCGCGGAGTCGCCGGGCATCGGGTAGGAGAGGGCAGTGGGCGTATCGAGGGACGTCGTGTCCTTGCCATCGCAGCTCACGGGCGGCACGGCCCACCGGCCTTGCGCATCGATGCGCCCGTAGGCCACGGTGGTCCGTTGTCCGCCCTCGGGCTTTCGTTCGACCAGCCACACCTTGAGCGTGGGCTGGAGTGCGGTGTTGATGCCGATCCTTTCCAGCCACACGGCTTGCCAGCGGCCGCCGCAGAAGCTGCGGGCAGCAGGTGAAAGGAAAAGGGCGTGCCCGTCGAGGGTGTCGAACAGCGCGGGTGCTCGCTCGCTGCGCTCGTTGTCCTGGCCGGGATTCAGGCTCAACCAGCGCGACCGCGCCATTAGATCGGGGTCGATGCCGATGGTGAAAACGAAGATGTCTTCCCACGGCGGCGCTTGTGCAGCCACCGGCCGCAAGTGCCACGCAGGTTGCATCGGCAACGCGCGCTCGGGGTTGCTGTGCAGCTCTTGGTAACTCGGTGGCGCTGCGTGGGCCGAAGAGAGGGCCGTGCCGAGCCACAACAGGCTTGCGAAAACATGCAGGCGCTTCATCGGGTGGCGTTCTCCTTTTCCATCCAGTCCACGAAGGCCCGCAGGCGATGGCCGAATGCTTCGCCCGAAGCCGTGGGGCTTCGGGCGTGAGACAGGAAGAAGTCGATCTGCGGCTTTACCGACGGGTGGCGCTGCAGGAGCTGCCAGGCATGGTCTTCCAGGGTCTGGGGCCAGGTGCTGTCCTCGTCTGTGCGAAGAATGTTCGTTGCGCGTATCAGTTTGCGGGAGGCTTCTTTCTGCAAGCGCTGCAATTCGATGGGATCGTTCGCCTGATCGATGCGCTGCGCGTAGCTCCGCAGTACCACCCCGAAGTCGCCATTGACTGCAAGGGCGATGTCGCGCGAGGGCTTGAATCGCTCGAAGTGCGCCGCCAGGTCGTTGCCCCATATGCAGCGGCAGTGGTGCTTGAGCCAGTATCCCCAGCTGTACAGGTTCTTGGGCGCGAGTGCCTCGGCGCGGCTGCCGATGTCGAAATCGATCTTCACGACTTCGCTGTGCCGCACCTCCAGCGCCTTGCGCACGGCTTCCACTGTCGCGCTGTCCTGCGCAGACAGCGGATCGCGAAACACGAGGGTCAGGTCGAGATCCGAAGAACCTGCCTCGGCGGTTCCCCTCGCGACGCTGCCATACAGGTAGATGCCGTCCAGCAGCGGCCCCACTTCGGACACGAGCGTGGCGCGGACATCGTGAACGAGCGCTTCGAATTCGGGTTGAAGCGGTCCGCTCGGCGCGGCCGGGATGAAACTGTCCACTGTGCGTTCCTGGGAAGGCCGGTACTCCAGCACCTCGTCTCCCGCCGCATCGATCTCGCCCGTGGGCTTCCAGCCCAGCCGCCTGTAGAACCCATGCGACCGGACCTTCGGATCGGACGAGCAGCCGAGAAAAAGTCGCTTGAAACCCAGCGCCTTGAATTCTTCAACCATCAGGCTCAGAAGCGCCTTGCCGATGCCTTGGCCTTCGCAGGCCGGCAGCAGTGCAAGCACAGCGATCTCGCCGGTCTCGCGATCACCGAAGCAATAGCCGGCCAACTCGCCATCGACCAGACACACGTAGCCGGGCAGGGATTCGTCGGCGATGGCGGACTGCCAGCTCTCCAGCGTGATGCCGATGGCTTTCAGTTCTTCGACCGAGAAGGCGTTCTCCCGTGTCTTGCCTCTCAGGTCGAGGCACCCGGGCGTGTCTTCAGGGACTGCTTTTCTGTAGACGACGTTCATGCGTTGTGTTTTGCCGCGTGCCTCAGTCGTTGCTGTGCAGCGTCGTGTTCAAGCCACCCCAGCGTTGCGCATTGGTTTCCAGCACTTCGACAGCCCCGCTCTGGCTGTTCCTTCGATACAGGAGCCCTGACTTGCCCGACAGCGTTCGGGCAGCCACCACGCTGCCATCCGGCAGCTTGACCTTGGTGCCCGCGGTCACGTACAGGCCCGCCTCGACGATGCATTCGTCGCCCAGCGAAATGCCGATGCCCGCGTTGGCGCCCAGCAGGCTGCGCTCGCCGATGGCGTTCTTCGTCTTGCCGCCGCCGGAGAGCGTGCCCATGATGGACGCGCCCGCGCCGATGTCCGAGTTCTTGCCGACGGTCACGCCCGGCGTGATGCGCCCCTCGACCATCGACTCGCCCAGCGTGCCTGCATTGAAGTTCACGAAGCCCTCGTGCATGACGGTGGTGCCCGGCGAGAGATGCGCACCCAGCCGCACGCGGTCGGCGTCGGCAATGCGCACGCCGGTCGGCACGACGTAGTCGCTCATGCGGGGGAACTTGTCGATCGAAGGCACCGTGAGGTGGTGGTATTCGGACGCGACAAGGTGCCGCAGTTCATCGACCTTCGATGGCAGCACCGGGCCTGCCGAAGTCCATGCCACGTTCTGCAGCAGGCCGAACAGGCCTTCGAGGTTGATCTCGTTCGGCCGCACCGCCAGTTCGGACAGAAGGTGCAGGCGCAGGTAGGCATCTTCGGTCGACAGCGGCGGCGCATCGAGCGATTCGATGCGCACTTCGACCGTGTCGCCCGCGATCAGTCCGACCTTCTCGGCAAGGCAGCGCCGGTGGTTGAAGGTGGCGTGCGTGGGGAACCAGACGTCGAGAGTCTTGCCCGTCTCGACGTCGCGGTAGCGATGGCCGGTGCGCTGGAGGGTCATGGAAGTTCTGCTTCGGTGATGTGGCGTGCTGGAAAGAAGGCCGGCAGCAGGCCGGCGGCGGTCTTCCGCGAGAATGCCACACGACATGCGCCGGCCATTCCCGGCGCGGAGAAAAACAGTGACAACACACGAGACAACCGCCCACCAGGCGGATTCGCGCTACGCCATGGTTCGCCTGGCCCTCACGCTGCTGATCATGACGGTCGGCAGCAGCGGCATGTATGTGGTGTCGGTGATGCTGCCCGCCGTGCAGGCCGAGTTCGGCATCGCGCGCGCCGACGCTTCGCTGCCCTACACGCTGCTGATGCTGGGCTTCGGTTTCGGCGGCGTGCTGATGGGCAAGCTGGCCGACCGCGTCGGCGTGATGTGGCCGCTGCTGTTCGGCTCGGTGTTCCTGGGTGCGGGGTACATCGCCACCGGCATGTCCGGCGGCATCGTGTCGTTCACCATTGCGCAGGCGCTGCTGGTCGGGCTGCTCGGCAGTTCGGTGGCCTTCGCGCCGCTGGTGGCCGACACCTCGCTGTGGTTCGTCAAGCGGCGCGGCATCGCGGTGGCGGTGTGCGCGAGCGGCAACTACCTTGCGGGCGCGATATGGCCGCCGATTGCGCAGCACTTCGTCGAGACGGTGGGCTGGCGCCAGACCTACATCGGCATGGGCATCTTCTGCGGGATCACGATGGCGCTGCTGGCCCTTTGCTTCAGGGCACGGCCACCGGCACTCGCCCAGGCGCCGGTGAAAGCCAACGCATCGAGCACCGCCCTGCCGCGCGACTTGACGCGTCCCTTCGGCCTGAGCATGGGCACGGCGCAAGGCCTGCTGTGCGTGGCGGGCGTGGCCTGCTGCGTGGCGATGGCGATGCCGCAGGTGCACATCGTGGCCTACTGCGGCGACCTGGGCTACGGGCCGGCGCAGGGCGCGATGATGCTGTCGCTGATGCTGGGCTTCGGCATCGTGAGCCGGCTGGTGTCAGGCGTGATCTGCGACCGCATCGGTGGCTTGCGCACGCTGATGCTGGGCGGCGTGCTGCAGTGCGTGGCGCTGCTGCTGTTCCTGCCCTTCGACGGGCTGGTGCCGCTGTATGTGATCTCGGCGCTGTTCGGGCTGTTCCAGGGCGGCATCGTGCCGTCGTACGCGATCATCGTGCGCGAGCATTTCCCGCCGGCGGAAGCGGGTGCGCGGGTGGGCACGGTGCTGATGTTCACGCTGTTCGGCATGGCGCTGGGCGGCTGGATGTCGGGCAAGGTCTTCGACCTGACCGGCAGCTACCACGCGGCCTTCCTGAACGGCATCGGCTGGAACCTGGTGAACGTGAGCATCGCGGCCTTCCTGCTGTTCAGGCTGCGCCGGGGCCGCGCGCTCGCGATGGCCTGAAGAAGCGCGCCGGACTTTTTTCAGACGGCTTCTGCAACCAGCCGGCCGAGGGTCTGCATCGCCTGCTCGCTCTGCGTGTCCCATGCGTGGCCATAGTTCAGCCGCAGGCAGTTGGTGAAGGCGCGCGTGGCCGAGAAGATCGGACCGGGCGCGACGCTGATGCCCAGTTCCAGCGCTTTGCGGTGAATGTCGAGCGCATTCACATGCGCCGGCAGCTCGACCCACAGGAAGTACCCGCCCAGCGGCCGTGTCGCGCGCGTGCCCGCCGGAAAGTAATGCCCCACCGCCTGCGCGAAGGTGGCCTGCTGCATCGCCAGGGTCTGGCGCAGCTTGCGCAGGTGCTTGTCGAGTCCACCTTTTTCCAGATAGCTGGCGAGCGCGAGTTGCGCCGGCGCCGAAGTGCTGAGAGTGGTCGTGAGCTTCTGCCGCGCCACCTTGCGCGCGAAGCGCCCGGCCGATGTCCAGCCGATGCGGTAGCCCGGCGCCAGGCACTTCGAGAAAGAGGCGCAATGCAGCACCAGTCCCTGCGTGTCGAAGGCCTTGGCCGGGGGGGGCCGCCGGTCGCCGAAGTAAAGCTCGGCGTACACGTCGTCTTCGATCAGCGGCAGTTCATGCCGCGCCAGCAGTTCGACCAGCGCCTTCTTCTTCGCATCGGGCATCAGGCTGCCGAGCGGGTTCTGGAACGTCGTCATGAGCCAGCAGGCGCGCGGCTTGTGGGCCGCGATGGCCAGTTCCAGCGCGGCAAGGTCGATGCCTTCGCCCGGGTGCGTCGGCACCTCGATGGCCTGCAGGCCCATGCGCTCCAGCGCCTGCAACGCGGCGTAGAAGGTGGGCGACTCGACGATCACCGCATCACCCGGCCGCGTGACCGCCGACAGGCACAGGTTGAGCGCCTCCAGCGCGCCATTGGTGATGACGATCTCATCGGCCGGCACCGGCATGCCGTCGGCCAGGTAGCGCAGCGCGATCTGGCGCCGCAGCGCCGCGCTGCCGGGCGTGAGGTCGTCCACCGTGCTCCACGGGTCGAGCGACTTGGCACTGGCGGCCATGAACTGCCCGAGCCGCGCGAGCGGAAACAGCAGCGGGCTCGGAAAGGCCGAGCCGAAGGGCACCACCTTGCGCGACATGCTGGCTTCGAGGATGTCGAACACTTGGTCGCTCACGTCGAGCGACATGGGGCCGTCGGCGGGGCGGGAGGTGAGGGTCGATTCGGGCGGTGCGTCGCGCAGGCCGCCGCCGGCGACGTAATAGCCCGAGCGGTCGCGTGCGCGCACCAGCCCGCGCGCTTCCAGCAGGTAATAGGCCTGGAACACGGTGGATGCGCTCACGCCCCGGCTCTGGCCGGTGTGCCGTACCGAGGGCAGGCGGTCGCCGGTCTTCAGGGTGCCGTTGCGGATCGAGGCCTCGATGTCGGCGGCCAGGGCTTCGTAACGCTTCATCGCGGGGTCGTGGTCATTCGCAGGGACTTTATCTGCACCGGTGAATCGAGGTGGATCTGCATCTGTTTTTTCTGGCCCGCCTGGGCGACACTTGACCCCATGTCGAATCTCATGCGCGCGGTGCGCGCCGTCCTCTGGAGTTTCATCGGGCTCGGTGGCCGTCGCGCCGACGCCGATAAGCGAACCGCGCAGGTCGGCATCCTGCCGCTGATCGGTGTGGCGTTCGTCGTGGTGCTGCTGGTGATCGCGGGCCTGCTGGGCCTGGCGCACTTCGCAGCCGGCACATGAGGATGCGCCTTCGGTTCGCCGCGACCGCGCTGCTGCTTTTCGTGTCCGGCATGGTCAGTGCTGCAACGCCAGCGACGGTGCCCGACACCATCGAACAGCGCGTGGCCGCCTGCATCGCCTGCCACGGCCGCGAAGGCGCGACCACCAATGCCGGCTACTTTCCGCGCCTGGCGGGCAAGCCGGCCGGCTACCTGTTCAACCAGCTCGTGAGCTTCAGAGACGGCCGGCGCTTCAACAGCGACATGACCTACATGGTGCAGCACCTCTCGGACGACTACCTGCGCGAGATGGCCGAGTACTTCGCCGGGCTCGACCTGCCCTATCCACCGATCTCGCCGCTGAGCGACGCCAAGCCCGAAGTGCTCGAGCGCGGCCGTGTGCTCGCCTTGCAAGGCGATGCGGAGCGCCGGCTGCCGGCCTGCGTGCAGTGCCACGGCGCGGCCCTGACGGGCGTGCAGCCCGCCACGCCGGGCCTGCTGGGCCTGCCGCGCCTCTACCTGGCGTCGCAGCTCGGTGCCTGGCTCACCAACGAGCGGCATGCGATCGCGCCCGACTGCATGGCCGAAGTCGGCCGCCGCATGTGGACTTCGGACGTGAATGCCGTGACGAGCTGGTTGGCAACGCAACCGATGCCGGCCAACGCGAAGGCCGTGGCGTCGCTGCCGGCACCGATGCCGATTGCCTGCGGCGGGACCTCGAAGTGACGAAAGCCCCCATGAGTTTGCTGCGACGCACCGGTTGGGTGGCGCTGGTGCTGGTCGTGCTGGCGGCGCTGGTCGCCGGCGTCCTGGTGATGATGAACCTGCGCGGCGAAGATGCCCTGCCCGAGCAGGCCGAAAGCTTCAACGCCACGCCCCAACTGGTCGAGCGCGGCCGATACCTCGCGCTGGCCGGCAACTGCGCGGGCTGCCACACCACGCGCGGCGGCCGGCCCTATGCGGGCGGCCTGCCCATCGAAACCCCCTTCGGCACCATCTATTCGAGCAACCTGACGCCCGATGCGCAGACCGGCATCGGCGGCTGGAGCAGCGCGCATTTCTGGCGCGCGATGCACAACGGCCGCAGCAAGGACGGGCGCCTGCTGTACCCGGCCTTTCCGTATCCGAACTTCACCAAGGTGACGCGCGAGGATTCGGACGCGATCTACGCCTACCTGCGCAGCCTGGAGCCCGCAACGGAACAGAACCGCGAGCACCGGCTGCGCTTTCCGTACGACACGCAGGCCGCGCTGGCCGTGTGGCGCGCGCTCTCGTTCAAGCCCGAGGCCTTCGTCGCCAACGCGGGCAAGCCGGCCGAGTGGAATCGCGGTGCCTACCTTGTCGATGGGCTGGGCCATTGCATCGCCTGCCACGGCAGCCGCAATTCGCTGGGCGCCACGGACACCAAGCTCGGCCTCTCGGGCGGCCTGATTGCCGTCGAGAACTGGTATGCCCCGTCGCTCACCGATCCGCATGAGGCGGGCCTGGCCGACTGGCCCGTGGCCGGCGTGGTGTCGCTGCTCAAGAGCGGCGTTGCGCCACGCGGCTCGGTCATGGGGCCGATGGCCGACGTGGTGTTCCGCAGCACGCAGTACCTGAGCGATTCGGACCTGACGGCGATGGCGAGCTACCTGAAGGACCTGCCCGACGCGCTGAAGCCCGAAGCGTCCACCAGCACCAAGGCGCCCATCCGCCGCGATGCCGGCATCATGGCGCGCGGCGCGAAGATCTACGACCAGCGCTGCGCCTACTGCCATGGCGACCAGGGACAGGGCGCTGTTGGCGCCTACCCACCGCTCGCGGGCAACCGCGCGGTGAACATGGCGCGGCCCACCAACCTGATCCAGGTGATCGCCCACGGCGGCTTCCTGCCCTCGACACCGGGCAATCCGCGCCCCTACGGCATGCCGCCGTTCGGGCAGACGCTCGATGCGGAAGAGGTGGCCTCGGTGCTCACCTACATCCGCGGTTCGTGGGGCAACAACAGCGCGCCGGTCACGCAACTCGACACGATGCGGCGCTGAGCCACCGCACCGGGCTGCTGCTGCGGCCTTCCTTCGTCCGTCAGATGTTGGTGCTCGACGGAATCCGGCTCGGCAGCAAATGCTCGTAAGGCCGCGAGCGCGTGGCGTTGCGCTGGCCGATGGTGTTCTCGATGCCGCCGAGCGCATTGCGAAAACGCTCCAGCGGCCCGCCCGGCCCCGCGATGGCCGGGTCGAGCAGCACCGGCAGGTGGGGAAAGGCGTTGTCCTTGTATTCGCCGAGTGGCCGGTAGTACACGCCGCCCAGGATGTGGAACAGCAATATCTGCTCCTGCGCCGCCAGCCGTGACGGCAGCATCTGCGACCAGCTCGCCTCGCTCTGGCCCGCGTTGCCTGTGGGGGCCGGCGTGCCGCCCGCGCCCGCGCTGAAGGGCGCATAGGTCATCACCGAATACTGCGGGAAGTTCACCGCCGCATGCTGCGCGCTGGTGTTGAAGATGATCGCGGTCAGCACATCGACCAGTTGCGCACGCGTCGTGATGGCGCGAAAGCCCTTGACCTTCCCGGTGGTCGCCAGCTCGGTGGCCCAGGCCTTGAGTTCGTAGTCGCCGGTGACGTCGCCATCGCCGATGTAGTAGGTCGCCACGTAGTCGCCGACCCACTGCGCGATGGCGTTCCACACCAGCAGCGCGTCGTCGCGGTAGGGGTAGTCGGGCAATGCAGTGGCATCGTCCACGCCGCGCGTGCGCAGGTCGTTGGGCAGCATGCTGTCGTAGAAGTCGTAGGCCAGCCGGTCGCGGCCGCACTGTTGCTGCAGCGTCTCGATGGGCGCGGTCAGGATCACGTCGCCCGTGGTCAGCGGCGCCATGATGATCAGCGTTGCGAACTCGTTGATGAACATCGCGCCTTCGAGGTGCGGCGAGAGCAGCCGGCTCAGCGGATGCGCCGTGGCGAACTGCCGCTGCGTGGCCATCGTGAAGGCCTCGGACATCAGGTGCGTGCGGCCCAGGTGCACGAACATCTCGTGGTAGTTGAAGTCCGCCACCTGCACCGTGGTCTTGGCCGACTGCCAGCCCCAGTACGCCTCGGCGTTGGTGGTGTCGTCCACGCGCAGGAAGATCGGATGCAGCGACGGGTCTTGCCCGCACTGGATCGCCACCGGCACCAGCGAGCGCCCGCTCTTCGGCCGCGCGAACAGCGCGACCGGCGCATAGACATAGCTCGTGCCCGTGAGCGGCTTGGTCACCGGGCCGGTCGGCGCCATGTCGCCCAGGCCCACGTAGTCGAGCAGGTAGAGCCGGCCCGATGCCGCCGCATCGGCGAGGCTGTCGTCATTGCCCATGACCTGCCGGTATTGCGCATCGACCAGCGGAAACTTCGTGGGCAGCGAGGTGGCGCGCTGCAGCAGCATCGGGTTCGGGCCGCCGACGCGCATGTACGCGAACAGGTCGTTGTCATGCAGGATCTGCGAGATCGCCGGCTTGTCGATGGTCACGAACAGCGCGTCGTACTGCGCGAGCGTCTTCGGCCCGTTGAGCGCCCCCAGCGGGCCTTGCGACAGCAGGTCGTGATGGATCTGCTTGAGCTGCGTGCCGATGTCGCCCACGCTGCTCGTAAGCGTTCCCAGCAGCGCCAGCACCGCGGCCGGCAGCGTGAGCAGGCCGGCATTCTGCGAGGCCAGTTGGTCGAAGCTGGCCTGCAGCCCGGCGATGCGCGTGCGCAGGTTGTCGAGCGTCTGCAGATTGTTTGACGCCAGCGTGCCCGTGGCGAACGAGGCCGCGAAATTGATCACCGCCTCGACCGCCTTCGCCACCGTCTTCAGCTGGTGTTCGACCGCTGGAAGCTCGCCCAGCGGCACCACCGCGCCCATCGGCACGCCGGCAAGGTTGATGTGCGATTCGGTCCAGAGGTAGGTGGCCTGCCGCCCCACCAGTTCGAGCCGCCGCAGCGTGGCGCTGATCGGATCGATCTTCTGCGGCAGCGTGGGCTTGAGCACCGGCAAGGCCGCCGACGCGGTCGAAGGTTTGCCGGCCAGCAGGCCCAGGCCGCCCGCCGAGGCGGACCATTTGAGGATGTCTCTGCGCTTCATCGAAGGGGTCCCTGTTGTTGTGGGTGTGGGGGAGCCGAAGAGGGGGGGATGGATTCGGCCCACTAAATCGAACGACCGTTCTATTCAGTGGGCGGATTCTGCGGAGGTGCTCTGGCGTTGGCAATGAGGGTTGGTGCCTAGCGCGAAGGTAATCACTTGAGGATGCTCAGGGGCGTGCGAACGGCGCAGGGTCCGTTCCAGCCGGCGCCACGACCTACCTGCTGGTTTCGCGAGACAGCGGGCAAATCGTGTTCGATGACAAGGAGAGGCCCGATTGGGAAATCCGCAGCTCTTGGGTCAGGGACGTTTGCAGGCGCGCAGGGTCCGGTTCCTGAGCGCTATTGTCTTGCCTGTGCCCAGGGGGCGTAGAACAGGCTCTCAGGCGCTGTGTGGATGCCGTGCGCTCTCGTAGAGAGTGCGCGCGAGGGTGCGATGCCTTGCAAGCAGCGGGGCGAGTTCAAGCCCGGTGAAGCGCCCATCGCGAATCTTCACGAGGCCATTGACCACGCTCAGTGAGGCGGCTCCCGGCGTACAGAACACCAACGCCGCCACCAGGTCATGCCCCGCGCCCGCATGCGCCACCCCGCGCATGTCGAAGGCCACGACGTCGGCCGACATGCCCGGTGCCAGCGCCCCGATGTCGTCGCGCCCCAGCACGCGCGCGCCGCCGAGCGTGGCGATCTCCAGCGCCTCGCGCGCCGTCATCGCGGCCGGCCCGTAGCCCACGCGCTGCAGCAGCATGGCCTGCCGCGCTTCGCCCAGCATGTGCGCACCGTCGTTCGATGCGCTGCCGTCCACGCCCAGCCCCACGGGCACGCCCGCGCGCCGCATCGCGCCGATGGGTGCGATGCCCGAGGCGAGCCGCATGTTGGAGCAGGGGCAGTGCGCCACGCCGGTGCCGGTGCGGCCGAACAGCGCGATGCCTGCTTCGTCGAGCTTCACGCAGTGCGCGTGCCACACATCGCGGCCGACCCAGCCCAGGTCTTCGGCGTACTCGGCCGGCGTCATGCCGAACTTCTCTCGCGAGTAGGCGACGTCGTTGTCGTTCTCGGCCAGGTGCGTGTGCAGCGACACGCCGCGCTCGCGCGCAAGCTCGGCCGACAGCCGCATCAGGTCGCGCGAGACCGAGAACGGCGAGCAGGGCGCGAGCACGATGCGGCGCATCGAATGGCGCGAGGCGTCGTGCCAGCGGTCGATGAGCCGTTCGCTGTCGCGCAGGATCGCTTCTTCCGTCTCCACCACTTCATCAGGCGGCAGGCCACCGGTGCTGCGGCCCACGCTCATGCTGCCGCGCGCCGCATGAAAGCGCATGCCCATCGCATCGGCCGCCTCGATCGAGTCGTCGAGCTTCGAGCCATTGGGAAAAAGATAGAGGTGGTCGCTGGTGGTGGTGCAGCCCGAGAGCATCAGCTCGGCCATTGCGGTCTGCGTCGACACGCGGATCATCTCGGGCGTGAGGCGCGCCCACAGCAGGTACAGGTTGGTGAGCCAGCTGAACAGCTCGGCGTTCTGCGCCTCGGGCACGGCGCGCGTGAGGCTCTGGTACATGTGGTGGTGCGTGTTGACCAGGCCCGGCATCACGACGTGGCCGTGCATGTCGATGGCTTCGGCGCCGCCGTTGCGCAGCGCATCGAGGTACACGGCGGGCAGCTCGGCCGTGGGTCCCACCCAGGCCATGGCGGGCCCGTCGCACACCACGGCGCCATCGGCGATTTCGCGCCGCGTGGCGTCCATGGTGACCAGAACGTCGGCATGTCGAAGGATCAGCATGCCAGCATTCTTGCCTGCGCTCAGAGGTCCGGCAAGCCCATCGCCGGATCGCTCACCGTGTGCCTGCCTGTTTCCATGCGGCCCGCAAAGCGCCGGTAGTAGGCGGGGTCGGCGTCGCAGGTGACGGCAAAGTCGTACCACTGGCCGCTGTTCGCCAGGTCCCAGTTCTGGTCTGCGGTCGCACCGCCGTTCACCGTTGCGATCCACGGGCCATCGGTGCGGTAGGCCTTGGCCGCGATGGTGAAGGTGCAGGCGTTCTTGCCGTCGTTGCGCATGCGCAGGTGGACCTTGCCGTGGGTGGTGTCGTAGTGCACGCGCACCTCGGGAATGGCCGCAGCGCTTGCCTGCACGCTGCGCAGGCCGCCCTTGAAGTGGCGATGGAAGCCGTTCGGCCCCAGCACCCACAGGTCGTAGGCGCCGGCGTCGTCGGTCATCGCGGCCCAGGTGTCGTCGAGTGTCTTGCCTGCTTCCACCATGTAGCGGCGCGGCAGGCGGTCGAGGTGCAGCTTGTCGTACACATGGAACACGGCGGCGGCCTTGCCGGTGTTGGCGAACAGCAACTGCAATGTGCCGCCGGCCGCATCGGCCTTGGCGCTCGCGTGCAACTCGTAGGGCAGCGCGCGCGAAGGCCGTGTGCCGGGGGCTTGCACGGGCAGCTTGCCGTCGGCCGGCGGCGTGACCTGCGGCAGTGGGTCTTGCGCGGCACGCAGTTGGTCAGCCTCGGCCTTGGTCCTGCTGCCCGCGAGCGGAGGCAGCGCGTCCTGGTTCGGCGTGGCGAAGTTGAAGGCGCTCGTGAGGTCGCCGTTGACCGCGCGGCGAAACGGGCTGATGTTGGTTTCCCTGACGCCGAAGCGCGCTTCGAGAAAGCGCAGCACCGAGGTATGGTCGAAGGTCTGCGAGTTGACCCAGCCGCCGCGGCTCCAGGGCGAGATCACGTACATCGGCACGCGCATGCCGGGGCCGTAGACGTTGCCGTCGGGCTTGGGCTGGGCGGTGGGCACGCCCGGCGGCGGCGGGTGGTTGAAGTACTCGCAGCTCAGGTCTGCGTCGGACATGGTGGTCTTGCCGGCGAAGACTTTCACGCCGGCGTCGGCCGAGGGAATGGGCGAGGGCGCCGAGGCCGAGGGCACGTGATCGAAGTAGCCGTCGTTCTCGTCGAAGTTGACGAACAGCACGGTCTTGCTCCACACCTCGGGCACCGCGGTGAGCGCGTCCAGCGCCTGCTGGATGTACCACGCGCCTTGCACCGGGCTCGAAGGGCTGGGGTGCTCGGAGTACACGTCGGGCGGAATGATCCATGACACCTGCGGCAGCCGGCCGGCCTTCACGTCGGCGCGGAAGGCATCGAAGATCGCGCCCGCGTCGAAGGCGGCCTGGTCGGCCACCGGCAGCGTGTTGGCGGTGCCCTTGTAGAGCGGGTTGCCGGTGTCGTCGCCGGGTGCATAGGCGTGTGCGGTTCCCTGGGCGTCGGTGGAATTCACCGGCTTGGCGGACGCTTCGTTCGCCCTGCGGTATTGCCTGAAGCCCAGCAGCGGATTGCAGCCGTAGTTGTTGGAGATGTTCTGGTAGACGAGCCAACTGACGTTCGCTTCCTGCAGGCGCTCCGCATAGGTCTTCCACTCATAGCCTTCGCTTGAGGGTCCCGTCATCGCCCAGGTGTTGACGTTGTTCACGTAGGCCACGTTGGCGCCCGTGGGGCCGTTGGTGCCGGTCCAGTGGAAAGCGCGGTTGGCGTGCGTGCCGGTGTGCATCGCGCAGTGGTAGGCGTCGCAGATCGTGAAGGCGTTGGCCAGCGCGAACTGGAATGGCAGCTCTGCCTCTGTCAGGTAGCCCATCGACTGCGTGAAGGGCGACGTCTTGCTCACCTTCTTGAAACGCGGCCACTGGTACAGGCGGCCGCCGTCCCAGGCCTTGTGCGAGTCGACCCAGGTGTGCGGCGTGCCGCTCACGCGCTGCGCGTTGCCTTGGGTGGCATCGAGGTGGTAGGGCACCACCTGCCTGCCCGCGTCGTCGAGCTGCTGCCACACGCTCAGGCCGCCGGGCAGGGGAATGGTGATGCGATCGCCGAAGCCGCGCACGCCCTTGAGCGTGCCGAAGTAATGGTCGAAGGCGCGGTTCTCCTGCATCAGGATCACGACATGCTCGACGTCCATGATCGTGCCGGTCTTGTTGTTGGCGGCAATCGCGAGCGCGCGGCGGATGCTCGGCGGAAAGGCCGACAGCGCAAGCGCCGCGGCGCCCGTGGTGGCGGTGCCTGTGAGGAATTGGCGGCGTGAGGGCATGGTCTTACGAAGTCTGCCCCGGGCGTTCAGGGCGCGCAATGCATCTCGGACTTGACGCTGGTGTCGGGTGGTGTCGTGGGCGTGCCCGCGGTGGGCAAGCCGCTGAAGACGCCGACACTGTCGCTGCCGCCACCGCAGGCGGAGAGTGTGCAGGCCATGATGACCAATGCGGCTGCAAGGCATTGGCGAAGGGAGAAGAACCGCATAGAGAGAACCTCCTGATGTTGTGCGTCCCGAGGCTGGAAAGCGCCAGGGACACCGGCATGAACTTGGGGTGACGAGGTGCAAGCGCACATCGCGCGCGCTGCCCCTCGTCATCGATTCCTGTGGTGGGTCAAGTCACGGAGAACGCCACGGGTCCGGCCAGGACACCGTAGCCATCGTTGGCCAGGAACCAGACTTTGTAGGAACCTGCGGCCAGGGTCGTCGTCTTCAGCGTCACCTGGCCGCTGGCACCGGTCGCATATCCATAGATGCTGTACGTGCGATAGCCCGTCTGATCCGGCACGGTGCTGGAAGCCGGAAAGACACCGATCCAATTTTTGGCGCTCACGCTCGCAGCCGAAATGCTGTAGCTGAAATCGATGCTGCTTCCCGCCGCAATGCTGTTCTTCAACGCCGCGAGCGTGGGGGCTGCGGCGGGCGGCATCACGGGCGGCGCCAGGTCCAGCTTCGGGTCAGACTTGCTCGGCTGGCCATTCTCGACATGCCCCGCAAAGCGCCGAAGGAAGTCGTCGCCGGTGTTGGCCGTGATCGACAGGTCGTACCAGCCGTCGCTGGTGCCCAGGTCCCAGTAGTCGTCGAGGCTGGCGCCGGCGCTCAATGTGAAGTTGCGGGGCGCCGCGTTGCCGTAGCCATGGGTCACCGTCACCTGGCAGGGCGTATCGCCCGTGTTCTTGAGCGTCAGCAGGATGTTGCGGCGGGTCACGTCGTAGCAGGCGGCGACTTCCGGGTTGGCATGCCCGGGGGTGGTCGCGGTCGACACATTGCCCTTGAACTGGCGCAGGAAGCCGTTGGCGCCGTAGACGCTGAGATCGTAGATGCCCTGTGTGTAGGCAACGGCGCTCCAGTAATCGGAAAGCTTCTTGCCCGCTTCGACGGTGTACACCCAGGGGCCGTCCGTGCGGTTGCCGGCGTAAACCTGGAACACCGCGGCCACGCTTCCGGTATTGCCGAAGTCGAGCCAATACCGGCCGGTGGCTGCATCGGTTCTGCCATGCGTGAACAGTTCGTAGGGCACTGGGCGAGCGGGTCGCTGGCCGGGTTCCTGCCTTGGCAGCGTCTGAACCGCAGGGACCGTCGATACGAAGCTGCCCGGGTTCGTCGCAGGCGGCACATAGCCGGCGGTGGGCGAGAGTGCCGGAATGACCGGGTCCGGATTGGCGAAATTGAAAGCCGAACTCAGGTCGCCGCAGACTGCGCGGCGCCAGGGCGAGATGTTCGGCTCCTGCACGCCAAACCGGGCTTCGATGAAACGGATGATCGAGGTGTGGTCGAACACCTGGGAGTCGACCCAGCCGCCCTTGGACCAGGGCGAAACCACGAGCATCGGCACGCGCACGCCCAGGCCAAAGGGCTGCCCGTCGGTGTGGTATTCGTTGACGATGCTGACCGTGGATTGGCCCTGGTTCTTCGAAGAGGGTGCGAAAGGCGGCGGCATGTGGTCGAACCAGCCGTCGTTCTCGTCGTAGGTCACGAGCAGCACGGTCTTGCTCCACACGTCTGCATTGGAGGTCAGTGCCTGCAAGACCTGGTCGATGTACCAGGCGCCGCCATTCGACGGCCAATCGGGGTGCTCGGTGTAGGCCTCGGGCGCGGCGATCCACGACACCTTTGGCAAATTGCCGCTGGCGACATCGTTCTTGAGTTGCTCGAAGAGCGACCCCTTGGTGACGGCGATGTTGGTTCCGGTCCGGGCCTTGTCGTGCAGCGGCTCGCCCGGCTTGGCGGCTCGGTATTGCTTGAAGTAAAGCAACGAGTTGTCGCCGTAGTTTCCAATGAACTTGTCTTGGGTCCAGCCCCAGCCTTGTCCGGCGGGAGCCTTGCCACCGAGCCCCAGCCCGATGTCCTGGTAGACCTTCCACGAGATATTTGCCGCCTCGAGCCGCTCGGGATAGGTTGTCCAGCTGTAGTTGCCTGTCTCGCCATTCGAGATGTCGGGCCCGCCGGTGGCGCCGTTGGTGCCGTCGTTGCCGCAGCAGCCGCTGAACATGTAGTACCGGTTGGGGTCGGTGGGGCCCAGCAGCGAGCAGTGGTAGCCATCGCAGATCGTGAAGGCGTCGGCCAGCGCGAAATGAAAGGGAATGTCCTCGCGCGTCATGTAGGCCATCGTTCGGACGCTCTTTGCGGCCACCCAGCCGTCGTATCGGCCCTTGTTCCACGCGTCGTGCCCGTCACCCCAGTTGTGGTTCAGGCCAGAGGTGAACCGCGAGCCGAGATTGCCGGCATCCGGGTGATAGGGCAGCACATAGCCGCCGCCGTTGGGCTGGTACCAGACGGGTTTTCCGTTGGGCAAGGCGACCGGCCGAGGGTCGCCGAAACCGCGCACGCCCTGGAGGGTGCCGAAGTAATGATCGAACGAGCGGTTCTCCTGCATCAGGATCACGATGTGCTCGACGTCCGTGATCGTGCCGGTCTTGTTGTTGGCTGGAATCGCGAGCGCGCGGCGAATGCCGAGCGGGAGCGCCGAGAGCGTGACGGCGGCGGCCGTTGTGCTGGCGGCGCGCTGAAGGAATTTGCGACGGGAGGTCATGGGTGTCTTGTGGTGGTTCTTCATGAGCGGGATCGGCGCGCAGCACATCCTGGGCTCGATGCCCGTGCGAAGGCAGACCCATTGAATGGATGGCGGGGATTCCCGGTGCCGAGCTTCGAGACTAGAAAGCGCGGATGACAGCGGGATGAATCCGCCGGCACAAGATGCCGGCGCGTGTGCAATCCTTGGCGCTATGGAGTGCGTGCAGCGCGTGCAGCGAGGCTGCGCCGCGCGAGGTTCGCACCTTCTCAGGGCTCGTTGCTGATGCCGCTGGACACATGGCCGGCGGGCACATGCAGCGATGCTGCATCGACATGGCCGGTCTGGTCGTCGAAGAAGAAGTCGGGCTCGAACTCGCGCAGGAACTCGCCCTTGGGCAGGCCGCCCAGAAACATCGCCTCGTCGACGCGGATGTTCCACTTCATCAGCGTGCGGATGGCGCGTTCGTGCGCCGGCGCGCTGCGCGCGGTGACGAGCGCGGTGCGAATGCGCATCTGCGCATTGCCGGCCATCTGCAGGCGATGCAGCGCGGCCAGCAGCGGCTTGAACGGGCCTTCGGGCAGCGGCAGGTCGGCCTTGCTCAGTTCATGCGCCTGGAAGGCGTCGAGCCCTTCGGCCTGGAACACGCGCTCGGCCTCATCGGAAAACAGCACCGCGTCGCCGTCGAAGGCAATGCGCACTTCGTTCGGCCAGGCGGCGCTGGCCTTGACCGATTCGACCAGCACCCGCGCGGCCGGAAAGCCCGCGCCGAGCGCTTCGCGCACGTCCTGCTCATTGACCGACAGGAACAGGTGCGCGCGCAGCGGGCGCAGGTAGCCGAAGGGCGGGCGGCCCTGCGTGAACACGCCGCGTTGCAGCTTGATGTCGGCCGCCGCGCTCGACTTGAAGATGCGCATGCCCGATACCGGGTCGTTGCGCGAGAGGATTACCACTTCGACGCGCTGCACGCCGTCGTCGTTGAAGCGCAGCAGCTTGCGGATCAGCGAGGACGCGATGCCGGGCGCGGCCGGCACGTCGATGCGGTCGAGCTGCAGTTGCATGTAGCCCTCGTTGTCGCCGGCCTCGAAGATCTTGTTTTCTTCTTCGAGGTTGAACAGCGCCCGCGAGGAGATCGCGACCACGAGTTTGTCTTCGAGCGTTACCGGCATGGGGCGTCCTGCTTGCTGGCCGTCGTTGTCACTTGACGAACTGGTTGAGCTGGATGATCGGCAGCATCACGGCCAGCACGATCAGCATCACCACGCCGCCCATCGCCACGATCAACAGCGGTTCGAGGATGGTGGCCAGGTGCATCGCGCGGCGCTGCACTTCGGCACCCAGCTGGTTGGCCGCGCGCTGCAGCATCAGCGGCAGCGTGCCGGTCTGCTCGCCCAGGCGCGCGAACATCGAGACCAGGCCCGGAAAGCGTTTCTTCTGCGCCAGTGCCGAGGCCAGCGGCGCGCCTTCGCGCACCAGCACCAGCGCGTCGAGCGCGTCGGCGCGCATTGCGCGGTTGCCCAGCGTTTCAGAGGCGGCCTGCAGCGCGCGCAGGATCGGCACGCCGGCCGTGGCCAGCATGGCGAGCGTGCTCGCGAAGCGCGCCGCGTTGTAGCCGCGCGCGAGCTTGCCGACCAGCGGCAGCTTGAGCCACGCCGCATCGAACTTCAGGCGGAAGGCTTCCTGCGCCAGCGCCACCCGCACACCGATGGCGGCGAGCACGACGCCGCACAGCATCCACCAGCCGTAGCTGCGCACGCCCGCGCTCAGCGACAGCATCACCGTGGTGAGGAAGGGCAGCGAGCGCTTGGTGCCAGCGAATACCTGTGCTACCTGCGGCACCACGTAGCTCACGAGAAAGATCACGATGACGATGGCCACCAGCGTGACGATGGCCGGGTACAGCGCCGCACCGATCAGCTTCTGCTGCAACGCCTGCCGTTCTTCGAGGTCGTCGGCGAGGCGGTCGAGCACCAGCCCGAGGTTGCCGCTCTGTTCGCCGGCGCCGATCACGGCCGTGTAGATGGGCGAGAACTCGCGCGAGTGCGCCGACAGTGCGCGCGCGAAAGGCGAACCCGCATTGACCTCGGAGCGCAGCGAGGCGACGAGGTTGCGCTGCGGCTCGGACTCGGCTTCGTCGGTGAGCGCGGTGAGCGCGCGTTCCAGCGGCAGGCCTGAAGACACGAGGCCCGCGAGCTGCCGCGTCCACACCGCGAGGCCGGTGGAATTGAAGACACGCTTGCCGCCGCCGAGCCATCGGCCGAGGCCGCTGCGCTGGCCGGTGCCATTGATGTGGTCGCTGCCGACCGGCGTGACCGACAGCGGAATCAGCGCTTGCGCGCGCAGCAGGCTGCGGGCACTGCGCGCGGTGTCGGCCTCCAGCACGCCTTCGCGCGACTGGCCGCTGGCATCGATGGCTTCGAAGGAATAGGCGGGCATGGGGAGCGCCTGGTGGCCTAGTCTCGCGTGACGCGAACGAGTTCTGCGCGCGAGGTGATGCCGGCCTGCACCAGCCGTTCGCCGTCTTCGCGCATCAGGCGCAGGCCGCCGCGCGCGCCGGCCTGGAGCAGTTCGCTCTCGGCCGCCTTGCTGTGGATCAGTCCCTGCACGGTTTCGTCGGCCACCAGCAGCTCGAAAATGCCGGTGCGGCCCTGGTAGCCGGTCTGGCCGCAGACATCGCAGCCCTCGCCGGCGCAGGCCGTGCAGACCTTGCGCACGAGGCGCTGAGCGAGCACGCCCAGCAGCGACGAACTCAGCAGGAAGGGCTCGACGCCCATGTCGGTCAGGCGCGTGACGGCGCTGACCGAATCGTTGGTGTGCAGCGTGGCCAGCACGAGGTGGCCGGTCAGCGACGCCTGGATGGCGATCTGTGCGGTCTCGAAATCTCGGATTTCGCCGATCATGATCACGTCCGGGTCTTGCCGCAGGATGGCGCGCAGGGCCTTGGCGAAGGTCAGTTCGATCTTGGCGTTGATCTGCGTCTGGCCCACGCCCGGCAGTTCGTACTCGATGGGGTCTTCCACCGTCATGATGTTGCTGCGGCTCGCATCGAGCCGGGCCAGTGCCGCATACAGCGTGGTGGTCTTGCCCGAACCGGTCGGGCCGGTCACCAGGATGATGCCGTGGGGCTGCGTGATGAGTTTCTCGAAGCGCTGCAGCGTGTCGCCCTGCATGCCGACCGATTCGAGCGTGAGCTTCGACTCGCTCTTGTCCAGCAGGCGCAGGACGGCGCGTTCGCCATGCGCACTGGGCAGCGTGGAGACGCGCACATCGACCGCGCGCGTGCCGATGCGCAAGCTGATGCGCCCGTCCTGCGGCAGCCGTTTCTCGGAGATGTCGAGGTCGGCCATGATCTTCAGGCGCGAGATCAGCGCGGCGTGCAGCGCGCGGTTGGGCTGCACCACTTCGCGCAGCGTGCCGTCGATGCGAAAGCGCACGGACGAGGTGCGCTCGTAAGGCTCGATGTGGATGTCACTGGCGCCGTCGCGCGCGGCCTGCGTGAGCAGCGCGTTCAGCATGCGGATGATGGGCGCGTCGCCCGCGCTGGCCAGCAGGTCTTCGACCGCCGGCAGCTCCTGCATCATGCGCGAGAGGTCGGCGTCGTTCTGCACTTCGCTCACCACCGCGGCGGCGCTCGATTCGCCCTGCGCATAGGCCGCGCTGATGCGCTGCGCCAGCGCGCCGCCGGCCAGCACCTCGAAGGCCTGCACGCCGTACTTGCGCGACACCTCGCCGACCGCGCTGCGTGCGGGGTGGGCCGACATCCACAGCGTGTAGCGGCCGTTGTCGGCCTCCTCCAGCAGCAATTGCTGGCTGCGAGCGAAGGCATAGGGCAGGGGATAGCGCATGGGCAGGGTCAGCGGGGCGTGTGCGTGGGTGGCGTTGAGGCAGAGGATAGAGGCATCAAGGCAGTTCGCGCGAACTCACCGGGTCGCCCGTGGGCGGGAGTGCGCCGCGCAGCGGGCTCGGGGCCAGCCGGCGGGTGTCCGCGGCGGGTTGCGGCGGCGGAATGAGCTGAGTGCCTTCGATGCGGGACTCTCTCTGCCTGGTGCTGGTCGTGTCGGGTGTGCGCGCCGGCAGCGCGGGCAACACGTTGGCGCCGTCCACGGCACGCAGCATCACGTTGGAGGTGTCCGGTTGCGAGCGCTGTTGCAAGCCACGGATTTCGTCGTAGCGGTCGTAGGCGAAGCTGTCGGTCGCATTGCCGTCGCGCATCACCGCCGGACGCAGGAACATCATGAGGTTGATCTTTTCACGCGACCGGGCCTGGCTCTTGAACAGGTTGCCGAGCACAGGAATGTCACCCGCGAGCGGCACCTTCTCGACCGTGTTGTTGTAGCTGTCCGACAGCAGGCCGCCGAGCATGACCAGTCCGCCGTCTTCCACCAGCACGCTCGACTCGATGGAGCGCTTGCTGGTGGTCGGGCCGTTCACGTTGGTCAGCGTCTGCTGGTCGACCGTGGAGGTTTCCTGGAAGATCGTCAGCTTGACGGTGCCGTTCTCGTTGATGGTCGGGCGCACGCGCAAGGTGAGGCCCACGTCCTTGCGTTCGACCGTGGTGAACGGATTGACGCCCACCGAGCCCGAGGTGCTGGCGTACGAGCCCGTGGGGAAGGGCACGTTCTGACCGATGACGATCTTGGCTTCCTCGTTGTCCAGCGTCAGCAGGTTGGGCTTGGACAGCACGTTGGCGTCCTTGTCGCTGTCGAAGAAGCTGGCGATCGCGCCCAGGATGTACTGGCCGCCCACCTTGCCGGCAATGCCGAGGTTCATGCCCGGCGCCAGATTGAGGCCGTTCACGTTGCGCGTGGCCAGCGCCTGCGTCAGCGCCAGGATGCTGGCGCCCGCGACGGTGGAGTTGGTGCCGATCACGGCATTGCCGCCCAGCGCGCTTTGCCATTGCACGCCGAACTTCGCGGCGGCGGTGTCGCTCACCTCGACGATCAGCGCCTCGATCATGACCTGCGCGCGCCGGCCGTCGAGCTTGTCGATCACCGCGCGCATCTGGCGGTACTGCGGCTCGGGCGCCGTGATGATCAGCGAGTTGGTCGACGGGTCGGCCTGGATCTGGCCGCCGGTCGAGGGCTGGTTGTTGTTGTTCAGCGGCGCGTTGGCGGCGGCCGAGCCTCCGCTGCCTCCGCTCATGCTGGCCTGCATGGCCTGTGGCGCGCTGCTCTGTTGCGGCACCGGGCTGCCGCCGCCACCACCACCCGCGGCACCTTGCGTGCCCGACTGCTGGTTCGCCGCCATCGCGGCGCGCAGCGTGGCCGCCAGCCGCACCGCGTCGGCGTTCTTCAGGTAGACCACATAGATGTTGCCGGCCACGCCGTTGCTGCTTTCGGTCGGCGCGCGGTCGAGCTTCTCGACCAGCGTGCGAATGAGCTGCACGCGCGCCGGATTGGCCGCGCGCAAGATGAGCGAGTTGCTGCGCGGGTCGGCCAGCAGCGTGGTGCGGAACGACGCATCGGCCGCGCCCGGCGCCGCGGCGGCGCCCGGTGCGCCCGAGCCGCTGCCGTCGACCAGCCGCTGCACCAGCGGCAACAGGTCGGTGGCCACGGAGTGCTTGAGCTGGATGATCTCGATGTCCGACGCATTCGGCACGTCGAGCGACGCGATGATGCGGGCCAGCCGGCGCATGTTGTCGGCGTAATCGGTGATCACGAGCGAGTTGTTGCCCGGGTTCACGTTGATGGTGTTGTTGGGCGGAATCAGCGGGCGCAGCACCGGCAGCAGGCTGTTCGGCGACTCGTAGTTCAGCCTGAAGATCTGCGTGACGATCTGGTTGCTGCCGCTCGACGCGGTCGCGCCGATGGAGGTGTTGACCGTGCTGCTCTGCAGCTTGGCATCGGCCTCGGGCACCACCTTGTAGAGGCCATCGGCTTCCACCACCGTGAAGCCCTGCAGCCGCAAGGCCGAGGCGAACTGGTTGAACGCGGCGGCCGGCGCGATGGCGCGGTCGGTAACGAGGTTCATCGTGCCCTTGACGCGCGGATCGACCACCACGTCGCGCCCGGTCACCACCGCCATGGTGCGGGCCACGGCCTCGATGTCGGCGTTGGCGAAGTTCAGCGTGATCGGTTCGCCGCGCCGCGGTGCGTCGCCGGCCTGCGCGAAGGCGGGCGAGACGGCCTGCAGGAGAGACGCCGCGATCAGCATGCGTGCCGCGAGTGCGACGATGCCGAGGCGGGCGCCGGGCGAAGACAGTGGCTTCATCATGATCGGATCAACCCAGGGTGATGATCGAACGCGCGTTGTCGCGCCGTCCGATGATGTTCAACAAATTGGAAAGCGCGTCTTCGCGGCCGGGCGCGGCACTGGCTTCGCCGTTGAAGCGGAAGGTGGTGCCGTTCCAGCTGCCGCTGCCGTTCAACTCGAGGCTGCCCTCGCGCGTGCTGAGCAGCAGCGTGGGGCGATTGCCGCCTTCGAGCGTGAGCCGGTAGCTGCCCATCGGCCGCAGGGTCGACAGGCTGGAAGAAACATCGGTGGCGTCGAGCGTCGCCTGCCCCGCGATGCGCAGCGTGGGGCCGTCCCACTGCATCGCGAAGGCCTTGGTGGAAAGGTCGAGCGCACCGTCGAGCTTGAGCGTGTTCCAGGGCGCGCCCAGGCCGGTGAGCATGGTGGCGGGCCAGCGCGAGCGGGCGTCCTGCCACTCGAGCTGCATGCCGCCGGCGCGCAGGCTGGCCTTGAGTTCGAGCGGTGTGGCCGCGCAGCAGGGCAGATCGAGGCTGGCGGACAGGCCGCTCCAGTTCGGGCGCATGCGCCAGTGCAGCAGGCCCGGCAGCGAGATGGCTTCGGCCCCGCCGACACCGCTGGCAAACACTACGGCGGCCGTGCCGTTCCAGACGGTGCCGCGCGGGTTGGCCAGCACCAGCCGGCCCTGGCTCCAGTTCGACAGTGCCCCCGAGAGCCATCGCGCCGGCGCGAACGGCACCACCGCCAGCACCGCGCCGATCGCGATGCCGAGCAGCGCCCAGCGCCAGCCGCGGCGCGGTTTGGTTTCGGGAAGAAGGGGGCGCGTCACCATGCCGGGTTGCCGTGGCTCATCGCGCTGCGGGGAGCGCCATGACGAGCGTGCCTTCCCAGCGGATCTGCGGGGTTTGCGACGAGGCGTCCTTGCCGCCTGCCGCCGGCGGGGCGGCGGGGGCCCGGGTCAGGTGGGCTTCGCGTGGCACGGCATGGGCGTTGCCGCGTGCCTGCGCCAGCCATTGGGCGACCGCGTTCGCAGGCGCTGCGCGCAGCGTGACGGTGGCGCTGTCGCCGCCGGCGTTCATGAGCTGGGCGTTGCTTGTGCCGAGGCCGTCGCGTACCGAGACTTCGAGCGCGCGCATGGCGTCGTCGCGGTTCAGCCGGGGCTGCGACTGCAGCGCCTTCGCGCGGTTCTGCAAGGTGGCCATCTGCTGCAGTTGGGCATCGAGCTTCGCGTGTTCGGCCGGGGCCGCAGCCAGCGTGCGCAACGCGGGAGCGAGCGCAATCCACCAAAGCAAGGCCAGTGCCACGAGCGCGATGGCGGCGGCGACCATGCGGCGCTCGCGCGCTTCAAGGGCGGCCCAGCGGGCCTTGAGCTGTTCGCTGAAATTCATCGGGTGGCCTCGGCCTGTACCAACAGCAGATCGCCTTCGGTGCGAACGTTGTAGCCGCGCGGCGCCATCGCACCGGTGAGCTGGGAGACCTCGGAGGGTTGCAGCCCGAGGCCGCGCAGGCGCAACTGACCGGCGCTGTAGTCGACGGCGCTGGGCACCTTGCCGGGCGGAAGGTTCGTGGCGAGTGCGCCGACCATGGGTTCGAAGTCGCTGCCGGCCACGTCGCCCACGGCCTGCTGCAGCGCCGAGACTTCGCGCGCCATCTGCAGCGGCGCGTCGACCACGATCTTCACCGAGGGGAAGGTCTGGGTGAGGATGACGTCGGCGGCCTTGCGCTTGGCTTCGAGCGAGTTGCGCTCTTTCCAGGCCCAGGCGTTGAGGCCGATCAACTGGGTCAGCAGCAGCACCACGGCGCCCCAGCGCGCGGCGCGCCATTCGGGCGCATAGCGCAGGGTCTGGAACACCGACGCGAACTTCTTGCCGGCGCGCGCACGGCCCGTCACGGCAAGGTCGAACTGCGCCAGCTCCCAGGGCGTGCGCGCGGCCTGCAGCCAGCGCTGCGGCGTCTGCACGATGGGCACGCGGCGTTCGAGCAGGTGCTCGGCCGCTTCGGCCACGGCGGGTTCGGTGGTGATGACGGCGGTGTCCAGCGGCAGGCCGCCCGACAGGGCCAGCCCGGCGCCGGCCAGCGGCAGCGAGACGACACCGTCGGCATCGCAGACCGTGAGCTGCGGCGCCTCGGGCTCGCCCGTGATCTGCAACAGCGGCGGGCCGTCGGCCGGCTGGGGTGCGAACTCGGGGACGATGCGCACCACGCGCCGACCGGCCGCTTCGAGCCCCTGCACGATGCTGCGCAGCCAGATGCGATTGCAGGCCGCGACCCACACCGGGCCACCGGCCTTGGCGTCGGGTTCGAGCGCGAAGTGCAGGACCTCGGGCTCGTCGAGCAGATGCTCTTCGAGCAGGCCGTCGAGCACGGCGCGCAGCTTGGAGGCGCTGCCCATGCTGCCCTTGGGCAGCGCGATGCGGTGCCACGACAACGCCGCGGAAGGAATGCCGAGCGTGACTTCTGTGCTCGAGGGCAGGAGCGCCAGCAGCGCGCGGCCTTGGTTGCGCAACGCAATGCCGTCGTCGCCTGCCTGGGCCCAGTCGTACTCACCCGCGGCGTCGGCCGGAGGGAGGGGGGCAATGAGCAGCAGGGGGGTCATGTCGATCTTGGAAAAGCCGGTGATTGTAGGTGGGCGTCTTACAGCAAAGCGCTCTAATTTCGATAGCGTAGCGCGTAGGTGTGACGCCCATTTGAAGGCTTTTTTGTTAAAAAAATGTCACCGGGATCAGGGTTTGACCGGAGTGTTCGTTGCGCCGGCGCCGCGCGTGCGCCAGATCGTCGTCACCGTGACACCGTTGCGCTGCAGGAGCGAGTGCTCTTCGACCCAGGTGCGGTCCAGCCGCAGCTTGCCGTACACCTCGAAGAACTGCGTGCCCACGCCGTGCTGCGTCGCGTTGAAGGGCGTGCCGCCGCTGGGCAATGCGGCGTTGGCTGCGGCGAGGTCCTTGAAGAAGGAGCGCGTGCGCCGGTCCACCAACTGGCGCGCGTTGGCGATGCTGAGCGATTCCATGCTGGCGCTGATCGCCTCGGCGCTGGCGGTGTTGATGTTGAGCGTGGTGCGCACCGGCAGGATCGTCACGTAGGGTTCGAGGGCCGTGGCGGTCGAAGGCGAGAGACCGAGCCACACCAGCTGCGAGACCTCCTGCGGCATCAGCGGCGCAGCGCCGGCGTCGACATCGGCGCTGCCGTCGGACGCGGTGCCGTTCGACAGCGCGCTTGCGAGGCGGCTGGTCATCAGGTTGAGTTCCGACACCGGCAGGCCCAGCAGGTTGAACAGCCGGGTGAAGGTGGCGACGCTCGCCGGCATCGGCTTGCCGCCATCGACCAGCGACAGCACGTTGAGCTTGGACTGCGCATCGACGATGCGGCCCGACAGGAAGGCGTCGGGCAGCCCTTCGAGGTTGTCGCTCGACACGTTCTTGTCCGCCGACAGGAAGCTGGTGAGGCGCGCTTCCTCGAGCGGCACGGCCCAGGGCTCGCCCAGGTGGTCGGGGCCGCCGGCGCGGCCGTCTTCACCGAGGATCAGGCGCGACCAGTCGAGCGCGCCAATCAGCACCCAAGCCGCCTGCACGCGTGCGCGCTCCGCGCCTTCGACTTCCGAGGCGCGCCATTGCTGCCACAGCGCCGAGGCGGAGAAAGTGGCGACCAGCATCACGGTCAGCATCGCGGCGAGCAGCGCGGCACCGGACTGGCGATGCGTGCGCTTCATCGGCTTGGCGGTGCGCTGCGGCGTCATGATTTCGGCGCCCCGACCGTCGGCCTGACCCAGTCGCGGGTCAGCACGCCCGACAGGCCGTCGCCGGGCGGCAGGCTCAGCACCAGGCGCACGCCGTCGGGCATGTTGACGATCGGGCCCGTGGGGTTGGCGGGGTTGCCCGGTGTGGGCGGATTGGTCGGCGGCGGCGTGGCATTGGGCAACTGGCCGGCCGGCACCCAGGTGCTGTCGCGGAAGAAGTAAAGCTGCCAGCTGTCGGCGGCCATCAAGGCGACATCGCCGTAGCCGCCGGGTTGCGCGCCGCCGTCCTGCGCCCAACTGGCAGCGAGATTCCAGGCCTGCTGCCATTCGCCGCGTGTGGTGAAGGAGGGCGATTGCCAGCGTCGCCAGCGCACGCCATCGGGGCCGCCGCGCAGGGTCCACGCCACCACCAGCACCGAAGGCGCGGTCGCGTCGCTGTTGCGGCGCGTGAGGCGCAGCACGCGGCCGTCCCAGTCGATCGGGCGGGTCTGCGCCAGGGCGGTCGTGGCGTCGAGGTCGGCGCCCCATTGGGCGAGCGTGGCCTGCAGCGTCAGGACGGCGTCGGCACGCTGCTGGTTCTGCGTGGTGGCGCGCGACATGCTGTCCAGACCGCGCCAGCTCACGAGCGAAAGCAGCGCCATGACGGAGATGGCGACCAGCAGTTCGATCAGCGTGAAGCCGCGCGGGGCCTTTGTGCGATGGACGCGTGGCGTCATCAGAAGCGCCCCACCACGGTCGAGATGCGCAGGATCGGTGCGTTGCCCTCGTCGCGCACCTGCACATCGACGCGGCGGAAATTCGGGTTGAGCGTGGATACGGTCGAGGTCGTCACGTTGAACGACGCACCCGCTTGCACGCAGATCGAACCCGAGTCACCCACGGCCGGCATCTGCCGCGACAGGCGAGCCTTGGCGAGTTCGTTCTCTGCGCACAGGTCGGCCAGCACCAGGTCGGACTGCCGCTGCGCATTGCGCGTGAGCGACATCGTGGCCTGCGAACCGGCGGCAAGCGCCAGCGCGACGATGCCGAGCGCGATCAGCACCTCGATCAGCGTGAAGCCGCCGATGCGTGAAGAAGAAGCAGGCCTGCGGCTCATGGCACGGGGGAGACGGTGAAGGGGCGCAAACCATCGGTGGCGATGCGCAGCGAACGCGCAGGCGGGCCGGCGGAATACAGCGTGACCTGCTGCGCCGCAATGATCGGGTCGGGCCCGAGCTGCAGGGCAGGAACCAGCACGCCATTGGCGAGCGAGGCCTGGGCGGTGATGCCCTCGGCGACCCAGCCGCCGGGCAGCGCATCGGCCGGCAGGCCATCGAACACGAAACTGCCTTCGACCGGGCGCCACCGCACCGCAACGCCGCTGGCCCGCGATTGGGCGCGGGCCGATTCGAGCAGGGCGGCGAGCCGGTCGGCTTCGCGGTCGAGCTTGGCCGCGTTGGTGTCGCGCATCGCAAAACTCACGCTGGCGGTGGCGATCGCGATGATCGCGATCACGACGATCAGCTCCAGCAGGGTGAAGCCGCGAGCGGCACGCGGCTGTTGCCTTGTGTGGCGCCGGGCGCCCGTGCTGCTACTGCCAGCTGCCGATGTCGGCATTCTTGCCTTCGCCACCACTCACGCCGTCTGCGCCGAACGAGAGCACGTCGATCTCGCCCTTGATGCCCGGGTTCATGTACTGGTACGGATGGCCCCAGGGGTCATTGGGCAACTTCTCGACGTAAGGCTTCCAGTTGGGTGCGGCCGGTCCGGTGGTCGGGCGCGTAAGCAGCGACTGCAGGCCCTGCTCGGCAGTCGGGTAGCGCTGGTTGTCCAGGCGGTAGAGCTTGAGCGCCTGCATCAGGTTGTTGATGTCGGTGCGGGCGGCCGTCACGCGGGCATCGTCGGCGCGCTCGATCACGTTCGGCACGATCAATGCCGCCAGCACGCCGATGATGACCAGCACCACCATCAGTTCGATCAGCGTGAAGCCGCGTTGGGCGGTGCGGGAAGCGGCACGAATGAATTTGGTCATAGGTTGGGTGACATGGTTCGGAAAGCGCGCTGCATGATAATCCGCGGCCATGACAAGTCCTTACTCCGCAGCCCGCTGGCATGCCCCACTTGCAACGACCGGCCTTTGGGCACTGGCCGCTGGCGCCGCGGTGTTCTGGGTGCTGCGCCTGGCTTCGCCGGCCGATGCCGTGGCGGCTGCGGCGACCATGCCCCGACCTTCGGTGTCCGCCGATTCCGACGCGGTCGCGCGGTTGCTCGGCGTGCTTCCCTCGTCGCACACTGCGCCTGTGGCTCCCGAAGCGGCCAGCCGCTTCGCGCTGTCGGGCGTGGTGGCGGACCCCTCGAGGCAGGGGGCTGCGTTGATCTCCATCGACGGCAAGCCGCCTCGGCCGTTCCGTGTCGGCTCGCGGGTCGGTGACAACTACGTGTTGCAGTCGGTGGGCGTGCGCGCGGCAACGCTCGGTGCCCAGTTCGATGGGCCTGCAGCGTTCACGCTGCAACTGCCGGTGCGAGCGCCGATCAGTGTCAGCAGCGTGGCGCCGCCCCCGATGGCCGTCGTGCCCGCGCCGCTGCCTGCACCGGCAGGGCTCTTGCCGTCGACCATGCCGGCCGTGGTGGCACCGCAGCAAACCGGCGGAACCTTGCAGCAGCCCGCAATGACGGTGCCGCCCCAGGCGGCTGCCCAATAGCGCTGTCTGTGTTGTCGCGCGAGCGCGCGAACGGACGACCGAAGCCGGCCTTGCGCCGGCTTTTCTTTTTCCGTCGTGCGTCAGGCTTGCAGGAACAGGCGGTACGCCGGGTTGGTCGTTTCCTCGACGTAGGGATAGCCCAACGTTTCGAGGAAGGCATCGAAGGCGGTGGACTCCCCGGCCGGCACTTGCAGCCCGACCAGGATGCGGCCGTAGTCGGCGCCCTGGTTGCGGTAGTGGAACAGGCTGATGTTCCAGTTCGGCCGCATCAGGCTCAGGAATTTGAGCAGCGCACCGGGACGCTCGGGGAACACGAAGCGCAGCAGGCGTTCGTCGTGCGCCAGGCCCGTGCGGCCGCCGACGAGATGCCGAAGATGCTCCTTGGCGAGTTCGTCGTGCGTGAGGTCGAGCGCGTCGAAGCCGTGGTCGATGAAGGTCTGCGCGATGGTGGCCGATTCACCGCGTGCCGACGTGGTGAGGCCGACGAACACGTGGGCCTTGGCGGCATCGCTGATGCGGTAGTTGAACTCGGTCACGTTGCGTGGCGCGCCGCCGCCGGAGGCTTCGGCGGTGCTCGCGGGCATCTCGCTGACCAGCTCGCAGAAGCGGCGGAAGCTGCCGCGCTCCTCGGGGATCGTGACTGCGAACAGCGCTTCGCGTTCCTCGCCGACTTCGGCCCGCTCGGCCACGAAACGCAGCCGGTCGAAATTCATGTTGGCGCCGCACAGGATGGCTGCGTAGGTCTCGCCATGACGGCCGTGCTGGGCGACGTATTGCTTGATTGCCGCCACCGCCAGCGCACCCGCCGGCTCGACGATGCTGCGCGTGTCGACGAAGACGTCCTTGATGGCCGCGCATACGGCGTCGGTGTCGACGGCGATGTAGTCGTCGACCAGCTCGCTGGCGATGCGGAAGGTTTCCTCGCCGACGAGCTTGACGGCGGTGCCGTCCGAGAACAGGCCCACGTCGGGCAGGCTCACACGCTTGTGCGCAGCGACCGATTGCATCATTGCGTCGGAGTCGTTCATCTGCACGCCGATCACCTTGATCTCGGGTCGCACGGCCTTGATGTAGTTGGCCACGCCGGAGATCAGGCCACCGCCGCCGATCGCCACAAACACGGCATCGAGCGGACCTTGGTGCTGCCGCAGGATTTCCATGGCGATGGTGCCTTGGCCCGCAATCACATCGGGGTCGTCGAATGGATGAACGAAGGTCAGGTTTTGCCGGGCCTGCAATTCGAGCGCGTGCAAATAGGCGTCTGAATAACTGTCGCCGTGCAAAACGATTTCGCCACCGAAGCCGCGAACCGCATCGATTTTCAATTTGGGTGTGGTCACCGGCATGACGATGACCGCACGCGTGCCGAGTTTGCGTGCACCCAATGCGACGCCTTGCGCGTGATTGCCGGCCGACGCGCAAATCACCCCCCTCGCCAATTGCTCCGCATCCAGGTGCGCCATCTTGTTGTATGCACCGCGCAGCTTGAAGCTGAAGACAGGTTGCTGGTCTTCGCGCTTGAGCAGAACAGTGTTGCCGAGCCTCTCGCTGAGCGCGCGCGCTTTCTCCAGCGCGGACTCGACGGCAACGTCGTAGACCCGGGCGTTGAGAATTTTTCTGAGATAGTCAGCGGGCGTCAGCGCCGAATGAACAGGCGCATCGCGCACGATTTTTTTCAAGGGAGTTTTCATTTGCTAACTGACGATGATAAGAGGCATCGGGATTGCTTGCGGAAGAGTACATGGACACAAATGTCATAAACCTCTTCCCTCGCGTCCCAGCAGCAAATGATTCGGGTTTTTTTAAACGCACCTATTCCGCGATTCATACGCCCGCCAAACTAGTAAACGTTGAGCAAAATTTGTTATCAGTTTCTGTCAGTGACCTTTCCAAAGGACTGATGAAAGCCGAGGCCGCACGCGTTCAGCGAAAAGAAATTGGACGACCCACATGGCAGGTGATGGGCAACAGATTGCGGGCGCACATCGTTCCACTGCTGGGTGATTTGCCTGCAGAAGAATTCGGGACGGCCGATGCGCAACGCTTGATCGATCACCTGGGGGCGCAAGGTTTCACAAGCACGACGATCGCCCAGTACCTGGTGTTGTTGCGCAAGGTCGTGATGCACGGCGTGCACACCGGCGTGCTGCGCGACGCGCCTGCATTTCCGAAGATCAAGGTGCGCAGCCAGCCACGTGGCAGCTTCAGCGTTGCGGAGTACCGGGCGTTGATTGCTGCTGCGCGCAGCCTGCGCGGACATTCGCATCCGGTGCTCGACCGGCTTTCCGCCGGCGAGCGCTTCTGGATTGCGCGCGAGTTGCTCGTCATGCCCGACGAGCTGCCCTGGTTGATCCGCTGGATGGTGAACACCTTCGTTCGTCCGAGCGACATCAAGCTCATGAAGCACAAGCACATCGAGGTTGTGCGCGGCAAGCATGTCTACCTGCGGATGAACCTGCCTGAGACCAAGCGGCACAGCCAGCCCATCGTGAGCTTGCGTCCGGCCGTGCGTGTCTACGAATGCTTGCTTGTTCATCGCCGCGAGCATGGTTTTGGCGGGGCGGAAGACTACATCTTCCTGCCGCAGTTGAAGAACCGCGAGCACGCGCTCGCGGTGCTCAATTTTTTCTTTCACTGGGTGCTCGAAAAGACGGGGCTCGGAAAGGGGCCACTGGGTCAATCGAGGACGCTGTATTGCCTGCGCCATACCGCAATCACGTTGCGGCTTCTGTATGGGCAGGGGATCGACATGCTGACCTTGGCGCGCAATGCGCGAACGAGCGTCAACATGGTCGAGCGTTTCTACGCATCGGTGCTGAGCGGAGAAATGAATGTGGGGCTGCTGCAAAGCAGGCGTGGCCGGATGAGCTGAGAAAGCACAAAAAGCCGCCCAGCGTGAGCTGGGCGACTTGAGGCTTTGCCGATTCGAACTGGCGTGAGCCAGCATGGGAATCAAGAATTGCGGATCAGAACGCGTGACGGATGCCGAAGTCGTAGCCGGTCGACGTCTTCGGGGTGAAGGTCGTGTTGTTGCTGAAGAGCAGGTTGCTGGTCGACAGAGCAGCGCCGTTCTTGTTGCTGACACGAGCGATCGTTGCGTACAGAGCCGTGCGCTTCGACAGGTTGTGCACGTAGCCGAGGGCTAGCTTGTTGGCCTTCTCATCAGCCTTGTTGAACGCGAACTGGTTGAACGCGAACTTCTGATTCCGGTCGTACTTGACCGCCGAGTACGAAGCGCGGATCAGGCCAGCGCCGACCGGCACGGTCACGCCGAGCAGGTAGCCTGTCAGATCGGTGCCGTTGTCACGACCAAGGATGTCGAACTGTTGGGTTTCGTAGTCAACCTTGTTTTTGGCCTTCGAGTACTCTCCGAAGAGCTTCACGGGACCGAAGTCGTACGAAGCGCCGAGGTTGAACGTGTTCACCTTGCTGGTGATGCCGGCTTGGTACTGATCGCCAGTGGTGCTGCTGCCGTAGGCGACTGCAACGTCCAGCGGACCATTGGCGTACCCGAAGCGGCCACCGACGTAGCGACCGGCGCGTGCCGTGTTGTCCTTGTAGAACGCATTGGTCAAAGCGGCCGAGTTGGACTTGAACTTCGTCTGCTCGTTGAAGGCATACATCACCTGACCGTAGAAGCCTCCGAGGTTCGGCGGCAGGAAGTAGCCGATCGAATTGCTTGCGCGGTCATAGTTCGTATTGCCGCCAAAACCACCAGCGGCTGTAGGGTCGAACCTGCTCTTGGTGTTGTACCCATTGGCGGTGTTGATCAGGTTGGTACCCACACCGTTGGTGCCGAACGGATCGAACACGGTGTCGTTCCAGAAGGTCGGGGTGTAGTCGCGACCGAGGCGGAGTTCACCGAAGCCACCGGACAGGCTCACGGTCGAGCGGCGCTTGAAAGATGAAACGCCGGTGGCGCCATCGTCATTGCTGATCGGGGCTTCGAGCCAGAAGCTGGCAGCCAGGCCGCCACCGAGGTCTTCGGTGCCGCGGAAGCCCAGACGGCTGCCGTTGTAGCCCGAGCTGGCCAGAGCGCGTTTGCTGGTCTTGACGCTACCCTGGTTCACGTAGAACGGATCGATGACCGGCAGACCGTTGGCATTGCGCGTGACGCCATTGTTCAGATCACGCGAGCTGTTCGAATAGCCGCTGATCGACGCGTCGACCACACCGAACAGCGTGACGGACGACTGGGCCGAGGCAACACCGGCAACAGCCAGGGCAGCCAGAGCAGCTGCCCTTTTCGGACGTGCACTAGAGTGGCTTCGGCGTCCCCGTGCCTCACCGGAAAGAAAAAAGCCCCGAGCTTTGCAGCTCGGGGCTAAATCCACCAATTGGAAGGGTGGAGGAGACAACTGGGTGCGCACAGCTTGGCGCGCAATGAAATAAAGTATATCGACTGTTTGTTGCGTTGCAACAAGCGAGTGATGCTTTTCCCACACATAAATGGATGCCGGCGTGCATTTTTGCCCGACATCCCCGACTGGAACCCTCAAAAACCATGGAATGCACAGTAAGTTGGACTGGCGACGCAGGCACCCGATCGGCCATGGGCTTTGTTGCCGAAACGGGCAGCGGCCACGTCTTGATGATGGATGGCGCCCCCGATGCCGCGAAACCCGAAAACGGCGGACAGAACCTCGCGGCCCGGCCAATGGAAGCCGTGCTCGCCGGTACGGGAGGGTGCACGGCCTATGACGTCGTGCTCATCCTGAAGCGCGGGCGCCATCGTGTCGAACGCTGCAGCGTCAAGCTGACCAGCGAACGTGCGGAAAAAGACCCGAAGGTCTTCACGAAAATCCACATGCACTTCACCGTGGCGGGGAAGGGAATTCCGACGCTGGCCGTGGAGCGCGCGATTGCACTGAGCCACGAAACCTATTGCTCGGCCAGCATCATGCTTGCGAAGACCGCCGAGATCACCACCAGTTTCGACCTGATCGAAACCTGAAGTCGCCCCTAGATGCGATGCGCCAGCGTGGTCATCACGCGGGAGGCCACGCGCATCAGGGCCTTGGCCGGCGCCGGGAGTTCCGCCGCGCCAGCGTCGACAGCCTGTGCGGCGTGGCGTGCTTCATCGAGCTTCATCTGCTCGACCACGGCCCTGGAAGCGCTGTCAGCAAGTGGAAGACGATCCAGGTGGCTGTCGAGGTGAGCTTCTACCTGGCGTTCGGTTTCCGCGACGAACCCAAGGCTCAGCGGATCCCCGAGGCGCCCCGCGACGAGGCCGAGACCGAACGCTCCCGCATACCAGAGCGGATTCAGGATCGAAGGCCGCGCGCCGAGTTCATCGAGGCGCTGGCGTGTCCACGCGAGGTGATCGGTTTCTTCATGCGAAGCCTCCATGAGCTGGGCGCGAAGTGCCGGATCGCGTGCGACGGCCGCCTGGGCCGTGTACAGCGCCTGCGCACAGACCTCACCCACATGATTCACGCGCATCAATGCACCGGCGTCCCGGCGTTCGCTTTCGCTCATTTCTCCGGGCGCTTGCGAAGGCAGGGGTATGGGCCGGGTTGCATGAGGGCGAGCAAAAAGGGTGCGCAATGCCGCATCTGCTGCGGTCAGAACAGGGTCGAGCAAGGGCGTCATGTAGCTATTTGAACGCACATGGCAAATGTCGCGCGGAATCGCCGTTCGATTTCATATCGTGGTGCGCCAGGTGGGCTAAGTCCTTTGTTGCACGACTGCAACGAAACGCGCTGGCCATCCAAGATTTCGGGCGAATTGTTTTGCCCTGCCGCAGCGGCTCTGGTGCAATAGCATCAACTTCCCAAAAGGAGGTTGGCCCGGGGTCCGGTGGGAGCACAAAGTGCCAGTCACGGTGAGCCCTTCGCACCGGAGCCCTATGTTTAACCTTGGAGAAACTTGCAATGAAAAAATCTCTAGTTGCTCTGGCTGCCCTGGCTGTTGCCGGTGTCGCCTCGGCCCAGTCGTCCGTCACTCTGTTTGGTGTGGTCGACGCGTCGATCAGTAACTACTCGACCAAGAGCACCTGGCAGCCCGCGACCCCGTTCGCGATCCAGCCTTTTGCCGTTCCCGCTGGCCGCAAGCAAAGCCAGACGTCGCTGGCTAACTCGGGTTACAACTCGAGCCGCCTGGGCTTCCGTGGTACGGAAGACCTCGGTGGTGGCTTGGCTGCCAGCTTCTGGCTCGAATCCGGCATCAGCAACGATGACGGTGCCAAGGGCATCAATAACTTCAACCGTCGTTCGACGGTGAGCCTGTCGGGTGGTTTCGGTGAAGTTCGCCTCGGTCGCGACTACACCCCGACCTTCTGGAACGACACCGTGTTCGATCCGTTCGGCACCAACGGCGTTGGCACCAACCTGATCTCGAATGTCAACACTCGTCTGGCAAGCTCTGCGGGCCCTGGCTCCGCAGTCGCTGCTAGCGACAACTACGTTCGTACCGGCAACTCGATCGGCTACTTCCTGCCGCCGAACCTGGGTGGCTTCTACGGTCAGTTCCAGTACGCCCTGCATGAGAACGTCAAGCTGAGCGATACGACCAGCAGCCCGTCGAGCAAGGGTCGCTACGTTGGTGGCCGCTTCGGCTACGCCAACGGCCCGCTGGACGTCGCAGCTTCGTACGGTCAAAGCACGGCAGCCGACTCGGCCAGCCTGACGGCCAGCCAAAATCGCAAGATCAACACCTTCAACCTGGGTGCTTCTTACGACTTCGGTCCCGTCAAGCTGTTCGGCGAGTACTCGGCAGTCAAGGACAAGAACCAACTCGGCACTCCGGTTGCCCTGCTCGGTCTGCCGTACCTGGCAACCACGACGCAGAGCGACAAGTACAACGGCTACCTGCTGGGTGTGACCGTGCCGGTCGGTGCTGGCCTGATCCGCGCTTCGTATTCGTCGGTGAAGTACAAGAACGGCGCTCCGCAGACGTTCAACTTCTTCAACACGAACAACGGCAATGCTCGCGGCAACCAGCTCGCTATCGGCTACGTGCACAACCTGTCGAAGCGCACTGCCCTGTACGCTACGCTGTCGCGCATCAACCTGAAGAACGCCTACAACAACCCGGCCGTCATGGGCGCAACCACCGGTGGCTCGCCTGCTTACCTGGCTGGTGGCGGCTACGCTCCGAAGAGCGCAACCGGCTACGACTTCGGTATCCGTCACGCTTTCTAATTTGACGCTGGCGTAAGCCAGCTTCGAATCGAAAGATGCGAAAGCCACTCGACGAAAGTCGAGTGGCTTTTTTTCGTTCTGCAACCCGGAAAAACATGCGCTCCACCCCCGGGGAACCACCGTGCGGGCACGCACCTTGCACTGCTAGCATGCCCGATCACTTTTGTTTCTGAATGACTGCCTTTGTACTGCGCCGCCTGATCCAGGCCGTGATCGTGATGGTCGCGGTCGCGTTCATTGCCTTCCTCTTGTTCCAATATGTCGGCGACCCCGTCGTGTTCCTGTTGGGACAAGACGCCAAGCCCGACCAGATCCGCGAACTGCGCTCTGCCTTGGGGCTTGACCAGCCCTTCTTCGTGCAGTTCTGGCACTTTCTCGTCAATGCGGCGCAAGGCGAGTTCGGCCTGAGCCTGCGCCAGGGTGCGAAGGTGTCGCGCCTGATCGGCGAGCGCTTTCCGGCCACGCTCGAACTTGCGCTCGTGGCCGCCGCGCTGGCGCTGTTCATCGGCATTCCGATGGGCGTGTACACCGCATTGCGCCGTGGCACCTTCATGAGCCAGGTGTTCATGACCGTGTCGCTGCTCGGCGTGTCCTTGCCCACCTTCCTGATCGGCATCCTGCTGATCCTCGTCTTCGCGGTGACGCTGGGCTGGTTCCCGAGCTTCGGGCGCGGCGAGACCGTGCAGTTCGGCTGGTGGAGCAGCGGGCTCTTCAAGGCCGACGGCTGGCACCACATCGTGCTGCCGGCGGTAACGCTGGCGATCTTCCAGCTCACGCTCATCATGCGATTGGTGCGGGCCGAGATGCTCGAGGTGCTGCGCACCGACTACATCAAGTTCGCGCGCGCACGTGGCCTGTCGAACCGCGCCATCCACTTCGGCCATGCGCTCAAGAACACGCTGGTGCCGGTGATGACCATCACCGGCCTGCAGCTCGGCGGCCTGATCGCCTTCGCCATCATCACCGAGTCGGTGTTTCAGTGGCCTGGCATGGGCCTGCTGTTCATCCAGGCCGTGACCTTCGCCGACATTCCGGTGATGGCCGCCTACCTGTGCCTCATTGCCTTGATCTTCGTGGTGATCAATCTCGTGGTCGACCTTCTGTACTTCGTGGTCGATCCGCGTCTGCGCGTGGGCAAGGCAGGAGGGCATTGAAATGACGACAGCGACCGCTACCGCACCGCGCCTGCAAGCCTCTGGCAGGGCATTCGCGCACATCGCAAGCTTCTACCCCGAGATCACGGCCTTTCGCCGCGACCTGCATGCCCATCCCGAACTCGGCTTCGAAGAGGTCTACACCTCGGGCCGCGTGCGCGAGGCGCTGCGGGCCTGCGGCGTGGACGAGATCCACGAGGGCATCGGCAAGACTGGCGTGGTCGGCGTCATCCGCGGCAGGTCCACCGCCAGCGGCCGCATGATCGGCCTGCGCGCCGACATGGATGCGCTGCCCATGCGCGAGGACAACGACTTCGGCTGGCGCTCCGCCAATGACGGCCTCATGCACGGCTGCGGCCACGACGGGCACACTGCGATGCTGGTCGGCGCCGCCCGCTACCTCGCCGAAACCCGCGACTTCGACGGCACCGCCGTGCTGATCTTCCAGCCCGGTGAAGAAGGCTTTGCCGGCGCCCGCGTGATGATCGAAGACGGCCTGTTCGACCGCTTTCCCGTGCAGTCCGTCTACGCCATGCACAACTGGCCCGCCATGCCGGCCGGCACCGTCGGCATCAACCGCGGCGCAATGATGGCGGCGGCCGACCGCATCACCATCAGCATCAAGGGCAAGGGCGGCCATGGCGCGCATGCCTACCTCACCGTCGATCCGGTGGTGGTCGCCGCGCACATCATCACTGCGGTGCAGAGCATCGTCTCGCGCAACGTGCGCCCGATCGACGCTGCCGTCGTCAGCATCTGCGCAATGCAGGCGGGCGATCTCGGCGCGATGAGCGTGGTGCCTGGCGAGGCCACGCTGGTCGGCACCGTGCGCACCTTCAGCGCGCGCGTGCAGGCGCAGGTCGAGCAGCGCCTGACCGAGTTGTGCACGGCCGTGGCCACGGGCTTCGGCGCCACCGCCGCCATCAAGTACGAACGCATCTACCCGGCCACCATCAACACCGCCCCCGAGGCGATGTTTGCGGGTGACGTGGCCGAGTCGCTGGTCGGCGCGAAGAACGTCGACCGCAGCATGGAGCCCAGCATGGGCGCCGAAGACTTCTCCTTCATGCTGCAGAAGAAGGCTGGCGCCTACCTGCGCATCGGCCAGGACGCCCGCAGCGGCGCCTTCCTGCACAACAGCCGCTACGACTTCAATGACGAGATCCTGCCGCTGGGCGCCGCGTTGCACGCGGGCCTGGTCGAGCAGGGCATGCCGCTTGCCGCTACCCGCGGCGCGCAGCCAGGGAAAGCCGCCGCCACCGCGGCGTCGTGATGTGTTCGATTTCAACCCGAGGAGTGTTCCCATGAGTTTCAAGAAGAAAGTGGCCGCGGCCGCAGCCCTGTGCGCGCTGAGCACCGCCAGCCTGGTCGCGAATGCGCAGACCATCCGGATCGCGAATCAGGGCGATGCGCTCTCGCTCGACCCGCATTCGCTCAACGAATCGCTGCAGTTGAGCGTGACCGCCAACGTCTATGAAACCCTCGTGGGGCGCAACAAGGACCTGAGCCTTGCGCCGCTGCTCGCCACCAGCTGGAAGCAGACCTCGCCGAACGTCTGGCGCTTCGAGCTGCGCAAGGGCGTGGTGTTCCATGACGGCACGCCGTTCACCGCCGACGACGTGGTCTTCAGCTTCGCGCGTGCGCAGGGCGACGGCTCCGACATGCGCGCCACGCTGAGCGACATCAAGGCCGTGCGCAAGGTCGGCGACCTTGCCGTCGAAATCGAAACCAACGGCCCGTTCCCGATCCTGCCCGACGTCATTTCGCTCACCATGATCATGAGCAAGAAGTGGTGCGAGGAAAACCAGGCCACCAAGCCGGTCGACCGACGCAAGGGCATCGAGAACACCGCCTCCTTCAAGGCCAACGGCACCGGCCCGTTCCGCGTGCGCGAACGCCAGCCCAACGTGCGCACCGTGTTCACGCGCAACGGCACCTACTGGGGCAAGATCGAAGGCAACGCGCAAGAGATCATCTTCACGCCCATTGCCAACCCCGCCACCCGCGTGGCCGCGCTGGTCTCCGGCGAAGTCGACGTGATGGAACCCGTGCCCGTGCAGGACATCGCCCGCATCAACGCCGCACCCAATGCGCGCGTCATCACCGGCCCCGAGATGCGCACCATCTTCCTGGGCATGGACCAGAAGCGCGACGAGCTGCAGTACTCGAACATCAAGGGCAAGAACCCGTTCAAGGACAAGCGCGTTCGCCAGGCCTTCTACCAGGCCATCGACATCGTCGGCATCCAGAAGACCGTGATGCGCGGCGCCTCGCGTCCCACCGGCCTGCTGGTCGGCCCCGGCATCAACGGCTGGACCGCCGAGCAGGACAAACGCCTGCCCTATGACGTCGAAGCCGCCAAGAAGCTGCTGACCGAAGCCGGCTACCCGAACGGCTTCGAGGTCTCGCTGAACTGCCCGAACGACCGCTACGTCAACGACGGCCAGATCTGCCAGAGCGTCGCGTCCAACCTTGCGAAGATCGGCGTCAAGATCAACCTCGTGGCCGAGACCAAGGGCACCTACTTCCCGAAGGTGCTGCGCCGCGACACCAGCTTCTACATGCTGGGCTGGACCCCGACCACCTACGACTCGCACAACGCGCTCAGTTCGCTCACCTCCTGCCCCGACGACAAGGGCACCGGCCAGTTCAACCTGGGTGCTTACTGCAATCCCAAGCTCGACGAGCTGACCAAGAAGATCCAGTCCGAGTCCGACAAGGGCAAGCGCAACGAGATGATCAAGGAAGCCTTCAAGATGCACGCCGACGACGTGGGCCACCTGCCGCTGCATCAGCAGTCGCTGGCCTGGGGCGTGAGCAAGAAGGTCGAGCTGGTGCAACTGGCCGACAACTTCATGTACTTCAAGTGGATGAGCATCAAGTAAGTTGACCCTGGGCCGTCGCCTGCACGGCCCGACCATGGGCCCGCTTCTTGCGGGCCCATTCCTTTTTGCCTCACGATGAAAAATAACCCCCACGCTCCCCTTGCTGCGCAAGGTCCGCTGCCCCCTGAGGGGGCCGCTTTTCCTCTTGGGGCGGCCCGGCGATGAAAAAAACATTGGCCCGTTGGCTCGACAGCGATGTCGGCTACAGCTTTCGCACCTCGCCGGTCGCGATGGCTGCGGCGCTCATTGCGCTGGTGTGCGTCTTCTGCTCGGTGTTCGCCGGCTGGGTGTCGCCGCACAACCCCTTCGACCTTGCCACGCTCGAACTGAGCGATGCGCGCCTGCCGCCCGCGTGGAGCGCCGAGGGCACATCCAAGTACCTGCTCGGCACCGATGACCAGGGCCGCGACATTCTCTCGGCCGTCATCTACGGCGCACGCATCTCGCTGATCGTCGGCCTGGTGTCGGTGGTGCTGTCGGTGCTCGTCGGCGTCGTGTTCGGCCTGTTGGCTGGCTTCCTCGGCGGCTGGCTCGATTCCTTCCTCATGCGCGTGTGCGACGTCATGCTGTCGTTCCCGCCCATCCTGGTCGCGCTGCTCATTGCCGGCGTCGGTCGTGCGCTCTTTCCCAACGCGCACGAGTCGCTGGCCTTCGGCGTGCTGATCATTTCCATTTCATTGACTGGCTGGGTGCAGTACGCCCGCACGGTGCGCGGCTCCACGCTGGTGGAGCGCAATAAAGAATATGTGCAGGCCGCGCGCGTCACCGGCGTCGCGCCGCTGCGCATCATGCTGCGCCATGTGCTGCCCAACGTGATGGGGCCGGTGATGGTGCTGGCCACGATCCAGGTCGCGACCGCGATCATCACCGAGGCCACGCTGTCGTTCCTCGGCGTCGGCGTGCCGCCGACCTCGCCCTCGCTGGGCACGCTCATCAGCATCGGCAACCAGTACCTGTTCTCGGGCGAATGGTGGATCACGGTGTTTCCGGGCCTGATGCTGGTGCTGATCGCACTCAGCGTGAACCTGCTCGGCGACTGGCTGCGCGACGCGCTCAACCCGCGCCTGCGCTGAAGACAAGAAGGAGACCGCCACCATGACGCTGCTCCAGGTCAAAGACCTCGTCGTCGAATTTCCCCACCGCCGCGGCACGCTGCGCGCGATCGACCAGATTTCCTTCGACATCGCGCCCGGGGAAATCCTCGGCGTGGTGGGCGAATCGGGCGCGGGCAAGTCGCTCACCGGCGCGGCCATCATCGGCCTGCTCGAACCGCCGGGCCGCGTGGCAGGCGGGCAGATCCTGCTCGAAGGCCAGCGCATCGACAACCTCGGTTTCGATGCGATGCGCCCGATTCGCGGCCGCAAGATCGGCGCGATCTTTCAAGACCCACTGACTTCGCTGAACCCGCTCTACACCGTGGGCCGGCAATTGATGGAGACCATCCGCGCCCACCTGCCGGTGAGCGAGGCCGAAGCGCGCCGCCGTGCCATCGGCCTGCTGGAAGACACCGGCATTCCTGCCGCCGCGCAGCGCATCGACCACTTTCCGCACCAGTTCTCGGGCGGCATGCGGCAGCGCGTGGTGATTGCGCTGGCGCTCGCGGCCGAGCCCAAGCTGATCGTGGCCGACGAGCCGACCACCGCGCTCGACGTGTCGATCCAGGCGCAGATCATTCAACTGCTCAAGCGCATCTGCAAGGAGCGCGGCGCGGCGGTGATGCTGATCACGCACGACATGGGCGTGATCGCCGAGACCTGCGACCGCGTGGCCGTGATGTATGCCGGCCGCATCGCCGAGATCGGCCCGGTGCACGAAGTGATCCACCAGCCCGCGCACCCCTACACCTCGGGCCTGATGGCCTCGATTCCCGACATGACGAGCGACCGCGAGCGGCTCAACCAGATCGACGGCGCCATGCCCCGGCTCAATGCCATTCCGACGGGCTGTGCCTACAACCCGCGCTGCCCGCGCACCTTTGCCCGCTGCCTGAGCGAGCGGCCCGAGCTGATGAACGCCGGTGCCACGCGCGCCGCCTGCTGGCTGCACGATGCCGCCGATCCGCATGCGGGCCAGGCCGAGATCGCGGCCCGGCACCACGACGCATTGGCGGCCGGCGAACGCGCCACGCCCGAAGCGGCCGAAACCCTCGCCGAGGTGACGCGATGAGTGCCGTGATCGAACCCCGCAAGGACGCTGGCGCCGGCGAACCACTGGTGGTGGCCCACGACCTGGCCCGTACCTTCGACGTGTCGCCGCCCTGGCTCAACCGCGTGCTGGAGCGCAAGCCGCGCGTGCTGTTGCATGCGGTCGACGGCGTGAGTTTTTCCATCGAGCGCGGCAAGACGCTGGCGCTGGTGGGCGAATCGGGCTGCGGCAAGAGCACCGTGGCGCGCCTGCTGGTCGGCCTGTACGCGCCCACGCGCGGCGGGCTGCAGTTCGACGGGCAGGACGCGCACGCCGCGTTCAAGACGCCCGAAGGCCGCAAGCTGCGCCGCCGCATCCAGATGATCTTCCAGGACCCCTACGCGAGCCTGAACCCGCGCTGGATCGTGGAAGACATCATCGGCGAGCCGCTGCGCGAGCACGACATCCTGACCGACAAGGCCGCGCTGCGCGAACGCGTGGGCGAACTGCTCAAGTCGGTCGGCCTGTCGCCGCTGGACATGAGCAAGTACCCGCACCAGTTCTCGGGCGGCCAGCGCCAGCGCATCTCGATTGCGCGTGCGCTTGCCACGCAGCCCGAGTTCCTGGTGTGCGACGAGCCCACCTCCGCGCTCGATGTGAGCGTGCAGGCGCAGGTACTCAACATCATGAAGGACCTGCAGCGCGAGCAGGGCCTGACCTACCTCTTCATCTCGCACAACCTCGCGGTGGTGCGGCACGTGGCCGACCAGGTCGGCGTGATGTACCTGGGCCGGCTGGTCGAGGTGGCCGACAAGCACAAGCTCTTCGCGGAGCCGCAGCACCCGTACACCCGCATGCTGCTCGACGCTATCCCGCAGATGAAGCACACCGGGCGCTCGCGCACGCCGGTGCAGGGCGAGGTGCCGAACCCGCTGAACCCGCCCACGGGCTGCGCCTTTCACCCGCGCTGCCCGCATGCCAATGCGCGCTGCTCGGCGGAGCGGCCGAAGCTGTTGAGCATCAAGGGCGTGCAGGTGGCTTGCCATGCGGCGGAAGAGGGGCGCATCTAGCAGGGTTCCTTTGTCCGGGTCGGCGCCGCGTGTTCCGCTTCAGGTCTATAACTCCTTGGTGCTTTCGTAAAAATCACACCAAGGAGAACAGCACATGTGGGCCCTGCTCTTGTTGCCCTTCGTGGGGTTGTTGTGGCCGCCGTTCTACAACGGCGAGTTGCCGGCACTGTTCGGCTTTCCCTTCTTCTACTGGTATCAGCTGCTGTGGGTACCGATCACGGCCCTGCTGATCTGGGTCGTCTACCGCAGCCAGTATGACGAGGGAGACGAATGATGGCCGGCCACGTCAACTGGACCGCGCTGGCGGTCTTCGTCTTCTTCTTCCTGCTGGTCACAGTGATGGGCTTCTGGGCCTCGCGCTGGCAGAGCGGCGGCGCCAAGGGCAAGGGCGCTCATCTCGACGAATGGGGCCTGGGCGGGCGCAACTTCGGCACCTGGATCACCTGGTTCCTGGTGGGCGGCGACTTCTACACCGCCTACACCGTGATCGCCGTGCCCGCGCTGGTCTACGCTGTGGGCGCCTACGGCTTCTTCGCGCTGCCGTACACCATCCTCGTGTACCCGATCGTCTTCGTCATCATGCCCAAGCTCTGGCATGCCGCGCACCGTGCCGGCCACGTGACGGCGGCTGACGTGGTCTATGGCCGCTACGGCTCGCGCGCGCTGGAGCTGGCCATTGCGGTCACCGGCGTGGTCGCGACCATGCCCTACATCGCGCTGCAACTGGTCGGCATGGAGGTCGTCATCAAGGCGTTGGGCCTCACGGGCGAGCTGCCGCTGGCGGCGGCCTTCGTGATCCTGGCGCTCTACACCTACTCGGCCGGGTTGCGCGCGCCGGCGCTGATCGCCTTCGTCAAGGACCTGATGATCTACATCGTGGTGCTGGTGGCGGTGGTGCTGGTGCCCATGAAGCTCGGCGGCTACAGCCATGTGTTCCAGGCCGCCGGCGACGCCTTCGCGGCCAAGGGCGGGGCGACCGGCCTCACGCTCAAGCCGGCGCAGTACCTGCCATATGCGAGCCTGGCGCTGGGCTCGGCGCTGGCGGCCTTCATGTACCCGCACACGCTCACCGGCATCTTCGCGGCCAAGAGCGCCAACACCATCCGCAAGAACGCTGTCTTCCTGCCGGCCTACACGGTGCTGCTGGGGCTGATCGCACTGCTGGGCTACATGGCCTATGCGGCCCATCTCACGGTGAAGAGCAACAACGACGTGGTGCCGGCGCTCTTCAATGCGCTGTTCCCGTCGTGGTTCGCGGGCTTCGCGTTCGCGGCCATCGCCATCGGCGCGCTGGTGCCGGCGGCGGTGATGTCGATTGGCGCGGCCAACCTGTTCACGCGCAATTTCTGGAAGGCCTATGTGCAGCCCGACGTCACGCCGGCGGGCGAGGCCAAGGTCGCGAAGATTGTGTCGCTGGTGGTCAAGCTGGGGGCGCTGGTGTTCATCCTGTTCCTGCCCACGCAGTTCGCGCTCGACCTGCAGTTGCTGGGCGGCCTGTGGATCCTGCAGACCTTCCCCTCGGTGGTGTTCGGCCTGTTCTTCGGCTGGTTCCGCGCGCCGGCGCTGCTCACCGGATGGGCCGTGGGGCTGGTCGGCGGAAGTTGGCTGGCCTTCTCGGACGGCATCAAGCCGGTCCACACCTTCGTGATTGGCGATGGCAGCTACACGCTCTACACCGGGCTGACGGCGCTGGTGCTCAACATCGTCGTGGCGGTGCTGGTGCAACTGGTGGTCAAGGGCAGTCCGCTGCGCGAAGCGCCCGTGCTCGCGAGGAAATAAGCAAGCCAGCCGCAGTCGGTTGAAAGTGTGCGCAAAGGCACCGCCTTGCGCCGAAAACTGTTGCAGAGTGCGGCCATGCCAATGACGACGACTCTTGCAACCTCCGAACTGGGCCGCCGCGGCTTCCTGATGGGCACCGCCGTCGGTGCGACCGCGGTGCTGGCTTCCCTGGCCTGCAGCGTGCAGGCGGCCGGTGCGCCCTCGCGGCGCATGCCGGTGGTGTTCATCGGCCACGGCACGCCCATGAATGCCATCACCGACAACGCTTTCACGCGCCGCCTGTCGGCATGGGGAAAGGAGCTTCCCCGGCCGACGGCCATCCTCAGCGTGTCGGCTCACTGGCTGAGCCGGGGCGCCACCGGCGTCGGCGTGCAGGAGCGGCCGAAGACGATCCACGATTTCGGCGGCTTCCCCCAGGCGCTTTTCGACGTGGAGTACCCGGCCCCGGGCCACCCCGCGCTCGCGCGCGAAACCATCGGCACGGTGAAGCAGGCGCCGGTGATCGGCACCGACCAATGGGGGCTGGACCACGGCACGTGGTCGGTGTTGAAGCACCTCTATCCGAAGGCGGATGTGCCCGTGTTCCAGCTCAGCATCGACTACGACAAGCCGGCCGCCTTCCACTACGCCGTGGGCCGCGATCTGGCGGCGCTGCGCGACCAGGGCGTGCTGGTGATGGGCAGCGGCAACGTGGCGCACAACCTGCGTGCGACCGATCGCGGCACCGTAGATGGCCCGAAGGCGAGTCGCCCCTGGGCACAGTCCTTCGACGATGCAGTGAAGTCAGCGCTCGCAGGCCGTGACGACCGCGCCTTGATCGGCTATGAAAAGCTGGAGGGCGCGTCCACCGCAGTGGCCACGCCCGATCACTACTTCCCGTTTCTCTATGCCCTCGGTGCGGCAGGAACCGGCGAGCGCGCGAAGACCGTCTACGAGGGATTCCAGTCGGGCACGCTCAGCATGCGCTGCATCCAGTTCGGCTGAATGAAGAGCGAGCGCGCCGCTGCGGCTGACTACTGCTCTTCGCCCCAGGCGAAGCCGTCGCGGGCGATCATCGCGCTCGATGCGCTCGGTCCCCAGGTGCCGGCCGCATAAGGGCGCGGGCCGCCATCCGATTCCCAGCTGTCGATCAGCGGCTCGACCCAGCGCCAGGCCTCTTCCTGCTCGTCGCTGCGCACGAACAGGTTGAGCCTGCCGTCGATCACGTCCAGCAGCAGGCGCTCGTAGGCGCCCACGCGTTCGGCGCCGAAGCGCTTGTCGAAGTCCAAGTCGAGCTGCACCGGCGCCAGTTGCGTGGCCGCGCTCTGGGTGCCGTTGGTGCGCTGGCGGTTGTCCTGTGCCTGCGCGAGCATGTGCAGCTCGAGGCCGTCCTTGGGCTGCAGGTTGATCACCAGCTTGTTCACATTGCCGGCGGGCGCGCGATAAATTGCGTGCGGCGTCGGCCGGAAGTTGACCTCGATGCGCGCGTCGCGCGAGGCCAGCCGCTTGCCCGTGCGGATGTAGAAGGGCACGCCAGCCCAGCGCCAGTTGGCGATTTCGGTGCGCAGCGCCACGAAGGTCTCGGTGCGGCTGTCGGGCGGCACGCCGGGTTCGTCCCGGTAGCCCGGCACGCGCTCGCCGTAAGCCGTGCCAGCCGTGTACTGGCCGCGCACCGCATGCAGGCTCAGGCTTTCTGCCGTCCAGGGCTTCAGCGCTCGCAGCACCTTCAGTTTTTCATCGCGGATCGCGTCCGCGTGCGCGTTGATCGGCGGCTCCATGGCCACGGCGCACAGCAGTTGCAGCGCGTGGTTCTGCACCATGTCGCGCAGTGCGCCGGTCTGGTCGTAGAAGGCGCCGCGCTTTTCCACGCCCAGGTCTTCCGCGATGGTGATCTGGATGTTGGCAATGTGCTCGCGCCGCCAGATGGGCTCGAACAGCGCATTGCCGAAGCGCATCGCGAACAGGTTCTGCACCGAGGGCTTGCCCAGGTAGTGGTCGATGCGAAAGACCTGCTTTTCTTCGAGCACCTTGCTCACGGCCGCGTTGATGGCGCGGTTGGACGCCAGGTCGTGGCCCAGCGGCTTTTCCAGCACGATGCGCGTGCTCGGCCCGTTCAGGCCGGCCGCGGCGATCTGCTCGACCACCTGCGTGAAGAGCGCCGGCGCGGTGGCCACGTACATCACGACCGTCTTGGCATCGCGCTGCTTGAGCAACTCGGCCAGCCGTGCGTAGTCGTCGGGCTTGGACAGGTCCATGCGCAGGTAATGCAGCATCGACGCGAACTTCTTGAACTCTTCGGGCGACGGCCGCTTGGCGCCTTCGACCGCGCTGAAGCGCGACTGGATGAGTTCGCGGTACTGGTCGTCGGAGTGATCGTCCCGCGCCACCCCGATGATGCGACCGTCTGGCGGGAGGCTGCCGTGCCGGAATGCCTGGAACAGCGCGGGCATGAGCTTGCGCCAGGCGAGATCGCCAGTACCGCCGAACAGAACGAGATCGAAGCTCATGAGAAAACTTTCCTTTGTCTGAGTGCCGAGCAGGCAGTGTGCCAGTCGCGATGGTACTTGTACCGATTCGGGAGACCTGTACTAAAGCTACGCTCGCCTGTGGCCGCAAGGCCTTTTTTTATTGCTGAGGCGGAGATACCCAATGAAGAGCAAGATTTTTACCGCAGCCGTGCTGCTGGGCCTGTCGGCCGCCGCATCGGCCCAGACCGTCAATGTGATCTGCTCGGTGCAGGCCGAATGGTGCAACGTGATCTCGACCGTGTATGCCCGCACGACTGGCGTGCGCATCAACATGGCGCTCAAGGGCTCGGGCGAGGCGCTGGCCCAGCTCATCGCCGAGAAAGAGAACCCCAAGACCGATGTCTGGTTCGGCGGCACCGGCGATCCGCACCTGCAGGCGGCCGAACAGGGCCTGACGCTCGAATACAAGTCGCCCACGCTGTCGCAACTGCACCCCTGGGCGCAGCAGCAGGCCAAGCAGTCGGGCTACAAGACGGTCGGCATCTACTCGGGCCCGCTGGGCTTCGGCTACAACCCCGAGCTGCTCGCCAAGAAGAAGCTGCCCGTGCCCAAGACCTGGGCCGACCTGCTCAAGCCTGAATACAAGGGCGACATCCAGGTGGCCAACCCCGCTTCCAGCGGCACGGCCTACACCATGATCGCCACGCTCGTTCAGATGATGGGCGAGGACAAGGCCTTCGAGTACCTGAAGGCGCTGCACAAGAACGTGGGCCAGTACACCCGCTCGGGCACCGGCCCGATCAAGGCGGTGGCGCGTGGCGAAACCGCCATCTCCATCAGCTTCGTGCATGACGGCCCGGGCGAGAAGATGCAGGGCTTCCCGGTCGAGACCATCACGCCGAGCGACGGCACCGGCGCCGAGATCGGCTCCATGAGCATCATCAAGGGCGCGCGCAACCTGGACGCGGCCAGGAAGTTCTACGAATGGGCGCTGACCCCGGCCGCACAGGAACTGGGCGCCGCCAACAAGCAGTTCCAGTTGCCCAGCAACGTGAACGCCAAGCTCGACCCGCGCATTCCGGATTTCAAGAAGATCAAGTTCATCAACTACGACTACGCGAAGTACGGTGCCAGCGCAGAGCGCCGCCGCCTGATCGCGCGCTGGGAAAAAGACGTCAACTCGCTGCCGCGTTAAGTGGAAGCGCGTTCCATCGAAGGGGCGCCCGTCAATCCGGCGTCCCTGGCGGCGGCCCGGCGCTCGCAGCGCTGGATCTGGGCGTGGGTCGCGCTGGGCTTCGCGGCGTACCTGCTGCTGCCTTGGTATGCGATCCAGGACGCGACCTGGTACGAAGCCGTTCCGCAGGTTTTCGGCAGTGCCGAAGGCGCCAATGGCCTGATGCAGGCCATCACGCAGGGCCGCGTCTGGCTCTTCATCGGACTCGCGGGACTGGCGATGTGCGGCGTCGGCGCATGGCTGCCAGCGGGCCGGGCGCAGGGGCGCTGGCTGCTGGCGGGCGGCGCGATCGGCGCCGTCGGCCTGGCGGTCGCGGGCTTCACCATCGGCGCGAAGGGCTGGAGCTTCGCGGCGCTCAACACACAGTTCGGCGAACTGGCGATCAACCAGTTCGGCATCGGCGCGGGTGGCTTCCTGGCGCTCACCGCACTCACGCTGCTGGCAGCCTTCGGCATCGCGCGGCTCGGTCTGTTCAAGGGCGACCTGTTCGTGGCGGCCGCGGTCGTCGGCTGCGGCGTGCTGATGGCGCTGTTCATTGCCTACCCGGTGAGCAAGGCGCTGGCCGGTGCCTTCTTCAATGAAGACGGCCAGTGGTCGATCAGCGCTTTCGTTGCGCGCGTGTTCACCGAGCGCATCTGGGGCGTAGGTTGCCTGTCGGGCGGCGTGCGCTGCGGCGTGGCCTGGAACACGCTGGTGCTGGCCTTGCTGACGGCTGCCGGTACGACCTTTCTTGGCACCCTGATGGCGCTGATGGCCGAACGCGGCAGCAAGCGCGGGCAGGGCGTGCTGCGGGTGCTGGCGCTGCTGCCGATCATCACGCCGCCTTTCGTGGTCGGCCTGGGCCTGATCCTGCTGTTCGGCCGTGCCGGCATCGTCAACCAGGTGCTGGAGAACGTCTTCGGCATCGAGCCCACGCGCTGGTTCTACGGCATGCCGGGCGTGCTGGTGGCGCAGTTGTTCGCCTTCACGCCCATCGCCTTCATGATCATGCGCGGCGTGGTGCAGGGCATCGCGCCCAGCCTCGAAGAGGCTGCGCAGATGCTGCGCGCCGACCGGCGCCGCACTTTCTTCACGATCACGCTGCCGCTGCTCAAGCCGGGGCTGGCCAACGCCTTCTTGGTCGGCTTCATCGAGAGCATTGCCGACTTCGGCAACCCGGTGGTGGTGGGTGGTCAGTTCTCTGTGCTGTCGACCGACATCTTCTTCGCCATCGTCGGCGCGCAGTACGACCAGGGTCGTGCCGCTTCGCTGGCCTGGGTGCTCACGATCTTCGCGCTCGGCGTGTTCGCGCTGCAACGCGGCCTGCTGGGCAAGCAGAACTACACCACCGTCAGCGGCAAGGGCGACGCCGGCATCGCGATGGCGCTGCCCGACGGCGTGCGCCGCACCATCTACTGCATCGCGCTGCCGTGGATCGCGTTCACCGTGGTGGTTTACCTGTTCGCTTTCGCGGGCGGCTTCGTGCAGACCTGGGGGCGCGACTACACGTTCACGCTGAACCACTTCAAGAGTGCGTTCGCGTTGGAGTGGGGGCAGTTCGGGCTGGTCTGGGCCGGTACGGCCTGGAACTCGCTGATCACCACGCTCAAGCTGGCGAGCATTTCTGCGCCGATCACCGCGGCGCTGGGCTTGTTGATCGCGTGGCTGCTGGCACGCAACGAGTTCAAGGGGCAGGGCGCCTTCGAGTTCGGCGCGCTGCTGGCATTCGCCATTCCGGGCACGGTGCTCGGCGTGAGTTACATCCTGGCCTTCAACGTGCCGCCGCTGGAGCTGACGGGCACCGGGCTCATCATCGTGCTGTGCTTCATGTTCCGGAACCTGCCGGTGGGCGTGCGGGCCGGCACGGCAGCCTTCAAGCAGCTCGACCGTTCGCTCGACGAAGCCTCGCTGATGCTGCGCGCCTCGACCTCGCAGACGCTCTTCAAGGTGGTGCTGCCGCTGCTCAAGCCGGCGCTGGTGGCCGCACTGGTCTACAGCTTCGTGCGCGCGATGACGACGGTGAGCGCGGTGATCTTCCTGGTCACCGCCGAGAACGAGTTGGCCACCACCTACATCATTGGCCGCGTCGGCAACGGTGACTACGGCATCGCACTGGCCTACTGCACGGTGCTCATGATCCTGATGTCACTGGCCATTGCGCTGGTGCAGTTCGTGGTCGGGGAGCGCAAGCTGGGGCGGCGCAAGGCAATGGCGCCGGTCGTGCCCGCGCCAGTTCATTGAGGAAAAGAAAAGATGAGTGTTCATGCAGACCTTTTGCGTCAGCTCCAGACGGCGCAAACGCTGATCGACCTGTACCGCGACCGTTTCAGCCAGGAGTCGCTCACCGGCGTCGTTTCCGGATTCACCGACACCTTTGTCTACCTGAGCCTGTTCAGCGAGGACGGATTGCCCAACGGCATCAGCGTGGTTCATCTGGGTGACGTCACCAGGATCAGATGGCAAGGCAACGCGCTGCTCTCCATCCAGGCCTTGATCGACGCAAAGGCGTCGAGGCCAACGGCGCCCGAAATCGATCTTGAATCGACGTGCTCAGTCCTCGAATCGATCCAGAGGGCGTTCGGTTACGTCAACGCAATGACGGAGAACTCCAATTCATCCATTACGTTCATTGGCGAGATCGCGCAGATCGACACAGTCTCTTTCGTTCTGAACGAGTTCGGAACCATGAAGACGTGGCAGACCTCGCATTTATGGCTGCGCATCGATGATGTGACGCGCGTGGATGCCGATGCGCAATACGAGCGCGATATCCAATTTCTTGCCGAGCAGAGGCGCAGCACATGAGCAACGGCATCGAATTCCGCAACGTCACCAAGCGCTACGGCACCGACAAGAACGGGCCGATGGCCGTCAAGGGCATCAGCTTCGAGGTGCCCGTGGGCACGCTCACCACCATCCTCGGCCCCTCGGGCTGCGGCAAGACGACCACGCTGCGCATGATCGCGGGGCTCGAATCGCCGACCTCGGGCTCGATCTTCATGGGCGGTCGCGACGTCACCACGCTCGGGCCGGCCGAGCGCAACGTCAGCATGATGTTCCAGAGCTACGCGCTGTTCCCGCACATGAACGTGATCGAGAACGTGGGCTACGGCCTGCGCATGAGCGGCGTGAAGAAGGACGAGGCCACTTCGCGTGCGCGTGATGCGCTCAAGGGCGTGGGGCTTGTCGGCTTCGACGAGCGCCTGCCCAGCGAACTGTCGGGCGGCCAGCAGCAGCGCGTGGCCTTGGCGCGCGCGCTGGTGCTCGAACCGGCGGTGCTGCTGTTTGACGAGCCGCTGTCCAACCTCGATGCCCGCCTGCGACGCGAGATGCGCGAGGAAATCCGCGCGTTGCAGCAGCGGCTGAAGCTCACCGTCGCCTACGTCACGCACGACCAGAGCGAAGCGCTGGCCGTGAGCGACCAGATCATCGTGATGGACCACGGCGTGATCGCCCAACGTGGCACGCCCGAGCAGCTTTACGGCCGGCCCGAGAGCGAATTCGTCGCCGGCTTCATGGGCGAAGCCATGGTGTTTCCCGCCGTCGCCGAAGCGGACGGCAGCGTGGCCTTGGGCCCGCTGCGCCTGCAGCCACGCCATGCGGTCGCGCCCGGTGCGGTGAAGGTCGCGGTGCGGCCCGAGGCCTGGCAGATCGGCACCGCCGGGGGCTTGCCGGCCACCTTGCGCAAGGCCGCCTACCTCGGCAGCTTCTACGAATACGGCTTCGACACCACGCTGGGGCCGGTCTTCGTGGTGTCGACCGATCTGTCGCAGCCGTTGGCCGCGGGCGCACAGACCACGCTGTCCCTCGGAGCCCATGGCGTGAGCGTGGTACCCGGCCCGTGAAACAATGGCGCCATGAACGTGGTTTTCGATCTTGGCGCCGTGCTGTTCGCATGGGAGCCCACACGGCTGGTACAGGCCCATCTCGCACCGCACGCGCCCACCGAGGCCGCCGCCGCGGCCCTGGGACGTGCGCTTTTCCATCACGACGACTGGACCAGCTTCGATTGCGGCACCCGCGCGCTGGGTGATTCCATCGCCCGCATGTCGGCCCGGCTGTCGCTGCCGGCGGAGGCGCTTCACGCGATGCTCGACACACTGGGTGAGCGGCTGGAGCCCATCGACGTGACGGTGGCCATGCTCGAAGAGCTGATCGCCCACCGCGAGGCCGGCCAGCCGCTGCGGCTGTACTACCTCTCGAACATGCCCTCGCCCTATGCCCGCGCCATCGAGCGCCAGCATGCGTTCATGCGCCGCTTCGACGGCGGCGTGTTCTCGGGCGACGTGAAGTTCGTCAAACCGGATCGTGAAATCTACGAAGTGCTGGCGATGCGCCATGCGCTCGACCCCGCGCAGACCGTGTTCATCGACGATTCGGCGGCCAACGTCGAGGCGGCGCGCGCCTTCGGCTGGCAGGCCATCCACTGCACGACGCCAGCCACGCTGGCGTCGCAGTTGCAGCGTTACCTGCCGGTCAGCACCACCTTGTCGGTGTCGAACCCCAAGCTGCGGGCGTAATCCAGTTCGGCTTGCAGTACCGCGTCGTCCAGGCGCGGCGCGCGCGACAGCACCCACAGGTACTCGCGGTTGGGCGTGCCGACCAGCGACACCTGGTACTCGCGGTCCAGCTTCAGGATCCAGTAGTCGCCCCAGACCATCGGCAGCCAACTCAGCCAGGACGGCGCAAAGCGCACTTCGAGGCGGCCCGCGCCGGGCTGGCCCGCCACGGGCACCACGCGCGCGGCGCCGAGGGCTTCGTCGAAATTGCCGTCGGCCCGCACGCAGCGGTTGAGCACCTGCACCGTGCCATCGGGCTGCGGCGTGTACTCGGCCGTCACAGGGCCGGCGCACTGCTTCTGGAAGCGGTTCGGCAGGCGGGCCTGCTCATGCCACATGCCCGCATAGCGCTGCAGATCGACCGGCGCCACCACCTGCAGCGGCGCACGCATCAGCGGCGCGCCATCGGCCGGGCCGGCCACTTGGGCGCGGGCGGTGCGCGCCGCGCCCAGTGTGAGCCAGGCTGCCACGCCGCCCACGACGAAAGCGGTGGCCATGGCACCGATCGCGGCACTGGTGCGGCGGTCATCGAAAGGCCTGACGGCGGCTGCAGCGGGCGCTGCGGGGCGTTGGCGAAGGGACATGGGTGCACTCCTGAGGGGGTCAAACATTCGGCGTAAGGTGCAGGTTAGCTCGGGCCTCTTGCCAAACCCCGTCAGCGGCGGACCACAGCCCGTGTAGGGCGGGGCGGCCGGACAACCACACGGCCAGCAGGCCGATGCCACCGCGTGAAAACCCGTGCTACGGTGCGCATGAAAACATCGGCCGACGCGCAACTGCGTGCAGGACTTGTCACAACCCGCACAGGATAATGATTTCATGAACCAACTCGATGCCCTCCGCCAGTGGACCACCGTGGTTGCCGACACCGGCGACTTCAAGCAGATCAGCGCTTCCAAGCCGCAAGACGCGACCACCAATCCGTCGCTGATCCTCAAGGCCGTGCAGAAGCCCGAATACCGGCCCCTGCTCGACGAGACCGTGAAAAAGCATGCCGGCAAGCCGCTCGACGAGGTCATCGACCGCCTGTTGGTGCGCTTCGGCACCGAAATTCTCTCGATCATTCCGGGCCGCGTATCGACCGAAGTCGATGCCCGCCTGTCCTTCGACACCGCCGCCACCGTGGCACGCGGCGAGCGCATCGTGGCGCTCTACAAGGCCGAAGGCATCGACACCGAAAAGCGACTGCTCATCAAGGTTGCCTCCACCTGGGAAGGTATCCAGGCCGCTCGTGCATTGCAGCAAAAGGGCATCCACACCAACCTCACGCTGCTGTTCTCGTTCGCACAGGCCGTGGCCTGCGGCGACGCGGGTGTGCAACTGATCTCGCCCTTCGTGGGCCGCATCTACGACTGGTACAAGAAGTCGGCCGGCGCCAAGTGGGACGAGGCCGCCAGCGCGGGTGCCAACGACCCCGGCGTGAAGTCGGTGCGCGAGATCTTCAACTACTACAAGCAGCACGGCATCAAGACCGAGGTGATGGGCGCGAGCTTCCGCAACGTGGGGCAAATTCAGGCTTTGGCCGGTTGCGACCTGCTGACCATCAGCCCCGAACTGCTGGCCGAACTGGCCGCAAGCAACGCGCTGCTGGAACACGCGCTCGACGCCAAGGCAGCAGCCACCGGCGACACGAAGAAGGTGAGCTACGACGAGGCCGGCTTCCGCTTCGCGCTCAACGAAGACGCGATGGCCACCGAGAAGCTCGCCGAAGGCATCCGCGCCTTTGCGGCCGACGCGGTGAAGCTCGAAAAGCTCATGCTGGAAAGCGGCAAGTAAACATGGCCATGACCCTTCGCTGCGACCGTGCGCCGGCCTGGGCGCAACTGCAGGCTTACTTCGAGACGGCGGGCCGCCAGTTCGATGTGCGCCATGCCTTTGTCGACGACATCGGGCGCCACGAGCGTTTCAGCCAGGAAGCTCCGTATGTGTTTGCCGACCTGTCGAAGAACCTGATCGACACGCGCATCGAAGAGTTGCTGCTGACGCTGGCGCGCGAATGCGGCCTCGAAGCACACCGCGACGCGATGTTCGCGGGCGAGCACATCAACAACACCGAAGACCGCGCGGTGCTGCACACGCTGCTGCGCGCACCGGCCGATGCGCCCACCGGCCCGAAGACAGTGAATGAGCTGCGCGAAGTGCACGCCACGCTCGACGCCATGCTGGCCTACGCAGAGAAGGTGCGCGGCGATCACACGATCACCGACGTGGTCAACATCGGCATTGGCGGCTCCGACCTCGGCCCGCAGATGGCGGTGCTTGCGCTGGCCGAGTTCGCGGCACCGGGCAAGCGCTTTCATTTCGTCTCGAACGTCGACGGTCACGAGCTGGCCGGCGTGTTGCGCGACCTGGCACCGGAGCACACGCTGTTCCTGATCGCCTCGAAGACCTTCACCACGACCGAGACAATGACCAACGCGCTCTCGGCCAAGCGCTGGTACGAGCAGTCGGGCGGCACGGACATCGCGGGCCACTTCGCCGCGCTCACCACCAACGTCGAGGCCGCGAAGAAGTTCGGCATCGACACGACCTTCGGCTTCTGGGACTGGGTGGGTGGCCGCTATTCGCTGTGGTCGGCCATCGGCCTGCCGATTGCGCTGGCCATCGGCCCGGACGGTTTTCGCCGTCTGCTGGCGGGCGCGCATGCAATGGACGAGCACTTCCGCACCGCGCCGCTGGCGCAGAACCTGCCGGTGCGGCTGGGCCTGCTCGACGTCTGGTATCGCAATTTCCACAAGTTCACCAGCCGCAGCATCGCGCCGTACCACAGCGCGCTGAAGCGTGTGCCGGCCTATCTGCAGCAGCTGGAGATGGAAAGCAACGGCAAGCAGGTCGATGCCAGCGGCAAGCCCGTGGCATTCGGCACGTCGCCTGTGCTCTGGGGCGAGCCCGGCACCAACGGCCAGCACGCCTACTTCCAAATGCTGCACCAGGGCACGGACGTGATTCCGCTTGAATTCGTGGCGGTGCGCGATGCAGCGCACGACCTCGAAGGCCATCACCCCAAGCTGTTGGCGAATGCGCTCGCGCAGGCACAGGCGTTGATGGTGGGCAAGCTGGATGCCGGTGGGCACAAGAATTTTCCGGGCAACCGGCCGAGCACTTTCTTCGTGTTCGAGAAGTTGACGCCCGAAACGCTCGGCGCCTTCCTGGCGCTGTACGAGCACCGCGTGTTCACCAGCGGTGCGCTGTGGGGCATCAACAGCTTCGACCAGTGGGGAGTGGAACTGGGCAAGGTGCTGGCGCGCGATATCGAACCGCGCCTGGCTTCCGGCGACATCACGGGGCTTGATGCCTCGACGGCGGGGCTGCTGAAGCGCCTGAGTTCCTGAGGGTTCTTCGGGGCCTTTTTGTGTCTGTTCGGGGCGGGCTGGGCGCTGCTGTTCAGGGCATGGCTCACGCCGATACGGTGCTCTTTTTCGCGAATGTCCCTCGCTTCGCTCCTCCTTTATTTCGCGAAAAAGAGCCCCGTATCGGCGTGAGCGGTCAGAGCGGTCGTTGATCGGCTGCACACCAGCAGCGTGCCCAGGTGCGAATGACACCGGGTGCTCCCCGTAGCGAAATAAAGGAGGAGCGAAGCGGGGGACATTCGCGGAGGGGAGCACCCGGTGTCATTCGCACGTATCCCGAATGAACCCACAGCGCATCCCACCGTACAGCTCACCCCAGAGATCGTGAACTGATTTTCAGAACGTAGTAGCCGTCTCGGCAGGCGCCCGCACCGGCGCGCCACTTGCCATGCGCACACACAGGTCGAAGGCCTGCTGGAGCCCTTCGATCTGCGCCATGCCCTTGCCAGCGATGTCGAAGGCGCTGCCGCTGGCCGAGGTGGCCACCGGCACCGGCAGTCCGCCGTGCAACGTCACACCCTGCTCGAAGCCCATGAGCTTCATCGCGATCTGGCCCTGGTCGTGGTACATCGACACCACCGCATCCACGTCGCCGCGCCGCGCACCGATGAACACCGTGTCGGGCGAGAACGGGCCACGCGCATCGAAGCCTTCGGCGCGCAACTGCTCGATGGCCGGCGCGATGATCTCGATTTCCTCCATGCCGATGGAACCCCCGTCGCCCGCATGCGGGTTGAGCCCCGTCACCGCGATGCGCGGCTGCGCCACGCCCGAGCGGCGCAGCGCGGAAGCGATGATCTTCACTGCGTCGCGCACACCCTGCACGGTGATGTGGCTCGCCACATCCTTCAGCGGAATGTGCGAGGTCACGCGCGAAGTCCACAGCGAGCCCGTGAGGTTGAACTCGCAAACGAAGCTGGTAACGGCAAAGCGCTCCTGCATGTAGCGCAACTCGTCCTCGTGCGTGAGGCCGCCCAGGCGCAGCGAATGCTTGTTGAGTGGCGCGAAGAGAATCGCTTCGGCCTGCCCGCGCCGCACGGTGGCCGTCGCCAGTTCCAGTGCCTCGAAAGACGCGCGGCCCGACTGCTCGTTCGACTCGCCGAGCACCGGCTCCTGCCCCTGCATCCAGTCGCAGGTGAGCAGGGTGGGGCGGCCATCTTCGAATCGCAGGGCGTCAAGGTGCTCGACGTGCAGCACGTCGAGCTTCGTCCCCGCCACGCGCTCGCCTGCGGCCAGCACGACCGGATCGGCAATCAGCAGCACGCGCGCGGTGTCGAGGTTGCGCTGGCGCGCCAGCAGCTTCACGGCCATTTCAGGGCCGACGCCGCTGGGGTCGCCGAGCAGCACGATGATGCGGGGTTTGGCGGAGATCACGCTCGGGGTTTTCGTTGGGGTGGGCATGTCGGTCGGATGCGGTTAAGGAAGAGAAAAAACGAAGGAAGGCCGCCTCATTCGGCCTTGATGTTGGCGTCGCGCACGAGCTGGCCGTAGTGGTCGAACTCCTGCTTGTTCATGGCCGCGAAGGGCTCGCCGGTCAGTGCGCCGGGTTCACCACCCAGGGCCTTGATGCGGGTCTGCACATCGGCCAGCTTCAGCGTGCGGGTGAGTTCGGCGCTCAGCCGCTCGACGGCGGGGCGCGGCGTGCCGGCCGTCACGTACAGGCCATACCAGGTGGATACGTCGGCACCCTTGATGCCCTGCTCGGCCAGCGTCGGTACGTCGGGCAGCTCGGGCGAGCGCTGCGGCGCGCTCACGGCCAGCGCGCGGAACTTGCCGGCCTTGATCTGGCCCATGGCCGAGGAGGTGCTGTCGAACATCATGTCTACCTCGCCCGAGATGATGTCGATGTGGGCCTGCGAGCTGCCCTTGTACGGCACATGGATCGACTTCATGCCCGTGGCCAGGTTGAAGGCCTCGCCGCCCACGTGCTGCGTGCTACCGATGCCCGACGAGGCGTACTTGAAGCCGCCGGGCTTGGCTGCCATCGCCGTTACCAGATCCTTGACCGACTTGTAGGGCGAGTTCGCCGACACCACCAGCACGTTGGGCATCACGGCCACGAGGCCGATGGGCTGCAGGTCTTTCAGCGGGTCGTACTTGAGCTTGAGGATGTGCGGCGCCACCGCCTGCGCCGTGTTGGTGGCCAGCAGCAGCGTGCCGCCATCGGCCGGCGCGCGGGCCGTGAGTTCGCCGGCGATGGTGTTGGAGGCGCCGGGCCGGTTCTCCACCGTCACGGGCTGCTTGAGCACCGACGAGAACTTCTCGGCCAGCACGCGCGCCAGGATGTCGGTGCCGCCGCCGGGCGAGGCACCGACCATGATGCGCAGGGGCTTTTCGGGGTAGGTGCCCGGCTGCGCGCCGGCCAGCGACGCGGCGAGCAGCGCCGCCGCCAGTCCCGCCCCGCGGGCGAGGGAAAAAATCTTCATCGGGTTTGTCTCCTGCTTGTTATGGGCCCGAGCCTACGGAGCTTCGTTCGCACGATCCAATCGAAAAAGCCTGAAGATCCATATACTTTTGTGCATGACAAACGGCCTGACCGATGCCTCGCTGATGCTCCATGTCCGGCCGCGTCAACTGCTGTTGCTGGCCCGGCTCGACACCCACCGGCACCTCGGCCGCGCGGCCGAAGCCATGAACATCAGCCAGCCTGCGGCCACCAAGCTGCTGCAGCAACTGGAGGATTCGCTGGGCGAAAAGCTGTTCGAGCGCCTGGCGCGCGGCATGGAGCCCACGCCCTACGGCGAGATCCTGATCCGCTATGCCCGCCGCGTGCTCAGCGACTTCGGCTCTGCCCGCGAGGAAATGCTCGCGCTGCGCTCGGGCCTGAGCGGCGCCCTGCGCGTGGGCAGCGTGCCCGGCGCCGTGCCCGAGCTGCTGGTGCCAGCACTTGTCGAGTACCACCGGCGCCATCCGCAGGTGGCGGTGTCGGTGGTGGTCGAAACCAGCGACGTGATCCAGTCGCAACTGGAGCGGGGCGACGTGGACCTCGTGCTGGGCCGGCTCACCGACGGCCATGACGAATCGAAATACGCCAGCGTGCCGCTGCTGGGCGAATCGCAGGTGATCGTGGTGCGCACGGCCCACCCGGTGTTCGAGCGCGCGACCGTCACGCTGGCCGACATGGCGAACTGGTCGTGGGTGCTGCAGCCGCCGGGCTCGCCGCAGCGCGGGCGCTTCGAGGCGGCGATGCGCGAAGCGGGCATTCAGGCGCGCCTGGACATCATCGAAACGGCATCGCCCATCGCCACCACCGCGTTGCTCGAAAACTCCGACATGGCGGCCGTGATGCCTGCCTCGCAGGCCAATCACTACGCCCGGCTGGGCGTGCTGCGCACCGTGCCGCTGGAGTTGCCGGTGCGGGTGCCGCCGATCTGCCTCGTCACCCGCGAAGACCGGGTGCTGTCGCCGGCGGCGGCGCAGTTCCGGCGCCAACTGCTGGGCGCCGCCTGAGGCCTTTGGACCACCCTGTTTGCATGCTGTATTGCGTTAACTAGGGAATATCCCAGTCAACTGGTGCATGAAAGTACCATCGTTGACGGTCGAAGTACCAAAGCCGCAAGCGCGTTTCTCCAGAATTCGGCCACGGCGACCCGACAGGCACAACAGGGCGTCGCTCACCTCTAGGAGACAACATGAAGCGTTTTCTGAAAGCGGGCCTCGTCCTCGCACTCGTCGGCACGGGCCTCGTGTCCCAGGCCGCCACCGAACTCGTGATCGCGACCGTGAACAACGGCCACATGATCGAGATGCAGAAGCTCACGCCCTTCTTCGAGAAGGCCAACCCCGACATCAAGCTCAAGTGGGTCACGCTGGAAGAAGGCACGCTGCGCCAGCGCGTGACCACCGACATCGCCACCAAGGGCGGCCAGTTCGACGTGATGACCATCGGCCTGTATGAAGCGCCGATCTGGTCGAAGAAGGGCTGGCTCAAGCCCATCGCCACCGATGCGGCCTACGACGTGGACGACCTGCTGCCCGCCATCCGCGCCGGCCTGTCGACCGACGGCAAGCTGTACGCCGCGCCGTTCTACGGCGAAAGCTCGATGCTCATGTACCGCAAGGACCTGGCCGACAAGCTGGGCATCAAGATCCCCGACCAGCCCACCTGGACCCAGGTCAAGGAATTCGCCGACAAGGCCAACGACCCGAAGGGTGGCGTGTACGGCATGTGCCTTCGCGGCAAGCCGGGCTGGGGCGACAACATGGCCTTCCTGACCACCTTGGTCAACACCAACGGCGGCCAGTGGTTCGACATGCAGTGGAAGCCGCAGATCGACACCAAGGCCTGGAAAGACGCGATCACCTTCTACGTCGACCTGATGAAGAAGGACGGCCCGCCCGGCGCGTCGGCCAACAGCTTCAACGAGAACCTGGCGCTGTTCAATGAAGGCAAGTGCGCGGCCTGGGTCGACGCAACCATCGCGGCTTCGTTCATCAGCGATCCGAAGCAGTCGAAGGTGGCCGACAAGGTGGCGTTTGCGCAGGCACCGACCGCCGCCACGCCCAAGGGCGCCAACTGGCTCTGGTCGTGGAACCTCGCGATTCCGGCCAGCTCGACCAAGGACGAGGCCGCGCAGAAGTTCATCAAGTGGGCCACCTCCAAGGACTACATCAACCTCGTGGCCAAGGAAACCGGCTGGGCCTCGGTGCCGACCGGCACGCGCAAGTCGACCTATGCGAACCCCGAGTTCCAGAAGGTCGCCAAGTTCGCTGTCGCCGAGAAGAAGGCCATCGATGCGGCCAACCTCACCGACAGCACGCTGCCCAAGTCGCCGTATGTCGGCGTGCAGTACGCAGCCATTCCCGAGTTCCAGGCGATCGGCGTGGCGGTGGGCCAGCAGATGAGCGCGGCGCTGTCGGGCAAGGTCACGGTGGACCAGGCGCTGAAGACATCGCAGCTGGCTGCGGAGCGTGAGATGAAGAAGGCTGGCTACTACAAGTAAGCCCGGGCCTTGCTCCCTCCCCTTCCGGGGGAGGGTCGGGGTGGGGGCACGCGGCGCCTCAATCAATCGCCGCGGTGGTCGATCAGGGAGCCCCCATCCCTGCCTTCCCCCAGAGGGGGAAGGAGCCAGAGACAACAAGAAGGGACTTCCTCATGAAAAGACTCCTGCCCCGCGCCCTCATGGCGCCCGCAGTGCTCACGCTCTTCCTCTGGATGATCGTGCCGCTCGCGATGACGTTGTACTTCTCGTTCGTGAACTACAACCTCATGCAGCCCGGCGAACACACGTTCGCGGGCATCGAGAACTTTCGGTACTTCGTCACCGATCCCGACTTCTGGCCCGCCACCTGGAACACCCTGCTGCTGATCGGCAGCGTGATCGTCATCACGGTGGTGTTCGGCGTGCTGCTCGCGCTGCTGGTCAACGAGCCTTTTCCGGGCCGCGGCATCGTGCGGGTGCTGCTGATCTCGCCCTTCTTCGTCATGCCCGCAGTCAATGCACTGCTGTGGAAGCACATGATGATGAACCCCATCTACGGCGTGCTCGCCGACCTGTGGCGCTTCTTCGGTGCCACGCCCATCGACTGGCTCACCGACGTGCCGCTGCTCTCGGTGATCATCATGGTGGCGTGGCAATGGCTGCCCTTCGCCTGCCTGATCTTCATCACCTCGCTGCAGTCGCTCGACCGCGAGCAGATGGAAGCCGCGCGCATGGACGGCGCGAGTTCGTTCCAGCGTTTCTTCTACCTGACCATTCCCCACCTCGGCCGGCCGATGGCGGTGGTGATCATGATCGAGATGATCTTTCTGCTCAGCATCTTTGCCGAGATCGCCATCACCACCAATGGCGGCCCGGGCAACGAGAGCACGAACATGACCTACATGATCTTCAAGCAGTCGCTGATGAATTTCGACGTGGGCGTGGCCTCCGCCGGTGCGCTCTTCGCGGTGGTGCTTGCGAACATCGTCGCGGTGTTCCTCATCCGAATCATCGGCAAGAACCTCGACTGAAGGACACGCCATGCAACCCAGCAATTTCCTTCCCCAGGCGCTGCGCACCGTGAGTGCGTGGGCCATCACGCTGCTGCTGTTCTTTCCGCTCGGCTGGCTGTTCCTCACGGCCTTCAAGACCGAGCTGCAGGCGATCCACGTGCCGCCGCTGTTCGTCTTCGAGCCCACGCTCGACAACTTCAGCGAAGTGCAGCGCCGCAGCGCCTACCTGCTGTATGCGCGCAACTCGCTCATCACCAGCCTGGGCTCGACCATCCTGGGCCTGCTGATCGCGGCTCCTGCCGCGTACTCGATGGCCTTCTTTCGTACCAAGAAAACGCGCGACATCCTGATGTGGATGCTCTCCACCAAGATGATGCCGGCCGTGGGCGCGCTGGTGCCGATCTACGTGCTTGCGCAGACTGCGGGCATGCTCGATTCGCTGCCCGCGCTGACCATCGTGTTCACGCTGTCGAACCTGCCGATCATGGTGTGGATGCTCTACAGCGCCTACAAGGACATTCCGAACGAGATCCTCGAAGCCGCGCGCATGGACGGCGCCAGCCTGTGGACCGAGTTCCGCCATGTCGTGATGCCGCTGTCGGTCGGTGGGCTTGCATCGACAGGCCTGCTGTGCCTGGTGCTGAGCTGGAACGAAGCCTTCTGGGCGCTCAACCTCACCTCGGCCAATGCCGGCACGCTGGCCACGCTGATCGCTTCGTACTCCAGCCCCGAAGGCCTGTTCTGGGCCAAGTTGTCGGCCGCCTCGCTGATGGCCATTGCGCCCATCGTCGTGTTCGGCTGGTTCAGCCAAAAGCAACTGGTGCAAGGCCTGACCTTCGGCGCCGTCAAGTAAAGAAAAGGGAGACACCTCATGGCCTACCTCGAACTCAAAAGCATCAAGAAGAGCTTTGGCGACGTCAACATCATCAAGGGCGTCGACCTGGAGATAAAGAAGGGCGAGTTCATCGTCTTCGTCGGGCCCTCGGGCTGCGGCAAGTCGACGCTGCTGCGCCTGATCGCGGGGCTGGAGCCGATCACCAGCGGCAGCCTGCTGCTCGACGGCAAGGACATCACCTGGGCGCCTTCGGGCAAGCGCGACCTGGCGATGGTGTTCCAGAGCTACGCGCTCTATCCGCACATGAGCGTGTACGACAACATGTCCTTCGCGCTCAAGCTCGCGGGCGTGTCCAAGAGCGAGATCAAGACCAAGGTCGAGCACGCGGCCAACACCTTGAACCTCACGCAGTACCTGGACCGCACGCCGAAGGACCTGTCGGGCGGCCAGCGCCAGCGCGTGGCCATCGGCCGCGCCATCGTGCGTGCGCCCAAGGTGTTCCTGTTCGACGAGCCGTTGTCCAACCTCGATGCGGCGCTGCGCGGCAACACGCGCGTCGAAATCCACAAGCTGCACCGTGCGCTGGGTGCGACCACGATCTACGTCACGCACGACCAGGTCGAAGCCATGACGCTGGCCGACCGCGTGGTGGTGCTCAAGGACGGGCTGATCGAGCAGGTCGGAACGCCCCTGGAGCTGTACGACCACCCGGCCAACCAGTTCGTCGCGCAGTTCATCGGCATGCCGTCGATGAACATGGTGGCGGCGAGCGCCATTCCGAGTTTTTCCGCCGCCACCGGTGGCCGCTTGCCGAGCGACGGCTTCCTGGGCGTGCGCCCCGAGGGCCTGCGCGTGCATCCGAAGCAGGGTGCGCCGGTGTCGGAGGTGCAGGGCCGCGTCGAGCTGATCGAGGCGCTGGGCGCCGACACGCTGATCCACGTCGACGTGGGCGGCGTGCCGCTGATCGCGCGACAGAACGACCGCACGCCCTTGCAGGCGGGCGACGACGTGGCGATCGAACTCGACCCCTCGGTGCTTCATCTGTTCAACCGCGAAGGCCGTTCGGTCTCCGCCTGATCTTTTTTCTTCCGGACATTTCCCCGTGACCCTCGCAGCAGCGTCTCTTGCACACACGCCACCGGCTCTTTCCGAGTTCACGGTGCTTCACCTGGGCCTGGGCTCGTTCCATCGGGCGCACCAGGCGGTCTACCTGCAGCGGCTGATCGATGCGGGAGACACCCGCTGGTCGCTGTCGGGCGCCAACATCCGGCCCGACATGGCCGACGTCGTCGCGGCCCTGCAGGCGCAGGGCGGGCGCTATACGCTCGAAACCGTGTCGCCGGCCGGCGAATACCGCTACGAGCAGATCGAGGCCATCCGCGAGGTGCTGCCCTACGAGCGCTCGCTGGCGGCCGTGATCGCGCGCGGTGCGGCGCCGTCCACGCGCATCGTGTCGTTCACGGTGACCGAAGCCGGCTACTACCTCGACACCAAGGGCAAGCTGGACCTGTCGTTCGCCGACCTGGCGGCCGACATCGAGCGTGCGCGGCGTGGCGAAGCGGGTGAGACCGTCTACGGCGCCGTCTGCGCGATCCTGCGTGCGCGCAAGGCGGCAGGGGCCGGCGCAGTGACGCTGCTCAACTGCGACAACCTGCGCCACAACGGCGACCGCTTCCGCGCGGGCCTGCTGGAGTTCATCGCATACGCGGGCGACGCTGACCTGCTGGCCTGGGTGAACGCGAACACGCGTTGCCCGAACGCGATGGTCGATCGCATCACGCCGCGTCCACCGCCCGAACTGCGTGCGCGCGTGAAGGCCGCCACCGGCCGCGACGATGCGGCGCCGGTCACCGGAGAAAGCTTCATCCAGTGGGTCATCGAAGACAACTTCGCGGCCGGGCGTCCCGACTGGGGACGCGTGGGCGTGGAACTGGTCGAATCGGTGCAGCCGTATGAAGAGGCCAAGATCCGCATCCTCAACGCCACGCACAGTTGCATCGCCTGGGCGGGTACGCTGATCGGGCTGGACTTCATCCACGAGGGCACGCACAACGCGGCGATCCGCAAGATGGCCTACGACTACGTCACCGACGACGTGATCCCATGCCTGAGCCCGAGTCCGATCGACCTTGCGGCCTACCGCGACGTGGTGCTCGACCGTTTCGGCAACCCCGCGATTCGTGACACCAACCAGCGCGTGGCGGCGGACGGTTTCTCGAAGATCCCCGGCTTCATTGCACCGACCGTGCGCGAGCGGCTGGCGGCGGGCCAGAGCATCGACAGCGTGGCGATGCTGCCCGCGTTGTTCCTGGCGTTCCTGCAGCGCTGGCACAACGGGTCGCTGCCCTACGCTTACCAGGACCAGGGCATGGACGAAGCGGCGGCGCACGCTATCTGCGACGCCACCGACCCAGTGGCCGCGCTGTGCGCAGGCGCGGCGCTGTGGGGCAACATCGCGGGCGATGCGCGGCTGGTCGATGCGGTGCGCCGCGCGAGCGAGCGCGTGGCGCGCTTCGTCGAAACGGAAAGCCAGCCATGAGCAGCCGCCTGCAAGATCGCCATGTGCTGCTGACCGGTGCGGGCGGCGGCATCGGGCTCGCGGTGGCCGAGGCCTGCATTGCCGAAGGTGCGCGCTGCAGCGTGATCGATCGTGCAATGGCGGCACCCGATGCGGTGCGGGCGCTCCAGCAGCGCCATCCCGACAGCCTGGCCTACATCGCGGCCGACGTGACGGACACCCAGGCCATCGCGCACCTGCTGGCCGAGGCGCAGGTCGCCTTCGGTCCGATCCACACGCTGTTCAACAACGCGGCCGTGTTCGACCTCGCACCGCTGCTCGACAGCGACGAGGCCTCGTTCGACAGGCTGTTCGCGGTCAACGTGAAGGGCATGTTCTTCGTCATGCAGGCCGTGCTGCGCCACATGGTGGAGGTCGGCACGCAGGGCGCGTCGGTCATCAACATGGCTTCGCAGGCCGGGCGCCGCGGCGAGGCGCTGGTGTCGCACTACTGTGCGACCAAGGCGGCCGTCATCAGCTACACCCAGAGCGCCGCGCTGGCCATGGCGCCGCACGGCATCCGCGTCAATGGCATTGCGCCCGGGGTGGTCGATACGCCGATGTGGGACCATGTCGACAGCCTGTTCGCCAAGGCCGAAGGGTTGCCGCCCGGTGAGAAGAAGCGGCGTGTCGGCCTCGAAGTGCCGCTCGGGCGCATGGGTTTGCCGGGAGACATCGCGGGTGCTGCTGTATTTCTTGCCAGCGACGAGGCGCGCTACATCACGGCGCAGACCTTGAATGTCGATGGCGGCAACGTCATGAGCTGAGATGGACGCCTGTTTTTCTGTTCGTCGGGGTTGGGGGCATTCAGGGCGCGCACACGCCGACACGGTGCTCTTTTTCGCGAATGTCCCCCGCTTCGCTCCTCCTTTATTTCGCGAAAAAGAGCCCCGTATCGGCGTGAGCGTTTTCAGAGCACTGGTTGATCAGCGATCACCAGCAGCGTGCCCTGTGCGAATGACACCGGGTGCTCCCCGCAGCGAAATAAAGGAGGAGCGAAGCGGGGGACATTCGCGGAGGGGAGCACCTGGTGTCATTCGCACTCGCCCCGAACACCTCACACCAGCAAAAAAAGTATCAGCGTTGTTCCCTTTGGCGCGGCGACTTACGCACAGCACAGTGAGAAGATCGATTTCTTTTGCAGCGTGCACCCCATGAACGAAGATTTCCACCTGTACCTCGACAGTGCTGACCTGACAGAGTTGAAGACCTGTCTGCCGCACCCGGTGGTTCATGGCGTGACGACCAATCCCACGCTGCTGCAGCGCGCATGCGTTGGCCGCGCCGCTGTGCCTGACCTGCTCAAGCGCTGCATCGAACTGGGCGCGCGCCAGGTGCAGGCGCAGGTGTATTCGAGCGAGGTCGACGGCATGCTCGAAGACGCGCAGGCCCTGCTGTCGCAGTTCGACCGGGGCCAACTGGTCATCAAGATTCCCGCCACGCGCCAGGGCCTCGATGCCGGCGCCCGGCTCATCGCGCAGGGCGTGCCGGTCACGTTCACTGCGGTGTATGCGCCTGAGCAAGCGCACTTCGCGGCGCAACTGGGTGCGGCCTACGCGGCGCCGTACCTCGGGCGGCTCGAAGACGCGGGCGTGAGCGGACTGGCGTTGATTGCTCAGATGCAATCGCTCGTGGCACAGCGGCCTTCGTCGGGCACGCGCCTGCTGGTCGCCAGCATCCGCTCGCGTGAAGCCTACTTGTCCCTGCTGGGGCTCGGCGTGGGAGCCATCACCATTCCGCCGCGCCTCTTTGTCGAACTGCTCGACCATCCCGCCACGCTGGCCGCCGAACGCGGCTTCCTGGCGGATGCGCGCGCCTTGCCCTGATCAAAAACCGAAGCACCATGCGCATTGCACTCACGGGCGAAGCCCTGATCGATTTCACCGCCAGCGAGGCGGGCACCCTGGCCTTCCTGGGCCATGAAGGCGGCTCGCCGCTCAACACGGCCGTGGCCTGTGCGCGGCTTGGGCAGCCGACCGGCTTTCTCACGCAACTGTCGACCGACCTGTTCGGCGAGCGGCTGATGGGCTTTCTTGAGCGCAACGGCGTGGACACCAGCTTCATCCTGCGCAGCAACGCGCCCTCGACGCTGGCCTTTGTCGAGCGCACGCCGCAGACCAATCGCTATGCCTTCTACACGCGCGGCAGTGCCGATGCCACTTGGGCGCCCGAACCGCTGCCGCAGTTGCCGGCGGAGTGCCGCTTCCTGCATTTCGGTTCGATCTCGCTGCTGCAGGACCCGGCCGCCACGCGCATCGCCGATTTGATTGCGGCGAACGCGGGTCGCTGCGTGATCGTGTTCGATCCGAATGTGCGGCCCAGCCTGATTGCCGACATGGCCACCTACCGGACGCGTGCCTCAAGCTGGTTTGCAATGGCTGACCTCGTCAAGCTGAGCGATGAAGATGCAGAGTTGCTTGCACCGGGCAAGCCGGTCGAGGCGCTTGCGGCCGATTGCCTTGCGGCTGGCGCGCGTGCCGTGATCGTCACGCGCGGCGGTGACGGCGCCACGCTCTGGCGCACGGGCCATGAGGCACTGACCGTGGCCGCGCCGCGCGTGAAGGTGGTCGACACCATCGGCGCGGGCGATACTTTCACTGCGGGGCTGTCGGTCTCGCTGCTGGCGCATGGCGTCGAGCGGCCGGAGCAGCTCAACGCGCTGGGCGACGAGGCCTGGAAAGAGGTGATGCGCTTTGCCGCCACCGCCGCCGCCCTGAACTGCACCCGCGAGGGCGCGGACCCACCGACGCTGGAAGCCGTTCACGCCGCACTCGCGCAGGAAGACAATGGGGCCGTCGCTTCCCGGTTCTGATCGGTGCTGCCATGACAACCTCCACACGCAAACGCGCGATTCCCCGTCAGCGCCAGCCGGAGCTGGAGCGCGACTTTGCGCGCTCGCCCTCGCTGGGCTACGAGGCGCCTGAAGAAACCGGCCTCGTGCGCTGCCTGGCGCACGGCTTTCCAAGCCCGCTGGTGCGATGGCACTTCCATGAAGACTACGAGCTGCACCTGATCACCGAGACATCGGGCAAGGCCTTCATCGGCGACTGGATCGGGCCGTTCCAGCCAGGGCACCTGGTGCTGTGTGGGCCACGGCTGCCGCACAACTGGATTTCGCTCGACGTGCCTGAAGGCGGCGCTGCCGGGCGAGACCGCGTGATCCAGTTTCGCCACGAGCCCATCGAGCGCGCCGCCTCTGATATTCCGGAGCTGCGCGAGGTGATGCAGTTGCTCGAACGCGCGCGCCACGGCATCGAGTTCTTCGGCATGTCGCAGCAGGCGCAGGCGCACTGGGACAGCATCAAGGCTGCGCGCGGCGTGCGCCGCCTGGGGCTGTTCTTCGAGTTCATGGCCGACCTGGCGCAATGCACCGACTACCGGCTGCTGTCGAGCGTGCAGATGCAGGGCGCGCAGGGCGCAGACGGTGATGCGCAGGTCGACCAGATCAACGGCATCGTCAACCGCATCACCAACAACATGGCGGAGCCGATCTCGATGTCGGACGTGGCGGCCGAGTTGGGCATGAGCGAGAGCCGTTTCAGCCGGTTCTTCCGGCGCTCCACCGGCAACAGTTTCACCGACTTCGTCAACCGCGTGCGCATCAACAGCGCCTGCCATCTGTTGATGCAGACCGACCACTACGTGACGGACATCTGCTACCAGGTGGGCTTCAACAACGTGGCGAACTTCAACCGGCGCTTTCTTGAAATCAAGGGCATGACGCCGAGCGAATTCAGGCGCCAGGCCGACACACGCTTCGGCTGACGAGCGCCGGGTTTTCAAGGCGCAATCAGGGAGAACTATCTTGTATCTGGGACTCGACCTCGGCACGTCCGAGCTCAAGGCGCTGCTGCTCGCCGACGATCACTGCATCGTTGGCGTGGCACGTGCAGCACTCACGGTCGAACGACCGCAACCGCTCTGGTCGGAGCAGGCACCGGGCCAGTGGTGGCAGGCGCTGGAGCAGGTCATGGCGGACCTGCGGGCCGCGCATGGCGAGGCGCTGTCGGCGGTGCGTGCCATCGGCCTGTCGGGCCAGATGCATGGCGCCACGCTGCTCGATGCGGCGGGCGAGGTGCTGCGGCCGGCGATCCTCTGGAACGACGGGCGCAGTGGCGCGCAGTGCGAGGCGCTGACGCGCGCCGTGCCACGCCTGGGCGAGATCGCGGGCAACCTTGCGATGCCCGGCTTCACTGCGCCCAAGCTGCTGTGGGTGCGCGAGCACGAACCCGAGATATTCAAGCGCGTGGCGCGCGTGCTGCTGCCCAAGGACTGGCTGCGCTTCATGCTCAGTGGCGAGGCGGTCAGCGAGATGTCGGACGCGGCGGGCACGCTGTGGCTCGACGTGGGGGCACGCGACTGGTCCGACGAACTGCTCGCAGCCACGGGGCTGACGCGCGATCACATGCCGCGGCTGGTCGAAGGCAGCGAGGTGTCGGCGCAACTCAAGCCCGAGCTTGCGGCGCGCTGGGGATTGCACGAGGGCGTGAAGATCGCAGGCGGTGCGGGCGACAACGCGGCCAGCGCGGTCGGCATGGGGCTGGTCGAGCCGGGACAGGGTTTTGTGTCGCTCGGTACTTCAGGCGTGGTGTTCGTGTCGACCGATCGCTTCTTGCCGAATCCCGCGCAGGCGATGCATGCTTTTTGCCATGCGCTGCCGAAGCGTTGGCACCAGATGTCGGTGATGCTTTCCGCCGCGAGCGCGGTGAGTTGGGCCGTGAAGGCATTCAAGTTTGCCGACGAGGCAGCGCTGCTCGAAGCGGCGGCATCGGTTGCGCTGGTGGATCGGGCGCGATGCCCGCTGTTCCTGCCGTACCTGTCGGGCGAGCGCTCACCGCATAACAACCCGAATGCACAGGGCGCGCTGTTCGGGCTGACGCATGCGCACGGCCCGGCGGAGATCGCCTATGCGGTGGTCGAGGGCGTGAGCTTCGGCTTGCGCGACGGCTTCGACACCCTGCGCCTGCCGGCCGACATGCCACTGCGCGAAGTCGCGCTGGTGGGCGGCGGTGCGCGCAGCATCTGGTGGGGCCAGCTGCTGGCCGACATCTTTCAGGTGCCGCTCACGCTGTACGCGGGCAGCGAGACGGGCGGGGCGCTCGGTGCGGCGCGCCTGGCATGGCTGGCCCACGGTGGCGCGGTGGCCGAGGTGTGTACGCTGCCGCCGGTCAAGCAGAAGCTGGTGCCTTCGTCCGAAGGCGCCGATGGACACAAGACGCGCCATGCGCGCTTCCAGGTGCTGTACATGGCGTTGCGCGACCAATTCCGTTGAACGAACGGGGCGCGCAATAAAAAAGGGCCGCTTGCGCGGCCCTTTTTTGTTTTGGTGAGCAGTGCTCAGCCGGGCATTACATGCCCATGCCGCCCATGCCGCCCATGCCACCCATGTCAGGCATGCCGCCGCCGGCGCCCGATTCGTCCTTCGGTGCGTCAGCGATCATGGCTTCGGTCGTCAGCAGCAGCGAGGACACCGATGCTGCGTTTTGCAGCGCGGTGCGGGTGACCTTCGTCGGGTCCAGGATGCCCAGTTCGAGCATGTCGCCGTACGTGTCGTTCGCAGCGTTGAAGCCGTAGTTGCCCTTGCCGGCCAACACAGCGTTCACCACCACCGAGGCTTCGCCGCCGGCGTTGTTCACGATTTCGCGCAGGGGCGCTTCGATGGCCTTGAGCACCAGCTTGATGCCGGCTTCTTGATCAGCGTTGTCGCCCTTGACCGAGTCGCCCACAGCTTGCTTGGCACGCAGCAGAGCCACGCCGCCGCCAGCCACAACGCCTTCTTCCACTGCAGCGCGGGTGGCGTGCAGGGCGTCTTCGACGCGGGCCTTCTTTTCCTTCATTTCGACTTCGGTGGCAGCGCCAACCTTGATCACTGCAACGCCGCCGGCCAGCTTGGCCACGCGCTCTTGCAGCTTTTCACGGTCGTAGTCGCTGGTCGCTTCTTCGATCTGAACGCGCACTTGCTTCACGCGGGCTTCGATGTCACCAGCAGCGCCGGCGCCGTCGATGATGATCGTGTTTTCCTTGCCCACTTCGATGCGCTTGGCTTGACCCAGGTCGGCCAGCGTCACCTTTTCGAGCGTCAGGCCCACTTCTTCAGCGATGACCTTGCCGCCCGTCAGGATGGCGATGTCTTCCAGCATGGCCTTGCGGCGGTCGCCGAAGCCAGGTGCCTTGACAGCCACAACCTTCAGGATGCCGCGGATCGTGTTCACGACCAGCGTAGCCAGGGCTTCGCCTTCGACTTCTTCGGCAATGATCAGCAGCGGACGGCCAGCCTTGGCGACTTGCTCCAGCACCGGCAGCAGATCACGGATGTTGCTGATCTTCTTGTCGAACAGCAGCACGAAGGGGTTGTCCAACAGCGCCGATTGCTTCTCGGGGTTGTTGATGAAGTAGGGCGACAGGTAGCCGCGGTCGAACTGCATGCCTTCGACGACGTCGAGTTCGCTGTCCAGCGACTTGCCGTCTTCGACAGTGATCACGCCTTCCTTGCCGACCTTGTCCATCGCGTCAGCGATGAGCTTGCCGATGGTTTCGTCGCTGTTGGCCGAGATCGAGCCGACTTGCGCGATTTCCTTCGAGGTGGTGGTGGGCTTGGAAGCCTTCTTCAGCTCGGCGACCAGGGCCGTCACGGCCTTGTCGATGCCGCGCTTCAGGTCCATCGGGTTCATGCCGGCAGCCACCAGCTTGAAACCTTCGCGAACGATGGCTTGTGCCAGCACGGTCGCGGTGGTGGTGCCGTCACCGGCGTTGTCCGAAGTCTTGGAAGCCACTTCCTTCACGAGCTGGGCGCCCATGTTCTGGAGCTTGTCCTTGAGTTCGATTTCCTTGGCGACCGACACACCGTCCTTGGTCACGGTGGGGGCGCCGAACGAGCGTTCGAGCACCACGTTGCGGCCCTTGGGGCCCAGGGTCACTTTGACTGCGTTGGCCAGGATGTTGACACCCTCGACCATGCGTGCGCGGGCTTCTCCGCCGAAGACTACGTCTTTTGCTGCCATGATGAATTAACTCCGAATGGATTGGATTGAATGGATCGAAAGGGAGAAGACTTACTTCTCGACGACTGCGAACAGGTCGTCTTCCTTCATCACGAGCAGTTCGTCGCCATCGACCTTGACGGTCTGGCCGCTGTACTTGCCGAACAGGACGCGGTCGCCGACCTTGACGGTCAGTGCGGTCAGTTCGCCCTTGTCGGTGCGCTTGCCCGGGCCCACGGCCAGGACTTCACCCTGATCGGGCTTTTCGGCGGCTGCGTCGGGGATGACGATGCCGGAGGCGGTCTTGGTTTCGCTGTCAACACGCTTGACGATCACGCGATCGGCCAAAGGACGAAGTTTCATTGCATCTCCTGGATATGGATAAGAAACGGGTTTGTGGTCGGGCGCCGAACTGGAAGACCGGCGGCCCATCGACTGGGAGCGAGGGCTGTTAGCACTCATCATCAGCGAGTGCTAATGATAAGGGCAATCGGCGGCCTTTCAAGGGCGGGGGGCGTTGCCCGAGGGGCAGGTGTCGGTTCTCAGCTAACTCTGAACTTTTCTCATCTAACTCGGAATTGCACGCCCGTGCTTTTTTATGTAATTACAAGCGACCCTGATTTTTGCGAGTGCGCCACCGGGCTTTTGCTGGCTACGGGTAGATCTACCCGGATAAAATTCGGGTGCTCGCCCCTGCAGATTAAGTGCGTCGCCAGGGGGCACAGAAGAGGGGTAACAAGTTCAGTCGGCGAGATTTAGAACAGCAACCTCGGCGGAAAACCTCCTTCGCACCGAGCTCAACTCATCGGTCATTGCATCCCTCAGAGGTCGCATGACGAACATCCGGTTTGCAGCGGTTGCTGTCCCTCATCTTCACCGATCGACCGGCGGCTATGATCCAAAAGGAGACCTCGGGGCTGTGTCGCGGCCGCAATCGCTGTGTTGCGCAACCTACACAGGGGCCGAGACTCACCGCGCGTGCTTAACGGGACAGTTTGCTCGGTCGCGTGATGTTTCCCTGCATGACCACGGTGGCGACCGTAACGGCCGCAGGAGGTGCAGACATCAGGACCCCAAGACCTTCGGCAGCCGGCCATGGAGCGGAGTCCTTCGCGCTGCAATCGAGGACACACAGGATGGCCACTCGCTTGCCCTTTGCCACTGCATAGATGGCGGTTTGTTCAACGTAGGCCCGGCAATCCATAATCTTGAGCTTGCAGGGCCTGCACGATGACGAGTCTTCCGGTGCGACCAAGGTTCGGTGCGAATTCAATGGTCAATCGCGCACCGTCATCGCGGCGCGGTCAGACGCGGCCGGAAGCGCGCTCCAGCGTGATCAGGCCGAGCCTGGAAACCCCTTGCAGATCGGCGCACCGATGCCCGGCGCGTCGTGACAGTCGCCGTTTCGGAAGGCCGACGCGTAGAGCCCGGTGCGACGTTGCTGTCCTTCAAGGCCATGAAGATGGAAACGCACATGACGGCTGATCGCGCCAGGATTGTCGAGCGGCTGCTTGTGAAGCCCGGCGACCGGATGCAAGCGAAAGACTTGCTGATCGTGTTCAGGGCAGATTGACGAAAAGCTTCAGAACCGAACGCGCGCACAACTCGGTGTCCTCGCGGGCATTGGTGGTGCCGAGCCTGCGGCGCGAATACACCGAGGGCCTGTCCTGGGTCCAGCATGGGCTCATCCGCAAGCACGCGCGCGAAAAGCATGTGGCCGGTGGCGACCAGGAGCGATTGATGCGTGCAAAGCAGGAGCTTCACGAACTGTGGATGAATCCCCTGGCACGACGCAATCGCCGTCAGGATCTGCGTACCGCGGCGAAGTTTTCGGGGTTGTCTTCCAACCAGATTGTGCTGGCCGACGACGTTGAGATTCGGCCACCAACGCCCGCCTCGCAGATCATCGCGCCGGAGGAGGTCTGCTTCACCCTACCTGATACCCCATCGTACGAGGGCTTTCGGATGAGGTCACTATGAGGATGGTCGAGCCTGCGGTGGATACCGACCTGACGGATTATGAGATCGAGGAGCGCCAGGTCCTGGAGCGGCGCTATCGAACTTACTCAATCGATGCCTTGAAGGCGGCGTTGCCTGTCGATGAAGTATTCGTCGCGCATGCCCAATTCTTGCGCGCAGTCAACGCGGTGAGCCGCATTTACGAGCTTGCCAGGGAGACGTCGATGCCGCAGGGGATGTGCCTTGAGGGCCCGGTGGGGACGGGGAAATCCTCGGTCTTGCGGTACTTCGCAGCTTCGTTGCCGAAGCAAACGCTCTTCAGCGACGAACTTAGGGTGATTACCATTCGTGCGAAAAAGAACGCCGCTGCAGGCCAACTGGTGGCGTCCGTCTTGCGCTGCTATGGCTACCCGATCCGAAGTGCCTCAGGCGCAACTCTGGAGCCAAGGATCAATATCACCAAGGAGGCGATCCGGCAGAAAAAAACCAAGCTGATCGGCGTCGACGAGGCGTCCAATCTGCTTCGCCCTCAGATGCGACGGCTGGCATCCACAAAAGGCGACGGGACATCCGCGACAGACTACCTCTGCGAGGTCATCGATGACACCGGCGTTGGCGTCGTGCTGTTGGGATCACGATTACTCTCAAACCTTGAGGAGACCGATCCCTCGCTCGCGAGTCGAGTGGCGACACATGAGCGCTTAGAAAATTTCCTCTACGACGACGAATGGGTGAACTTTGCCCATGCATTTCTACGGCAATGCTCTGGGTTCGATCTGACCATGTTCCTGAGCGACAGCGGGCTCAAAACGCTGCATAGACTCGTAGAAGGGAACGCACGCACCTTCAAGCGGTTTGTCACGGAGTGCTGCCTTTGTGCCGCGAACGAGGGGGGCCGCGTTTTGCTGGAATCGCACGCGGCAAGAGCTTTCCGAGCAGCTTTCGGCGACGCGTCCGACGTGGGGTGCCCATATGCCCGAGCGTCGTAACCTGCCCGTGTCAAAGGTCCCTGCATCGGATGAGTCCGGGATGAGTCTTTTGCTTCGCATCGCCACGGCAAATATGGTGACGCTATCTTGGCTGCGCTGCAGGTTGAATGTGGCGCAGCCAAGACCGTTTCGATCCGAAGACGCTGCAGCGTGACCTTGTCGGTCGTGCCTGCGATGGAGAGCACCAGGTCGTTGCCCGAGCGTGAAGTCCTTCGTCTCGGGCCCGTTGTCCGGGCGCGTGGTCTGGTAGCCGATCAGCGTCTGGCCGCCGAAGCGCCCGATCTGGAAGTCCATCGAGTCCAGGATGCGGCGCTGCTTGGCACCCGCCTGCGGCGTCACCACCGTGCGCTCCACCAGCGGCGCGAACAGGAAGGTGTCGGACGCGGATGCACCGAAGCCCGGCGGCAGCAGCAGCCCCGTGGTCGTGGTGCTGTTGTCCAGGTTGTAGAACTTGCCGCTGAGCGAGGCGTGCCCGCTGGACGCCTGCGCGATGAAGATGTTTTTCAGCCCCGGCAGCAGGAAATTCTTCTGGATGTGCATGAGCCCCAGCGCGCCGCCGTCCTTGCCCTTGGCGAAGTTGCCCGAGACCAGCCCGCCGGTCACCGTGAGCTTGCCGTCGGGGTTCGTCGGGATGTCGCGCCACTGCACGTTGATGCGCTTGGCGTTGTTCGGATTGCCGCTCTTGTTGTCGACGGAGTCCGCGGTGTGCACGGCCACGTTGAGCCGGCCGAGGCCGCCAAGGGGGATGTCGTCGATGCCGGCGCCGTAGTTGTCGCCGTCCTCCACCACCCACTTGTCCACGATGTGCACATCCTGGATGCGGTGGTAGCGCTGGCCGGCCCATAGCGTGGCGCTGTTGCCGAAGATGCCGCTGAGCGAGAAGTACGCCTGCGCCGTGCCGCTCTTGCCGTTGTAGATCGTGGGCATGTAGAACACGCCCCACTTGATGCCGTCGCCCAGGTCGAACTTCTTGCCGATGCCGAATTCCAGGTAGTTGTCGCCCTCGTTGCCCAGGCGGTACTTCTGCAGGTCGCCGCCGAGCGAGTAGCCGCCCTTGGGCGCACCCTTGGGCGCGCCGAAGAAGCCGCCGCGGCCATAGCCCCAGAACTCCAGGCCGGTGGCGTCGTTGACCTTCTTGATGAAGTCCTTGGTGGGGTCGGTCTTCACCTCGGCTTCAGGCGGTGCATCCGTCAGCTGGGCGTGGGCCAGCCCCTGGAATCCAGCGAGCAGCACGATGGCGGCAGTGGCGAATCGGTTCAACTTGAATTTCACGGTTGTCTCCTTGGTCGGGGTGGTTGTTGTGGGATGGGGGCAAGGGGGCGTGCGACCGCTTCGGGAAAAAGCTCTCCCGCACCGGCCGAAACCGGCGGTGTTGCGTTCGAACGAAGAGGGGGAAGGGGCGCGCTATCGCCTCATCGGGCGATGTGCGAAGCGTTCGTGAGAAGGAGGACGCGCGGTGGCGCCGCAGGGTGCGGGTTCACCGGATGGCAGCAGGGGACAGCGCGCGGGCATACGGCGGTTGTGCGTGCAGTGCGTTGGCATGTGGTGTCTCCTCTTTTTTGTGCTGCGTATTGCCACTTGCCAAAGAGCCTCGTGTGAGAGGGCCTGATGTGTGACGGCACGCAGTGTAGGAGCGTGATTTCGCGCGGTCTCGTGTGATTTCCCGGACGAAACACAGCGTGCCCAGCGCAACAAAACACCTGGTGCCATACCGCGCAGATCGCACGGCATGGCCTTCGAGACAGGCGTCAGGCCCGGGTGCTTGCCCGCACGATCAACTCGACTGGCAGCGTGTTGAATCGGGGCATGGAAGGCCCCTGCATCACCAGCTCGACGCCGAAACGGCCAAGCTCTTGCCGGTCCACGCGCAGGGTCGTCAGCGGCGGGTTGGCTTGCGCGGCCGCCAGGGTGTCGTCGAAGCCGACGATGGCGATGTCTCCGGGAACGGACAGGCCCGCCTGCCGGCAGGCCGCGAGCGCCGCCAGCGCTGCGGCATCGTTGTAGGCGAACACGGCATCCGGTGGCCGGCGCAGCCGCAGCAACTGCTGCATGGCCGCCGAGGCGCCCAGGTCGTGCAATTGCCCGGGCGGTGCCACCACTTCCAGTTCCGGGTCGGCCAGGATGCCGGCTTCGAACAGCGCCCGACGATAGCCCTGCGCACGTTCCAGGATGCTCACGTGCGCCAGCGAGCCCGCGATGTAGGCGATGCGCCGACGCCCGATGTCCAGCAGGTGCTGCGTGGCCAGGTAGCCACCCAACGCGTTGTCGGGGTTCACCGAAGGAAGGTCCCGCAGCGAGCAGTCGATCAGCGCGATCGGCAGGTCGAGTCCGGCGACCATGTCGAGCACTTCGCTCTCGAAGTAGCCGGCCGCGAGCACCATGTCGGGCTCGTGCATGCGCAACTGCTCGCGGATCGGATCGGTCGGCCCGCAGGTCAGCAACGTGGGCACGATGCCGAACTTGCGGCACGCCTCCTCGACGCCGTGCAGCACGTCCGAGAAGAACGGATTGGTCGAAAAGTGGCTGTGCTGCCGGTGCACCATGAAGGCCAACTGCTTGGCCTTGGCCCCGCGCAACCGTCCCGAGTTGTAGCCGATCTCTCGCGCCACTTTCCGGATCATGCGACGTGTCTCGTCGGACAGGCCGCGCTGGTTCTTCAACGCACGCGAGACGGTGCTGATGGAGACGCCGGAGGCTTCGGCCACATCGCGGATGGTCACGGGCATGGTTCGTTCTTTGGTGTTGTTCTCACTTGGAAGACGCCATTGTTGCTGTGACCGTCGCGGGTTGTCGAGGCAGTCCTTCACGCGCACCGCTCGCTGCGCGAGAACAGAAGCCAACGCAAGCTTGTTGCGTTCCCAGCGCTGTGTTTCGTTCGGGAAATCACAAGAGCGCTTGCATGGAGGCCGTGCATACACTGCGGCCGTTTGGCGCTCGGACCACGAGCGATGTGCAAGCAGCAAGGGAGACAACATGAAAAAGAAAAGCGCATGCAAAAGCCTGGCAGCGGGGCTGATCGTCGTGTTGTTGCTGGGTGGCTGTGGCGGTGGAGGCTCTGGCAGCTTCAGCGTTCCGCCATCGACAACGGCAACCGGCACGGGCACCCCCGAGGTCGCGGGCACATCGGCCGCCGGGCCTGATGGCGGCACGACGTTGCCGGGGCCCGCACAGGAGGCCGTTCCACCATCGACAACGGCAACCGGCGCGGGCACTCCCGAGGTCGTGGGCGCATCGGCCACCGGGCCTGATGGCGGCACGACGTTGCCGGCGCCCGCACAGGAAGTGCGGGTCGATATTCCGTTGACGAAGTACGTCAATCTCTTTGTCGGAACAAAGATCTCCGACACCGGCAGTGGCCATTCCGGCAACGTCAATCCGGGTGCTCAGACACCGTTCGGCATGGTGAGTTTCGGCCCCGAAACCAGGGGAAGCGGATCGCCGTGGGGCTACGGCTCGGGCGGCTACTACTACGACGACGCGGCCATCCGCTACTTCAGCATGACCCATCTCAACGGGCCCGGCTGCAGAGGGCAGGGGGCCGTGGCCCTTCTGCCGAACGACGTGGGCACCGGCATTCCCTCGGACGGTCTTGCCTACACCAAGGCCAACCAGTCGGCCGCACCCGGCTACTACAAGGTGAAGTTCAACAACGGCATCACCAGCGAGCTGACCGCGACGACGCGCACCGGCATGGCAAAGATCAGCTACGCGGACAAGGACAAGGCCTTTCTCGTCATCGACTCGGCCCGCAACAACCCCAACCAGGACGGTGTGTCCTACACCGGGCTGACGGCCATTGCGTTGAGCGACGACCGCAAATCCGTTTCCGGAACCGCTGTCGCGAACGAGTTCTGCGGTGGCACGTGGAAGCAGCCCGTCTACTACTACGCAACCTTCGACAAGCCGCTGAAGGCAAGCGCCGCCGTGTCGGGGAAAGCGGCGATCCTGCAGTTCGACTTGAGCGGCACGGACCTCGCCGTGCAGGTCAAGGTCGGAATTTCCTCGGTCAGCACCGCCAACGCCAGGCAGAACCTCGAAGCGGAAAACGCAGACTGGTCTTTCGTCACGGTCAGGACGGCAGCCGAGAACACCTGGAACCGCCGGCTGAATGTCGTCCAGCTCGATCTTGCGAAGCCGGGTGAAGTCGACAAGGTGGACGCGAAGAAGAAGGGCGACGCCACCACCAATCTGACAAAGTTCTACACGGCCCTCTACCGCGTCTACAGCGGCCCGACGGTCTACAGCGACGTCAATGGCGACTACCGCAGCATGAAGCAGGTCGATCTTTCGCAATCCAGCGGCGTGCTGCCTCCGCGAGCGAACGAGAACGTCGCCAACTACAAGTTCAAGGTCGATGGAAAGGACGCGGGCTACAAGACCCACTACAGCGGCTTTTCGATGTGGGACACCTACCGCAGCCAGTCGCAGTTGCTGGCACTGATCGCGCCGAACGAGGCCAGCGAGATGATGCAGTCGCTGGTGGCCGACGCGCAGCAATGCGGCGCCTTCCCGCACTGGGTGGACGGCAGCGAAGACACCGTGCCGATGAATGGCGACCACGCACCCACCGTCGTTGCCGGCTCCTATCTGTTCGGCGCGAGAAAGTTCGATCTGGCGACGGCCCGGAAATATATGCTTCAGGCGGTCGGCGACACGAACGGCCAATGCAACGACAAGTTCGCGATCGGCAAGCCGGGCGACAGCCGCATCGATTACATCAACCTCGGCTGGATTCCTTCCGGCAAGAGATTTGACAAGCCCTCGTCGACAACGCTCGAAGCGATCACGACGGACCGCTCGGTCGGGGCGTTTCTCGATGCGCTCCCCGATACGAGGGTTGCGGACCAGGGCGTAATTCAGAAGGTGCTCAAGCGGGCCGGCAACTGGCAGAACATCTTCAACGACACCACGAAGTCGCTGCAGTCGAAGACTGCCGCCGGTGTGTGGGCAGGCAGCGGTGACTTCCACGAGTCGACCGAGGCCAACTACATCTGGACGTTCGCCTACGACTGGACCCGTCTCGCCGAAAAGCTCGGAGGCAAGTCGAGCGCGCTGGACCGGCTCGGCAAGCTGTTCTCGCTGGATGCCGCGGACCCATTCAAGGGGCGCGAGCCGACTGGGCAGGACCTGAACGGCGGGGAAAATTCGAGCGACTACTACATCGGCAACGAGCCGGCCTTCCAGACGCCGTGGGCCTACAACTGGATCGGTTCGGCCAAGTACGCGCAGTACATCATTCCGGTCATCCTGCGAAAGAACTTCTCCCTGGATCCGGGTGGCCTGCCGGGCAATGACGACATGGGCGCGACTTCGGGCTGGTTCGTGTGGGCGGCGATGGGCCTCTATCCGGTGATTCCGTCGGCGCCGGGCCTGGCCGTGTCGACACCGCAGTTCTCGGGCATGACCCTCTGGCTGGGCAACGGAAAGAAATTGCGGATCGAGGCTGACCGTCAGGCGCTGCTCGACGACGTGCGCTACATCGGCGAGATGAAGTTCAACGGGACGACCTACGCAGGCTCGTGGCTGCCGCTGGACAAGATCAAGGATGGCGGAACGCTCAGCTACACGCTGTCGCCCACGCCCACCGACTGGGCTTCAGATCCGGCATTGACGCCCCCATCGGGGCCCGCAGCGGACTACACCAGGGCGACAGCGTCGCCGGGTTGAGCGGCACAGCTTGCTGCGCAACGGAGCGGCCGCAGCCGCATCGGCATCGCCTGGAGCGCGTGCCGCCCCCATCAATGGAAATCAAGGAAACATGATCATGAAGATTCAGCGGAAAACAGTGCTTGCGGTCGCCCTGAGCGTGGCGTTCCTTCTTGGCTGTGGCGGTGGCAGCGGCTCCAACGTGCCGGTGGCCGGCCTTCCGGTCGGCGCGGCGGGTGGTGCAAGCGGCGGCGATCCGGTCGCCATCGCGGACGCCAGCGCGCCTGCGGTCACGGAAGTGCTTGCGGTGAATGGCACCGCACCGCTTCCAGCGGCCGAACTGTTTGCCAAGCAGTCGCTGACCAGCTATGTGAACCCCTTCGTCGGCACGGCGGACGCGACCAAGCCGGCCTCCGATCCCGTGCCGGCCGGTGCGCGCGGTGGCACCTTCCCCGGAGCGACCACGCCCTTTGGCATGGTGCAGTGGACACCGATGACGCCGAGCAACGGCGGCAACGACCATCCCGTGGGCTACATCTACAAAGAAAAGACCATCACCGGTTTTCCGCTCACGCAGATGAGCGGCTCGGGCTGCGATGGCAATGCGGGCGAGCTGCCGGTCATGCCGACCTTCGACACCGGCTCCATCGGCCCCGGCGCCAAGGAAAACTTCGACCACAAGGACGAAGAGGCCAGCCCTGGCTACTACAAGGTCACGCTGAAAGACGGCGTGACCACCGAGCTGACGGCCACTTCCCGCACCGGTTTCGGCCGCTTCACCTACCCGGCGCAATCGGCCCTGGACAGCACCCGCAAGAAGCCGTACCTGGTGATCGATGCCACCCGCACCAACACCATCGCGTCCACCACGGGCACGATCCAGATGGAAGGAAAGGATGGCCTTTCGGGCTCCACGGTCGGTGGTAATTTCTGCGGCGCACGCAGGTACAAGCTGTACTTCTACGCGAAGTTCGATCGCGAGATCACAGCCACCATCAAGGCGGGCAAGGCCAAAGTGAGCTTTGTCACCGGCAGCAACCCCGCGGTGATGATGAAGATCGGCCTGTCCTACGTCAGCAGCGACAACGCGCGCAAGAACCTGGAGAAGGAAAGCCCTGAGTGGAGCTTCGACACCGTGCGCACCGCCGCAGCGGACGCATGGAACGACCGGCTGAACGCCATCGAGACGCGCGGTGGCACGCTGACCGAGAAGCGCAAGTTCTACACGGCGCTCTACCACTCGCTGCTCTCGCCGAACATCAACAGCGACGTGACCGGTGACTACATCGGCTTCGACCAGGCGGTGCACCAGGTGCAGGACGGTCGCACCCAGTACGTCAATTTCTCGAACTGGGACATTTACCGCAGCCTGATGCCGCTGACTGGCATGCTGTTTCCGAAAGAGGCCAGCGACATGATGCAGTCGCTGGTCAACGACGCCGACCAGTGCGGTGCCATTCCACGTTGGGCGCCGGTCAACTCGGACCAGGGCATCATGCCGGGCGACTCCGGCGTGCCGACGGTCGCGGGCGCCTACGCCTTCGGTGCGACGAACTTCGACGCGAAGAAGGCGCTTGGCTACATGACCCTGGTCGGCAGCAAGGCCGATCTCAAGTGCACCGGCAGCGGCCTGCGCGACGACGCCAACCGCATGGGCGACTACCTGACGCGCGGCTATGCCGGCAAGGACAACGGCTGGTGGGCCGGCTCATTGACCTTCGAGTTCGCGACGGCCGACTTCGCGACCTCGCAGATGGCCAAAGCGCTGGGCGACACGACGAACCATCGCCTGTTCCTGAGCCGCTCGGCCAACTGGAAGAACCAGTTCAACGTCGACCGCAAGCAGCTCCTGCCGCGTTACCGCAACGGCAACTGGATGTTCAACCCGACGGCCAATGCAGACATGGTGGAGGGCAATGCAGAGCAATACACCTGGATGTCGGCGTACGACGCGCGCGGCCTGATCGGGCTGATCGGCGGCAACGCCGCGGCGGTTACCCGGCTCGATGCGTTCTTCCAGGACCTGAACGCGGGCATGAACAAGCCGAACTTCTACGTCGGCAACGAGCCGAGCTTTGCGACACCGTGGCTCTACAACTGGACCGGCACGCCATGGCGTACCCAGAAGGTGGTGCGCGACGTCATCAACACCGTGTTCTTCGACGATGAAGGCGGCCTGCCGGGCAACGATGACCTCGGTGCCGTGTCGTCCTGGTACGTGTGGGCGGCGATGGGGCTCTACCCCGAGATCCCGTCAGTCGGTGGCCTGACCATCGGCAGCCCGGTCTTCGACCAGGTTGTGATCCACTGGGCGGACGGTGCGAAGAAGCTCACGCTCGATGCTTCCGGCGCAGGCGCCGATGCGCCGTACATCCAGAGCCTGAAGCTGGACGGTCAAGCCATCGACACGCCGTGGGTGTGGCTGGCGGACCTCAAGAAGGAATCGACACTGGGTTTTGCGCTGGGCGCCAGCGAATCGCAGTGGGGCAAGGACTCCGCTGCACGCATGCCGTCGTTCGGGCTCGATGGTTTCGACAACCTGGACGCGGCGCTGAACAACCATGGCATCGGCACCGACGACCAGGCCACCGACCGGTCGCTGGAGGGCTACACCTTCGACATGGGCGGCTGGAGCTACTCTGCCAAGGCGCTGGCCGGGGTGGGCGCGACGCCGGGCGGCACCGTGTCGTTCAACGGCATCGATTTTAGATGGCCGGATGGCAAGGCAGGGCTCGACAACATGGTCGTCCAGGGGCAGACCTTGAGCTTCGCCACACCGCAGGCAGCGGGCACGCTGGCCTTGCTCGGCAGTGCCACTGTCGCGTCGACGGCGCCCACGGGCAAGCTGACAGTGACCTACACCGACGGCACCAGCCAAGACTTCGATCTGCGCTTCGACGACTGGACCCTTGGCGGTGGCGGGGGCAAGGTCGGCGCGTACAACAAGGTGGCGTTGACCACGGACCACCGCATCGACAAGAGCGGGAAGGCGGACACCACCAAGGCGTTCGTCTTCTACTGGGACGCGGCGCTCGACAAGCAGCGGATGGTCAAGAGCGTGACGCTGCCGTTCCAGACCGACAACGGCGCGGTCATGCATGTGTTTGCCATGACGCTGAAGTAGGAGTGCGCTGAAGCGGGTCGCCGGCATCAGCAGCGGCGAACCCCAAAGAATACTTATGGGGCGCATCACGTGCCCGCTCTTCATGGATGGCGCAGTGTGGGTCAACATGCGGAATGAATCCTTCATTTCCCATCCAGCCGGACCGCCTCTGGCAGCGGATCGACGCACTCGCCGCTTTCACCCGTCCCGATGTTCCGTGGACACGTCGCGCCTTTTCAGCCGAATTCGTGCAATCCCGCGACTGGCTGCGCGCGCAGTTCGAGCAAGCCGGGTTGACGGTACATGTCGACGCCGCCGGCAATCTGACAGGCCGTCGCGAGGGGACTCAAGCGGGGCTTCCACCTCTGGTGACGGGCTCGCATTGCGACACCGTGGTGGGTGGCGGCCGCTTCGACGGCATCCTGGGCGTGCTCGCGGGCATCGAGGTGGCGCAGTCGCTTCAAGACAGCGGGGTGTCGCTTCGCCACCCGCTGGAGGTGATCGACTTCCTGTCCGAGGAGCCCAGCGACTACGGCGTTTCCTGCGTGGGAAGCCGCGCGTTCGCCGGCACGCTGGACGAAGCCATGCTGTCCTTGTGCAACGACGCCGGCGAGAGCCTGGCGCAGGCGATGCGGCGCATCGGTGCCCGGCCCGAAGCGCTGACGCATGCGGCCAGGGGACCGGGGAGCATCGCCGCATTCGTCGAGCTGCACATCGAGCAAGGTCCCGTATTGGAGAGCGAAGGGCTTCCCGTCGGCGTGGTCAGCCATATCGTCGGCATACGTCGCGTGGCGATCACCGTGACCGGCCAGCCTGACCACGCCGGCACCACGCCGATGGACATTCGCCGCGATGCGTTGGTGGGCGCTGCCCGGGTGATCGATGCGGCGCACCGCGAGGCGAGTGCAATGAACGGACAACCGCACTACGTGGTGGCAACGGTCGGGCGGCTGGCATTGAGCCCCAACGTGCCGAACGCCGTGCCCGGCCGGGTCGACATGGTGCTCGAAGTGCGCAGCGATTCGCAGGCCGTGCTGGACACCTTTCCAGAGCGCCTGCTGGCCCTGTGCCGCGACAGTCTTCAAGGGCTGAGGGTCGAAGCCAGCGCCGCACCGCTGACGCAGACGCCGCCGGTCGCGTGTTCGGGTCTGGTCCAGCGCGCCATCGGCCAGGCTGCGGACCAGCTGGCGCTGCGGCACCGGACGTTGCCCAGCGGCGCGGGCCACGACGCCATGCATGTGGCGTCGGCCGGCCCGATGGGGATGATCTTCATCCCCTGTCTCAACGGGCGCAGCCATTGCCAGGAGGAGTGGGCGGACCAGGACCAAGTGGCCACGGGCGTTCGCGTGCTGGCGGAAACGCTCGTGCTTCTGGACCGGCAATGCGATGCAGAGGCCGGCATGCCAACGGATGCGTCAGGCGCGTAGGGTCAGCGTGCGCTGGCGGCTCCGACCGCTTTTCCCGCTGCGACAATGCCTTCGATCAGCTTCTGCAGGCCCTTGCTCAGCGGCTTGTCATTGCGGGTGATGAGCGCCAGCGTGCGGTACAGCTTGGGGGAGAGCGGCCGCAGTTCGAGTTCGGGGTGATGTCCTCGCCCTGTCACCGCCATCTTCGGCAGGATCGCCACCCCCAGCCCCGACGCCACCATTTCCTTGATGGCCGCGACGCTGTCGAACTCCATGACGGGCGCCGAGGTGCGGCCACCGGCGCGCAGCCAATCGTCCACGAGGCCCCGCGCGCTGGCTTCGGAAGCGAACTTCACCAACGGAAGCGATTCCAGGTCGCTCGCCGTGACCTCGGCCGGCCAATGGCAGTCGCCGCGCTGGCAGACGGCCAGAAACTCGTCCTGCAGGATCGGCGTCACGGCCAGCGCGCGCGACGTGACCGGCAGCGTGACCACCGCGGCGTCGACCGTGTTGTCCTCGACGCGACGCACATAGCTCTCGGTGTTTCCCGTGCTCACGACGATGTTCAGCAGCGGGTAGTGCATGCGAAGGTCTCGCAGCACGGTAGGCAACAGGTACAGGCAACTGGTTCCACCGGTTCCCAGCCGCACGCGGCCCGCAACGCTTTCCGAATGAACCGTGGCGGCGCTGATTGCGTTGGACACGGCCGCTGCGAGGCCGGGAAGCTCCGCCATCAGGTCCGCGCCAGCCGGCGTCGGCCCGACCCCGCGGCCGACCCGTTCGACCAGGCGAACGGCCAGGCGCTTTTCAAGCTGCTTCACCTGGACGCTCACGGCCGGTTGGGTCAGCCCCAGCCGCTCGGCCGCTGCGGAAAAGCTGCCCAGCTCGATGACGAGCGCGAAGGTGCGCAATTGCTCGAAGTTGATCGGCAGGTCGAGATGATTTTTCAAGGCGGGGCTGCTCGACTCACAACTGGTCCGTGGGCACGAACCAGGAAAAGAGCAGCAGTTGCAGCCGCGTCAGCATGCTCGAATCGGGCTCGCTGTCGAGCACCTCGTTGTTGACGTCGCCGGTGCCGATCCACTGCACGTTCTCGCCGTCGGGCTTGAGCACGACGCGGTAAACGCCTTCGATGTCGTCGAGCTGGTAGGCGAACAGCAGCGCCTGCGTCAGGTCGAAGCTGCGCACGCGCACGCCGAACTCGGTGTTCAGCAGGGCCGAGCGCGGGTCGAGGTTCATGGAGCCGAGCAGCACCCACTGGCGGTCGACCAGCGCCAGCTTGGCATGCAGCCGGCCGCGTGCTTTCTTGAGCAGGTCGCGAAACTGTCCGCTGCGCTTGAGCTGTTGGGTGCTGACTTCGTACAGGTTCACGCCCAGCTTGAGCATGTCGACGCGGTAGCGGTTGTAGTTGATGTTGACCAGCGGCTCGTCGCTGTCGGCGAGCGAGTTGGTGATCACCGTGATGTTCACGCCGTGCTCGCGCCCCATGCGGATGCGGGCCATGCCCTCGTCGCCCGGAATGAAGTAGGGCGAGATCACCACCACGTTCGACTGGGCAGTCGCCATCATTTCGTGAAAGCGTTGCGCCAGCGATTCGGTGGGATGCGTCATGACGCCCAGCGCCTTGTTGGGGCTGTCGGCGGTGGCCTGTGCTTCGGCGCGCATCCATTTCACCTCGTCGATGTTCGCGAGTTGCGCGGCCAGCGGCAGGTCGCCCAGCATGTCGGTGATGGGCAAGGGGTCGGGCGGCGGGGCGTGGGCCGAAGAGGTGTCGGCGTCGAAATCGGCCTTCAGCTTTTCCGGCGTCAGGCTGGTGCTGGCGACCCGCTGCAGCGGGTAGACCACGTCGCTGTTCCAGTAGGTGTCGAAGATGGCGGCGGCCTGGGGAACCACCGGGCCGGCCATGAGCAGCTCGAAATCGATGAAGTTCGCGCTTTCGCTGCGCAGGAAGTATTCGTCGGCGAGGTTGCGTCCGCCTGCGATGGCCATGGCGCCATCGGCCACGAACAGCTTGTTGTGCATGCGGTGGTTGAGCCGGCGGAAATCACCGAAGAATTCCAACCAGCGCCCGGACGAATGGTCGCGTGCGTTGACGAAGGGATTGAACAGGCGGATCTCGGCATTGGGCTCCGCGGCCAGGCCCAGCAGCAGGCGGTCCATGCCGGCCGTGTAGAAATCGTCGAGCAGCAATCGCACGCGCACGCCGCGCCGGGCGGCATTGCGCAGCTCGCGCAGCAGCAGGCGGCCGGTCTTGTCGTTGCCGAGCTGGTAGGTCTGGACATCGAGCGACGACTGCGCGCGGCGTATCAGTTCCAGCCGTGCATCGAGCGCGTAGGACGCTTCGATCAACGGCCGCATGCTGGACAGCCCGTCGGGCGGGGAGTTCAGGCTTTCGGCCGCGCGGCCGAGCGCGGTGGCGGGCGAAGCGGCAATCGCGAGCGTCGGTGGTTCGGGTGTCCGGGGAGGCAGGCCTGCACAGCCCACCAATGCAAAGGCAATCAGCAGCAGAGCCGGACCGCGCAGCGCAGGAAACAGAAAGGCAATGAGCTTGAGCATGAGGGCCGCCAACGCACGGAGAAGCCCGTGCGCGCGGCATCGTAGCCGCTTCGCCTGTGATCGAAGACGCAATTTCACAACGCAACGTCCCCCGCCAAGGGTGGAATTTGAACGGATTGAGACTTTTTGGCTAATAGAATGCGAATGGTTCTTAATTGTGTTTTCGGAGTGGAGCAGGAATGACGAGGTTGTTGGCGCGGCGCAAAGCCGCATCGGTGCTGGTGGGGTGCCTGGCGATTTACATGCAGCATCAGGTGCTGGCCCAGACGGCGGGCACGGGTTCGCTGCCGGAAGTGCGGGTGAATGCAAACGCCGAGCCCGAAACCGCGAAATCGCCCGTGATCGGCTACCGCGCGAAGAACGCCGTGACCGCCACGAAGACCGACACCCCGCTGTCCGAAACCCCCCAATCCGTCACTGTGGTCACCCGTGACCAGATGGTCGACCAGGGCGCAACCAATCTGCAGGACGCGCTCAACTACGCGGCCGGCGTGCGCTCCGACGCCTACGGCCTCGACTCGCGCAACGATTCCGTGCGCGTGCGCGGTGCGCTGCCCGACGTCTACCTCGATGGCCTGCGCCAAGCCTACGGCTACTACACAAGCACCACCCGCACCGAGCCTTACACGCTGGAGCGCCTCGAAGTGCTGCGCGGCCCCTCGGGCATGCTGTTTGGCGCAGGCACGGCCGCCGGCGTGATCAACATGGTGAGCAAGCGGCCGCTGCAGGAGGCGCAACGCGAAGTGGGCGTGCAGTTCGGCAGCTTCGGCCGCAAGCAGATCCAGGCCGACCTGACCGGTCCGCTGAATGCGGACGGCACCCTGTCGTACCGCCTGATCGCCCTGCAGCGCAAGTCCGACACGCAGGTCGACCACGTCCCCGACGACCGCAGCGTGATCGCGCCCTCGCTGACCTGGCGGCCCAACGCCGCGACCTCGCTGACGCTGCAAGGCCTGTGGCAAAAAGACAAGAGCGGCAGCAGCTCGCAGTTCCTGCCGTGGCAGGGCACGCTGCTGCCCAGCATCAACGGCCGTGTTCCCACCAGCCGCTTCATCGGCGAGCCGGGCTTCGACCACTACGACAGCGAGCGCAAGACCTTCGGCTGGCAGTTCGAGCACAAGTTCAACGACGACTGGACCGTGCGGCAGAACTTCCGCTACGCGCGCAACCAGAACGACAACCGCTACCACTACGGCGATTCCTTCAGCGATCCCGGCGGCTGGGCCGCAGACCCGGTCTTCAAGCGCGTGCTGGGCCGCTACTACGACAGCTCGCTGACGCGCAACCGCACGCAGACGCTCGACAATCACGTCGAAGGTCATTTCCAGACCGGCGCCTTCAAGCACACGCTGCTCGTGGGCGCAGACTTCGCGCGCCAGCGCGAGAGCGTCTGGGGCGGCACCACCTTCGACACCATCGACGTCTATGCGCCCGTCTACGGCCATGCCGATGTGCCCGAGCGCACCGCCCGGCCACGCACCCGCCAGCGCCAGAACGGCTTCTACCTGCAGGACCAGATCAAGTTCGACAACTGGATCTTCGTGGCGGGCCTGCGCCACGACAAGGCCGTGTCGAGCGCCGAAGGCAGCAACGACGAGAAGAGCAGCGCAACCACCAAGCGATTCGGCGTGATGTACGCCTTGCCATCGGGCTGGTCGCCGTACCTGAGCTACAGCGAATCGTTCACGCCCCAGTCGGCGCGCGAAGGCCGCATCTTCACGCCCCTGCGCGGCGAGCAATGGGAAGCCGGCGTGAAGTACGAACCCAAGGACCGTGCCCTGGCCTTCAGCGCCGCGGTGTACGACCTGCGCGAGAAGAACCAGATCGTCGAGCTGCAGCCCAAGGTGTTCTCGCAACTCGGCCAGACCAGGACCCGGGGCGTGGAGCTGGAGGCCAAGGGCTCCATCGGCTCGAACGTCGACCTGGTCGCCCACTACAACTACACCGACGCCGACGCGAAGATCGAAGGCCTGCCCAAGCACCAGGCCAGCGTCTGGGCCAAGTACCGGTTTTCCATCGGCGGCGTGAACGGCTTCTCGGCCGGCGCGGGTCTGCGCCTGATGAGTTCGTTCCGCGACATGCAGTCCGGCGTCGGGCCGCGCATTCCGGGCGTGGCGCTGGCCGACCTCGTGTTCGCCTACGACACCGAGCGCTGGCGCTATGCGCTCAACATCAACAACGTGACGGACAAGGTGTACTTCAGCACCTGTCTTTCGCGCGGCGATTGCTGGTACGGCTCGCGCCGCAACATCGTCGCGAGCGCGACTTATCGTTTCTAAAATCCGCCCTCAGACCACAACCACCACGACATGAACAGCCGAAAGATCAAGACCTGGGCCTGGGTGCACAAGTGGAGCAGCCTCGTGTGCACCGTGTTCATGCTGCTGCTGTGCATCACGGGGCTGCCGCTGATCTTCCACCACGAACTCGGGCACCTGCTGGGCACGGACGTCGAAGCGCCGAAGATGGCTGCGGGCACGCCGCACATCAGCCTGGACCGCGTGCTCGACATCGCGAAGGCCAAGCACCCCGACCGCGTGGTGCAGTTCGCCTCGCAGCCCGAGGACGACGACGGCCTGTGGTTCGTCACGCTCACGCCCACGCCGGCGCCCACCGACGACTTCAAGTCGGTGGCGGTCGACTCGCGCACGGGCGAGGTGCTTGCACAGCCGAAGTTCGACGAAGGCTTCATGTACGTGATGTTCAAGCTGCACGTCGACCTGTTCGCGGGGCTGCCGGGCAAGCTCTTCCTGGGCTTCATGGGCCTGCTGCTGCTGGTGGCCATCGTCTCGGGCGTGGTGCTGTATTCGCCCTTCATGCGCAAGCTTGAATTCGGCACGGTACGGCGCGACAAGCGGCCCCGCCTGAAGTGGCTCGACCTGCATAACCTGCTGGGCGTCGTCACGCTGGTGTGGCTGTTCGTGGTGGGCTCCACCGGCATGATCAACACGTGGGCTGACCTGGTCATCAAGTACTGGCAGTACGACCAGCTCAGTGTGCTGCTCGCGCCCTACAAGAACGAGCCGGTGGTGGCGGCGTCCGAACGCGGCTCGGTGCAGCGCTCAATGGAGCAGGCCATGCAGCGCGCCCCCGGCATGAAGCTGTCGTTCATCGCCTTCCCCGGTACTTCTTTCTCGAGCCCGCACCACAACACCTTCTTCCTGCGCGGCAGCGAGCCCTTCACTTCCAAGCTGCTGCAGCCGGTGCTGGTCGATGCCAAGACCACCGAAGTCACGGCGGCGCCGAAGATGCCCTGGTACCTGACGGCGCTGCTCGTGTCGCAGCCGCTGCACTTCGGCGACTACGGCGGCATGCCGATGCAGATCCTCTGGGCGCTGCTCGACATCGCGACCATCATCGTGCTGGGCAGCGGGCTGTATCTCTGGCTCAAGCGCGGCAACCCCGTGCCCGCATCCACCAAGGCGGTGACGCATGAAAAACATGCGCCCGACGCATCGCAACCCGAGCCGGCACCGGCCATGAAAGCGCAGGCATGAAACAGCATCACAGCTTCTGGCGCATGTGGCGCTGGCCGATCGTGCTGGGCTTGCTGACAAGCTTCGGCCTGATCTCCGCGCTCTTCAGCGACGGCGGGCTGGGCGACATCTTTGCCTGGTTCGCGCTGGGCATCCCGGTGGTCGTGTGTGCCTGGTATGGCTGGCGCCGCCCTGCGCCTGCGCGCTGACTGCGTTTCTTGCCACTGAGCGGGTTCTCGCTAGGGAGGCCGCCCGGCGCACCGAAGCAGAATCGGTGCGATGAATGTCGCCTTCGCCACCGTCGCCCGCCTGCTGATGCTGGGCGTTCCATTCGCCGCGCAGGCACAGCAGCAGGAGCCGCAGGCTGACACGGCAGCGGCCCGGCTGCGTGAAGTGACCGTCTCCACCCCGCGCGGCGAGGTCACGCCCTTCAACGTGCCCGGCTCGGTGGACCGCATCGATGGCGACGAGATGCGCGACAGCCGCCTGCAGGTCAATCTCTCCGAAAGCCTGGGCGCCGTGCCGGGGCTGCAGGTGCAGAACCGGCTGAACTACGCGCAAGACCTGCAACTGTCCATTCGCGGATTCGGGGCGCGCTCCACCTTCGGTGTGCGCGGCGTGCGGCTGTACGTCGACGGCATTCCCGCCACCTTGCCCGATGGACAGGGCCAGACCTCGAACATCGACATCGGCTCGGTCGACCGCATCGAGGTGTTGCGCGGGCCGTTCTCAGCGCTCTATGGCAATTCTTCCGGCGGCGTGGTGCAGGCATTCACCGCCTCGGGCGAGGGCGCGCCCCGGCTGTCGTATTCGCTGGCCGGCGGCAGCTTCGGCACCTGGCGCCAGTCGTTGCAGCTCAGCGGTTCGCAGGGCGCGGTCGACTACATGCTCGATGCGAGCCGCTTTCACACCGACGGCTGGCGCGAGCACAGCGCCGCGCGGCGCGACATCGCCAACGGCAAGCTCGGCATTGCGCTGGACAACGGCGACAAGCTCACGCTGATTCTGAACAGCGTGCGCATTGACGCGCAAGACCCGTTGGGCCTCACGGCCGACCAGTACGCCCTGGCGCCGCGCAATGCGCCGCTCGCCAACCAGTACAACACCCGCAAGACGGTCGAGCAGACGCAGATCGGCCTGCTCTACGAGCGGCGCATCGATGCCGACCAGGCGCTGCGCCTCATGGTCTACGGCGGTGAACGCAAGACCACGCAGTACCAGTCGATCCCGGTGTCGGCGCAGCAGAACCCGCTGCACGCGGGCGGTGTGATCGATCTGTCGCGCCAGTACGGCGGCGTCGACCTGCGCTGGAGCGCCGCGCTGAAGCTGGCCGAACGGCCGCTCGACGTGGTCGCAGGCCTGGGCTACGACAGCCTGCGCGAGCAGCGCCGCGGCTACGAGAACTACCTCGGCCCCGTTGCGGCGCCGCTGCTCGGCGTGCAAGGGCGACTGCGCCGCAACGAGCGCAACACGGTGTGGAACCTCGACCCCTACGCGCAAGCCACCTGGCGCTTCACCGACCGCTGGACGCTCGAAGCGGGTGTGCGCCGCAGCAGCGTGCACTTCGATTCGCAGGACCACTACATCGTCGGCACCAACCGCGACGACAGCGGCAACGTGCGCTACAGCAGGACGCTGCCCGTGGCGTCGCTGCGTTACCAGGCCACGCCGGACCTCGCGTTGTATGGCTCCATCGGCCGGGGCTTCGAGACGCCGACGCTCAACGAACTCTCATACCGCGCGAACGGCGCCAGCGGGCTCAACTTTGCGCTGCGGCCTTCGGTCAACGACAGCATCGAGCTGGGTGCGAAGGCCCGGCTTGCGGGCGGACTGCTGACGGCCGCACTGTTCCAGACCCGCACGCGCGACGAGATCGTGACCGACACCAACGTCGGCGGCCGTGCGACGTTCCAGAATGCCGGCCGCACGCGGCGCAACGGCTTCGAGCTGGGGTGGCAGCACGAGACGGCCAACCACTGGCGCACGCAGTTGGCTTACACCTGGCTGGACGCGACGTACCGTGACGCCTTCTGCTCACCGTCGCCCTGCGGCGCCGCGAACACCGTGGCTGCGGGCAATCGCATTCCGGGCATCGCGCGGCAGTCGCTGTTCGCGTCGCTGGGCTGGGTGCCACCCGAAGGCTGGCGCGCGGGTGTGGAAATGCGCGCGCTGGGCCGTATCCAGGCCAACGACGTCAACACTGCCGTCGCCGCTGGCTACGCGGTCGCTGCGGCCTATGCCGGCTATCTGAAGAAGTGGGAGCGTTGGGAGCTCAACGCTTTCGCGCGCATCGACAACCTGTTCGACCGCCGCTACGTGGGGTCGGTGATCGTCAACGAGGGCAACGGTCGTTACTACGAGCCTGCGCCTGGGCGTAACTGGACCGTGGGGTTGAGTGGCGCTTATCGGTTCTGAGTTGACGCGTTGTGCGGTGGGCGCTGCTGCTGTTCAGGGCGTCGCTCACGCCGACACGGTGCTCTTTTTCGCGAATGTCCCCCGCTTCGCTCCTCCTTTATTTCGCGAAAAAGAGCCCCGTATCGACGTGAGCGTTGGACAGAGCGGTTGTTGATCGGCGATACACCAGCAGCGTGCCCAGGTGCGAATGACGCCGGGTGCTCCCCGCAGCGAAATAAAGGAGGAGCGAAGCGGGGGACATTCGCGGAGGGGAGCATCCGGTGTCATTCGCACGCACCCCGAACCACGGACACAAAAACAAAAAACGGCGGGTAATGCCCGCCGTTTTTCTATCAACGTGCCGCCGTCAGAACGCAGCAGGCCGCCACTTCAGCAATCGCTTCTCGAGCGAACTCAACAAGAAGTCCGCCGCCAGTGCCACAACAGCAAGAACGATCATCGCCGCGAACACACCGCTGGCATTGAACGCGCCTTGTGCCGTCGAGATCAGCAGGCCGATGCCTTCCTTGGCGCCGAGGAACTCGCCGACCACCGCACCGACCAGCGCAAAGCCGAAGCTCACATGCAGGCTGGCAAGAATCCACGACATGGCCGATGGGATGACCACCGACATCGTCACCTGGCGCGGCGAAGCACCGAGGATCTGCGCGTTCGCGATCATGAACTTGTCGGCCTCGCGCACACCCTGGAAAGCATTGCCGAAGACCACGAAGAACACCATCACCACAGCCAGCGCCACCTTCGACGCCATGCCCAGGCCCAGGGCGATCACGAAGATCGAGCCCAGCACCACGCGCGGGATCGAGTTGGCGATCTGGATGTAGAGGCTGAACACATCCGACAGCAGCTTGTTGCGCCCCAGCAGGATGCCGCAGAACACACCGGCGATGGCGCCGATCAGGAAGCCGATCACCGTTTCTTCGAGCGTCACCGCGACCTGCATCCACAGCGAGCCTTGCGAGGTACCGTCGCGCATCCACTCCACGAGCTGGTCGTAGATCATCGAGGGCATCGAGTAGAAGAACGGGTCGATCCACTTCAGGCGCGCCGCGATCTCCCAGCCGCCCAGGACCACCACCAGCACGATCAGCCGCAGCGCGATGATCATGCGGCGGCGGCCACGGATGGCCGCTTGCGCGATTTCGGACTCGCGCGCCAGCGCGGCATCGCTGAGCGAGGAGGGCAGCACGGCTGCCGCGGGGATGGGGGAGGGCGTCATGGTCTTCGTCGTTGTTGTTGTCGTCGTGGCGGTGTTCACTGGATGACCACTTCTTCGCGCAGGTCGTCCCAGATGTGCTTCGAGATTTCGATGAACTGCGGCGTGTAGCGCACTTCGGACATGACGCGCGGGCGCGGCAGGTCGATCTCGTACACCCGCTTGAGCGTGGCGGGCCGCGCCGACAGCACGAACACGCGGTCGGCCAGCGCAATGGCTTCTTCGATGTCGTGCGTGACGAACACCACCGAGCCGCCGTTGCCCGACCACAGCTGCAGCAGCTCGTCCTGCATCAGCGTGCGCGTCTGCATGTCGAGCGCAGAGAAAGGCTCGTCCATCAGCAGGATCTCGGGGTTGTTGATGAAGGTCTGCGCCAGCGCCACGCGCTTGCGCATGCCACCCGAGAGCTGGTGCGGGTAGTGCTTGCCGAACTTCGAGAGGCCCACGCGATGGATCCACTCTTGCGCCAGCGCCATGGCTTCCTTCTTGGGCTTGCCACGAAAGATCGGGCCAGCGGCCACGTTGTCTTCCACGCTGCGCCAGGGGAACACCGCGTCGGCCTGGAACACGAAGCCGATGCGCGGATCGATGCCGTTCACGGGCTGGCCCATCACCTTCACGTCGCCCACGGTGGGCTTGAGCAGGCCGGTGATCATGTTCAGCGTGGTCGACTTGCCGCAGCCCGTGGGCCCGACGATGGCGACGAACTCGCCGCGCGCCACCGACATGCTGAAGTTGCGCAGCGCCACGGTGGCGTTGCCGTCCTGCGAGATGAAGCGCAGCGACACGTCGTTGAAGTCGATCGCCGACGTCACGGCACTGCTGCTGTTGGTGGGGGGCGTTCCGTTGCGCATGGTCACTTCGCCGCCGCTGCCAGGTAGGCGTTGCTGTAGGTCTTCGACAGGTCGATGTTCTTGCTCTTGACCAGCGGCTTGTAGGTGGCGAGCACCTTCAGCACGGTCTCGGGGCCGCCGGCGGGCATCTTGGCGTCGGTGGTGAACATCGGCAGCGAGGCCTTCAGCGCCGTGACGTACAGCTCCTTGTCGTTGCCGTAGTAGTCGCGCGGCACCTTCTCGGCGATTTCTTCGGCGCTGTGGGTGTGGATGTATTCCATGGTGCGAGCGAAGGCGCGGGCCAGCTTGGTGGCCTCGGCCTTGTGCGACTCGGCCCAGGTGTTCTGCACGTAGAGGCTGGCGGCGGGGTACAGGCCACCGAGCGCCTTGATGGTGTCGGCCTCGGTGCGCAGGTCGACCAGCACCTTGGCGTCGCCGGTCTTGAGCATCTGCGACACGGTGGGCTCGGTGGTCATGCCGGCCTGGATGCGGTCCTGCTTCATGGCAGCGATGAAGGTGTTGCCGGCGCCCACGGGCAGCAGCGAGTAGTCCTTCGAGGCCACGCCGGCACGGTCGGCCAGGTAGCGCGTGAGGAAGTCGGTGGAAGAGCCCAGGCCCGTCACGCCCAGCGTCTTGCCGCCCTTGGCATCGGCCATGGTCTTGAAGCCTGCGGCTGCCGCCTTGGTCGACACCAGCTCGACTTCGCCCGGGACCTTGCAGAACACGGCGATGGCCTGGATTTCCTTGCCCTTGCTCTGCAGGTCGATGGTGTGGTCGTAGAAGCCCACCACGCCCTGCACCGCACCGGCGATCAGTTGATTCTCGGCATCGACGCCGGCGGGCTGCGATTGCAGCTCGACGTTCAGGCCTTCGTCCTTGAAGTAGCCCAGTGCCTCGGTGAGCTTGGCCGGCAGGTAGATGATCTTGTTGATGCCGCCCACCATGATGGTGATGGGCGCGTCGGCGGCCTGTGCGAGCGGGGCGGTGGCGGCGAGCGCGGTGCAAATGGCGGCGGCCAGCAGGGTGCGGCGTGAAGCGGACATGGTTTTCGGGTCTCCGTTTTTTGGAAGAAGTTGAAAGTCCCCGCGCATCTGTCGCAGGACGAGGCCAGTCTAGGAAGCGGCATCCTTCGGCCAGCTTTCGGAGCCTTGAGTGATTTGTCATGGTTATCCCTAGGGCTGGGCGATGCTTCCTAGAATCCACCGCCACCCATCCGACCCCATGAAGCTGCTGCTCATCGAAGACAACCCGCAACTTGCGCACTGGCTCGCGAGCCTGCTGCGCGAGCAGGACTTCGTGGTCGACCACGTGGACAACGGCGACGCGGCCGACCGCCTGCTGCTGCAGACGGCCTACGACGTGGTGCTGCTGGACCTGAACATCCCGCAGCTCTCGGGCAAGGCGGTGCTGCGGCGGTTGCGCGAGCGCGGCGATGCGGTGCCGGTGATCATCCTCACGGCCACCGCGTCGCTCGACCAGAAGGTGCTGTGCCTGGAGATCGGTGCCGACGACTACCTCGTGAAGCCTTTCGAGATCCGCGAGCTGGTCGCGCGCATCAAGGTGCTGGTGCGCCGCCAGATGCCGGGCAAGGCCAACGACATTGCTTGCGGCGACCTGCACTACGACTTGCGCACACGGCAGTTCGCGTTGGCGGGCGAGGAACTGGCGCTGCCGCCGCGCGAGCGCACGCTGCTGGAAACGCTGATGCTGAAGGCGGGGAGCACGGTGTCGAAACAGGCGCTGATCGACGCGATCTTCGGGTTGGACGATGAGCCGAGCGCGGATGCGGTCGACATCTACATCCATCGGTTGCGCAAGAAGCTTGAGGCGAGCCAGGCGACGATCATCACGCTGCGAGGCGTGGGCTACCTGTTGCGCACGCGCCAGGAAGACTAGGGTGAAAAGGCGATTCGATGTGTTGTGCGCTCTGAGCGCTGCTGTTCAGGGCGACGCTCACGCCGACACGGTGCTCTTTTTCGCGAATGTCCCCCGCTTCGCTCCTCCTTTATTTCGCGAAAAAGAGCCCCGTATCGGCGTGAGCGTTGGACAGAGCGGTCGTTGTTCAGCGAAGCACCAGCCGCGTGCCCCTGTGCGAATGACACCGGGTGCTCCCCGCAGCGAAATAAAGAAGGAGCGAAGCGGGGGACATTCGCACAGGGGAGCTCCCGGTGTCATTCGCACGCGCCCCGAATGCAAGTGCCCCAACCCCACGGCGGAGAAGTTCAGATGAAGCGCGCCAGCCTGCGCCTGCGATTGGCACTCTGGCTGCTGCTGCCCATGTCTGTGTTCGTGGCGATCTGCGGCTACCTGAGCTGGCGCAATGCGGCAGAGGTGGCCGACTATGTGCAGGACCACGACCTGCTGTCTTCCGCCAAGGTGTTGTCAGACCGGCTGATCTGGGAGGACGACGACGTCAAGGCCAGCGTGCCGCCTTCTGCGCTGAGCCTGTTCGTGTCGCCCGAGCGCGACCGCGTGTTCCTGAGCGTGACGGGCAGCGCCGGCGAGGTGCTGGCCGGCTCGCCTGACTTTCCGCTGCCCGCCGTGCGCAAGCCCGAGGGCACCGACCGCGCGCAGTGGTACGACACCCACTTCGCCGGTGTCCCGCTGCGCGCCGTCGTCACCACGCGCTCGATGTACGAGGCTGGCGGCGCGCGCGACATCACGATCGCCGTGGGCAAGACCGAGCGCAGTCGTGACCACATGCTGCGCACGCTGTGGTGGCCGTCGATGGAGTACCTGCTGATTGCACTGGTGCTCACCATCGCGCTGGCCGTGGCCGCGCTGACGCTGGAGCTGCGCCCGATCGTGCGGCTGAGCCAGCAGCTTGCGCAGCGCGACCCGCTGCACCTCGACCTGGTGGTCGACCCGCAGGCGCTGCATACCGAGCTGCGGCCGGTGGCCGACACCATCAACCGCTTCGTGGGGCAACTCAAGGCGCACTCGGAAGCGCAGCGTCGCTTCATCGCCGATGCGGCGCATCAGTTGCGCACGCCGCTGGCAATGCAGGCCTCGCAGATCGAGTTTGCGCGCTACACGCGACAGCACCGCGGCGAATGGGACACGCGCCGCACCGACATGGATGCGATGTGGATCGCGATGCAGACCAGCAACCGCCGGCTGGTCGACGTGACCAACAAGCTGCTGCTATTGGCGCAGGCCGAGCACGGCGACGCGCACACGCGGCTGGAGCGGGTCGATCTGGCCGCGGTGGCGCTGCGCTGCGTGGAACAACTGGCGGCGCTGGCAGACCGGCGCGGCATCGACCTGGGGCTGGAGGCGGATGCAGGGCCGCAGGGCGCGTGCGTGCTGGCGCAGCCCGCGCTGCTCGATGCGCTGGTGACCAACCTGCTCGACAACGCGCTGCGCTACACGCAAGAAGGCGGTCGCGTGACCGTCGGCGTGCGACAGGTGGCAGGTGCTGTTGTGGAATTGACGGTGGAAGACAACGGCCCCGGCATTCCCGTCGAGGCGCGCGAGCGCGTGTTCGAGCGCTTCTACCGGGTGGCGCAGGACACCGAGGGAACGGGGCTGGGGCTGGCCATCGTGCGCGAGATTGCGCGGGCCTTCGATGCCAACGTGGACCTCGCAGCCAACCCGCGCGAAGCGCAGGGGCTGCTGGTCACGGTGCGGTTTCCGCCGGTCGCCTGAACGCGGCCGGGGTTCGGCCTCAGAGGCCGGCGGCTGCGCGCAGGGCTGCGGCCTGGTTCGTCGCTTCCCAGGTGAACTCGGGCTCTTCGCGGCCGAAGTGGCCGTAGGCGGCGGTCTTCTGGTAGATCGGGCGCAGCAGGTCGAGCATCTGGATGATGCCCTTGGGACGCAGGTCGAAGTGTTCGCGCACGAGGGCTGCGATCTTCTCGTCGGAGATCACGCCGGTGCCTTCGGTGTAGACCGTGATGTTCATCGGCTCGGCCACGCCGATCGCGTAGGCCACCTGGATCTGGCACTGGCGTGCGATGCCGGCGGCCACGATGTTCTTGGCCACGTAGCGCGCGGCGTAGGCGGCCGAGCGGTCGACCTTCGACGGGTCCTTGCCCGAGAACGCGCCACCACCGTGCGGGCAGGCGCCGCCGTAGGTGTCGACGATGATCTTGCGGCCGGTGAGGCCGCAGTCGCCTTGCGGGCCGCCGATGACGAAGCGGCCGGTCGGGTTGATCAGGTAACGCGTGTTCTGCAGCCACTCCTTCGGCAGCACCGGCTTGATGATCTCTTCGATGATGGCTTCGTTGAACGAGGCCTTCATCTTGGTCGAGGTTTCGCTCTGGTCAGGGCTGTGTTGCGTCGAGAGCACCACGGTGTCGATGCTGTGGGGCTTGCCGTCCACGTAGCGCATCGTGACCTGGCTCTTGGCGTCGGGGCGCAGGAAAGGCAGGCGGCCGTCCTTGCGCAGTTGGGCTTGGCGCTCCACGAGGCGGTGCGCGTAGTAGATGGGCGCGGGCATCAGCTCGGGCGTTTCGTCGCAGGCGTAGCCGAACATCAGGCCCTGGTCGCCGGCGCCGGTGTTCAGGTGGTCGTCGCTCGCATGGTCCACGCCTTGGGCGATGTCGTTGGACTGCTTGTCGTAGCAGACCATCACGGCGCAACCCTTGTAGTCGATGCCGTACTCGGTGTTGTCGTAGCCGATGCGCTTGATGGTGTCGCGCGCAACCTGGATGTAGTCGACGTGCGCGTTGGTCGTGATCTCGCCGGCGAGCACCACGAGGCCGGTGTTGGTCAGCGTTTCGGCGGCCACGCGGCTGCGGGGGTCCTGCTCGAAGATCGCGTCCAGGATGGCATCCGAGATCTGGTCGGCGACCTTGTCGGGGTGGCCTTCGGAAACGGATTCGGAAGTGAAGAGGAAATCGTTCGCCATTTTTTCAAAGCTCCTTGAAGTTGAGATTGGCGCGTTGCCAACTCTGCGGAGCCCTGGCGAACGCTTTAGCAGGTGCCGAGAATCGGCGGGGCACAATCGCTTTGCGCTTGTGTTTGTCGCCCTGCAAGTTGTTCCGTAACTCGGCGACAATTTGGATTCTATTCGAGCCGCGCATACCATGCGCGCGCGTCCGTTTTTTGACCCTCCCGTTTCAATGATCACCCTGTTCCGCCTGCTTGCCCGCGTGCCGATGCCGTTGATGCATCGCCTCGGCGCCATGCTGGGCTGGCTGGTCTGGTGGAGCGCGCCGGACTACCGCCGCCGCTTCAAGGCCCACGCCGAGCGCGCGGGCTTCGCGCCCGACCAATACCGTCCCGCCATCGCCGCCGCCGGCAAGATGGCTTCCGAGTTGCCCTGGCTGTGGCTGCGCCCGCAGGGCGAGACCGTGCTGCCGCGCGTGCTGCGCTGGGAAGGCGTCGAGGCCTTCGAGGCCGCCATGCAGGCGAAGAAGGGCGTGATTCTTGTGGCGCCGCACCTCGGCAGCTGGGAAATGTGCGGCCAGGCCATCGGCGAACGCTTCCTGGCAGCCTATGGCCCGATCACGGCGCTGTTCCGCCCGGCACGCAAGAAATGGATGGCCAACCTGATCGCTGCGGGCTCGCGCGACCGGCCCGGCCTGCAGACGCTGCCGACCAACAACAGCGGTGTGCGCGGCCTGATCCGCACCCTGCGCGGCGGCGGCTACACCGGCATCCTTCCCGACCAGGTGCCGCCGCTGGGGCAGGGCGTCTGGGCGCCGTTCCTGGGACGGCCTGCCTACACCATGACCTTGCTTCCGCGCCTGGCGCAACAAACCGGCGCGGCCTGCTTCCTGAGCGTGTGCGAACGCCTGCCGCGCGGTGCCGGCTACGTGATCCGCTTCGAGCCCATCGTGGGCACGGCGCTGACCGATCCGAAGGCCTCCATCGAGGAGGCCGCCGCCGCCATGAACGACGCCATCGGACGGCTGATCCACAGCCTGCCTGGCCAGTACGTGTGGGATTACGCACGCTACAAGGAGCCGCGCGCCGAGCGAGTGACTGCCGCCACGGCCGGGGAGGCGCCATGAGCCTCGGTTCCCAACTCGGCATCGGCTTCATGCGGGCGATCGCGCCATTGCCCCTGCCGCTGGTGCGTGGCTTCGGCGCGCTCCTCGGCCGCATCCTGCACACCGTCGCCGTGCCTCGCAGGCGCGTGGTCGACACCAACCTGGCCGTTTGCTTCCCCGAGAAATCGGAGGCCGAGCGCCGCGCCATCGCGCGCGAGACCTTTGTCTTCGTGGCGCAGTCGTGGCTGGACCGCAGCTGGCTCTGGCATGCACCCGAGAAGGTGGTGGCGAGCCGGCTCAAGGTGGTCGGCGCGGCGCCGGAGATCCGCGAGATCGCCGAAGGCGATGCGCCCATGATCCTGTTCGCGCCGCATTTCTACGGCCTGGACGCGGCAGCCACCGCGCTGACCATGCACACGGCCCGCCCCTCGGCCACCATCTACACGACCCAGCGCGACCCGATGGTCGACGCCTGGATTCGCGAGGGCCGCACGCGCTTCGGCGACGTGGCCGCTCTGAACCGGGTCGACGGCATCAAGCCGGTGCTGCAAGGCCTGCGCAAGGGCGGCCTGCTGTACCTGCTGCCCGACATGGATTTCGGCCGCGACCAGACCATCTTCGTGCCGTTCTATGGCGTGCAGGCCGCGACCGTGCCCTCGCTCTCGCGCTTCGCGCGGCTGGGCAAGGCCAAGGTGGTGCCGATCGTGTCCAAGCTCACGCCCGACGGCTACGAGATCCAGGTGCTGCCGGCCTGGCAGAACTTCCCGACGGACGATGTCGAGGCCGACACGGCGCTCATGAACAAGCGCCTGCAGGGCTACATCGACACGATGCCTTCCCAGTATTACTGGGTGCATCGCCGCTTCAAGACCCGCCCCGAAGGCGATCCTTCGATCTACTGAGTTCGCTGCAGGAAGGCCTCGATTTCGCGGGCCACCAGTTGCGGTTGCTCGTGCACGATCCAATGGGTGGCGTTGGGCACTTTCTTGATCTCGAGCTGGGGCACGTAGTCGTCGAGTCCTTCGAGCAGGCCGGGCAGCAGCGCCGCATCGTCGAGCGCCCAGAACACAAAGGTCGGCACGTTCACCGTGAGCCGTTCGCGCGGCAGCACCGGAATGCCGTCGATGGTCTGGCCCGGCAGCGGCGGCTTCATTGGCGTCACGCGATACAGGTTGCAGGCGCCGGTGAGGCCCGCGCCCCAGACTTCGCGGTACTTCTGCTTCACCTCTTCGGTGAGCCAGCCGAAGCCGTCCGGGCCGGCCTTCATCAGCGTGAAGAAGGGCCACATGCGCTTGAAGTCGTCGGCCGCGAGCAGTGCCTCGGCGTCGGGGCGCGCGAGGAAGTGCATGTACGCGCTGGCCTGCTGCTGCGCGGGGCTGTTGCGCAGCTCGCGCGTGAAGGTGCCCGGGTGCGGCGAATTGATGATGACCAGCTTGCCGACCTGCGCCGGGAAGGCGTTGGCATAGCCCCAGCCGAAGGCACCGCCCCAGTCATGGGCGACCAGCGCGGCCATGGTGCCGTCGGCGCTTTCGGTGGCGACAAGCTGCTGGATGTCCTGGATCAGCAGTTGTGGCTTGTAGGCCGCCACTTCGGTCGGCGCGCTCGATTTCTCGAAGCCGCGCAGGTTGGGCGCGACGCAGCGGTAGCCACCGTGGACGGGGTCCGAGAAGTAGTCGAGCAGTTCGTCCCAGATGAACGCGGCTTCGGGAAAGCCGTGCAGGAACACCATCAGCGGCTGGCCCGGCTTGCCGGCGGCGCGGCAGCTCAGGGTGGTGCCGTTGGGCAGGCTGCGTTGGAAGGTCTCGATCATGCTTGTTGTCTCCTTGGGTTGACTGTCGCTATTGTTTTGATAGTGAACTTCGCAGATGGGACGGTCGGTACAGCCTGTTTTGTGGTCAGGCCTCTTCTGGCGTTGCCGGCGGCTCCGGTGCCGTGGCCGGTGTGGTTGCTCCGTCCGGATGTACCCAGCGCCACAGCAGTTCGGCTGCCTCGCCAACGCCCTGCTTCTTCAAAGCCGAGAACAGTTTCACCTCACCGCCGCCGGCGTTCAGTCGCGTAATCGACAGCACTTTGGCGGCTTCGCTGCGGGTGAGCTTGTCGGACTTGGTCAGCAGCACCAGGAACTTGAGCCCTTGCTCCACCCGCGGGCGAATCACGTCGAGCAGGATCTCGTCGAGTTCGGTCAGGCCTTGGCGCGGGTCGCACATCAGCACCACGCCGCGCAGGCTCTCGCGCGTCATCAGGTAGTTGCCCATCACGCGCTGCCAGCGCAGCTTGGCTTCTTTCGGTACGGCCGCGTAGCCATAGCCGGGCAAGTCGGCCAGCACGGCGTCATCGACCTTCTGCTTGCCGATGCCGAACAGGTTGATGTGCTGCGTGCGGCCCGGCGTCTTGGATGCGAAAGCCAGGCGCGTCTGCTGCGTGAGGGTGTTGATGGCGGTCGATTTGCCCGCGTTCGAGCGGCCGACGAAAGCGATTTCAGGCAGGTCGACAGGGGGCAAATGCTCCAGCTGCGGCGCACTGGTGAGGAAGTGGGCGGTGTGCAGCCAGCCCAGCGCGACGCGCTCGCGCTCGGCGACTTGGGGATCCGCAGGCTGAGCCGCGCGGGGAGGGTAGGCGGCGGACTTGCGCGGCGGGGTGGGCATCTACGGACTTTCGAAACTAGACCCACATTGTAGAATCGTGAGGTTTTGCGCCAATAAATTCGAAGCCCCCGATATGAAGTTGTTTGCCAATATTCTGCTTGCAGCCCTCGTGGGCATCGCATCCAGCGCGAGTTTTGCAGCCGATGAGCATGCAGCGGCCCCGGCCGCCGCAGAGCCCGCGAAGCCGGCCAAGCCCGATCCCGCCAAGGGCGACACGGTGTTCAACGCAACGCCGGCGAACAGCCAGAGCTGCGCTTCGTGCCACAACGCGGACGGCAACTCGGCCATTGCGGCCAACCCGAAGCTGGCGCAACAACATCCCGAATACATCCTCAAGCAGCTTCAGGACTTCAAGTCCGGCAAGCGCAAGAGCGCGATCATGAAGCCGCTGGCCTCGGCGCTGTCCGACGAAGACATGCGCAACATCGCCTGGTTCGTCGGCTCGAAGAAGGTCAAGCAGGGCTTCTCGAAAGACAAGGACACCATCGCCTTGGGCGAGAAGATCTACCGCGGCGGCATCGGTGATCGCCAGATCCCGGCCTGCGCCGGCTGCCACAGCCCCAACGGCGCCGGCATGCCTGCCCAGTACCCGCGCCTGGGCGGCCAGAACGCCGAATACACCGTGACCCAACTGACCGCCTTCCGCGACAACGTGCGGCTGAACAGCCTGCCGATGACCGGTGTGGCCGCCAAGCTGAATGATCGTGAAATCAGGGCCGTGGCCGACTACATCGCCGGCCTGCGCTGAAGATGGCGCGCTTTCGCGCGTGATGAACTAACCGCCGATAACAACCCCAAACAAAGGGCGGGCCGATCCAGCAGGATGGCCCGCCCTTTTGTTTTTCCCTCTCTTTTCTTTTTTCTTCTCTCCATCCGATGTCAGTCTCCACCCATGGCCTTCGCGTCCATCGCGGCCCGCAGGTGCTTCGCGCAGGTGTGGAGCTGTTCTCGTCGATGCGCTTCGCGATCGCGCTGCTCACCATCATCTGCATCGCCTCGATCATCGGCACGGTGATCAAGCAGCATGAGCCGGTCAACAACTACATCAACCAGTTCGGCCCGTTCTGGGCGGAATTCTTCCGGGCCGCCCGGCTCGACACGATCTACAGCGCCTGGTGGTTCCTGCTGATCCTGCTGTTCCTCGTGATCAGCACCACGCTGTGCATCGCGCGCAACACGCCGCGCATCCTGGTCGACCTGAAGACCTTCAAGGAAGACATCCGCGCGCAGAGCCTCAAGGCCTTCGGCCAGCGCGCCGAGACCCACCTGGACGAAGCGCCCGACGCAGCGGCCAACCGCATCGGGCAATTGCTGGTCAGTGGCGGCTGGAAGGTCAAGCTGCAGCAGCGCGAGGCCACGGGCGACGGCAAGTCCGCCGGCGGCTGGATGGTCGCGGCGCGCGCCGGCGGCGCCCACAAGCTGGGCTATATCGCGGCCCACAGCGCGATCGTGCTGGTGTGCATCGGCGGTTTGCTCGACGGCGACCTCGTGGTGCGCGCCCAGACCTGGTTCAACGGCAAGAGCGTTTTCACCGGCGGCGGCATGATCGCCGACGTGGCGCCCGAGCACCGCCTCTCGGCCAGCAACCCGACCTTCCGCGGCAACATCCTTGTGCCCGAAGGCGGGCAGGGCAGCGTGGCCATCCTGAACCAGGCCGATGGCGTGCTGCTGCAGGAGCTGCCGTTCTCCATCGAGCTGAAGAAATTCATCGTCGATTACTACTCGACCGGCATGCCCAAGCTCTTCGCGAGCGAAGTGGTTCTGCATGACCGCGAGACCGGCGCGCAGGTGCCGGCGCGCATCGAGGTCAACCATCCGGCCAGCTACAAGGGCGTGGAGATCTACCAGTCCAGCTTCGACGACGGCGGTTCCAAGGTGAAGCTCAAGGCGGTGCCGATGGCAGCTGCGGCCAAGCCCTTCGAGGTCGAGGGCATCATCGGCGGCCCGAGCACCGAGATCACCAACGGCAAGGAAAAACTCACGCTCGAATACGCCGCCCTGCGCGTGATCAACGTCGAGAACTTCGCCGATGCCGGCGCCATGAGCAGCGGCGCTGACGTGCGCAAGGTCGACCTGCGGCACGACATCGAATCGCGCCTGGGGGCAGCCAACAAGGTCAACAAGCCCAAGGTGCTGCGCAACATCGGCCCGAGCATCGGCTACAAGTTGCGCGATGCCGCAGGGCAGGCGCGGGAATACCAGAACTACATGGTGCCGGTCGACACCGGCGACGGCCAGCCGGTGTTCCTGCTCGGCATGCGCGAGAAGCCCGAGGACCCGTTCCGCTACCTGCGCGTGCCGGCCGACGACCAGGGCTCGATGGACGGCTTCGTGCGCATGCGCGCCGCGCTCGGCGATGCCGACACCCGCGCACGCGCCATCGAGCGCTACATCGCCAAGGCGAGCGACCCCAAGCGCCCCGAGATGGCCGAGCAGTTGCGCGTGTCCGCCACCCGCGCGCTGGCGCTGTTCGCGGGCAGCGAGCGCGCCAAGGCCGACGCCACCACCGTGGGCGGCTGGCAGGCGATTGCCGAATTCATGGAAGTCAACGTGCCCGAGGCCGAGCGCGAGCGCGCCGGCGGCGTGCTGGTGCGCATCCTCAACGACGTGCTGTTCGAGGTGCTCAACCTGAGCCGCGAAGGCGCCGGCCTGGCGGCCATGCCGAACGACGAAAAATCACAGGCCTACCTGACGCAGGCCGTGCTGGCGATCAGCGATGCGCACTTCTATCCCGCGCCCGTCGCGATGATGATGACCGACTTCACCCAGGTGCAGGCCAGCGTGTTCCAGGTGGCGCGTGCCCCTGGCAAGAGCGTCGTCTATCTGGGCTGCCTGTTGCTGATCATCGGGATTTTTGCCATGCTGTACGTCCGCGAGCGCAGGCTGTGGGTGTGGCTGACGCCCCAGGGCGCCGGTTCCGCCGACAACGGCAGCAACTCCACGGCCGCCACGATGGCGTTCTCGGTCAACCGCAAGACCATCGACAGCGATCGCGAATTCGAGCATCTCAAGTACAAGCTGCTCGCACTGAACAAAGACGAACCGGCGACAAAATGAACACCACGACCCTCACGCTCAATGAAAGCTGGCTCTCGCGCCGCAACCTGTTCGACTGGGTTTTTGCGGCGCTGGTGCTGGCAGGTGGCATGTTCGCCTTCGCGCGCTATGCGGGGTCGATGGACTACTACGAGAAGCCCATCCTTGCCGCTGCGACGATCGCGATGATTTCCATCGGTTGGTTCTGGCGTCCGCTGCGGGTGCTGGCCCTGGTGGTGGCGGCGGCGTCGCTGCTGGCCATCAGTTCGTACCAGGGCGACCTGGCGCGTGCCGACTCGGTGTTCTGGCTCAAGTACTTCCTGTCGAGCCAGTCGGCCATCCTCTGGATGAGCGTGCTGTTCTTCATGAGCACGATCTTTTACTGGCTCGGCTTCTTCGGCGGCAAGCAGTCCGACACCTTCGATGCGATCGGCTCGCGCCTGGCCTGGGCCGCCGTCACGATGGCGTTGATCGGCACCATGGTGCGCTGGTACGAAAGCCACCAGCTTGGCCCGGACATCGGCCACATCCCGGTCAGCAACCTGTACGAAGTGTTCGTGCTTTTCTGCTGGCTGACGGCTGCGTTCTATCTGTACTTTGAAGAGCGCTACAACACGCGCGCTCTTGGTGCCTTCGTGATGCTGGTGGTCAGCGCGGCGGTCGGCTTCCTGCTCTGGTACACGATCGTGCGCGAGGCGCATGAAATCCAGCCGCTGGTGCCTGCGTTGCAAAGCTGGTGGATGAAGCTGCATGTACCGGCCAACTTCATCGGCTATGGCACTTTCTCGCTCGCGGCGATGGTGGCCTTTGCCTATCTCATCAAGGAGCAGGCCAGCGAGACGCGCTGGTACAAGCTCACGCCGATCTGGCTGCTGGGCGTGGCGCTGTGCTTTGTGCCGGTGGCCTTCCGCCAGCGCGTGCAAGAAGCCGGTGGCAGCTATTGGGTGGTGTATGCCGGCATCTCTGCGCTCATCGCGGCCGGTATCCTGCTCGGTCGCAAGCGCATTGCCGCCCGCCTGCCCGCGAATGAAGTGCTCGACGACGTGATGTACAAATCGATCACGGTCGGCTTTGCCTTCTTCACCATCGCCACCGTGCTCGGTGCCCTGTGGGCTGCCGATGCCTGGGGCGGCTACTGGAGCTGGGACCCGAAGGAAACCTGGGCGCTGATCGTCTGGCTCAACTACGCGGCCTGGCTGCACATGCGACTCGTGAAGGGGCTGCGCGGCACCGTGGCGGCCTGGTGGGCGCTGGGCGGGTTGGCGGTGACCACCTTCGCCTTCCTCGGCGTCAACATGTTCCTGAGCGGCCTGCACAGCTACGGCACCTTGTAGGCGCAGGCCCGGGCCGCCGGCTTTTTGCGAAGAATTGAAACCACGCGCTGCGATGGCGCGTAACCAAATCAGGGCATCTCACGAACTACCCTGAGCACAACGATTCACGCGAAAGGCCTGTCATGTCGTTCCATTCCCGTCCGCAACGTCGCTCCACAGACAGCGGCTTCATCCATCCGCTGTCGAGCGAGATCACACCGCGCGCTGCGTACGAAGGCCGGCGCGACCTGCTCAAGCTGATGGCCGGCGGCGCGGCGGGCGCGGCACTGGCGGGTTTCGCATCGCGCCAGGCCCTGGCCCAGACGGTGCGCCCCAACAAGCTCGCGCCGCTGCCGGGCGCCAAGTCGGCTGTGCCGGGTGCGATGTCGATGGACAAGCTCACCGACTACAAGGACGCGTCGAGCTACAACAACTTCTACGAGTTCGGCACCGACAAGGCCGATCCGGCCAAGAATGCCGGCACGCTGAAGACGCGGCCGTGGACCGTGGAAGTGGAAGGGCTGGTCAAGAAGCCGGGCAAGTACGGCATCGAAGACCTGCTCAAGCTCAGCGCGCAGGAAGAGCGCATCTACCGCCTGCGTTGTGTCGAAGGCTGGTCGATGGTCATTCCGTGGGTGGGCTATTCGCTGGCCGAACTGATCAAGAAGGTCGAACCGCAGGGCAACGCCAAGTTCATCGAGTTCGTGACGCTGGCCGACCCCAAGACCATGCCCTTCGTGGGCTCGCACGTGCTCGACTGGCCTTACACCGAAGGCTTGCGCATGGACGAGGCGATGCATCCGCTGACGCTGCTGGCTTTCGGCATGTACGGCGAGGTGCTGCCCAACCAGAACGGCGCGCCGGTACGTCTCGTGGTGCCGTGGAAGTACGGCTTCAAGTCGGGCAAGTCGATCGTCAAGATCCGCTTTGTCGAAAAAGAGCCGAGCACCGCATGGAACAAGGCGGCCGCCAACGAGTACGGTTTCTATTCGAACGTGAACCCGAACGTCGACCATCCGCGCTGGAGCCAAGCTACCGAGCGCCGCATCGGCGACGGCGGCGGCCTGTTCGCCAAGCGTCGCAAGACCGAGATGTTCAATGGCTACGAAGCCCAGGTCGGCCAGCTCTATGCAGGCATGGACCTGAAGAAGAACTTCTGAGCCGGCACCGTCGTCATCCGGCCATCGCTCCATGAACAAGCTGCTCATGCATCCGGCGACCAAGCCGGTCATCTTCCTGTTGTGCCTGCTGCCGTTCGTGCGGCTGGGCTACGGCGCATTCACGGACGGGCTCGGGGCCAATCCGGCCGAGTTCCTGATCCGCGCGACCGGTGACTGGACGCTGCGCTTCATCTGCATCGTGCTGGCGGTGACGCCGCTGCGCGTCATCGGCAAATGGAACGCGCTGGCGCGCTACCGCCGCATGCTGGGGCTGTTCGCGTACTTCTACGTGGTGCTGCACCTGCTGTGCTACAGCTGGTTCGACATGGGTTTCGAGTGGGGCGACATCGCCAAGGACATCGCGAAGCGGCCGTTCATCCTGGTGGGCTTCTCGGCCTTCGTGCTGTTGACGCCGCTGGCCGCCACTTCGTTCAACCGCGCGATCAAGGCGATGGGCGCCAAGCGCTGGCAGATGCTGCACAAGCTGGTCTATGTGATCGCGGGGCTCGGCCTGCTGCACTTCTTCTGGATGCGGGCGGGCAAGAACAACTTTGCCGAGGTGTTCATCTACGTCGCGATCATCGCGGTGCTGCTTGGCTGGCGCGTGTGGAACTTCGCGAGCAAGCGCAAGGCGAAGCAGCCGGTGGGCGCGGCGCGTGGCGGCGAGAAACCGCTGCGCAGCACCACGACCGGCTGAGACTGTTCCGGCCGTTCAGCCGTCGATCTGTTCGCTGCGCAGCTGGTCTTCCATCGTCTCGCGACGGCGGATCAGCTTCGTGCTGGCGCCGCTCACCAGCACTTCAGCAGCACGGGCGCGCGTGTTGTAGTTGCTGGCCATGCTCATGCAGTACGCACCCGCCGACAGCACGGCCAGCAGGTCGCCGGCCACCACGTTGAGCGCGCGGTCGCGGCCGATCCAGTCGCCGCTCTCGCAGACCGGGCCGACCACGTCGTAGGTCGGTGCGTCACCGGCGCGGGTGCGCAGTGGCACGATGTTGTGGAAGGCTTGGTACATCGCGGGACGCGGCAGGTCGTTCATGGCCGCATCGACAATGCAGAAATTCTTGTCTTCACCGGGCTTGGTGTAAAGCACTTCGGTGATGCACACGCCTGCGTTGCCGACCAGCGAGCGGCCAGGCTCAATGACGAGCTTGCGCTGGCCGAAACCGCGGGCATCGAGCCGCGCAAGCAACTGCTGCCAGAGCGCATCGGCCTTGGGTGGCGTTTCGCCGTTGTAGTCGATGCCCAGGCCGCCACCGAAGTCGAGATGATGGATCGGCACGCCCGCGGCCTCGATGGCTTCGACCACGTCGAGCACGCGCTCGCAGGCATCGAGGTAGGGTGAGGCCTCCGTGATCTGCGAGCCGATGTGGCAATCGATGCCGACCACTTCGAGGCCCGGCAGCCTTGCGGCGTGCAGGTAGGCCTCGACAGCACGGTCGTGCGCGATGCCGAACTTGTTGCCCTTCAGGCCCGTAGAGATGTAGGGGTGCGTCTTCGGATCGACGTTTGGATTGATCCGGATGCTGATGGGCGCGCGGCGGCCTTCGGCCACTGCCACTTCGTTGAGCACGTCGAGTTCTGCTTCGCTCTCGACGTTGAAGCAGGCGATGTTGGCGGCGAGGGCTTGCCGCATTTCCGCGCGGGTCTTGCCCACGCCCGAGAAGATGATCTTCTGCGGATCGGCACCCACCGCCAGCACGCGCGCCAGTTCGCCGCCCGACACGATGTCGAAGCCGCAGCCGGCTTCGGCGAATACGCGCAGCACGCCCAGCGACGAGTTGGCCTTCATCGCATAGCAGATCAGCGTCTGGCGGCCTTCGAAGCCACGCTGGTAGGCGGCCAGCGCATCCAGCATCCATTGCTTCGAATAGACGAAAAGAGGAGTGCCGTGCTCGCGGGCCAGCGCGTCGAGCGCAAGGCCTTCGATGTGAAGCGCGCCGTCGCGCTGTGCGATGTGCGGGTGGCCGGGCAGGGCGGTGGGGGATACGTTGCTCGCCATCACTTGCGCGCTCCGTTGCCGGTGGTGGCTGCAGCGGGGGCGCTGCTGGCTGCGGCCGGTGCTGGAGCCGCCTCGGTCGAGGGGGTTGAGTTCAACAAGCCGCCCGGCACCAAAAGCTGCGGCAGCGTGGCTCGTTGGGCGGCAGCCGGATCGTTCGGTTGATACAGGGCGCCCTTCTGGCCGCAGGCAGCCAAACCGGCTGCCCCCGCGACGAGGCAGACCATGAGCGCAGTGCGGGCGCGAGCGCTCACTAGAATTTGGCGGAGATTCAACATAACGAAATTGTAATGACCGACACCGAGTACATGGACCGCGCAGAAGCCGCACTTGCTGCCATCGAGCAGGCTTGCGACAGCATCAACGACGTGACCGAGGCCGATCTCGACAACCAGAGGGTGGGCGGGATGATCACGATTTCATTCCTGAATGGCAGTCAGTTGATCGTGAACCTGCAGAAACCCCTGCAGGAAATCTGGCTTGCCGCGCGTTCCGGTGGCTACCACTACAAGCACGACGGCCAGGCCTGGGTCGACACCAAGACGGGGGAAGAGTTCTTCGGCAACCTGTCGCGCGAGGCGACCCTTCAGGCAGGGCAGCCGCTGGTGTTCGCGGCTGCCTGATCGTCATCGTCAGTTCCTGAAGAGATCGAGGATGCGATTGCGCTCCTCGGGCGGGGCCGGCGGGCTCGACGGTGCGCCGCCTTGCGACTCTGCTGGCGCGGCAGGTGTCGATTCCACGCCCAGGCTGGCAACGCCGCGGCCCGGTGCGTAGTCGTCGTAGTACCACTCTCCGCCCACGTTCACGATGCCCGAAGGCGGCGTGGCGGACAGTTCGGTCACGGGCACGCCCTTGATGGCGGTTTCCATGTAGTTGATCCAGATGGGCAGACTCAGGCCGCCGCCGGTTTCGCGGTCGCCCAGGTTGCGCGGCGTGTCGTATCCGATCCACGAAATGGCGGTCATCGTCGGCTGGAAGCCCGCAAACCAGGCGTCGAGCGAGTCGTTGGTGGTGCCGGTCTTGCCGTAGAGGTCGGGCCGCTTGAGCATGGCTTGCGCCTTGGCGGCGGTGCCGGCGCGCGCCACGGAGTTGAGCAGCGTGTCCATGATGAAGGCGTTGCGCTGGGGAATGGCGCGGTTGGCGTCGTTGAGCAGCGGCGGCTGCTTGTCGACCAGCAGCTTGTCCTTGTGGTCGGTGATGCGGGTCACCAGATACGGATTGACGCGGTAGCCGCCATTGGCGAACACCGAGTAGCCCACCGCCATCTGCATCGGCGTGACCGAGCCGGCGCCGAGCGCCATCGGGAGGTAGGCGGGGTGTTTGTCCTTGTCGAAGCCGAAATTGGTGATCCAGTCTTGCGCGTAGCGGGTGCCGATGGATTGCAGGATACGGATCGACACCAGGTTCTTCGACTTCATCAGCGCGGTGCGCATCGACATCGGGCCGTCGTAGCCACCGCCGTAGTTCTTGGGCTCCCACGGTTGGCCGCCGGTGGTGCCGGCATCGAAGAACAGCGGGCCGTCGTTGATGACGGTGGCGGGGGTGAAGCCTTTCTCGAGGGCGGCCGAGTAGATGAAGGGCTTGAAGCTCGAGCCCGGCTGGCGCCATGCCTGCGTGACGTGGTTGAACTTGTTCTTGCCGAAATCGAAGCCACCGACCAGTGCCTTGATGGCGCCGTCGCGTGGGTCCATGGCAATGAAGGCGCCTTCGACCTCCGGCAGTTGCGTGATCTCCCAGGTGTTTTTCGGTGTCTTCACCACGCGGATCACAGCGCCGCGGCGGATCTTGATGTTGGGCGGGGCCTTGTCGGAGAGGCCCGATTGCGCGGGCTTGAGGCCTTCGCCGGTGATCTGCACCGGGTCGCCGTTGCCACGCACCGCGGAGATTTCCTTGGCACTGGCCTTCAGCACCACGGCCGCCATCACGTCGCCGTTGTCAGGGTGGTCGCTGAGCGCATCGTCCACCGCTTCGTCGAGTTCCTTGGCGTCGTTGGGCAGGTCGACGAACTTCTCGGGGCCGCGGTAGATCTGGCGGCGCTCGTAATCCATGATGCCCTTGCGCAGCGCCTTGTAGGCAGCCGCCTGGTCGGCCGCGACCAGCGAGGTGTAGACCTTCAGGCCGCGCGTGTAGGTGCTGTCGCCGTACTGCGCATACATCAGTTGGCGAACGGTTTCCGCTACGTACTCGGCGTGCAGGCGGTTCGGGTCGGCGGCATCGCGCAGGTGCAGCTCTTCCTTCTTGGCTTCGGCGGCCTGCTCGGCGGTGATGAAGCCGGCTTCCTGCATGCGGTCGATCACGTAGAACTGGCGGCCACGCGCACGCTGCGGGTTGTTGACCGGGTTGTTGGCACCCGGCGCCTTCGGCAGGCCGGCCAGCATGGCGGCCTGCGCGATCGTGAGCTCCTGCAGGGGCTTGCCGAAGTACGCTTCGGACGCAGCGGCAAAACCGTAGGCACGATTGCCGAGATAGATCTGGTTCAGGTAGATCTCGAAGATCTGGTCCTTGCTGAGCAGGTGCTCCAGCTTGAAGGTCAGCAGCACCTCGTAGATCTTGCGGGTCAGGGTCTTTTCCGAGCTCAGGTAGACGTTGCGTGCCACCTGCATCGTGATGGTCGATGCGCCCTGGCTCTTCACGCGGTTCATGTTGGCCAGGCCCGCGCGCACCATGCCCTTGTAGTCGACGCCGCCGTGGTCATAGAAGCGGGAGTCTTCGGCAGCGAGCACTGCGTCCTTCACCACCTTGGGAATCGCCGCGATTGGCGTGAGGTTGCGGCGCTCTTCCCCGAATTCGCCGATCAACGTGCCTTCGGCCGAGAAAACCCTCAGCGGCAACTTGGGCCGGTAATCAGAGAGTTCCGAGATGTCCGGCAGGTTCGGGTAGGCCACGGCAAGCGCCACGGCCACCACGCAAAGGACAGACAGCACACCGGCCGCGGCAAGACCGAACCCCCAGAAGAAGAAGCGCAGCAGCCATCTCAGCCAGGCTGGGCGTGCGGGTGGAGGGGTCTTGGCTGGCCCTTTGGGGCTTGATGTTTCTTGCATGGAGGGCCGGAGAGTCACCGGACATTATAAAAAGCCGGCTCCTTCGCACGATCCGATCTTTGCTCCCCTCGTGATGCTCTAATCCAAAAGTTACAGAATGCGGCTTTGACGTCAGGTTTTGACAACGATTGGTGTTTTTGCCCCCCGGGGTTGCTTGGTTGGCGTTACGCCTGCTGCTAGCATGCAACCGAACGCATATTTTTCCATTGGTTACAAATACAGGGGGAGAGGGACCTAACTTGGCTGCTCTTGGATCATTGTTTCGTCGTCAGAATGCCCCCCTGCTGGGACTGGACGTCAGCTCGTCCAGCGTGAAGCTGGTCGAGCTCGGCCGTGAGGCCAGCGGCAAGCTGGTTCTGGAACGCTGTGCCATCGAACCCCTGGAACGTGGCTGGATCACTGACGGCAATGTCGAGAAATTCGACGAGGTCGCGGAAGCCGTTCGGCGCGTCATCCGCAAAAGCGGCACGCGCACCCGCAATGTCGCGCTGGCACTGCCGCCGTCGGCCGTGATCACCAAGAAGATCATTCTTCCGGGTGGCATGAGCGAGCAAGAGCTCGAGATTCAGGTCGAATCCGAAGCCAACCAGTACATCCCTTTCTCGCTGGACGAAGTCAGCCTGGATTTTTGCGTTACCGGCCCGAGCACCACATCCGCCGGTGACGTCGAAGTGCTGATCGCCGCCTCGCGCAAGGAAAAGGTCCAGGACCGCGAAGGCTTGGCAGAGGCTGCCGGCCTGAAGGCCATGATCCTCGATGTCGAGTCCTATGCGTCTCGCCTTGCAACGGCCCGCCTGATCGAGCAACTGCCCGGCAAGGGCGTGGATTCGATCGTGGCGCTTTTCGAAGTCGGCGCGTTCACGACCAGCATGCAGGTGCTGCGCAATCAGGAAGTGCTGTACGACCGCGACCAGGCATTCGGTGGCGCGCAACTGACCCAGCTGATCGTGCGCCAGTACGGTTTTTCCGCCGAAGAAGCCGAAGCCAAGAAGCGCAGCGGCGATCTGCCGGACGACTACGGCTCCGGCGTGCTCAAGCCCTTCGTGGAAAGCATCGCCCAGGAAATCGCGCGTGCACTGCAATTCTTCTTTACGAGCACACCGCACAACCGCGTCGACTACGTGTTGCTGGCCGGCGGCTCGTCGTCGCTGCCGGGCTTGACCAATGCCGTCACGCGCCAGACCTCGTTCGCTTGTTCGCTCGTGAATCCTTTCGACGGCATGGACTTCGGCCCCAACATCCGCGAGAAGAAGGTTCGGCGCGAAGCGCCTTCCTACCTGACCTCGTGCGGTCTGGCCATGCGGAGGTTTCTGCAGTGATCCTGATCAATCTGCTTCCTCACCGCGAAGCTGCGCGCAAGCGCCGGCGCGAGGCTTTCTATGGAACGTTGGGCGCCGCCGCGGTCCTGGGCGTGCTGATTGCCGGTCTTGGCTACCTCTGGTTCGAGGCCCAGATTTCCAACCAGCAATCGAAGAACGGCTTTCTCCAGGCCGAGATCAAGAAGCTCGAGGTCGAGATCAAGGAGATTTCGACGCTGCAGGAAGAAATCGCCGCCCTGCGCGCACGCCAGGCGGCGGTCGAAGATCTGCAGGGCGACCGCAACCTGCCAGTGCACTTGCTCAACGAACTCGTCCGGCAACTGCCTGACGGCGTGTACCTGACGAGCATGAAGCAGGACAACCAGACCGTCACGCTGCAGGGCATGGCGCAATCGAACGAGCGGGTGTCGGAATTGCTGCGCAATCTGGGCAACAACAGTCCCTGGCTGGTGAAGCCGGAGCTGGTCGAAATCACATCCACGACGGTGAACCTGAGTCAGCGCGATCAACGTCGCGTGGCGAACTTCACGATGCGCATCGGCCTGAAGCGCCCCACCGACGCGCAGAAGGCAGCGGCCGACAAGGCGTTGGCCGCAGCGGCGCAATCCAAGGGGTAACCGATCATGGCAAGCAATCGCCCCTCCCAAAAAATTGACGTCGCCGCCGTACTGCGCGGGTTCGGCGAACAGTTTCGTGGCCTCAATCCAAACGATCCATCCGTATGGCCGGCAGTGCCGCGCTACGCACTGTGCCTAGCGGTCACCGCACTGGTGCTGGTGGCCCTGTGGTTCGTCTGGCTGACCAATTCGAACGATCAGCTCGAAGGCGAGCGTGCCAAGGAAGTCACGCTCAAGGAAGACTACAAGAAGAAGGTGGCGCAGGCGGCCAACCTCGACCTGCTCAAGAAGCAGCGTGAGCAAGTGCAGCAGTACGTGACCTTGCTGGAAAAGCAATTGCCCAGCAAGGCAGAGATGGACGCCTTGCTCTCGGACATCAATCAGGCGGGGCTCGGCCGAAGTCTCCAGTTCGAGCTGTTCCGGCCAGGGCAGATTTCGGTCAAGGATTACTACGCCGAGCTCCCCATCGCCGTGCGCGTCACCGGCCGATACCACGACATGGGTGCCTTTGCCGCGGATGTCGCGGGGCTCTCGCGCATCGTGACGCTCAACAACATCACCGTCACGCCGCAAAAGGACAAGGATGTGCTGACGATGGACGCCACCGCGCGCACCTTCCGCTATCTCGATGAAGATGAGCGGGCCGCCCAGAAACGCGCTGCGGCGCCGAAGGCGAAGAAATGAAGGCAGTCGCCAAAGTCCTGTGGCTGACGCTGGCCACGCTGGGCCTGAGTGCCTGCGATTCCGACCAGGAAGACCTGCAGCGCTGGATGGTCGAGCAGCGTGCCGAGGTGAAGCCCTCCGTGCCTCCGATCACGGAGCCGAAGAAGTTCACGCCGCAGACCTACACCGAGGCCTCGTCGTTCGAGCCTTTCAACATGCTGAAGCTGACGCAGGCGCTGCGCCGCGAATCGAACCAGCCGAGCACATCGGAACTGATCGCGCCCGAGCTGGCACGTCGCAAGGAATCGCTCGAAGCGTTTCCGCTCGACACGATGGCGATGGTCGGAAGCATGAACCGCAATGGCCAGCCTGTGGCGCTGGTCCGTGTCGACAAGCTGCTCTACAAGGTGCGCGTCGGCGAATACCTGGGACTCAACTACGGGCGCATTACCCGTATCAACGAAACCGAAGTCGCCTTGCGTGAAATCGTGCAAGACGCCGCCGGTGAATGGATCGAACGCGTGGCAACGCTGCAGCTGCAAGAGAGTGCGAAATGAACCAAGAAAAATCAACGATGGCACAGTGGCTGCGCGCCGCAGGGCTGGGTCTGCTGGCGTTCGGTGCATTGGCCGTGGCCCATGCGCAAAATTCCATCGAGGCCGTCACCAGTTCGACGCAGTCTGGCGCCGAGGTGATCCGGATCGATCTCGCGCAGCCGCTCGCTGCCGTGCCGGCCGGCTTTGTCGTGCAGAACCCGGCGCGCATCGCGCTTGATTTTCCTGGCGTGACGAACGCCATCGGTCGTTCCGCGATTGAAGTGAACCAGGGCAACCTGCGTTCGGTCAATGTGGTCCAGGCCGGCGAACGCAGCCGCGTGGTGCTGAACCTGAAGCAGGCCGCTGCGTACAAGGCTGAGATCCAGGGCAAGTCGCTGCTGGTCATTCTTGAGCCGGCGGCTGGTGCTGCACTGGTGGCTTCCGCAGCGACGACCTTTGCGGAAAACCGCAACCGCGACACCCTGCCTTTGCGGGACGTCGATTTCCGCCTTGGTTCCGACAACACCGGCCGGGTCATCGTGGACCTGCCGAACAACCAGGTCGGCGTCGATGTCAAGCAGCAGGGCAAGAACCTCGTGGTGGAGTTCACCAAGTCGACCTTGCCCGAAGGCCTGCGCCGCCGCCTCGATGTGGCCGACTTCGGCACCCCGGTGCAGTTGATCACGTCGCAACAGTCCGGCGACCGTGTGCGCATGACGATCGAGGCCAAGGGCGACTGGGAGCACAGCGCCTACCAGAGCGAAAACCAGTTCGTGGTTGAGCTGCGTGCCCGTAAGGTCGATCCGACCAAGCTCACGCAAGGTGCCGGCTACAACGGCGAGAAGCTCTCGCTGAACTTCCAGAACATCGAGATCCGCTCGCTGCTGCAGGTGATCGCCGACTTCACGAACTTCAACATCGTGACCTCGGATTCGGTGACGGGCGCGCTGACGCTGCGGTTGAAGGACGTGCCCTGGGATCAGGCTCTCGACATCATCATGCAGGCGAAGAACCTGGGCATGCGCAAGAACGGCAGCGTGCTGTGGATCGCGCCCAAGGACGAAATCAATGCCAAGGAAAAGCTCGAGTTCGAGGCCAAGGCCACGATCGAGAACCTCGAGCCGTTGCGAACCCAGTCGTTCCAGCTCAACTACACCAAGGCCATCGCCATTGCTCAAGGCTTGACGGGCACGGGTGCATCGTCTGGCGGTGGTGGTGGTGGCGGCGGTACGACGAGCCGCATTCTGAGCCCTCGTGGCAGCGTGATCGCCGAGTCGCGCACCAACCAGTTGTTCGTCTCCGATATTCCGTCGCGCCTGGCCCAGGTGACCGAGCTGATCCAGAAGCTGGACATCCCTGTGCGGCAGGTGCTGATCGAAGCCCGGATCGTCGAGGCTTCTGACACCTTCGGCAAGTCACTCGGTGTGAAGTTGGGGGGCGGCGTGATCAATCGCAACAACTCATTCGGAACCTGGCCTTCGGTCACCGGTGGTGGTACGACTTCGACGCAGACCTCGACGGGTGGTACCTCGACATCGACATCGACCACGACCAGCCCCACGGTCAGTTTCGGCTCGCCAACAAGCAGCAATTTCATCAATCTCCCGGCTGGCGACGCAGGTGGCACGGGCAATGCGGCCGGATCGTTCGCGCTTTCACTGTTCAATTCGAGCTTCTCGCGGATGTTGAATCTCGAAATCTCCGCACTGGAAGCCGACGGCAAGGGCAAGCTGGTGTCCAGCCCCCGCGTCATCACCGCCGACCAGACCAAGGCGCTGATCGAGCAGGGTGAAGAAATTCCGTACCAGCAGGCAACGTCCAGCGGCGCCACCTCCATCTCGTTCCGCAAGGCGGTGCTGAAGCTCGAAGTCACGCCGCAGATCACGCCTGAGGGCAACATCATCCTGACCCTGGATGTGAGCAAGGATGCCCGTGGCGTCAACACGTCGGCGGGCCCGGCCATCAACACCAAGCACGTGCAGACCGAGGTGCTGGTCGAGAACGGCGGCACGGTCGTCATCGGTGGTATCTTCGAGCTCACCGAAACCAATGACGAATCGCGCATACCGGTGCTGGGTGAAATCCCCTACATGGGGGCATTGTTCCGTAAGCGCGAACGCGTTGCCAACAAGACCGAAATGCTCGTCTTTATCACCCCGAAGATGATTACCGACCGCAACGCCGCGCGCTGACGCGCGGGCGTAGCAGCCACCGCGTGGCGGTCGCACTCGTCGGTTTGCCCGGCGCCGGAAAATCCGCAGTGGGCCGGCGCCTGGGGATGCGGCTGGACCTTCCATTCATCGACACCGATCACGTGATCGAGCACCGCATCGGCTGCTCGATCCGTGACTACTTCGAGCGTGAAGGGGAAATCGCCTTCCGCGACCTCGAGCAATCCGTGATCGCCGATCTCGCTGCGAATGCGCAAGGCGTGCTGGCCACCGGAGGCGGCGCCGTGCTGCGGGAAGCCAACCGTGGCCAGTTGCGCGACCACTTCCATGTGATCTACCTGCGCTCTTCGCCCGAAGACTTGTTTCGGCGCTTGCGCCACGACGTCAAGCGGCCTTTGCTGCAGGTTGCCGATCCACTGGGGCGACTCCGCGAGCTGCACGACGCGCGCGATCCGTTCTATCGGGAAACAGCCCATGATGTTGTCGACACCGGCCGCCCGTCGATCGCCATGCTGGTGAACATCATCGTGATGCAGCTCGAGTTGGCCGGCATCGTCGAGCCGGGCGCTCATCCCGAAGATCCCTCCGCCTGAGCCTGCCTTGGCCGCAGCGCCTAAACTCGCGGCCATGTCTTTGCCCGTACTTCCCGCTTCGCCAGAACGCGTCGACATCCAGCTCGGCGACCGCAGCTACCCCATCCTGATCGGTGCCGGCTTGCTGGACGATCCCCAGAGCTTTGCTGCCACGCCCGCAGCCGCTTCTGCTCTGATCGTCAGCAACACCACGGTGGCGCCGCTCTATGCCAAGGCGCTCCGCAATGCGCTGGCGAACCGTTTCCGCACCGTGCACCTGCTCGAGTTGCCCGACGGCGAAGTGCACAAGAACCTGCAGACCCTGAACCTGATCTTCGACGCATTGCTGGGCCACGGCAGTGACCGCAAGACCGTGCTGTTCGCGCTGGGCGGCGGCGTGGTGGGCGACATGACCGGCTTCGCCGCCGCGAGCTACATGCGCGGCGTGCCCTTCGTCCAGGTGCCGACCACGCTGCTCGCGCAGGTCGATTCCTCGGTGGGCGGCAAGACGGCCATCAACCACCCGCTGGGCAAGAACATGATCGGCGCGTTCTACCAGCCGCAGCTCGTGCTCTGCGACCTGAACACGCTGCAGACCCTGCCGCCGCGCGAACTCAGCGCGGGCTTGGCCGAAGTGATCAAGTACGGTCCGATCTACGACATGGCTTTCTTCGACTGGATCGAAGCGAACATCGATGCGTTGACGGCGCGTGACCCTGCGGCCCTGGCTTACGCCGTCAAGCGCAGCTGCGAGATCAAGGCGCTGGTCGTTGGCCAGGACGAGCGCGAGATGGGCCTGCGCGCCATCCTCAATTTCGGCCACACCTTCGGCCATGCCATCGAGTCCGGCCTGGGTTACGGCGAGTGGTTGCATGGCGAAGCGGTCGGCTGCGGCATGGTCATGGCGGCTCATCTGTCGCAACGACTCGGCGGTATCGATACGGCCTTTGTCGATCGGCTCACGCGCCTGATCGAGCGCGCCGGCCTGCCCATCGTCGGTCCCGCACTTGGCGCCGAACGCTATCTGGAGCTGATGCGCGTCGACAAGAAGTCGGAAGCGGGCGAGATCCGCTTCGTGGTGATCGACAAACCCGGCTCGGCCGTGGTCCGCAGCGCGCCCGATGCGCTCGTGCGCGAAGTGCTCGCGCAGTGCTGCGCGGGATGAGCGCCGCGCCGGGCCGTCCCAAGCACGCTCGCTCCCGCTTGGCGGGAAGGCGCGCAGCGCCAAGGGTGCACCCATGAGCCTGGCGGCCTATGCCTGCCACCCCGCGAAGTCGCGAGGGAGGCGCCATGCCGAGTCGCCCGCGCCCACGCGCGACGCCTTTCAACGCGACCGCGACCGCATCGTTCATTCGACGGCTTTTCGCCGGCTGGTCTACAAGACCCAGGTTTTCCTGAACCACGAAGGCGACCTGTTTCGCACGCGGCTGACGCATTCGCTGGAAGTCGCCCAATTGGGCCGTTCGATCGCCCGCGCTCTGCGCATCAACGAAGACCTGGTCGAGGCGATCGCGCTGGCGCACGACCTGGGCCACACGCCGTTCGGACACGCCGGGCAGGATGCGCTCAATGCCTGCATGGCCGGGCACGGCGGCTTCGAGCACAACCTGCAGAGCCTGCGCGTGGTCGATGCGCTCGAACACCGCTACCCGCAATACGACGGCCTGAACCTCAGCTTCGAGACCCGCGAAGGCATCCTCAAGCACTGTTCGCGCGCCAATGCGGAGCGCATCGAGGCCGCCGAGCCGCACGGCGTGGCGCGGCGCTTTCTGGACCGCACGCAGCCCGCGCTCGAAGCGCAGTTGTGCAACCTGGCCGACGCCATTGCGTACAACGCCCATGACATCGACGACGGCGTGCGCTCGGGCCTCATCACCGTCGAGCAACTGGCCGAGGTGGAGCTTTTCGAGCGCTATCGCCGCGAAGCTTTGGCCGAGCATCCGCAGTTGCAGGACCGGCGCGTGCTCTACGAAACCATCCGGCGCATGCTGAGCGCGCAGGTCTACGACGTGATCGACGCGACGCGCGCAGCAATCGAAGCGCTCGCGCCGGTCGATGCCGACGCGGTGCGCAACGCCCCGCCTATCGTCGCCTTCAGCGAAACGATGCAGGCGCAGTCGGACGAGCTCAAGCGTTTCCTGTTCCGCAATCTCTACCGGCATCCCCAGGTCACCCAGACCACCGACCAGGCGCAGGAGGTGGTGCGGGAGCTGTTCGAGGCGTATCTCGAACGCAGCGACGAGATGCCCGTCTCCTATGCCGATCGCCGCGACCGACACCGTACCGTGGCCGACTACATCGCCGGCATGACCGATCGTTTCGCCATGCGCGAGCACGAGCGGCTCACCGGCCGTCGGGGCATCGCATGAGCCGGACCATGCCTGCACGCGTGCCAGCCGCTGTTTACGCCGTCCTGCTGGGGGGCGTCAGCGCGGCCTTGCATCTCGGCAAGCTGCCGCCTGCCGTGCCGGCACTGCAGGCATCGCTGGGCATCAGCCTCGTGGAGGCCGGCTTCCTGCTGTCGCTCGTGCAGGTGGCGAGCATGACCCTGGGGCTGATCGCCGGTCTCGCGGCCGACACCATCGGCCTGCGACGCAGCATGCTGACGGGGCTGGTGGTGCTGACGGTTGCCAGCCTGCTGGGCGGCGCGGTCGGCGCCGGGCTCGTGGGCGGGGCGCATGCGGTGCAATGGCTGCTGGTTTTGCGCGCCATCGAGGGCATCGGTTTCTTGCTGTCGGTCATGCCAGGGCCGGGACTGATTCGCGCGTTGACACCCCCAGGTGCCGACAAGGCCGCATTGGGGCTGTGGGGCGCCTACATGCCGCTCGGCGTGGCGCTTGCGTTGTTGCTCGGGCCGGCCTTGATTGCATGGGGCGGATGGGCCGACTGGTGGTGGCTGCTGTCCGTGGTGTCGGCTGCTGCGGCGCTTTGGGTCTGGCTGGTCGTGCCTTCCGACCGTCTCCGTACAGCCGCCGTGGGCAACGTGTCCGTCGGCTGGACGCCGCGTTTGCGTGCCACGGTCGGTGCGCGCGGGCCCTGGCTGATCGCGCTGACTTTCGCCGTGTATTCGGCCCAGTGGATGGCGGTGATCGGTTTCCTGCCCGCCATCTATGCCGGCGCGGGTGTGCCGTCCGGCTGGAACGCGGTGCTCACGGCGCTTGCGGCCGCAATGAACATCGTTGGAAACATCGCCGGTGGCCGCTGGCTGCAACGTGGTGTGGCGCCCGAGCGGCTGCTGCAATGGGGCTTTCTTGCGATGGCGCTGGGCGGCGTGGCGGCTTTCGCGCAAGTGGGGCAGGGCGCTGACGTGCTGAGCCTGCCGCCGGCGCTTCGCTACATCGCCGTCTGTGCTTTTTCTCTGGGCGGCGGCATGGTGCCGGCGACCCTCTTCCTGCTCGGCGTCCGGCTGGCGCCCAGTCCGACCACGGTGTCCACAACGGTCGGGCTGATGCAGCAGGCGTCCTCGCTCGGCCAGTTCCTGGCACCACCAGCGGTCGCCTGGGTGGCCCACCGCGTCGGCGGCTGGCACTGGACCTGGACCGCCACGCTGGCCTGCTCGCTGGCCGGCATGGCGCTCGCGCGGCGTCTGGGGCGGATTCGCCCTGCGGCGGAGGTGGCATGACCGGCCCGGCGACAATATCCGCCGCCCAGGCCGAAGCCGATACGCGGCGCTGGCTCGAACGCGCGGTGATCGGCCTCAACCTGTGCCCGTTCGCAAAGGCGGTGCATGTGAAGGCGCAGATCTACTACGCCATCTACCTGCCCACAGAGGAGGCCGACCTGATGGATACGCTTCTTTCCGAAGCCAGCGAGCTCGCAGCCCTCGACGCCACCGTGCGCGACACCACCCTTCTGATAGCACCCAACACCTTGGCGGATTTTCTGGACTTCAACGATTTCACGGCGCGTGCCGAGCGCCGCCTTGCACGCGCGGGCTTCGACGGCGTGTTCCAACTGGCGAGCTTTCATCCGCAGTTCCAGTTCGGCGGCACCGAGATCGACGACATCGGCAATGCCACCAACCGCGCGCCTTACCCCACGCTGCACCTGCTGCGCGAAGACAGCGTGAGCCGTGCGGTCGAGGCGTTTCCCGAAGCGGAAGCGATCTTCGAGCGCAACATCGACACGCTCGAGGCGCTGGGCGCGTCGGGCTGGAAGGCGCTGGACGTCGGTGCCGGGAGTGCCAAGCCATGAACACCAAGGCCCCGACCCCACCCGTGAAAACCAACAAAGCGGCCAAGGCCGATGCAGAACTGTCCGAAGTCCTGCGCGAGGGCCAGTCCATCGAACTGCTGAAGGAGCTGCACATCCTCACGCGCGAGGGCCGGCTCAACCAGGACTCGCGGCGCAAGCTCAAGCAGGTCTACCACCTGTTCCAGTTCATCGAGCAACTGCTGCGTGAGCTGCCTGAAGGAGGCACTGGCGCCACGCTGGCCGACCACGGCGCAGGCAAGTCCTATCTCGGCTTCATCATCTACGACCTGTTCTTCCGGGCGCGCCAGGGCGGTCACGTCTACGGCATCGAGACGCGCGCCGAACTGGTCGAAAAATCGAGGGCGCTTGCACAACGCCTGGGTTTCGGGCGCATGTCGTTCCTGAACCTGACCGTCGCCGAATCGGCCCAGGCCAGCGAACTGCCCGATCAGATCGATGTGGTCACCGCGCTGCACGCTTGCGACACTGCCACCGACGACGCCATTGCCTTCGGTCTCGCCAAGAAGGCGCGCTGCATGGTGCTGGTGCCCTGCTGCCAGGCCGAAGTGGCTGCCTGCCTGCGCGAAACCAAGGCGTTGGCGCTGTCGCGCACGCCGCTGGCCGAGCTGTGGCGCCATCCGCTGCACACGCGCGAGATCGGCAGCCAGCTCACCAACGTGCTGCGCTGCCTGTACCTGGAAGCCAACGGCTACAGCGTGACCGTGACCGAGCTGGTCGGCTGGGAACACAGCATGAAGAACGAGCTGATCCTGGCGCGCTACACCGGCCAGCGCAAGGCGAGCGCTGCGACGCGGCTGGGCGAGCTGCTGTCGCAGTTCGGGCTCGACACGCTGGGCGACACGCGCTTCCGCCTGAACTGACTGAATCTCAGGTGGAGCGAGGCGTTTCGCGCGACGCCAGCAACTCGGCCAGCGAATCGCGTTCGGGCCAAGCCACAGTCTTCCACGGGCTGCGTTCGCTCTCCAGCAGCTTCTGCGCCATCGAGGCCAGCAGCTTGCGGCCGACGAAATTGCTGCCCGGCGCCTCGCGTTCACCCGCGAGGAAGCTCTGGGCATAGTTGTCCCAGCCACTGAAGCGCTCGACGGCCAACTCCACGGCCGGCACCAGCCATTCCAGTGCCGCCTGTGCACTGACATAGCCCACCGCTGCCGCGCCCGTGGCCAGGTGGCTGGCGCGTCCGATCCAGAGGGCCAGGTCGTCGTCGCTGGGTTGCGAGGGAAGGCCGTGGACGATTTCCGTCACCGCGGCCTCGGCGCCCTCGCGCTCCGTGACCGAGAAATCGCGCGCCAGCAGCTTCTTCCAGGGTTCGATCTCTTTCGCGGGAATGTCGACGCACAGCAGGTGCACCGCGCTGCGCTGCATCTCCTCGGCTTCCCGCAGGTCGGACGCGAAGGTCTCGCGGTACACGGCCGCCAGTGCCACGGCGAAGTTCTCGAAGCGCGACGAGGCCGCAAGACGCGTCTCCAGCGCCGCATTGCCTTCCTGCCGTGCCGTCTCGCGCTCGGCCGCCTCCTGCGCCAGTTCGGCTTTTCCCTCTGCCAGGCCTTCCTTTGCCGAATCGATCAATTCCTTGAAAAACTTGAACATTCGCAGCTCCCCAGACTTGTTGGTAAACGGGCCGCTTAGGATACAAGCCCTGCGCCACAACCCATCCCATGGCCCGTCTACCCCGTCTCACGCTGGCCGACATGCCGCACCACGTGATCCAGCGCGGCAACAACCGCCAGCCGATCTTTGTCGATCGCGCGGACCACGAGAGGCTGCTCGGCCTGCTGGCCGAGAACGCAGCGCGCTTTGGTGTCGCGCTGCACGCTTATGTGCTGATGGACAACCACTTTCACCTGCTGGCCACGCCGAACAGCGCCACCGGCCTGCCGCAGTTCATGCAGTCGGTGGGGCGCAGCTACGTGCGCTACTTCAATGACCGCCACGGCCGCAGCGGCACCCTGTGGGAAGGGCGCTACCGGTCGACGCTGATCCAGACCGATCGCTACCTGATGACCTGCATGGCCTACATCGACCTCAACCCTGTGCGGGCGGGGATGGTGACCGATGCGCGCGACTTCCCCTGGTCCAGCCACGGCCACTACGCCGGACTGCGGCACGACCGGCTGTTGACGCCGCATCCGCTGTACTGGGAACTGGGCAACACGCCATTCGCGCGAGAGGCGGCCTACGTCGACTTGGTGCGCGGCGGGGTGCGGGCGGCTGACCAGACTGCGCTGACCGAGGCCACTTTGCGGGGCTGGGCGGCAGGCGACGTCGATTTTCTCGACTCGCTTCAGAAGGCCACGGACCGCCGCGTGGTCAAGGCCAAGGCGGGCCGACCGCCTTCCAGCCCCATTTCCTGAGCGTTCAGAGGCTCAAGCCGTTGCAGTGACTTGGCCTTTTGCTCCTGTTTTTAATACGTCCCTAATTTAATTCTGACAAGAAAACTCGGGATTTAATAAGAATCTGACCCCTATTAAAATGTTTGGCATTCTTTGTGCATCGCAATATGCTCCCTTTCCCTGCGAAAACTGAAGGAGTGCGCCATGACGACGGCTGCCGAGATCGAACATCTCCAAAAACACGGTCTGTATTCCGGTGCCGATGAGCACGACGCCTGCGGCGTCGGCTTCGTGGCACACATCAAGGGCGAGAAAAGCCATGCCATCGTGCAGCAGGGCTTGAAGATCCTCGAAAACCTCGACCATCGCGGCGCAGTGGGCGCTGACAAGCTGATGGGCGACGGCGCCGGCATCCTGATCCAGCTGCCCGACCACCTGTACCGCGAAGAGATGGCCAAGCAGGGCGTCACGCTGCCCCCGCCCGGTGAATACGGCGTCGGCATGATCTTCCTGCCGAAGGAACACGCCTCCCGCGAAGCCTGCGAGCAGGAAATGGAACGCGCCATCAAGGCCGAAGGCCAGGTACTGCTGGGCTGGCGCGACGTGCCGGTCAACCGCGACATGCCCATGTCGCCCACCGTGCGCGCCAAGGAGCCGCTGCTGCGCCAGGTCTTCATTGGCCGCGGCAATGACGTGATCGTGCAGGACGCGCTGGAACGCAAGCTCTACGTGATCCGCAAGACCGCCAGCGCCAACATCCAGCGCCTGAAGCTCAAGCACAGCAAGGAATACTACGTTCCGAGCATGTCCAGCCGCACGGTGGTCTACAAGGGCCTGCTGCTCGCCGACCAGGTCGGCACGTACTTCATGGACCTGCAGGACAAGCGCTGCGTCTCGGCCCTGGGCCTGGTGCACCAGCGCTTCTCGACCAACACCTTCCCCGAGTGGCCGCTGGCCCACCCGTACCGCTATGTCGCCCACAACGGCGAAATCAACACGGTCAAGGGCAACTACAACTGGATGAAGGCACGCGAAGGCGTGATGTCGTCGCCCGTGCTCGGCGCCGACCTGCAGAAGCTCTACCCGATCAGCTTCGCCGGCCAGTCTGACACCGCCACTTTCGACAACTGCCTCGAGCTGCTGACGATGGCCGGCTACCCCATCAGCCAGGCCGTGATGATGATGATTCCCGAGCCCTGGGAACAGCACGCCACCATGGATCCGCGTCGCCGCGCGTTCTACGAATACCACGCGGCCATGCTCGAGCCGTGGGACGGCCCGGCCTCCATCGTGTTCACCGACGGTCGCCAGATCGGCGCCACGCTCGACCGCAACGGCCTGCGCCCCTCGCGCTATTGCGTGACCGACGACGACCTGGTCATCATGGCTTCCGAATCGGGCGTGCTGCCAGTGCCCGAGCAGAAGATCGTGCGCAAGTGGCGCCTGCAGCCCGGCAAGATGTTCCTGATTGACCTGGAGCAGGGCCGCATGATCGACGACGAGGAGGTCAAGGCCACCCTCGCCAACAGCAAGCCCTACAAGCAGTGGATCGAAAACCTGCGCATCAAGCTCGACAGCGTCAAGGCCGAGCCGGTCGCGGCGCCGCTCTCGCAGGTCGCGTTGCTCGACCGCCAGCAGGCCTTCGGCTACACCCAGGAAGACATCAAATTCCTGATGAGCCCGATGGCGCAGGCCGGCGAAGAGGGCATCGGCTCCATGGGCAACGACAGCCCGCTGGCCGTGCTCTCCAACAAGAACAAGCTGCTCTACAACTACTTCAAGCAGTTGTTCGCGCAGGTGACCAACCCGCCGATCGACCCGATCCGCGAAGCCATCGTGATGTCGCTGGTGTCCTTCATCGGCCCCAAGCCCAACCTGCTGGACATCAATCAGGTCAACCCGCCCATGCGGCTCGAAGTGAGCCAGCCGATCCTCGACTTCGCCGACATGGCCAAGCTGCGCGACATCGGCAAATACACGCAGGGCAAGTTCAAGAGCTACGTGCTCGACATCACCTACCCGCTCGCCTGGGGCGACGAAGGCGTCGAAGCCAAGCTGGCCTCGCTGTGCGCCGAAGCGGTGGACGCCATCAAGGGCGGCCACAACATCCTGATCGTGAGCGACCGTGGCGTGAGCCCGACGCAAGTGGCGATCCCGGCTGTGCTCGCCCTCTCGGCCGTGCATCAGTACCTCGTGCGTGAAGGCCTGCGCACCACGGCGGGCCTCGTGGTCGAAACCGGCTCGGCCCGCGAAGTGCATCACTTCGGCGTGCTGGCGGGCTATGGCGCGGAAGCCGTGCACCCGTACCTTGCGATGGAAACGCTGGCGGCCATGCATGCAGACCTGCCGGGCGACCTGAGTGCCGACAAGGCGGTCTACAACTACGTCAAGGCCATCGGCAAGGGCCTGTCGAAGATCATGTCGAAGATGGGTGTCAGCACCTACATGAGCTACTGCGGCGCGCAGCTGTTCGAGGCCATCGGCCTGAACACCGCCACCGTCAACAAGTACTTCACCGGCACGGCCAGCCGTGTGGAAGGCATCGGCGTCTTCGAGATCGCCGAAGAAGCCATCCGCATGCACAAGGCCGCCTTCGGCGACGACCCGGTGCTCGCCAACATGCTCGACGCCGGCGGCGAATACGCCTGGCGCACGCGCGGCGAAGAGCACATGTGGACGCCCGACGCCATCGCCAAGCTGCAGCACAGCACGCGCTCCAACAACTGGAACACGTACAAGGAATACGCGCAGCTCATCAACGACCAGAACCGTCGCCATCTCACGCTGCGCGGCCTGTTCGAGTTCAAGATCGATCCGGCCAAGGCCATTCCGGTGGACGAGGTCGAAGCGGCTGCAGAAATCGTCAAGCGCTTTGCCACCGGCGCCATGTCGCTCGGCTCGATCAGCACCGAGGCGCACGCCACGCTCGCGATTGCCATGAACCGCATCGGCGGCAAGAGCAACACCGGCGAAGGCGGTGAAGACCCGGCGCGCTACCGCAACGAACTCAAGGGCATCCCGATCAAGCAGGGCGACACGCTCAAGAGCGTGATCGGCGCGGCCAACGTCGAAGTCGACCTGCCGCTGAAGGACGGCGACTCGCTGCGTTCGCGCATCAAGCAGGTGGCCTCGGGCCGTTTCGGCGTCACCGCCGAATACCTGCATTCGGCCGACCAGATCCAGATCAAGATGGCGCAGGGTGCCAAGCCGGGCGAGGGCGGCCAGCTCCCGGGCGGCAAGGTCACCGAGTACATCGGCAAGCAGCGCTATGCCGTGCCGGGCGTGGGCCTCATCTCGCCCCCGCCGCACCATGACATCTACTCGATCGAAGACCTCGCACAGCTCATTCACGACCTGAAGAACACCGCGCCGCACGCCAGCATCAGTGTCAAGCTGGTGAGCGAAATCGGCGTGGGCACCATCGCCGCGGGCGTGGCCAAGTGCAAGAGCGACCACGTCGTGATCGCGGGCCATGACGGCGGCACGGGCGCATCGCCCTGGTCGTCGATCAAGCATGCGGGCAGCCCTTGGGAAATCGGCCTGGCCGAAACGCAGCAGACGCTGGTGCTCAATCGCCTGCGCAGCCGCATCCGCGTGCAGGCCGACGGCCAGATGAAGACCGGTCGCGACGTCGCCATCGGCGCGCTGCTGGGCGCCGACGAGTTCGGCTTCGCCACCGCGCCGCTGGTGGTCGAGGGCTGCATCATGATGCGCAAGTGCCACCTGAACACCTGCCCGGTGGGCGTGGCCACACAAGACCCGATGCTGCGCAAGAAGTTCTCGGGCAAGCCCGAGCACGTCGTCAACTACTTCTTCTTCGTTGCCGAAGAAGTGCGCCAGATCATGGCCCAGCTCGGCATCCGCAAGTTCGACGACCTGATCGGCCGCGCCGACCTGCTCGACATGCGCAAGGGCATCGAGCACTGGAAGGCCTCGGGCCTGGACTTCAGCCGCCTGTTCGCGCTGCCGAACGTGCCGGCCGACGTGCCGCGCTTCCATGTCGAGAACCAGGACCATGGCCTCGAACGTGCGCTGGACGTGAAGCTCATCGAGAAGTCGCGTCCTGCGATCGACAAGGGCGAGAAGGTGCAGTTCATCGAAGTGGCGCGCAACGTCAACCGCTCGGTGGGCGCCATGCTCTCGGGCGCGCTGACCAAGGTACATCCGCAGGGCCTGCCCGACGATTCGATCCGCATCCAGCTCGAAGGCACGGGCGGCCAGTCGTTCGGTGCCTTCCTGGCACGCGGCATCACGCTGTACCTGATTGGCGATGCCAACGACTACACCGGCAAGGGCCTCTCGGGCGGCCGCGTGGTGGTTCGCCCCAGCCTCGACTTCCGCGGTGAAGCTGTGCGCAACACCATCGTCGGCAACACCGCGCTGTATGGCGCGACGACCGGTGAAGCCTACCTTTGCGGCGTGGCTGGCGAGCGTTTCGCGGTGCGCCTCTCGGGCGCCACTGCGGTCATCGAAGGCACGGGCGACCATGGCTGCGAATACATGACGGGCGGGACGGTCGCGGTGCTCGGCAAGACGGGCCGCAACTTCGCGGCCGGCATGAGCGGCGGCGTGGCCTTCGTCTATGACGAAGACGGCGAGTTCGCCACGCGCTGCAATCTCTCGATGGTGTCGCTCGACAAGGTGCTGACCTCGGCCGAGCAAACCGCGAGCGTGCATCGCAAGATCTGGCACGGCGGCGAGACCGATGAAGCCCAGCTCAAGAAGCTGCTCGAAGAACACCACCGTTGGACCGGCAGCAAGCGCGCGCGCGAACTACTCGACACGTGGGCCGTGTCGCGCACGAAGTTCGTGAAGGTGTTCCCGAACGAATACAAGCGTGCGCTGGGCGAATTGCACGACCGCAAGGTCGAACTGGCGAGCAGCGGCAACAACGCGCACGCCGGCCTCGAGCCGCACGCGCTGGCCGCAACAGCCGCGGTCTGAGCGGCAACGACACACGAAGAACAGAGGACAGCACGATGGGAAAAATCACCGGCTTCATGGAGCATGAGCGCATCGAAGAGGGCTACAAGCCGATCGACGAGCGCGTCAAGCATTACAAGGAATTCGTTGTCGGCCTGACACCCGAGCAGGCCAAGGTGCAGGGTGCGCGTTGCATGGACTGCGGCACGCCGTTCTGCAACAGCGGCTGCCCGGTCAACAACATCATTCCGGACTTCAACGACCTCGTGTATCGCGATGATTGGCAGAACGCCTTCGCGGTGCTCGACTCGACCAACAACTTCCCCGAGTTCACTGGCCGCATCTGCCCCGCGCCTTGCGAGGCAGCCTGCGTGCTCAACGTGAACGACGACGCGATCGGCATCAAGTCGATCGAGCACGCGATCGTCGACCGCGCCTGGGACGAAGGCTGGGTCGCGCCGCGCATCGCCAAGCACAAGACCGGCAAGAAGGTCGCTGTGGTCGGGGCCGGCCCTGCCGGCATGGCTGCAGCGCAACAACTGGCGCGCGTCGGCCACGACGTGACGCTGTTCGAGAAGAACGACCGCATCGGCGGGCTGCTGCGCTACGGCATTCCCGACTTCAAGATGGAGAAGACGCACATCGATCGCCGCGTCGAGCAGATGAAGGCCGAAGGCGTGACCTTCCGCACTGGCGTGATGGTCGGCGCCGCGAAAGACCCGCTGGGCAAGGGCTCCAAGGTCACAAACCTGGCCAAGGAAATCGTCACGCCCGAACAATTGCAGAAAGAGTTCGACGCCGTGCTGCTCACCGGTGGTGCCGAGCAATCGCGCGATCTGCCGGTGCCCGGTCGCGACCTCGATGGCATCCATTTCGCGATGGAGTTCCTGCCGCAGCAGAACCGCGTCAACGCGGGTGACAAGGTCAAAGGCCAATTGCGCGCCGACGGCAAGCACGTGATTGTCATTGGCGGTGGCGACACCGGTTCCGATTGCGTGGGCACCAGCAACCGCCACGGCGCTGCCAGCGTCACGCAGTTCGAGCTGATGCCTCAGCCGCCCGAAGAAGAGAACCGTCCGATGACCTGGCCGTACTGGCCGATCAAGCTGCGCACCAGCTCCAGCCATGAAGAAGGATGCGAGCGCGAGTTTGCGATCTCCACGAAGGAATTCATTGGTGAGAAGGGCAAGGTCACCGGCCTGAAGACGGTTCGCGTCGAATGGAAGGACGGCCGCATGCAGGAAGTGGCCGGCAGCGAGCAGATCCTCAAGGCCGACCTCGTGCTGCTGGCCATGGGGTTCATCAGCCCAGTCGCTACTGTTCTCGATGCCTTCGGTGTCGAGAAGGACGCACGCGGCAATGCCAAGGCCACGGTCGACTTCATCGGCGGCTATGCCACGAACGCGCCGAAGGTGTTTGCCGCCGGCGACATTCGCCGTGGCCAGTCGCTGGTTGTGTGGGCCATTCGCGAGGGCCGTCAAGCCGCGCGTTCAGTGGATGAATTTCTGATGGGTTTCAGCGACTTACCTCGCTGATTTTTGTTTCAATTCGGCGGCCACCGTCGTGGCCCCGTTATCATCCGCTGGAAAACCGCATGCCGGGATGCTTGAAAAAGCGCCCGGCTTTTTTATTGAGATGGACCCAGCCACCCAGCCACTTCCCTTCGTAGAGTTTCGAGACGTCACGTTCGGCTACGGCGCGCGCGCGATTCTCGATGGCGTGTCGTTCACCGTGCCGCGTGGCAAGGTGACGGCGTTGATGGGAGCCTCGGGTGGCGGCAAGACCACGGTCTTGCGATTGATCGGCGGACAGCAACGCGCACAGCGTGGCGAAGTCCTGTTCGATGGTCAGGATGTCGTCAGGTTCGACGCAAAGGCGCTCTACGCAGCGCGGCGTCGCATGGGCATGCTGTTTCAGTTCGGCGCCCTGTTCACCGACATGAGCGTGTTCGACAACGTGGCCTTTCCGTTGCGCGAACACACGCAATTGTCTGAAGCGCTGGTGCGCGACATCGTGCTCATGAAGCTCGATGCCGTCGGCCTGCGCGGTGCACGCGACCTGATGCCCAGCGAGGTGTCGGGCGGCATGGCGCGGCGCGTGGCACTGGCGCGTGCCATCGCGCTCGACCCCGACCTCGTGATGTACGACGAACCCTTCGCCGGTCTCGATCCGATTTCGCTCGGCACCGCCGCGCGACTGATCCGCCAGCTCAACGACACGCTCGGGCTGACCAGCATCATCGTGTCGCACGATGTCGAGGAAACCTTCCGCATCGCCGATCACGTGATCATCCTGGCCAACGGCGGCATCGCTGCGCAAGGCGCGCCCGCCGAAGTGCGCAACAGCGCCGATCCGCTGGTGCATCAGTTCGTGAATGCACTGCCCGATGGGCCGGTGCGCTTTCACTATCCGGGTGCGAGCATCGAAGACGATTTCGGTCCCGTGGTCGGAGGTCGGTCATGAGTTGGTGGAAGCCTGCCGATATCGGCTACGCGGTGCGCAGCAAGCTGACCGGCATCGGCTTTGCCGCGAAGCTGTTCATTCGTTTGTCGTTGCAGGGCGCGCAGAGCCTGCGCCGCTTCAGCCTCGTGCGCGACCAGATCCATTTCCTGGGCAACTATTCGCTCGCGATCATCGCGGTGTCGGGCCTGTTTGTCGGCTTCGTGCTCGGCCTGCAGATGTATTACGCGCTGCAGCGATATGGGTCTTCCGAAGCGCTCGGCCTGCTGGTCACCCTGAGCCTCGTGCGCGAACTCGGGCCTGTGGTCGCAGCGTTGCTTTTCACCGGTCGCGCCGGTACGTCGCTCACTGCGGAGATCGGTCTCATGAAGGCCGGCGAGCAATTGAGCGCGATGGAAATGATGGCGGTCGACCCGGTCCAGCGCATCCTTGCGCCGCGCTTCTGGGCCGGCATCATCACCATGCCGCTGTTGGCCGCCGTGTTCAGCGCGGTCGGCATCATGGGCGGCTACGTGGTGGGCGTGCTGATGCTGGGCGTGGACCCGGGCGCGTTCTGGGGCCAGATGCAGGGCGGCGTCGACGTGTGGCGCGATGTCGGCAACGGCGTCATCAAGAGCATCGTCTTCGGTTTCACCGTGACCTTCATCGCATTGCTGCAGGGCTACGAGGCCCAGCCCACGCCCGAAGGCGTGTCGCGTGCGACCACGCGAACCGTGGTGATGGCGTCGCTGGCGGTGCTGGGGCTCGACTTCCTGCTGACCGCCATGATGTTCAGTATTTAAAGGGGCCAGGGCCTCATCGTTCTAGAGAGTGCAAACCATGCAACGTTCCAACAATGACATCTGGGTCGGCCTGTTCGTGCTGATCGGCGGGGCCGCATTGCTGTTCCTCGCGCTGCAGTCGGCCAACCTGCTGAGCCTGAATTTCCAGAAGACCTACGCGGTCACCGCGCGCTTCGACAACATCGGCGGGCTCAAGCCGCAGACGGCGGTCAAGAGCGCGGGTGTGGTGGTCGGCCGAGTGGAATCAATCTCCTTCGACGACAAGACCTTTCAGGCCAGCGTGACGCTGGCATTGCAAAACCGTTACAGTTTTCCCAAGGACAGCTCGCTCAAGATCCTGACCAGTGGCTTGCTCGGAGAGCAGTACATCGGGATCGAGGCGGGCGCCGAGGAGAAGAACTTGCAGGCCGGCGACACCATCACTTCGACCCAGTCGGCCGTGGTGCTGGAAAACCTGATCAGCCAGTTCCTCTACAGCAAGGCAGCCGAGGGAAATACGGCGCCTGGTACAGCGAATAAAAAATGAAAACACGATCTAATCTGTCATTTGCTATGAAAAATATAGCTCAATACGCCCGTTGGACGGGCGCTGCAGCCGCTTTTGCACTCGTGGCCGGATGCGCCACCGGCCCCAATGCCAATCCGGCCGACCCGTTCGAGCCATTGAACCGTGGTGTTTCGAGTTTCAATGAAACTGTCGACGATGCGGTGCTGGTCCCCGTGGCCACCGCTTACCAGCGAGTCCTGCCCTCGATGGTGCGCTCGGGCGTGAACAACTTCTTCAACAACATCGGCGACGTCTGGAGCCTGGCCAACAATGTGGCCCAGCTCAAGCTGCAGGGCAGTGCAGAGACCTTCATGCGGCTCAACGTGAACACGTTCTTCGGGCTCGGCGGGCTGTTGGATGTCGCGAGCGAAGCCGGCATCCAGCGCCATGAGGAAGATTTCGGGCAGACGCTCGGCTATTGGGGCGTAGGTTCCGGTCCTTATGTGGTGCTGCCATTGCTGGGGCCGTCGACTCTGCGTGACACCGTGGCAAAACCGTTGGACTACTACGGCGACCCGCTGGCGCACATGGACGACGTCCGCTGGCGCAATTCGCTGGTCGCCCTGCGCGTGGTGGACACGCGCGCGCAATACCTGCGTGCGGGCCGTCTGATCGGCGACGCGGCGCTCGACAAGTACTCGTTCACGCGCGATGCGTTCCTGCAGCGCCGCCGCAGCCAGGTCTACGACGGCAACCCACCGGACGATGGCGCCGGAAAGTAAGAGCATGGGGAAGGCGGGTGATGAAGCTGCTTGCATCCGGTTGCAAGGCTTCACCTGCCAGACAGGAACCCGGTCGGCCCTGCGCCGCTCGAATCCGTTTCTGTCTCAGTACTTCGCTTCTTGCGTGTACTTCGTAGATTTTCAAATTTGATTGAGGGACTCACCATGAACAACAAGACCTTGCAACGACGCGATCTCGGCCGCCTGGTGCTGGCCGGTGCCTTGCTGTTCGGCGCCGCCATGTCTTTCGTGCAGCCTGCGCGCGCGGCCGATGAAACGCCCGACGCGCTCGTCAAGCGCCTGTCGACCGACGTGCTGGACACGATCAAGGCCGACTCGTCCATCAAGACCGGCGACATCAACAAGATCATGCTGCTGGTCGACAGCAAGATCATGCCCAACGTCAACTTCCAGCGCATGACGGCTTCCGCCGTCGGCCCGGCCTGGCGCCAGGCCACGCCCGAGCAGCAAAAGCGGCTGCAGGACGAATTCAAGACCCTGCTCGTGCGTACCTACGCCGGCGCGCTCGACCAGGTGACCGACCAGACCGTCACGATCCGCCCCTTCCGCGGCGCCGCCACCGACACCGATGTGCTGGTGCGCACCGAGGTCAAGGGCCGCGGCGATCCCGTGCAGCTCGACTACCGCCTCGAGAAGACGCCCGGACAGGGCGCCGGCTGGAAGGTCTACAACCTGAATGTGCTGGGCGTCTGGCTGGTCGACACCTACCGAACCCAGTTCGCGCAGGAGATCAACAAGAGCGGGATCGACGGCCTGATTGCCGCGCTGGCCGCGCGCAACAAGGGCAACGCCAAGGGCTGACGAGCCAACGCCATCATGCTGGTCCTGCCTACCAAGCTCACCCACGACGAGGCCCCCGCCTGCATGCGCATGCTGCAGCAGGGGCTGAAGGGCCAGACGGATTCGTCGTCGACCGTGGTCGACGCCACCGCGCTGGCGCAGTTCGATTCGTCGGCATTGGCCGTGCTGCTCGAATGCCGGCGTGAGTCGAGCGCGCTGGGTCGAGGCTTTGCGGTCAAGGGCCTGTCGCCCCGGCTGCGTGAGCTGGCGGCGCTGTACGGTATCGCGGGCCTTTTGCCCGCCGCGCCCTGAAAAAGTAACAGCCCCGTAAAATCACGGGCTCCCATGCCCGCGATCTCATTCCAATCGGTCTCCAAGACCTACCCCCCCTCAAAACAGCAAAAAGCCCAAGGCAAACAAGGGTTGCGGGCTGTCGACGAGGTCAGCTTCCAGATCGAGCCGGGCGAGTTCTTCGGCCTGCTCGGCCCCAACGGCGCTGGCAAGACCACCCTGATCAGCATGCTCGCCGGGCTCGCGCGTCCCACGGCCGGTGCCATCAGCGTCCATGGTTTCGACGTGCAACGGGACTACGCCGAGGCGCGGCGCCAGTTGGGCATCGTGCCGCAGGAACTGGTGTTCGACCCCTTCTTCAATGTGCGCGAGTCGCTGCGCATCCAGTCGGGCTACTTCGGCATCAAGAACAACGACGACTGGATCGACGAACTCCTGCACAGCCTGGGCCTGACCGACAAGGCCACGGCCAACATGCGCCAGCTTTCCGGCGGCATGAAGCGCCGCGTGCTGGTGGCACAGGCGCTGGTGCACAAGCCGCCGGTGATCGTGCTCGACGAGCCCACGGCCGGTGTCGACGTCGAGTTGCGCCAGACGCTCTGGCAGTTCGTCGCCAAGCTCAACAAGCAGGGCAGCACCGTGCTGCTGACCACCCATTACCTCGAAGAAGCCGAGGCGCTGTGCAGCCGCATCGCAATGCTGAAGCTGGGCCGCGTGATCGCGCTCGACCGCACCAGCGAACTGCTCAAGTCGGCCGCCAGCAACGTGCTGCGCTTCAAGACCGACGCCATGCTGCCCTGGGCCATTGCGCAGCATGCGCGCATCACCGGGCGCATCGTGCAGTTGCCGGCGCAGAACGCCCATGAAGTCGAACAACTGCTGGCTGCGATCCGCGAAGCCGGCGTCGCGGTGGAAGACGTGGAAATGCGCAAGGCCGACCTGGAAGACGTGTTCATCGACCTGATGGCGGGCGAACAGACGCCGCTGGAGGTCGCGAGATGATGGCTGTCACGGGCTGGCGCGCGCTGCTCTACAAAGAAACGCTGCGCTTCTGGAAGGTCGGCTTTCAGACCGTCGGCGCGCCGGTGCTCACCGCGCTGCTGTACCTCATGGTGTTCGGACACGTGCTCGAAGGCCGGGTGACGGTCTACGGCACTGTCGGCTACACGGCCTTCCTGGTGCCCGGCCTCGTGATGATGAGCATCCTGCAGAACGCGTTCGCCAACAGCTCGTCGTCGATCATCCAGAGCAAGATCATGGGCAACCTGGTCTTCGTGCTGCTCACGCCGCTGTCGCACTGGGGCTGGTTTTTCGCCTACGTAGGCTCGTCGATCATCCGCGGGCTGGCCGTGGGGTTGGGCGTGTTCGTGGTCACGATGTTCTTCGCCATGCCGAATTTCGTTGCGCCGGTCTGGATCATCGTTTTCGCGTTGCTGGGTGCCGCGATGCTCGGCACGCTAGGCCTTATCGCCGGGCTCTGGGCCGAGAAGTTCGACCAGATGGCTGTGTTCCAGAACTTCCTGATCATGCCCATGACCTTCCTGTCGGGCGTGTTCTATTCGATCGGCTCACTGCCGCCCTTCTGGCAGAAGGTGAGCCACCTGAACCCGTTCTTCTACATGATCGACGGCTTCCGCTACGGTTTCTTCGGCGTGAGCGACGCCTCGCCCTGGCTCAGCCTGGGTATCGTCGGCACCGCCTGGCTGGTGGTGAGCGTCATCGCCGTCCACCTTCTCCGCATCGGCTACAAAATCCGCGGTTGACCGCTTCTTTCCAGACCCCATGACCGCCGAACAACTCCAGGCCCTGATCCAGTCCCACCTTCCCTGCGAACACATCACGCTCGAAGGCGACGGCCGACATTGGTACGCGACCATCGTCTCGGCCGAATTCGAGGGCAAGCGCGCCATCCAGCGCCACCAACGGGTCTACGCCACCCTCGGTGCGAAAATGCACACCGACGAGGTGCATGCGCTTTCGATGAAGACCTACACGCCGGCCGAATGGGCGGCAGTGGAAAAATGACTTTCCGGCCCCTGCGGGCCCCCTGATTTCGCTGGAACTTCGATGGACAAACTTCTGATTCGCGGCGGGCGCCAGCTTCGCGGCGAAGTACTCATTTCCGGCGCCAAGAACGCCGCGTTGCCCGAGCTGTGCGCGGTGCTCTTGACCGACCAGCCCGTGACGCTGCACAACGTGCCGCGCCTGCAGGACGTGTCGACCATGCTCAAGCTGGTGCGCAACATGGGCGTGACCGCCGAGCGCGACGACAACGGCACGGTGAGCCTGAACGCCGCCGACCTGACCAACCCTGAGGCGCCCTACGAGCTGGTGAAGACCATGCGCGCTTCGGTGCTGGCCCTGGGCCCGCTGTTGGCCCGCTTCGGCCACGCCAAGGTCTCGCTGCCCGGCGGCTGCGCCATCGGCTCGCGGCCGGTCGACCAGCACATCAAGGGCCTGCAGGCCATGGGCGCCGAGATCGTGGTCGAGCACGGCTACATGATCGCCAGCCTGCCGGAAGGGCGCACGCGCCTGAAGGGCGCGCGCATCCTGACCGACATGGTCACCGTCACCGGCACCGAGAACTTCCTGATGGCCGCCGCGCTGGCCGAGGGCGAGACACTGCTCGAAAACGCCGCGCAGGAGCCCGAGATCGTCGACCTCGCCGAAATGCTGATCCGCATGGGCGCGAAGATCCAGGGCCACGGCACCAGCCACATCCGCATCCAGGGCGTCGAGAAGCTGCACGGCTGCGAGCACGCCGTGGTGGCCGACCGCATCGAGGCCGGCACCTTCCTGTGCGCCGTCGCGGCCACGGGCGGCGACGTGTTCCTGCGCCACGCCCGCGCCGACCACATGGACGCCGTGATCGACAAGCTGCGCGACGCCGGCTGCACGGTCGTGCCCGAAGAGGGCGGCGTGCGCATCAGCTCCAAGGCTCCAGCCAGCGAGCACCTGAAGGCGCAGAGCTTCAGCACCACCGAATACCCCGGCTTCCCAACCGACATGCAGGCCCAGTTCATGGCCCTGAACGTGATCGCGCGCGGCGCTTCGATGGTCACCGAAACCATCTTCGAGAACCGCTTCATGCACGTGAACGAGATGGTCCGCCTGGGCGCGACCATTCACGTCGAAGGCAAGGTCGCGATGGTCGAGGGCGTGCAGCAGCTCTCGGGCGCCACCGTGATGGCCACCGACCTGCGCGCCTCCGCCAGCCTCGTGATCGCCGGCCTCGTGGCCGAGGGCGAGACGCTGGTCGACCGCATCTATCACCTCGACCGTGGGTACGACCGCATGGAAGCCAAGCTGCGCGGCCTGGGTGCCGACATCGAACGCGTGACCGGAGCCGCCGCATGATCACGCTCGCCCTCTCCAAAGGCCGCATCTTCGAAGAGACGATGCCCCTGCTGGCCGCCGCCGGCATCGAGGTCACTGAAGACCCCGAGAAGTCGCGCAAGCTCATTCTCGAAACCACCCGGCCCGATGTGCGCGTGGTGCTGGTGCGTGCCTCCGACGTGCCCACCTACGTGCAGTACGGCGGCGCCGACCTCGGCGTGACCGGCTCCGACGTGCTGCTCGAGCACGGCAACCAGGGCCTGTACCAGCCGCTGGACCTGCGCATTGCCGCCTGCCGCCTGAGCGTGGCGGTGCGCGCCGACTACGACTACGCCTCGGCCGTGAAGCAGGGCTCGCGCCTGCGCGTGGCGACCAAGTACGTGGGCCTTGCACGCGACTTCTTCGCCAGCAAGGGCGTGCACGTCGACCTGATCAAGCTCTACGGCAGCATGGAGCTGGCGCCGCTCACGGGCCTGGCCGACGCCATCGTCGACCTGGTCTCGACCGGCAACACGCTCAAGGCCAACCACCTCGTCGAGGTGGAACGCATCATGGACATCAGCGCGCGCCTTGTGGTCAACCAGGCCGCGCTCAAGCTCAAGCGCGAGCCGATCCGCCGCATCATCGACGCCTTCGCGTCAGCCATCCCTCCCGCCAAATGACTCTGAAAGCAGCCCCCGCCCGACTCTCCACGACTTCAGCCAGCTTCGATGCTGAATTCAAGGCGCGGCTGCATTGGTCCGCAGATGCGGACGCGGCCATCGAGAAGGTGGTGGCCGACATCCTGGCCGACGTGCAAAAGCGCGGTGACGAGGCGGTGCTGGAGTACACCAACCGCTTCGACAAGCTGGGTGCTGCCACCCTGCCCGAGCTGGAACTCACGCAGGCCGAACTGAAGGCCGCCTTCGAGTCGCTGCCCGCCGCGCAGCGCGACGCGCTCGAAGCCGCTGCGCGCCGCGTGCGCAGTTACCACGAGGCCCAGAAGAAGGCGAGCGGCGAGAGCTGGAGCTATCGCGATGCCGATGGCACGCTGCTCGGCCAGAAGGTCACGCCGCTCGATCGCGTCGGCATCTACGTGCCGGGTGGCAAGGCGGCCTATCCGTCGAGCGTGCTGATGAACGCCATTCCCGCACACGTCGCGGGCGTGGCCGAAATCATCATGGTCGTGCCCACGCCCAAGGGCGAGAAGAACCCGCTCGTGCTCGCCGCCGCCTATGTGGCCGGCGTGACGCGCGGCTTCACCATCGGCGGCGCCCAGGCCGTGGCCGCGCTGGCCTACGGCACCGCCACCATTCCTGCGGTCGACAAGATCACCGGCCCCGGCAACGCCTATGTGGCCGCTGCCAAGCGCCGCGTGTTCGGCACCGTGGGCATCGACATGATCGCGGGCCCGAGCGAGATCCTCGTGCTGGCCGACGGCACCACGCCGCCCGAGTGGGTGGCCATGGACCTGTTCAGCCAGGCCGAGCACGACGAGTTGGCCCAGAGCATCCTGCTGTGCCCCGACGCCGCCTACATCGACCGCGTGCAGGCCGAGATCGACCGCCTGCTGCCGACCATGCCGCGCGCGGAAATCATCGCCGCCTCGCTCAATGGCCGTGGTGCGCTGATCCATACGAAGAGCATGGAAGAGGCCTGCGAGATCAGCAACCGCATTGCGCCTGAACACCTGGAAGTCAGCAGCAGCGAGCCCAACCGCTGGGAGCCCTTGCTGCGCCACGCCGGCGCGATCTTCCTGGGCGCCTTCACCAGCGAGAGCCTGGGCGATTACTGCGCAGGCCCGAATCACGTGCTGCCGACCAGCGGCACGGCGCGCTTTTCGAGCCCGCTGGGTGTCTACGACTTCCAGAAGCGCTCCAGCCTGATCGAAGTCAGCGAAGCCGGTGCCCAGGTGCTCGGCCCGATCGCCGTCACGCTGGCCGAAGGCGAAGGCCTGCAGGCGCATGCTGAAGCTGCCCGTCTGCGCCTGCGTAAGATCTGAGGCTCCATAGCCCGCTTTGGGAGGAGCAATCCAGATGATTCACCGTTTCTATCGTTCGCGCCTGTTCAGGTTCGCCACCGGCCTCATTGCAGGCGCCGCCCTGCTTGCTGCCTGCGGCCAGCAGCCACTTCGCGACCCACCGGCCGCTGCAACGCAGAGCGCCGCGGCGCCCGCGCCCGCGCAACTCGGCACCCAATGGGGCGAGGGCATCGAATCGAAGACCCGCTCGGTCTCGGCCAAGCGCCTGTCCGACCAGCCCGATGACGTGGCCTCGCTGGGTTACAACGAAGCGAACGCCGTGCGCCGCACCGTGGGCAACAACCCCGAGCGGCGCCTGAACCTGCTGCTGGCCCAGGGCGACATCGAATGGTCGGTGCTCGACGAAGACGGCAAGCCCCTGCCGCTGCAGCGCGCGCGCCGTGCCGAGGACATGTTCCGGCTGGCCGGCGTCGAAGGCTCGCGCTACACGCTGCGCTTTCGCAACCTCAGCGACCGCAGCTACGAGGTGATCGCCACGGTCGATGGCCTCGACGTGCTCAACGGCAAGCCCGGCAGCCTGCGCAACGGTGGCTACGTGCTGAGCCCGCAGCAGTCGCTGACCATCGAAGGCTTCCGCAAGAACCAGAACGAGGTCGCGGCCTTCCGCTTTGCCGCACCGGGCCGCGCCTATGCCGCGAATTCCGAGGCTGGCGACGTGCGCAACATCGGCGTGATCGGTGCGGCCCTGTTCGAGCTTGATGAGCCCAACCTGCCGCGCCGTGCCCGCCGCGACGCGACGCCGTCGCAGCCGAGCGCCTTCCCGGCCGATGGCGCCTACGCGCCGCCGCCGCGCTATCGCAAGTGATCTACCGATGAAACGCACCGCCGTCCAGTTGTTGCGGCGCCTGCCGGTGCTGCTGCTCGCACTGGCGGCCGGTGCGGGCGCGCAGGCCATGAGCATCCGCGAGTTGCGCACGCTCGAAGCCGCCGAGAAAGACGGCAAGGCCTACGCCAGCTACTACCTCGTGGGCGTGCTCGAAGGCCTGCGCGAAGGCGTCGAATCGTCGCAGCGCAATGGCCAGAAGCCCTTGTTCTGCGTCGAGGGACGTCGCCTCGAACCCTCCATGGCCCGCTCGCTCTACCAGACCGAACTGACCCGCAACGCCGACAGTTACGAAGCCGACATGCCTGTGCAACTGGTCATGTCCGGCGCTTTACGAAACAGCTATCGCTGCACCCGATGACCACCGCTCCAGATACCGCCCGCCCCCTTCAACGCATCCGCGCCGACGTGCAGTCCATGCATGCCTACGCGGTGCAGGACGCGCGCGGCTTCATCAAGCTCGACGCGATGGAAAACCCCTTCGGCCTGCCGCCCGCGCTGCAGTCCGAACTGGGCGCGCGGCTCGGTGCGCTGGCGCTGAACCGTTATCCAGGCGACCGCGGCACCGACCTGCAGCGTGCGCTGGCCACGCATGCGCAGATGCCCGAAGGCTTCAGCCTGATGCTGGGCAACGGCTCCGACGAACTGATCTCGCTGCTGGCCATTGCCTGCGACCTGCCCGGCGCCACCGTGCTGGCGCCCGTGCCCGGCTTCGTGATGTACGCCATGAGCGCGCAACTGCAGGGCCTGCGCTTCGTCGGCGTGCCGCTGACGGCGGACTTCGAGCTGGATGAGACCGCCATGCTGGCGGCCATCGCGCGCGAGAAGCCTGCCATCGTCTACCTGGCCTATCCGAACAATCCGACCGCCAACCTCTGGGACGATGCCGTCATCGAAAAAATCGTGCAGGCCCAGGGCGCGCAGGGTGGCCTGGTGGTGATCGACGAGGCCTACCAGCCCTTCGCCGCCCGCAGCTACATCGACCGGCTCGCCAGCCACGACCACGTGCTGCTGATGCGCACGCTCAGCAAGTTCGGCCTGGCCGGCATCCGCCTGGGCTACCTCATGGGGCCGGCTGCGCTGGTCGCCGAGATCGACAAGGTGCGCCCGCCCTACAACATCAGCGTGCTCAACTGCGAGTGCGCGCTGTTCGCGCTGGAGCATGCCGAGGTGTTCGAGGCCCAGGCGGCGCAGATCCGCGAGGAGCGCGAGCGCCTGATGATGGGCCTTGGCCGGCTGCCGGGCGTGAAGACCTGGCCCAGCGACGCCAACATGGTTCTTTTGCGCGTGCCCGATGCCACCAAGACCTTCGAGGGCATGAAGGCCCACGGGGTGCTGGTGAAGAACGTTTCTAAAATGCACGAACTGCTGGCCAATTGCCTGCGCCTCACCGTCGGAACGGCCGACGAGAATGCGCGGATGCTGGCGGCACTCGAAGCCTCACTATGACCACCCCCACCACCCCGGGCAACGCCGATCGCACCGCGACGGTCACCCGCAACACCGCCGAGACGAAGATCACCGTCAGCGTGAATCTCGACGGCACCGGCAAGGCCAAGCTTTCCACCGGCATCGGCTTCTTCGACCACATGCTCGACCAGATCGCCCGCCACGGCCTGATCGACCTCGACATCGACTGCCAGGGCGACCTGCACATCGACGGCCACCACACGGTGGAAGACGTAGGCATCACGCTCGGCCAGGCTGTGGCCCAGGCCATTGGCGACAAGAAGGGCATTCGCCGCTACGGCCACGCCTACGTGCCGCTCGACGAAGCACTGAGCCGCGTGGTCATCGACTTCTCGGGCCGGCCCGGCCTCGTGATGCACGTGCCCTTCACCAGCGGGATGATCGGCACCTTCGACAGCCAGCTCACCTACGAGTTCTTCCAGGGCTTCGTGAACCACGCGTTCGTGACGCTGCACATCGACAACCTCAAGGGCGTGAACGCGCACCACCAGTGCGAGACCGTGTTCAAGGCCTTCGCACGCGCCATGCGCGGTGCGCTGGAACTCGATCCGCGTTCCATCGGCGTCATTCCCTCGACCAAGGGTTCGCTCTGAATTCCTCCTGCGAACAGCCATGAAATCTGCAGCCAACACCGTCGCTGTCGTCGACTACGGCATGGGCAACCTGCGTTCCGTCTCGCAGGCCGTGCAGCATGCGGCCGATCAGGTCGGCGTGCAGGTCTTCGTCACCTCCGACCCTGACGTGGTGCGCAAGGCCACCCGCGTGGTGCTGCCGGGGCAGGGCGCGATGCCTGACTGCATGCGCGAGCTGCGCGACTCCGGCCTGCAGGAATCGGTGCTCGAAGCCGCCGCCAGCAAGCCGCTGTTCGGCGTGTGCGTCGGCATGCAGATGCTGCTGTCGCGCAGCGACGAAGGCCCGACCGACGGCCTTGGCCTCATACCGGGTGAGGTCATCAAGTTCGATCTGGCCGGGCGCCTGCAGCCCGACGGCAGCCGCTTCAAGGTGCCGCAGATGGGCTGGAACCAGGTGCGCCAAGCCCAGCCGCACGCGGTGTGGGCGGGCGTGCCCGACCTGAGCTACTTCTATTTCGTGCACAGCTTCTACGCACGGCCGGCCGACGCCCGCCACAGCGTGGGCGAGGCGGATTACGGCGCGTGCTTTACCGCAGCCGTTGCACGCGATAACATTTTTGCCACCCAGTTCCACCCGGAGAAGAGTGCGGACCACGGGTTGCAGCTCTACCGAAATTTCCTCCACTGGAATCCCTGACCTACCAATCCCGCCCGGGCCGACTCTCTGACAGCCCGGATTTCGCACACTCGCGCCACTTCCATGCTCCTCATTCCCGCCATTGATCTCAAAGACGGCCACTGTGTTCGCCTCAAACAGGGCGACATGGACCAGTCCACTGTCTTCAGCGAAGACCCCGCCGCCATGGCCCGCAAGTGGGTCACTGCAGGCGCGCGGCGGCTGCATCTGGTCGATCTGAATGGCGCCTTCGCCGGCAAGCCACAGAACCACGCGGCGATCAAGGCGATTCTGAAAGAGGTCGGCGACGACATCCCGGTGCAACTTGGCGGCGGCATCCGCGACCTCGACACCATCGAGCGCTACATCGACGACGGCCTGCGCTACGTGATCATCGGCACCGCCGCGGTCAAGAACCCGGGCTTCCTGAAGGACGCCTGCAGCGCCTTCGGCGGCCACATCATCGTGGGCCTGGACGCCAAGGACGGCAAGGTTGCCACCGATGGCTGGAGCAAGCTCACGGGCCACGAGGTGGCCGACCTGGGCAAGAAGTTCGAGGACTACGGCGTCGAGTCGATCATCTACACCGACATCGGCCGCGACGGCATGCTCTCGGGCATCAACATCGAAGCCACCGTCAAGCTGGCGCAGGCGCTGACCATTCCGGTGATCGCCTCGGGCGGCCTGTCGAACATGGCCGACATCGACAAGCTCTGCGCGGTCGAGTTCGAGGGCATCGAAGGCGTGATCTGCGGCCGTGCCATCTACTCGGGCGACCTCGATTTCGCCGCCGCGCAAGCCCGCGCGGACGAACTGGCCGGCGCCTGACGCCTTCCTTGCGCAGCGCGTGCTCTCCGCGCTCGCCATCGCCAACTACCGTTCGCTGCGACAGCTGACGGTGCCGCTCGGCCGGCTCACGGTCGTGACCGGCGCCAACGGCAGTGGCAAGTCGAGCGTGTACCGCGCAATGCGGCTGCTGGCCGACATTGCCAACGGCGGTGTGATCCGTTCGCTGGTGCGCGAGGGCGGGCTCTCTTCCACACTCTGGGCCGGGCCCGAGCGTTTCTCGGCCGCGATGCTGCGCGGTGAGGCGCCGGTGCAAGGCTCGACTCGCAGCGAACCCGTCAATCTGCGCCTGGGTTTTGCGGGCAGCAGCGCTGAAGACTTCGGCTACGCCATCGACATCGGCCTGCCGGTTCCGCGCGACACCGTGTTCGGGCGCGACCCCGAGATCAAGCGCGAAGCCATCTGGAGCGGCCCGTTTCTGCGGCCCGCGACGCAACTGGTCGATCGCAAGGGCGCAGCGCTGCGCCTGCGAGAAGACAAGAGCTGGCAGGCCGTCGGCCGCCCGATTCCCGCCTTCGCCAGCATGATGACCGAGTACGCCGATCCGCGTGCCGCACCCGAGATGCTCACGCTGCGCGAGCAGATGCGCTCCTGGCGCTTCTACGATCACTTCCGTTCCGACGCCGACGCGCCCGCGCGCCAGCCGCAGCTCGGCACCTACACGCCGGTGCTCGCCAACGACGGCGCCGATCTGGCCGCGGCGCTGCAGACCATCCGCGAGATCGGTGACGACGAAGCGCTCGACCGCGCCGTCGACGACGCCTTCCCGGGCGCCCGCATCGAGATCCGCGTGGTCGAGGACCGCTTCGAGACCCTGATGCACCAGCACGGTCTGCTGCGTCCGCTGACCGCCGCAGAGCTTTCGGACGGCACGCTGCGCTACCTTCTCTGGATCGCCGCGCTGCTCACGCCCCGGTCGCCGTCGCTGCTGGTGCTCAACGAGCCCGAAACCAGCCTGCACCCAGACCTGCTGCCCGCACTTGGGCGCCTCATTGCGCAGGCGGCGCGTGGGTCGCAGGTGATCGTGGTGTCGCACGCGGCGCGCCTGATCGCTGCGCTCGAAGACGGCGAAGACCTGCAATCGGTGGTGCTCGAAAAGCAGTTCGGCGAAACCCGCATCGCGAACCTCGACATGAGCGAGATTCCGCGCTGGGAGTGGCCCGCGCGGTAGCCGGGACGGCGCTGGCCTACTCGGCCTTCACCTTCATCGTCTGGATGATCGTTTCGAGTTGCGCGCTCATCGGCAGGTCGATGCTTGCGCCCGAGGGCAGCTTGCGCAGGAACCAGCGCTTGTATTGCCGGTCGATTTCGCCGTCTTCCGCCAGCACCTGGAAGGTATCGATGACGAGCTTGTTCAGTTGCGCGTCGCCCTTGCGGTACATGATCCCGTAGGGGTCGTAGGAGAGGAAGTCGCCGACCACCTCGTAGTCGGCCTTGGCGGCGTCCTGTGCGATCAGGCCGTAGAGCAGCACATCGTCGGTGGCGAAGGCGTCGGCCTGGCCGCTCTTCACGAGCCCGAAGGATTCGGCGTGGTCGCGCGCCACCTGCAACTGGATGCCGAGCTTGAACTTCTCCGAAAGGTCGCGCAGCGTCTTCTCGTTGGTGGTGCCGGCCGTCACCGCCACCTTCTTGCCGGCCAGGTCGCGGAAGGACTTGATCGGCGATCCCTTCTTCACCAGCACCTTGGTGCCCGAGACGAACATCGTCGGCGAGAAGCTCACGCGCTTCTGGCGTTCGAGATTGTTGGTGGTCGAGCCGCATTCCAGGTCGACCTTGCCGCTGGCGACCGCGTCGATGCGCGAATCGGAAGTCACGGGCACCCACTTGATCGCGAGGCTCTTGTTCACCGCGTCCTCGACGGCCGTCACCAGTGCGCGGCAGAGTTCGATCGAATAGCCGATGGGCTCCTTGCGCGCATTGAGGTACGAGAAGGGCACCGACGACTCGCGGTAGCCGATGGTGATGGCGCCGGTCTCGCGCGCCTTGGCCAGGGTGCCGGTCAGTGTTGTCAGGCCCTGGTCTTGCGCTTGCGCCGGCCCGGCAGCGAGGGCTGCGGCCGCCAGCAGCAAGGCGACCAGGAAACGCGGCAGCGGGCCTGTGCGCTTCATGGCGTGGCTCATGCGTGGGCCGGGTGGGCGAGGGTGGCGTCGCCTTCCGCGTCCAGCGCCCGCGCATTGACCTCGGCGTCGCTCTCGGAGAGCAGTTCGCCTTCCCATTTGGCGACCACCGCGGTGGCGATGGAGTTGCCCACCGCGTTGGTGGCCGAGCGGCCCATGTCCAGGAAGGTGTCCACGCCCAGGATCAGCAGCAGGCCGGCCTCGGGAATGTCGAAGTGGTTCAGCGTGGCGGCAATCACCACCAGCGAGGCGCGCGGTACGCCGGCCATGCCCTTGGAGGTGAGCATCAGGATCAGCAGCATCGTGATCTGGGTGCTGATCGGCATGTGGATGTCGTAGGCCTGTGCGATGAACAGCACGGCGAAGGTGCAATACATCATCGAGCCGTCGAGGTTGAACGAGTAGCCCATCGGCATCACGAAGCTGGAGATCTTGCGCTTGACGCCGAAACGGTCGAGCGCCTGCAGGATCTTGGGGTACGCCGCTTCGGAGCTTGCCGTGGCGAAGGACAGCAGGAAGGCTTCCTTGATGAGCACCAGCAGCTTGAACACGCGCGGCCCGAGGAACACGAAACCCGCCAGCACCAGAACGCCCCAAAGCACGAACAGGCCCAGGTAGAAGTCGCCCATGAACACCGCGAACTTGAGCAGGATGCCCAGGCCGTTCACTGCCACCGTGGCGGCCATGGCGGCCATCACGGCCAGCGGCGCGAGCTTCATCACGTAGCCCGTGATCTTCAGCATGGCGTGCGAGAGCTCTTCGATGGCCGACACCAGCGTCTTGGCCTTGTCGCCGAGCGAGGCGAGGGCCACGCCGAAGAACATCGAGAACACCACGATCTGCAAAATCTCGTTGTTGGCCAGCGCCTCGATGAAGGACTTGGGCACCGCGTGATAGACGAAATCCCTGAAGGTGAACTTCGAGGTGGCGAGGTTGGTCGAGGCCCCGATGTCCGGCAGCGGCAGCCCGAGGTTTTCGCCGGGCTTGAGCAGGTTGGCCATGATCAGGCCGATGATCAGCGAGATCAGCGATGCGGTGACGAACCAGCCCAGCGACTTGCCGAACACGCGGCCCACCGACTTGGCGTCGCCCATGTGCGCGATGCCCACCACCAGCGTGGAAAACACCAGCGGCCCGATCAGCATCTTGATGAGGCGCAGGAACACATCCGAGACGATGGAGACGTAATCTGCGATCTCTTTCGCCGAGCTTTTGTTCGGAAAGCTCGTGAAGATCATGTAGCCGATGAAGATGCCAAGCACCATGGCGATCAGGATCCAGGCGGCCATCGGCAGCTTTTTCTTCATGCGTATCCCCTTTGTCGTGTAAGAGTGGTTTTCTCGAATGCACGGGACCGACCTGCACGTTGTCCCCCATGCAAGCAGCCACAGGGTATCCAAGAAGGCCCCGGGCACGCAATGGCTCGATGCCAAATCCGTGCCATGAAGCGCCCGCTGCCTACAATTCCTCACATGGAAATCAGCTCGATCGAGTTTCGCGGCCAGCCCGCCTTGCGTGCCGTGGGCGCCGATGGAAGCCACCTCACGGTGGCTTTGCATGGCGCGCAGGTGCTCTCATGGGCCACGGCCGACGCAGTGGAAAGGCTCTATCTGAGCCCGCGCGCCGTGTTCGACGGGCAGGCGGCCATTCGCGGCGGCGTGCCCATTTGCTGCCCCCAGTTCAACCAGCGCGGCATGTTGCCCAAGCATGGATTCATGCGTAATTTGCCTTGGGCACAGGAGCCTGCGGGCACGCCCGACACCTTGCGGCTGACGCTGCGCGACAGCGAAGCCACCCGCCAGATCTGGCCGCACGCTTTTGAGGCGCGGCTCGACGTCACGCTGTCCGCAGGCCAACTGCGCACGGCACTCAGCCTGACCAACATCGACCATGCGCCCTGGACCTTCGCCGCCGCGCTGCATACGTACCTGCGGGTCGACGACATCGCCGAGGTCCGCCTCGAAGGCCTGCAGGGCGCCAACCGCTGGGATTCGCTGCGCGATGACCGCCATGTGGAAACCGCGGCGGCCCTGCATTTCGATGCCGAGTTCGACAGCGTCTACGCCGCGCCCACCAAGCCGCTGCGGCTGGTGCAGCCCGGCGGCACGCTCGAAATTTCGCAAAGCGCGAGCTGCAGCGAAACCGTGGTCTGGAACCCCGGCGCTGTGCTCGGTGCGAAACTCGCCGACATGCCCGAAGACGGCTATCGCCACATGCTGTGCGTCGAAGCGGCGCGCATCGACGAGCCGGTGCTGCTGGCCCCCGGCGCCCAATGGCAGGGCTGGCAACAGCTTCGCGTTCTCTGATTTCTTACCGGTTCATTCCCATGCTTGCCAAACGCATCATTCCCTGCCTCGACGTCACCGGCGGTCGTGTCGTCAAGGGCGTCAATTTCCTCGAACTGCGCGACGCCGGTGATCCGGTGGAGATTGCCGCGCGCTACAACGCGCAGGGCGCAGATGAACTCACCTTCCTCGACATCACCGCCACCAGCGACGGCCGCGACCTGATCCTGCCGATCATCGAGGCGGTGGCTTCGCAGGTCTTCATTCCGCTGACCGTGGGTGGTGGCGTGCGTACCGTGGCGGACGTTCGGCGGCTGCTCAACGCGGGCGCCGACAAGACCAGTTTCAATTCGGCCGCCATCGCCGATCCGCGGGTGATCAACGACGCTTCGCAGAAGTACGGCGCGCAGTGCATCGTGGTGGCCATCGATGCCAAGCGCCGCAGCCCCGAAGATGCGGCCACGCGCGGCGCGGGCTGGGACGTCTACAGCCACGGCGGGCGCAAGAACACCGGCCTCGATGCCGTCGAGTGGGCGACCGAGATGGTTCGCCGGGGCGCGGGCGAGATCCTGCTGACCAGCATGGACCGCGACGGCACCAAGAGCGGCTTCGACCTGGCGCTGACCCGCGCGGTGAGCGATGCGGTCAACGTGCCGGTGATCGCCTCGGGCGGCGTCGGCAACCTCGACGACCTGGCCGATGGCATCCAGACCGGCGGCGCCGATGCGGTGCTGGCGGCCAGCATCTTTCACTACGGCGAATACACGGTCGGGCAGGCCAAGGCCCGCATGGCCGAGCGCGGTATCCCTGTGCGCAGCTGAGCTTCAAGGGTCTTTTTCTATCCCTGACAATATGCCGATGAATTGGCTCGATGAAGTGAAATGGGACGCGAACGGCCTGGTGCCGGTCATCGCGCAGGAACAAGGCAGCAACGACGTGCTGATGTTCGCCTGGATGAACCGCGAGGCGCTCGAAAAGACCGCCGAGCTGGGCCGCGCGGTGTATTTCAGCCGCTCGCGCAACAAGCTGTGGTTCAAGGGCGAGGAATCGGGTCACGTGCAGACCGTGCACGAGATCCGGCTCGATTGCGACAACGACGTGGTGCTGCTCAAGGTCACCCAGCTCGGGCACGAGCCCGGGATCGCCTGCCACACCGGCCGCCACAGTTGCTTTTTCAGCAAGTACGAGAAGGGCCAGTGGACCGTGGTCGAACCGGTCTTGAAAGACCCGGAGTCGATCTACAAATGACGGCCACCGTGAACACCTCCGACGCCCTTGCACGCCTGGCTGAGGTCATAGAGACCCGCCTGCCCGCGCGCGGCGGCGACCCCGAAAAGAGCTATGTGGCGCGCCTGCTGCACAAGGGCCCCGATGCCTTCCTCAAGAAGATCGGCGAGGAAGCCACCGAAGTCGTGATGGCCGCGAAAGACGCCGACCACGGCGGCGACCGCTCGAAAATAGTGAACGAAGTGGCCGACCTGTGGTTCCACACCATGGTGGCGCTCGCGCACTACGGTTTCTCGCCGGCCGACGTGGTCGCGGAGCTGGAGCGCCGCGAAGGCACCAGCGGCATCGAGGAAAAAGCCTTGCGCAAGGTGCACGCCCGCGAGGCTGGCAACGACTGAAAGGACCCTTATGGCCAACGACATCGTGAACGTGGAACCCGACGACTCCCTCAAGACCTGGGGCTGGGTCAGCTATATCCTGCACCTGATCGTGGCCATCGGCGCCGTGCTGCCGGGCGCGCAGGCCTCGGTGCTGCTGCTGTTGGTGGCGCTGGTGATCGACTTCGTGAAGCGCGACGACGCAGCCGGCACTTGGCAGGCGTCGCACTTCAGCTGGCGCATCCGCTCGGTGCTCTGGGCCGGCCTGGCCTACATCCTCACGGCCTGGCTCTGGCTGCTGTTTCTGGTGCCTGGCTGGATCGCCTGGAGCCTGATTTCGCTGTGGTTTCTCTACCGGATCGTGAAAGGCATGATCCGCATGAACGACAGCCGCCCCATGGAACCCAAAGATGTCATCTGACCCGAACTGCGTCTTCTGCAAAATCATCGAAGGCAAGATCCCCTCGCGCAAGGTCTACGAAGACGACGATCTGTTCGGCTTTCACGACATCTCGCCCTGGGCGCCGGTGCATTTCATGCTGGTGCCCAAGAAGCACATCGCTTCGATGGCGCAGCTGACACCTGACGACGCGGCGCTGATGGGCAAGATCATGACCCTGGCGCCCAAACTGGCTTTGGAGCAGGGCTGCCGGCCCTATCCGGACGGCGGATACCGGGTCGTCGTCAATACCGGCACCGAGGGCGGGCAGGAGGTTCACCATCTCCATGTCCATGTCATGGGCGGTCCCCGGCCATGGCTTCGCGGCTGAGCCGCATTAAGCCAAACTGTCACATTCCGCCCGACTAAAATCGGACACATTCTTAGGAGTCTTCCATGGGTTCTTTCTCTATCTGGCACTGGCTGATCGTGCTGCTCGTCGTGGTCATGATCTTCGGCACCAAGAAGTTGCGGAACATGGGTTCGGACCTCGGTGGCGCCGTCAAGGGCTTCAAGGACGGCATGAAAGAAGGCGGTTCTTCTGCCGACGCTTCCGCCGCCTCGTCGGCCCCGGCCCAGCAAGTGACCGGCCAGCCGGCCAACAGCGACAAGCCGACCATCGACGTCGAAGCGCGTCAGAAGTCCTGAGCACGGGCACCGCAACGTGTTCGACCTGGGCATTGAGAAGCTGGCGCTGATCGGCGTCGTGGCGCTGATCGTCATCGGGCCGGAAAAGCTGCCGCGCGTGGCCCGCACCGTCGGCACCTTGCTCGGCAAGGCACAGCGCTATGTGAGCGACGTCAAGGCCGAGGTCAATCGCTCGATGGAGCTCGACGAGCTTCGCAAGATGAAGACCACCGTCGAGGATGCGGCGCGCGACGTCGAGCACACCATCCACACCGGCGCGAGCGACTTCGAGAAGCAATTCTCCGGGTCGGGCGAAACGCTTTCGGCGCTGGCCGAGCCCGAGGCTTCGGTGCCCGAATACAGGCACCCTCGCAAGAACTGGCGCCTGAAGCAGGGCGCCACGCCGCAGTGGTACAAGGCGCGCAACGGCGTGCGCACCAAGGCGCTGTCGGGTGCGGCGCGGGTTGCGCGCTTCCGCCCGCACACGATCAACAAGATCAACTAGCGCATCCACAACACCGCGTTCTGCACGCGCCGCACGCCGGCCGACGTCACGCTATCTTCTTTTCCAATGGCCGATTCCGACAACAAGAACAAAGACAAAGAAGACGAGCTGGCGGGCACCGAACAGCCGTTCGTGGCGCACCTGGTCGAGCTTCGCGACCGCCTGCTTTATTGCGTCTATGGCCTCGTGATCGCGGGCATCCTGCTGTCCATCTGGCCGGGGCCGGGCGGGCTGATCGACATCATCGCGATGCCGATCAAGGCCCACATGCCGCACGACGCGAAGCTGATCGCGATCGGCGTGTTCTCGCCGTTCTTCGTGCCGCTCAAGGTGCTGATGATGGCGGCCGTGCTGCTGGCTTTGCCCTGGCTCATGTACCAGGCATGGATGTTCGTGGCGCCGGGGCTCTACAGCCACGAAAAGAAGTTCGCGTTGCCGCTGATCTTCTTCGGCAGCCTGCTGGCCTACGGGGGCATCGCCTTCGTGCAGCTCTTCGTGCTGGACAAGATGTTCAGCTTCATCCAGCGCTTTGCGCCTGCCGCGGTGCAGGCGACGCCGGACATTTCCTCGTACGTCGAGGCGATCCTGTCGCTCTACATCGCGTTCGGCGTTGCCTTCCAGGTGCCTATCGTGGTGATGCTGCTGGTGCGCTTCGAGCTGGTGACCATCGACAAGCTGAAGTCCTTCCGCGGCTACTTCATCGTGGTGGCCTTCGTGGTGGCAGCCGTGCTCACGCCGCCCGACGTGGTGTCGCAACTTGCGCTGGCTGTGCCGATGTGCCTGCTGTATGAAGTGGGCATCATCGGTGCCCGCTACTTCGCGAGCTCGGGCAAGAAGTCCGAAGAGGAAGAAAAAGAAAACGCCGATTCCTCGGCGTCTTCCTGATCCGGACTATTCCGCAGGCCTACTCCGGCTGGTTGGGCACCTGACGCACCGGACTCTTGGGCCGCAGGCCCGGCGTCACATCCAGTTCCATCTTGTCGCTGCCGCGTTGCAGTGCGAACCGCGAGGTGCTGCCGGGCTTCAAGCTGGCCACCGCGGTCAGCAGTGCCTGCACGTTGTCGGTCTTCTTCTCGCCCACCGAGGTGATCACGTCGCCCGGCCGGATGCCGGCCTTGGCAGCAGGGCCGTTCTGCAGCACGCCCGTGATGATGACGCCCGCATCCGCCTTCACGCCGAAGGTCTCGGCCAGTTCGGGCGACAGGTCGCTCGGCTCGACGCCGATCCAACCGCGGCGCACCTGGCCTTCTTTCACGATGCCTTCGAGCACGATCTTGGCCATCGACACCGGAATGGCAAAGCCGATGCCCATGCTGCCGCCCGAGCGGGAGTAGATCGCGGTGTTGATGCCCTGCAGGTTGCCGTTGACGTCGATCAGCGCACCGCCCGAGTTGCCGGGGTTGATGGCCGCATCGGTCTGGATGAAGTTCTCGAAGTTGTTGATGCCCAGCTGGTTGCGGCCCAACGCCGAGACGATGCCGCTGGTCACGGTCTGGCCCACGCCGAAGGGGTTGCCGATGGCCAGCACCTGGTCGCCCACCTGCAGTTCGTCGGAGTTGCCCAGAACGATCACCGGCAGCTTGTCGAGCTCGATCTTGAGCACGGCCAGGTCGGTGTCGGGGTCGGTGCCGATCACCTTGCCGCGCGCGTGGCGGCTGTCGTTCAGCGTGACCTCGATTTCGTCGGCGCCCTCGACCACGTGGTTGTTGGTGAGGATGTAGCCGTCGGGGCTCACGATCACGCCGCTGCCCAGGCCGACCTGGGGCTGGTCGTCCTGGTCGCCGAAGAAGAAGCGGAACCACGGGTCGTTGCTGCGCGGATGGCGTTGCGCGGCCTTGCTGGTGTTGATGCTCACGACCGCCGGCGAGGCCTTCTTTGCCGGCACGCTCAGGCTGCCGGGCGTCGGAATGGCGGGGCTGCCGGCCGGCGCCTCGACGATCGACACCACGCCGCCCAACGAGGTCGCGCGCTTGTTGAGCCATTCGGGCTTGAGCGTCGCAACGACAAAGTAGGCCGCCAGCAGGACGGTCACGGCTTGGGCAAAGAGCAGCCAGGTGCGTTTCATGAAAATTGAATGAAAAAGGCGGTGGAGAGCGCCATCTGGCGCGGTACTGGCTGTGATTGTCCCTCAATGATGCGAGTTGGAAACCACGCCGCGTGGCCGTGATCGGGGTGGCGCGACAATGTCGCGATGAGCACCACCCGTCACGAACTGCTTCATGCATTCGACCTGCTGCTGGCCCCCGGGCGCTTCAAGGACTATGGACCCAACGGCCTGCAGGTCGAAGGGCGCACTGTGGTGCGCAAGATCGTCTCGGGCGTGACCGCCAGCCGCGCACTGATCGAGGCCGCGATCCACGCCGAGGCCGATGCCATCTTCGTCCACCACGGCCTGTTCTGGCGCGGGCAGGACGGCTGCGTCACCGGCTGGATGAAGCAGCGCTTGGGTCTGCTGCTCGGCCACGACATCAACCTGTTCGCCTACCACCTGCCGCTCGACGCGCATCCCGAACTGGGCAACAACGCTCAGCTTGGGCTGCAACTGGGGCTTGTGGCCCACGCGGGTTCGACGGGGAGGTTCGGCGAGCAGGAGCTGGGCTTTCTCGGCACGCGCGAGAACGGCGAGAACTTCGCCAACGCGAAGGCGCTTGCCACGCATGTCGAGAAGGTACTGAATCGGCCGGTAACGCTCGTCGACACTGCACATCGCGCTATTAAAAATATAGCGTGGTGCACGGGCGGCGCCCAAGGCTACTTCGAAGCGGCCATCGCGGCCGGTGCCGATGCCTTCATCACCGGCGAGATTTCGGAGCCCCAGGCCCACTATGCGCGCGAGATGGGCGTGGCCTTTCTCGCCTGCGGCCACCATGCGACCGAGCGCTACGGCGCGCCGGCGGTGGCAGGGCATGTGGCGGCGCAACTCGGCCTGACGCACGAATTCATCGACATCGACAACCCCGCATGAACGACGCCATTGCCATCACGCTGGGCGATCCCGCGGGCATCGGCCCGGAGATCATCGCCAAGGCCTTTCGCGACGCACCCGATGCGACGCGTGGCACTTTCGTCGCCGGCGACGTGGCCACCGTGCGCCGGGCATCGCAGGCGCTGGCCTCGCCGGGGCAACTGGCGTGGCCCGTGCTGGAAATCGAATCCGTGGCCGAGGTGGCGACGGTGCCGCCCGGCTGCATCCCTGTGCTGCAGGTGATCGCTGCGCCGACTCACATCGAGCTTGGCCGCGTCAGCGCCGAGGCTGGTCGTGTGGCGGGCGAATGCGTGGTCTGGGCCGCGCGGGCCGCGTTGCGCGGCGAAATCGCCGCCATCGTGACCGCGCCTTTGCACAAGGAGGCGCTGTCGGCCGCCGGCTTCCCGTACCCCGGCCACACCGAGCTGCTGCAGGCCGAAGCGGCGGCGCACCTGGGCCGCAGCGTGGCCGACGTGCCGGTGCGCATGATGCTGGCCAACGACGAACTGCGCACCGTGCTCGTCAGCATCCACATGTCACTGCGCCATGCCATCGAGGCCGTGCGCTTCGAGGGTGTGCTCGAGACGCTGCGCATCACGCACCGGGCGTTGACCCAAGCATTGGGCCGCATGCCGCGCATCGGCGTCGCGGGCCTCAATCCGCATGCGGGCGAGGGTGGCCTGTTCGGTTCGGAAGAGCGAGAGATCATCTTGCCGGCCATCGAGGCCGCGCGTGCCGAGGGCATCGACGCCAGCGGGCCCTTTGCGCCCGACACGGTGTTCATGCGCGCGCGCGCCAAGGCCGGCGTGCCGTCCAGCGGTGAGTTCGACGTGGTGATTGCGATGTACCACGACCAAGGCCTGATCCCGGTCAAGTACCTTGGTGTGGAGAAGGGCGTGAACGTGACGCTGGGGCTGCCGCTGGTGCGTACCAGCCCCGATCACGGCACCGCGTTCGACATCGCGGGCAGGGGCCTTGCCGATGCGTCGAGCCTCATCGAGGCGCTGCGCATGGCCCGGACCCTGTCCGGCGCCTGAGGTCGCTCAGGGGCGCTTCAGGCTGTCGCGAATTTCACGCAGCAGCGTGATGTCTTCCGGCGTGGCGGCCGGAGCCGCAGGCGCTGCGGCTTCCGTTTTCCGCAGCTTGTTGATCTGCTTGACCATCATGAAGATGATGAAGGCGAGGATCACGAAGTTGACCGCGATGGTGATGAAGTTGCCATAGGCCAGCACCGGAACGCCAGCCTTCTTGAGGTCGGCCAGCGTGTTGGCCACGCCGGCTGGTGCAGTGCCAAGCACCACATAGAGGTTCGAGAAGTCGAGCCTGCCGAACACCACACCGACCAGCGGCATGATGATGTCGGCCACGAGCGAGTCGACGATCTTGCCGAACGCTGCACCGATGATCACACCGACCGCAAGGTCGACCACATTGCCCTTGACGGCAAATTCCTTGAATTCACTGAGGATGCTCATGATTCAAAAGGCTGCTGGAGCTCTGCTGTTGAAGGAGTGCCGAGTATGCCCGCGATTGCTCACTTCTCCAGTGGGCGCAGCGCAACGCTGACGTGCTCCGCCGGCATCCCTTCACGGCTGCGGGCCGCGATTTGCCTGAACCCGTCTTCCAGGTGCCGCACGAAGCGCGGTGTGTCGAAGTAGCCCAGGCGCGCTTCCTTGGCTGCAATGAGCCGTGCACGCAGCGCGGCCAGTTCGTCCGGATGCGTGGCGTAGTGGATGGCCTTCTGCACGTATTCCGCGTGGTTCGTGGCCACCAGTTCCGGCAGGCCGATGGCGCCCAGCAGGCTGCCCGCCATGCGCGAGACCATCGTCGAGCCTGCGAGCGCGAGCAGCGGCACGCCCGACCACAGCACGTCGTTCGCAGTGGCGCCGCTGCTGTAGGGGAAGGTGTCGATGAACAGGTCGGCTAGGCCGATGCGCGCCAGATGCTGGTCGACCGGCATGCGCGGCGACACGATCAGGCGCTCGGCCGCCAAGCCGGCCTTTTCCCAGTGCGCACGCAGGTTCTGCTCGAAGCCGTTCGGTCCTTGCGCCAGCCACAGCACGGAATTGGGAATGCCCTGCACGATGCGCACCCACGCATCGAAGGTCTCGGGCTGGATCTTGAAGGACTGCGAGAAGTTGCACAGCACGAATGCGTCTTCCGGCAGACCGTGCCCGGCGCGTGTGGCCTTGTGCGGATTGACGGGCCGCTTCGTGTCGATCACCTGGAAGGTCTCGGGCAGGCGCAGCAGTTTCTCGGTGTAGCAGTCTTCCGTGCCCGGCGGCGAGAGGAAGTTGTCCGACACCAGGTAGTCGTAGTTGGGTGTGCCGCTGGTGCCCATGTAGCCCAGCCACATGAGCTGCGCGGGCGCCGCGTGGTAGGCCATGACCTGCGGCTTGGCGCCGCGCGTGTCACCGGAGAGGTCGATCAGGATGTCGACTTCGTCCTCGCGGATGCGCTCGGCCATCTGCTGGATCGACTGGCCGTGCATGTCGACGAAATGCTCGACAGAACCCGCGATGCGCGCGCGCGCCGGATGGCCGTCGTCGGAGCCGTAGGAGTACACGAAGACCTCGAAATCCTTGCGGTCGTGCAGGGCGAACAGCTCGGCGGTCAGGTGGGCGACCGGGTGGTTGCGGAAGTCGAAGGAGTAGTAGCCGACGCGGATGCGGGGCGAGGTGCGGCGTGCGCCGGCATCGGGGAAGGGCTTGATGTTCACCGCCTTGTCGGTCAGCGCGGCCGAGTGCTCTGTCCAGGCCCTCAGTCGCCGTGGATCGTCGTAGTTCGACATCAGGATGAACGATGACACCGCCTGGGCTTTGTGCGGGTTGTCGAGGTTCGCGGCGATTCTCGCGCGCAATTCGGGCACGCCGTCCCAATTGGCGATGTGCGCCTTTTCACCCAGCAGCCACACCATGGCCGACATGAAATCCGGGTCGTCGCGCAGGCATTGCTCGAACTCTGCTATGGCCGCTTCCGATTGGCTGGCCATGATGTAGGTCACGCCAAGGTTGCAGCGCGCGAGCACCTGGCGCGGATGCAGCGCCAAGGTCTTCTTGAGGATTTCGATGGCCGAGTCGTACTGTCCCAGCCGGAAATTCGTCGTGCCGAGATTGTTCAGCAGCGCCTCGTGTTCCGGCAGGGATTCCAGGGCCAGCTTGTACAACTCGCCGGCCTCGGCGAAGCGCATCAAGACACCTTCGAGGGCGCCGCAAACGCCGTACAGCGCCGCCATGCCGTCGAATTCGGACAGCGCCCTGCCGCGTACTTCCGCGGAAGAATTGCGCATGGCCCGCTGCATCGGTGCAATGGCCTCCTCGTTGCGGCCGCAGCCGAGCAGCGCGCGGGCAAGCAGATAGGACGCCTCGAAGTCGGGTGGCTCGGTCTGGGCCTGTTCGAGCGAAGGCAGTGCTTCGGCCCAGTTTTTCTGGTGCGCGTGGATCTTGCCGATGTTCTTGTGTGCGACGACGTAGGTCGGGTCGAGCTTCAGCGCTTGCCGGAATTGGGCAATGGCTTCATCGAAACGATCCTGTTCCATGTCGATCGCGCCTGCGTTGTTCCATGCTGCGGGCGCTTGCGGTGCGAGCCGCGTGGCCTCGCCGGCGGCCTCGCGCGCCAGCCGGTATTTCTTTTGTTGCCGGTAGACCGCCGACAGGTTGACGTAGGCCGCTGGGTAATTCGGCAACGCCTTGATCGCGCGCCGAAGGTCTTGTTGTGCTTCGGCCAGCAAGCCCATGTGCATGAATATCGTCGCGCGGGTATTGAAATAGAAGTGATGCGGAGATTGCGCAATGGCCCGGTTCACGTAGTTCAACCCCAGCTTCGGCCTGCCTTGCCGATAGAGGGCTTCGCCGGCCAGGTGCAGCGCGTCGGCATGCTCGGGGAAACTGGAGAGCAGGTCTTCGTAAATCTGCAATGCCTCTGCGAACCGACCAACCTGGTGCAACGACAGCCCCTGTTCCAGAAGGCGGGCGGCATCGCTGACGGTGGCGACGGGGGCGGGGGCGGGGGCGAGTGAAGGTGAGTTCATGAATCCGTGTGAGGAACGGGTCAGAAGGTCAGTCGCAGGAGTGCCGACCTTGACACAGGTGAAAAAGGCCGGTCACCCAGTATAGGGGCCGGCCTTCCGCTTCATCTGCTGGCCTGCTCGCGGCGCATCGCAGGCGCCGCGGCCAGGCCGGCTGGATTACCAGGACCAGGATGCGCCCACACCGCCGCCGACCTTGCCGCTCTGGCCGGTGCCGACATTCACCTTGATCTGCGCCGACTCACTCAGACGGAAGCTGATGGCGGCGGCGATTGCCGAGCGACCGTCATAGGAGCCCACACCCACACCCACGCCGAACTGCTTGCCGGCTTCGAGTGCCGGCACGGAGGCGGCCGCCAAGGCGATGGATGCACCGGTGCTGCCTGTCTTGCGCGCGTCCTGTGCTTCGGCACGAACCTGGTTCAACTGCTGCATGTTCGCCGCGTCCGTCGGCAGGATGCCTGCCGACACGTTCTGCACGCGTCCATTCGCGATCATGCCGTTGCCCGCTGCAATCGTTCCGCCGGCCGACACATTGCCGGTGACGTTGACCGTGCCCGCGTTCAGCGTCGTGACATTGCCGGTCACCGCGTTGATCGTCGTGATGTTGCCGGTCTGCGTGTTGAGCACAGTGATGTTGCCGTTCGCGGCCGTGATCGTCTGGAAGTTGCCGGTGGTGGCGTTGACCGTGCTTGCGTTCACCGTCGTGGCGCTCACTGTGTTGGCAGTCAGCGCATTGATCGTGGCACTGGCGGCCGTGAGGTTGGTCGTGCTGATGTTGGTCGAGCTGAGGTTGTTGATGGTGCCGTTGGCGGCCGTCAATCTGTTGGTGCTGACGTTCGTCGCGTTGACGGTACCGATATTGCCGGTGGACGCATTGACCGTGGTGGAGTTCAACGTCTGGATCGTGCCATTGGCAGCGGTCAAGCTGGTGGTTGCGAGATCGGTGATCGTGCCGTTGGCCGCGGTGATGGTGTTGGCGTTGACGGTACCGATGTTGCCGATGGACGCATTGACCGTGGTCGAGCTCAGTGTCTGGATCGTGCCATTGGCAGCGGTCAGGCTGGTGGTTGCGAGATCGGTGATCGTGCCGTTGGCCGCGGTGATGGTGTTGGCGTTGACGGTGCCGATGTTGCCGGTGGACGCATTGACCGTGGTCGAGCTCAGTGTCTGGATCGTGCCATTGGCAGCGGTCAGGCTGGTGGTTGCGAGATCGGTGATCGTGCCGTTGGCCGCGGTGATGGTGTTGGCGTTGACGGTGCCGATGTTGCCGGTGGACGCATTGACCGTGGTCGAGCTCAGTGTCTGGATCGTGCCATTGGCAGCGGTCAGGCTGGTGGTTGCGAGATCGGTGATCGTGCCGTTGGCCGCGGTGATGGTGTTGGCGTTGACGGTGCCGATGTTGCCGGTGGACGCATTGACCGTGGTCGAGCTCAGTGTCTGGATCGTGCCATTGGCAGCGGTCAGGCTGGTGGTTGCGAGATCGGTGATCGTGCCGTTGGCCGCAGTGATGGTGTTGGCGTTGACGGTACCGATATTGCCGGTGGACGCGTTGACCGTGGTCGAGCTCAGCGTCTGGATCGTGCCATTGGCAGCAGTCAGGCTGGTGGTTGCGAGATCGGTGATCGTGCCGTTGGCCGCGGTGATGGTGTTGGCGTTGACGGTGCCGATGTTGCCGGTGGATGCGTTGACCGTGGTGGAACTCAGCGTCTGGATGGTGCCGTTGGCAGCGGTCAGGCTGGTGGTCGCAAGGTTGGTGACCGTGCCGGCGGCTGCAGTGATGGTGTTGGCGTTGACGGTGCCGATGTTGCCGGTGGATGCGTTGACCGTGGTGGAACTCAGCGTCTGGATGGTGCCGTTGGCAGCGGTCAGGCTGGTGGTCGCAAGATTGGTGATCGTGCCGTTGGCCGCAGTGATGGTGTTGGCGTTGACGGTGCCGATGTTGCCGGTGGATGCGTTGACAGTGGTGGAGCTCAGCGTCCGGATCGTGCCATTGGCAGCAGTCAGGCTGGTGGTCGCAAGATTGGTGACCGTGCCGGCGGCTGCGGTGATGGTGTTGGCGTTGACGGTGCCGATGTTGCCGGTGGACGCGTTGACCGTGGTGGAACTCAGCGTCTGGATCGTGCCGCCGGCTGCTGTCAGTGTGGTCGTGGTGAGGCCCCCGTTGGCATTCAGGGCGCCGCCCGTATTGTTGCCAGCAGCGCCAAATACGCCGTTGTTGACTTTGATGATGTCCGTGCCAATGGTCACCTGCGCCTGCGCAACAGGCAGCGTCATCACATACCCAGCCCCCACAAGAACCGAAGCAAGCAGCCGGCTGACGCCCGCGCGACGTGGGTTGAAGGACGAGCGTGTAGAAGCGCGCTTGGTAGTAGTCATTTGGACCTTTTTCCTTGATCAATCAGTGGCAACTTTTCGACTTCCATGCGCCCTCGCGGCGTGAAAGCAGGGTTGGGTTTCATTGCGTTACCCAATGCAACTGATGCTAGGAATGGGGTGTCTTGCTGAACATCACCGGTATCCGTAGTTCTTGATGTGCACGACGCATTCGATGCGCGATCGAAAAATCAAAGCGAGGCTCGCGAAGCCAACGCCCATGCGGCTTCGCGGGCATCGCACAAAACATCGAGCGAGGTCTCGACATGCGATGTCGAGCGTGTTTCGTGTGGCGCAGTGCTACGTAACACGCGCCGTAACTCGCACGTAACAGCGACGCAAAAACGGCCTTCCGAAGGGCCGTTCAGGGCTGTGTGATGCAGCCCGTTTTTGGCAATTTCTTCAACGAAATCAAAGTGCTACATGCAACTGCGTGGCTGTTTGTCCGGCGCGTTCTCGCGCGGGCATCGTTCCTGCGACGTCTGAAACGAAAGTCAACATTTCGAGGCTACCCATGGGTAGCAACAGAGTCAGAGGGACGTCGCATGGTCAATTTGTTTTTGAGCATTGCCAGTGCATCCGCGGACACGTTCCGCTGTGCCACTGGGGGAGCGCGGTCATGGACATGAGCATCCATTGCGCCGTTGCGCAGCCGGCACTGTCGGCATCTCAGATGTATGGCGGTGTCTTCCACGCCGCGCTGATCGTTGCGGACGATCTCGCGGTGGCCGAGCGGATGCGTCGCATCCTTGCCGACCTCGCGCCGCGCCGGCGCATCGTGATTGCGTCCAGCCGCAGCGAAGCCTGCAGCCTGCTGGCTTCGCTGCCTTATGACCTGGTGCTGGTCGACATGCGGTTGCCATGCCGCGACGGCGTCTCGCTGTTGATGCATGTGCGCCAGATCTATCCGCGCATCGAAAGTGTCGGCATGTCGGCAACGGACGATCACGAACTGGTGAGCGCCGCGATTGCCGCCGGTGCCATCGGCTATCTGCTGACCGAAGCGGACGAGATCGAACTCGCCTACCTGCTGCGTTCGATCGAGCGCGGTGGCGCACCGATGGATTCGCGCATCGCGCGGCGCATCCTTTCTTCGATTGCGGCATCGGCGAAGGTGCGGACCATCGTGCCTATCCGCGTTCAGGTGCCGGCCGTGAATGCGGATACGGGTGCAAAAGTTCCGCCGGGCCTGCTGTCGCCGCGCGAACTCAAGGTGCTGCGCCTGATCGCGCAGGGCTGGAGCAACAGGCAGATCGCCGAGGCGGTGTACCTGTCGGTCAACACGATCGAGTTTCACGCCAAGAGCATCTATCGCAAGCTGTCCGTGAAGTCGCGGACGCAGGCGGTTCATGAGGCGACGCAGCACGGTCTTCTGAACTGAAGACCGGACGGCGACGGTCCTCGTCGCCAGTCGATGCGCGGTCCGTGTGCGCGCCTGTCGTCCACCTGGACGCAGGCCGGGCACATTGCGACCGTTGAATTCTCCCCCACCGCCCCGCTACAATCGCGGGTTGACCCTGTTCAAGCCAAGGGTTGACCCTGCTCCAGCGAAGAAGACAAAGAGGATCCCCATGAGTGACATGACCTCCGGCTCGCCCCGGATCGACACAGGCAAACGGACGTGGTTGATCGCATCCAGCTGTGCCGGCGTAGTGGGCGGCGTGGCCACCGCCATCCCTTTCGTGAGCACATTCCAGCCCTCGGAGAAGGCCAAGGCCGCCGGCGCAGCGGTTGAAGTCGATATCTCGGCCCTCAAGGTCGGCGAGAAAATGACCGTCGAATGGCGCGGCAAGCCGGTCTGGATTCTCAAGCGCACCCCCGAGCAGATCGCGGAACTCCCCAAGCTCGACGGGCAACTGGCCGATCCGCTGTCCAAGCGTCACCCCGACGAATTCACGCCCAAGTACGCGCAGAACGAGAACCGCTCGATCAAGCCCGAAGTGCTGGTCGTGGTCGGCATCTGCACCCACCTGGGCTGCTCGCCGAGCGACCGTTTCCAGCCCGGCCCGCAGCCCTCGCTGCCCGCCGACTGGGAAGGTGGCTTTCTCTGCCCCTGCCACGGCTCCACCTTCGACCTGGCCGGCCGTGTCTTCAAGAACAAGCCCGCGCCCGACAACCTCCCGGTGCCTCCTCATATGTACCTGTCTGATACCCGCCTGCTCATCGGCGAAGACAGCAAGAAGGCCTGAGGGAGTCGAAGAACATGGCTGAATTCCACGAAATTTCCCCCAACGCACCCGCCAGCGAAAAGCTGCTCAACTGGGTCGACAACCGCTTCCCGCTGACCAAGCTCTGGAACGACCAGTGGGGCAAGTACTACGCACCGAAGAATTTCAACTTCTGGTACATCTTCGGCTCGCTGGCGATGCTGGTCCTGGTGATCCAGATCGTCACCGGCATCTTCCTGGTGATGCACTACAAGCCCGATGCGGCCCAGGCTTTCGCCTCGGTCGAATACATCATGCGCGACGTGCCCTGGGGCTGGCTGATCCGCTACATCCACTCGACAGGCGCCTCGGCGTTCTTCATCGTGGTGTACCTGCACATGTTCCGCGGCCTCATGTACGGCAGCTATCGCAAGCCGCGCGAGCTGATCTGGGTGTTCGGCTGCGCGATCTTCCTGTGCCTCATGGCCGAAGCCTTCATGGGTTACCTGTTGCCCTGGGGCCAGATGTCCTATTGGGGCGCCCAGGTGATCGTGAACCTGTTCGCCGCCATCCCGTTCATCGGCCCTGACCTGGCCCTGCTGATCCGCGGCGACTACGTGGTGAGCGACGCCACGCTGAACCGCTTCTTCAGCTTCCACGTGATCGCCGTGCCGCTCGTGCTGCTCGGCCTGGTGGTGGCCCACCTGATCGCGCTGCACGAAGTGGGTTCGAACAACCCCGACGGCATCGAGATCAAGGCCAACCGCGGCCCCGACGGCCATCCGCTCGACGGCATTCCGTCGCATCCGTACTACACGGTGCACGACATCTTCGGCGTGGTGGTGTTCCTCACGATCTTCTCGGCAGTGATCTTCTTCGCGCCGGAAGCCGGTGGGTACTTCCTCGAGTACAACAACTTCATCCCGGCCGATTCGCTGAAGACGCCGAACCACATTGCGCCAGTCTGGTACTTCACGCCTTTCTATTCGATGCTGCGTGCAACCACCGACGACATGGTCAACGTGTTCGCGCTGATCATCGGTGCCGCTGCCATCTGGAACTTCATCAAGGGCAAGTCGGGCACGGCGCTCAAGGTCGCTGCCGTGGTCGTGGCCGCTGTGGTGATCTTCCTGCTCAAGTCCTTCGACGCCAAGTTCTGGGGCGTGGTCATCATGGGCGGCTCGGTCATCATCCTGTTCTTCCTGCCGTGGCTCGACCACAGCGAAGTCAAGTCGATCCGCTACCGTCCGAGCTGGCACAAGTATGTCTATGGCGTGTTCGTGTTCTTCTTCCTGATCCTGGGCTACCTGGGCATCCAGCCGCCCGGCGTCTGGGGCAACCTGGTCATCGGCTCCTTCGCCCTCGACATCGCACAGACCATCTCGCAGATCGGCACGCTCTTCTACTTCGGCTTCTTCCTGCTGATGCCATGGTGGAGCCGCAAGGGTGAATTCAAGCCCGTGCCCGAGCGCGTGGTTTTTGCCGCCCATTGAGACAAGCTGCCCAAGAGAGCTGAGAGAACACACGATGAAGAAAAGCATTTCCGGCTGGCTCGCGGTCCTGGGTCTCGCGCTGGGCCTGACCTTCTGTGCAACGGCATCCGCCGAGTCCGAGGGCATTGCCTGGGACAAGGCGAATCCCAAGACCAACGACGTGGTCGCCCTGCAAAACGGCGCCAAGCTGTTCGTCAACTACTGCCTGAACTGCCATTCGGCAGCCTTCATGCGCTACAACCGCCTGCAGGACCTCGGCATCACCGAGCAGCAGATCAAGGACAACCTTCTGTTCACGACCGACAAGGTCGGCGAGACCATGAAGGCGAACATCGACCCGCGCCAGGCCAAGGACTGGTTCGGCACGACGCCACCCGACCTCACGCTGGTTGCGCGTTCGCGCGCCGGCCATGGCGGCACCGGCGCCGACTATCTCTACACGTATCTGCGCACCTATTACCGCGACGACACCAAGGCCACCGGCTGGAACAACCTCGCGTTTCCGAGCGTCGCCATGCCGAACCCCTTGTGGGAACTGCAGGGCGAGCGCCGGCCGGTCTACACCAAAGTCGAACAGCACGGTCACGAAACCGAAGTGTTCAAGGGCTGGGAGCAAGTCACTCCCGGCACCCTGACATCCGTGCAGTACGACAATGCGGTGGGCGACCTGGTGAGCTACCTGCAATGGATGGCCGAGCCCGCACAGAACACCCGTATTCGCATCGGCGTCTGGGTGCTGCTGTTCCTGGTCATGTCCGTGGTTTTTGTGTGGCGACTGAACGCCTCGTACTGGAAAGACGTCAAGTAGTTCCGTCCACGCCGACCGGACGCCTCGTGTATCCGGTCCCACAGAGTGGGTTGCCAACGCGACCCACTCTTTTTGATTTTTAGGAGTCTTTCGCCATGATGGTCTTGTATTCAGGAACGACCTGCCCGTTTTCCCACCGCTGCCGCTTCGTCTTGTTCGAAAAGGGCATGGACTTCGAGATCCGCGACGTCGATCTCTACAACAAGCCCGAAGACATCAGCGTGATGAACCCGTACGGCCAGGTGCCGATTCTGGTCGAGCGCGACCTGATCCTGTACGAGTCGAACATCATCAACGAGTACATCGACGAGCGCTTCCCGCATCCGCAACTGATGCCCGGCGACCCGGTCGACCGCGCCCGCGTGCGCCTGTTCCTGCTCAATTTCGAGAAGGAACTGTTCGTTCACGTGTCGACGCTCGAGAATCGCACCGTCAAGGGCAACGACAAGGCGCTCGAAAAGGCCCGCTCGCACATCCGTGACCGCCTCACGCAACTCGCTCCCGTGTTCCTCAAGAACAAGTACATGCTGGGCGACAACTTCTCGATGCTCGACGTGGCCATTGCACCGCTGCTCTGGCGCCTCGACTACTACGGCATTGACCTCAGCAAGAATGCGGCACCGCTGCTGAAGTACGCCGAGCGCATCTTCTCGCGTCCGGCCTACATCGAAGCACTCACGCCTTCTGAAAAGGTCATGCGAAAGTAAGTAAGCTGCGTGCCTGCTTCCACCGTTTTCCGTCGTTTTTCATGATCAACGCGCTCGAGTCGTCTTCCACCCGCCCGTACCTCATCCGGGCCCTGTACGAATGGTGCACCGACAACGGGTTCACGCCCTATGTCGCGGTGCAGGTCGACGACAGTGTCCAGGTTCCGCGCGAGTACGTGAAAAACGGCGAGATCGTGCTCAACATCAGCTTCGACGCGACCAGCTCGCTCAAGCTCGGCAATGATTTCATCGAGTTCAAGGCCCGTTTTGCGGGCAGTGCGCGTGAAATCAGCGTGCCGGTGGGGCGCGTGATCGCGATCTACGCGCGTGAAAACGGGCAGGGTATGGCCTTTCCGGCACCCGCGCCTGCCGCGGCAGACAACGGCAATGGCGATGCGCCCCCTGTTGTGCCTGCGCACACGGGCCCGGCGCGCATGCCCTTGCGCGACGCTTCGCGTGGCACCGAAGGCGATGCAGGCAAGATCGTCCACCTGGTGACGGGCGAGGACGCCGACGAAGCGGTCGAAGCGAGCCAGACCGATCCGGTCGACGAGCCACCGCGCCCGCCGGCCGGTGGCGGTTCCAGGCCATCGCTCAAGCGCGTCAAGTAGACAGACGGCGGCACCGGCGCCCTGAACTGGGTGCCACGCCGCGCGGCTAGAATCCCGCAGAGAAAAAATACGCCGCTTTAGCTCAATTGGTAGAGCACCCGCCTTGTAAGCGGAAGGTCGTCAGTTCGATTCCGACAAGCGGCACCATCACACTGTCCTCGGCCACCGAGGGCACCCCAATCCCCAGGATTTCCAGAAAATTCGGGGATTTTTTATTGAGCGCCACTTTCTCGTGAAGCCCGCCGAATGCGCGAATCGAAAACAGCCCTCGACCACGATGTCTACCTGAAGACCTCGTATTTCCCCGCCCTGGACGGGCTGCGGGCGATTTCGGTCTTTCTTGTTTTCGCGGTTCATTTCGGCGGAGAGATGTCGGGCACGCGGACCGGCTGGCTCGGTGTCTACGTTTTCTTCGTGCTCTCCGGCTTTCTGATCACGACGCTGTTGCTGCGCGAGTGGGACGCCACCGGTTTCGTATCGCTGAAGGCGTTCTATATCCGGCGCAGCACGCGGCTGATGCCTGTCTACTTTCTCGTGTACCTGCTGGTCATGGTCCTGAGTTACTTCTCGCAGGGCCTGGCCTGGACCGAAATGAAGGCGGCGACGCCTTACATGCTCACTTTCCTGAACGAATTTGCCGGGCCATCGCCCTGGGCCATTACCTGGTCGCTGGGCGTGGAGTGGAAGTACTACCTGGTGTGGCCGTTGCTGTTCGCCCTGTTCGGGCGCACGTCGACCTCCCGCATGGGCCTTGCGCTGCTTTGCCTCGGAGTGACGGGCGTTCTTCTGGTCGGCAGCTTCTATCCCGCCTGGTTCACGCCGTGGTTCTATTTCGGGCTGATCCTGGGTTCGCTCATTGCCGTGGCCATGCATTCGCGGATCGTGTTCGACAGGCTTCGCGGCCTCATGACCAACAAGGCCGCATTCATCATCGCCTTCGTGCTGTTCGTCTGGTACAGGCGAGGCGCTCTTTTCGAGGCGCACCTCGGTCATGCGACGCTGATCGTGGTGTTCAGTTTGCTGATCGGACTGTTGATGCCGTCCCTCATCGTGAACAGCACCTACCTGAGCCGCGCGCTGGCATGGCGGCCGCTGGTGTTCATCGGCCAGCGTTCGTACGCCATGTACCTGATCCAGGTCATGGCAGTGCAGGCTGTGCTCTTCGTGTTCCCCGGCATGCTCTTCGGTCCGTTCCTGTTGTTCAGCGGCTTTGCCGTCGCGCTGCTGGTTGCCGATGTTTTCTATCGGTGGTTCGAGCGCCCGATCGCGCGTTGGGGCCATGGATGGGCCAAGGCAGTGAAGGACAGCGGCGATGGCGCCCAGCGCGCACCGGGCGTGAAACCCAGCTAGTTCCGGTCAAGGCTCGGCCGACTGCGCAACGCCCTGCATCAGCAGTCCCAACATCGCCAGTTGCGCCACCAGCGCCGGACGCTGTGCGGAGCGCATGTTTTCGAGCACGCCGCCCAGCAGCTTTGCGCTGTGACCCAGACCCGATTGCTTCAACCGCAGCACCTGCGCCTCGGCCCGTGACCATGCGCCGCCGCCCTGATGGCGCAGGCCCTGGCGCAGCCAGAGCGCGAGCAGTTCGAGCGTGTCGCCGGCCAGCGCATTCAACGCAGGCACTTCCTCGGTGTCGCTCTGCAAATCCAGCGGCTGCGGCATCGGCGCTTCGGCCTGCAGCACCACGGCGCGCTGCGCCGTCAGCAGGCTCAACGGTTGCATGATCGCGCGACCGCCTTGCAGATGCACCGTGCCGGCCACGGCACGCAGGGCGCCCCATTCGCCTGCGAGCGCGCGTGCCAGTGCGTCGACGGCACCCGGTGAGACGGTGCGATGTGGCAGTGCGAGGTGCAGCAATCCATCGCTGCCGCTTTCATCCGCTGCCTGTGGCCCGTCCAGCGCCGCCTGCCCCAGCCTCGCGTGCAGCACCTGCGCCGCCGCATCCCAGTGGCAGGACGCCACCTCCATGCGATCGAAGGCCACCACATGCAGTTGCCCCGCTGCACCGGCCGACGCGCCACTCGCGGCCTGGCGCGGCCGCACGAAGTCCGGTGGCGCCTCGCGCAGATGCGCCACCAGCGCGGCCACGCTGTCCTGCCGCAGCGGCGCGACGAGGTCGTCCCATGATTTCGGCGACAGCGGCAGCACGCCGGTCTGGCGCGCGCCGGGGGCGATGTCGATCAGCCCGTTGGCGCGCCGCGTCGCGGTCTTGGTGATGACCTGCCCGCTCGCCAGTTGCCGCAGCGGAAAGCCCGCGACGCGGCGGCCGAGCAGGTTGGGCGCGGCGCCGCCGGTGGCGATGTCCGCCGCGCGCGACCACTGGCGTTCCAGCACCGTCACGTTCTGCGTGTCGGGGTCGGCAAAGAGAATGCTCGCCCCTTCGGCCGTGTCGTCGGACCAGAGTTCAGCGCCGAGCGACACCAGCCGCAGGTGGTCGAGCGCGACCTCTCCCTTCACGCCGATGCCCAGGATCTGGCTCGCCAGCAGCGCAGGCCGCGCCTGCGGGCGCTCGGCCTGCGCGGCCGCCTGAAGCCGGGCCCACAGCTCGGCCAGCACGCGCACCAGTCGCAAGGGCTCGAAGCGGCTGCTGCGCGCCTGTTGGGCCTGCAGCAGTTGCCAGAGTTCGTCGAGCGCGTCGTCGACCCAGTTCCAGGCCAGCGCGCGCGCCTGGTTGCGCACCGCCTCGAAGCGTGCCGCCAGCGCCATCAACGGCTGGCTCGATCCGTCGAGCCAGAGCGACAGCAGCAAGGCGTCGATCTGCGCGCGCAGCATGCGTGCGGCCTCGCCCTGCATCGCTTGCGGCGAAGAGTTGCCATCGGCCGCGTCGGCGCTGCCCGAGGCCGGCGACCGCACTTCGACCATGACCTCGGCCGAGCCCGGCAGCAACGCACCCGCCTGCCGGAAGGCCCAGAGCGCGATCACCACGTGCGCGCAGCCGCTGCCCTGCTTGCAGTCGCAGCGCGCATGCACGAGCGAACTGCGCGAGAAGAAGCGCACGCTGCACATCGGCAGCCGCGCCACCGGCGGTGCGCTGGCACTGCGCCACGCCTGCACGCCGACCACGGGCCGCGCCGCAGCGAACTTGTGGGCCTGTTCGAGCACGGAAGGCGCAAGGCTGGCTGCCAGCGCGGCATCGTCGAACTCGGCGGGACTCCATGCACCGGCTGATTCCGTGGGCGCTTCGGTGTCGTCGGCCGATGGTGCCTGCGCGGTGGCCACGGAAGCCGCCTGCGCCTGATAAGCCAGCACCAGCATCACCCGGTGCCGGCACATGCCGCTCGCGGGGCAACTGCATTGCGCATCGCGCAGCGTGCGCCCGGGTGGCAGGCTGGTGCGCACGCCGTCGTCGAAGTGGGCCTGCACCACGCCGTCCGCGCCGGTCTCCAGCCGCGGCAGCAGGCCGGCCGCCACGTCCTTTTGCGCACGCTTGACGAAGCCCGCGTTGGCCAGCGCGGTCAACGCCTCTGGCGTCAGTTCGAGCAGGTCGGCGCGCAGTTCGGTCATCGCGCTCATCCCTGCACCTTCTCGGCCAGCCAGCCCGCGAGCTGGCCCGGCGTCATCGCGCCGATCTGCGCGCCTTCGCGCACCAGCCGCGCGGCCATCTCGCGGTCAAAGGCCGGCTCGGCCTGCGCATCGAGCGCGGCCAGCCCGAGCACCTTGGCACCCGACTCGACCAGCGCCTTCACCCGCCGCACCAGCTCGTGTTCGCTGCCGCCTTCGTAGAAGTCGCTCACCAGCACCACGATGCTCTTGCGCGGATTGGCAATCAGCGACTGCGCATAGGCCACGGCCTTCGCGATGTCGGTCCCGCCGCCCAGTTGCACCTTCATCAGCAGCTCGACCGGATCGGACACATCGGATGTGAGGTCGACCACCGCCGTGTCGAAGGCCACCAGCCGCGTGCGCATGCCGGGCAACTGCCACAGGCACGCAGCCATCACCGCGCTGTGGATCACCGAGTCGACCATCGAGCCGCTCTGGTCGATCAGCAGGATGATGTCCCACGGCTCGGCGTGCCGCTTGGTGCGGCTGATGAACACCGGCCGCTCCACATAGAGCTTGCGGCGTTCCGGGTCGTAGCGGTGCAGGTTGGCGGCCAGCGTCTGCTTGAAGTCGAAGTTGCGCGCGATCTTCATGCGCGATCGGCGGCGCCGGTCGCGGCTGCCGCTGAAGGCCTGCCGCACTTCGGTGGCCAGCTTTTCCATGATGCGGCGCACCACCTCGGCCACCAGCTTGCGCGCGGCCGCGAGCACCTGCGGGTTCATCAGGTGCTTGGTGTGCAGCACCGCGCGCAGCAGCGATTCGGAAGGCTCGATGCGCTCCAGCACTTCGAGGTTGGTCACCACCTCGTCGATGCCGTAGCGCTCGACCGCGTCCTGCTCCAGCCGCTCGATCACTTCCTTCGGAAAGAGCGAGTGGATGGTGTTGATCCAGTCCGGCGTGCTGAGCGCCGACGGGCCGAGGCCCGCGCTGCGTTCGCCGCGGCTGGCGCGGTCGCTGTCGCGGCCGTAGAGCCAGTCGAGCGCGGCGTCGGCCGCCTTGGCCTCGGCGCTCAGGCCGCCGCAGCACGCTTCGGCCGGATCGCCCAGCAGCAGGCGCCAGCGTTGCAGCGGATCGGGAATGTCCAGGCTCATGGGCGGGGGCTTCCGTCGAAGTCCTTGTCGTTGTTGTCGAGCGTGACGCCCCAGGCCGCGAGGCGCGCGAGCACGGCGTCTTCCACCATGCGCGCCTGCGCCAGCGCTTCCGGCGCGGCCTCGCCGGAGTGCGTGGCCGTGAGCGCGCGGCGCGACAGATGAGCGGCGTCGTGCAGCTTCAGCACCTGCTCGGCCAGCAATCCGCGCTCTTGCGGCGGCAGCCAGGCAAAGGCGGCGCGCAGGCTGGGCATGGCGCGCACGAAGTCGGCGTTGTCCAGCGCCTGCACCGTGCGGTCCATGCCGGCGACGAAGGCCGGTTCGGACGACAGCGTTTCGCGTGCCAGCGCGAGCAGGCCGGTGAGCGCATCGCCGAGCACCGGCGCAGGCAGCGAATGCAGCAGTTGCATCGCTTCATTCACGCCGGCATCGTGCGGCTGCGCGTGTGCAGCCCGCCCCGCCAGGCTCAGCGTGGCGCCCAGCGCGGCGCCACGGCTCACGGGCGCGGCGCTGGCATCGGCCGCCTTGCGCTGCCAGACCGCGAGCGCGCGCGCCGGCTCCACGTCGAGCAGCTTCGGTGCGTCGGCGTCGTGCGATGTGTCGGCCGCATGGGCCAGCACGTCGGCCACGATCCGCCGCAGCGCGAGGTGGCCCTGCAGATGCGCGTCCATGTCGGCTGGCGTGACGGCGGCGGGCGGCTCCAGCAGCCACAGCGCGCGGTCGAAGCCCGACTCGATCACCACGCGCAGCACCGGCGCATCGGCCATGCCCAGCATCTGGCCGTGGCGCAGCAGCGTATGCAGCACCGACAAGGCCGGGCCCAGCGCCTCGAAGCGCGGCTCGTTGGCGATGGCGCCCTGCAGCTCGCCCAGCAGCGAATCGCTGAGCGCCGACAGCCCCGCCCACGCGGCCTGGTTGAGCCCATCGGCCAACGGACCGATGCGGCCCTGTGCCTGGCGCAGATCGTCTTCGAGCCGGGCCCGCGCCGCGTCATGCAGGCTCGCGCCCCAGGCGCCGGCCTCGATCAGCGCGGCCTGCTGCTCCAGCGGCTCGGCCAGCGACCAGACTTCGGTGCGTTCGCCCGACATTGCCAGCTTCGGCCCTTGCGTGCGTCGCACGCCGGGCAGTCGCAGGATCGACAGCCGGTGCAGCACGCGGCTCTTCGCGCGGTCGGCGTCGGCCAGCAGGTCGATCTTGAGCTGGCCGCGCAGCACGATGCCGTGCGCAGCGAGTTCGGCCGCCACCGCAGCCACCAGCGGCGGCTGCGGCGTGCCGGGCGCGAGGCGGCCGACGGTGTCGCCGGCCAGCACATCCATGGCCTGCACCAGCACCGGGTCGGTGCCGGGGCGGATCGCGCCGCGGTAGGTCCAGGGCAGCGGCGCATCGAGCGCGTCTTTTACCAGCGCGCCGGCCAGCGCGTCGAGCCAGTCGGAGCGCAGCGGCTTCTCGTGACCGCGCAAACGCGCGAGGCCTTGCGCACGCAGATGCACGGCCATTAGGTCGGCGGTGGAGGCGGGCAGTTTCTTGTCGCGCAGCCGTTGCATCACGTGCTGCAGCGCGCGATGTGCGGCGCCTTCGGGGCCGTGCTCCCAGACCCACTGGTAGTAGGCGGGGGAGGGCATGCCCGAGGCATAACCGGCGAAGGCATCGAGGCGCTTGAATGTGTACGGCACGAGGTAGGAGCCGAAGCGCAGCGGCGCATCGGCTCTGTCGTCCTGGCCTCCTTCATTGCAGGGTTCGAGCGATGGCTCTGGGGTTGCGGGCAGCTCGGCCGGCAGGCCCTGCCAGAGCCGCGCCAGCGCAGGCGCGTGGTAGCCGCCGCACACCACCAGCACCTGCGCGCGGCCGGGCTCAACCGGCTGCGCCATCGCCCAGGCGATCCAGCGCGCCATCATCTGTTCGCGCGCCTGGTTGCCCAGCGAGCCGGGGTCTTCGCCGCGCAAATGATCGAAGTAGGTGGCCAGGCGCTGCGCCAGCTCGGCCGCATCGCAGCCGTCCTCGAACAGGTGGTCCCACAGTGCATCGCGGCCCTGCACCGAGAGCTTCTCGGTCAGCGCGCGTTCGTAGGCTTCGGCGCGTTCTTCATGCTGCGCATCGGCCACGTCGGCGTATCGGTTCTCCATGCGCGAGAAGGCGTCGTGCCACGCAGGCAGGTCGATGAAGCGCACCTGCGCGCCGACTTCGCGCGCCACCTGCAGCGCCTGCCATTCGGGCGAGTGCTCGGCAAAGGGCGACCACGAGCCGCGATGCGTTTCGTCGCCCGAGAGGTAGCTGTAGATCGCCACCGGCAACTGGTGCGGCAGGTACAGCTCGGCCAGTCGTTCGTTGAAATCGGCTGGCCCTTCGATCAGCACATGCGCGGGGCGCAGGGTGCGGATGCGCTCGGCGACCAGCCGCGCGCAGGCAGGGCTGTGGTGACGCACGCCGACGATGTGGGGCTGCTGTGTCATTGCCGCGCGCTCAGGGAAGACGATGCCGCGCCTCGTAGTACGCACGCCAGTGCGCGCCGTTGCGCTTGGCGGCCTTCTGCTCGAAGTAGCGGCGCAGCTTGGCGCGATCGTCCGCGTTGTCTTTCACCACCGTGCCCGCGATGCAATCGACCAGATCGGCCGGCGAGCCCTCGCGCTGTTCGAGGAACCACGCGCGCACGCCGACCGCATGCGCCACGTTCACCGCTTCGGCGGTCGACATCACGGCCGTGAGCCGGTCCATCGCTGCGTCGCCACCATTGCCGTTCCCGCCTTCCTTGGCCGGCGCGCCGCGCAGGTCGCGGAAGGTCGACACCAGCAGTTCCAGCACCGGCGCGGGAATGGTCTTCGGAATGCCGCTCTGTGCCAGAAGGCGCGCGGACGACTCCTGCACCAGCGCCAGTTCGCGGTCGAAGTCGAGGATGGGGAACACGGTCTCGAAATCGAAGCGGCGCTTGAGCGCCGCGCTCATCTCGTTCACGCCACGGTCGCGCGTGTTGGCGGTGGCGATGATGTTGAAGCCCTCGCGCGCATAGAGCATGCCGTGCTCGCCCGACAGCTCGGGCACCGCCATCACGCGGTCCGACAGCATGCCGAGCAGGCAGTCCTGCACTTCGAGCGGCGCGCGCGTGATTTCCTCGAAGCGCACCACCTGGCCCTTCTGCATGCCCAGGTAGAGCGGCGCCGGCACCATCGCGCGCGGGCTCGGCCCTTCGTTGATGAGCAGCGCGTAGTTCCAGCCGTACTTGATCTGGTCTTCGGTGATCGATGCGCCGCCCTGGATGGTGAGCGTCGAGATGCCCGAGATGGCGGTGGCCAGCAGCTCCGACAGCATCGACTTCGCCGTGCCCGGCTCGCCCACCAGCATCAGCCCGCGTCCGGTGGCCAGCGTGACCAGCATGCGTTCGATGCTGGCCACGGGCGCGACGATCTTGGGCGCGATGTCGAGCGACGCATCTCCGAGGATGAAGGCGCGGGCGGCTTTCAGCCCCAGCACCCAGCCGGGCGGGCGCGGGTCCTTGTCCTGCGCCTGCAAGCGCGCGAGCTGCGCGGCGTACTGGATCTCGGCCGGCGGGCGTTGCAACTGCGTTGGCGTTTGCGGCGCACCGGTGTCTTTGGAGCTTTTGCTGGATGTGGCCATGGTGGATGCTGATGAAACTAGAGGAGCTTGTACTCGCCGGGCTTGCCGGTCTCGATGGTGATGTCCGAGCTGTCCTGCGAATAGGTGTGAGTGGCGCGCAGCCGGATGCGCCCGCCCTGGAAGGTCTCGCGCCGGTTGCCGGCTTCGAGGACGTTCATGCCACCCGAGAGCTCCTTCACGAGCACGCGCGCCACCCGCCGTGGCGCACCGCGTTCGCCGACCGTCAGCCATTCGATCCACAGCCGTGAATGCACATGCGAGAACCCCGTGTCGGCGATCACCACGCGAAGCACGCCGCTGCCCTTCGGCGAGGTCCACTCGCCGCCGGTGGCCACAGTGGTCACGCGCGGCGAGACCTCGGGCGCGTTGCCTTCGGCCGCTGTTGCTGCTGTGGCCGCCAAGGCCGTGGCCGCGATGGCCAGGCCCGCCGCCAGCATCCACGCGCGCCGCTTCATGCCCGCAGCCCTTCCATGTCGCGGATCAGTTCGCTCGCCGAGATCGGGTCGAGCAGGTGCAGTGCTTCGGCATCGCGCATGTCGCCCCAGCCCGAGGGCTGGCCGACCTGCACCTGGCCCAGCGTCTGCTCGGGATATTCGTCCACCATGCCGACGATGATGCCGGGGTCCAGGCTCAGCTCGATCACGCGGTTCGTGCCCAGCGGCTTGCTGAAGTACCAGATGCAGCCGGCGTCTTGCGCCTGGCCGCGGCGCCAGCCCTTGTTGGCCAGGCCCAGCACGCGACCGGTGGGCACCTTCACGTCTTTCCAGCGCTCGAGCTTCAAGCTCTTCTTTTCTTCGTCGGTCAGCGTGTAGATGTCGCGGCCGATCTGGGCGAAGGGCTGCAGCAGCTCGTAGTCGGCGAACACCTGGCCGAAGGCGGCGGCATCGGCGGGCGACAGGTCCAGCGCATGCGGCACGCCGATGCGGATGTTGTCGCCCGTAGGCAATTCGAAGGGGTCGTCTTCGGCCGTGGTGTAGCTGCCGTCCTCCGCCACGCGGAAGCATGCCTGCAGCGTGCCGCCGTAGCTGTTGTCGCCCTCCACCGCGTACACCCCCCAGATCAGCCGCTGCACGATGTGGCGCACCAGCGGATGCTCGACCAGGAAAAGGCGAAACACCTCGGGCGTCCAGCGCCGGCGTGCGCACATCGCCACTTCGAGGCGCAGCAGTTGCTGGCTCGCGATGGTGCGTGCGTCCTTCTTGAGCAGCTTGAAGCGCTCGACCGCTTCCTTGCCCAGTGCGTCGTCGTCGGTCTTCTTGGGCTTGGGCAGGTCGGGCAGCCGCGCGCCATCGACGCCACCGGTGCTCTCGCGCACATAGGGCTTGAGCGCTTCGTCGAACCCGACCTTGAAGGCGCGCGGGCCGAAGTCCAGCAGCATCGTGCCCTGCTCGTCGAGGCCGAGGTCGGGTGCGAGCCGGTCTTCGAGTTCCTCGGTGCTCAGGCCGCGCGCCTCGGCGATGGCGTCGATCTTCTCGCGCGCCTTGTCCTGCAGGCCCTTGAACTTGACCTTCTGCGCGATGCCGTTGAGCAGCATCAGCGCGACGTCGCTGCCGATGGTGGCCAGCACGTCGAGCCCGGTCACGGCGCGCGCATGCGCAGCCTCGCCGGGCCAGGCGCGAATGAAGGGTGTGAGCTTGCGCGCCGTGTCGTCGTTGCCGAACAGGCCCAGCGAGGTGAGCGCCCAGCCTTCCTTGCTCGGCCCGCTGGCTTCGAGCCAGGCGGTGAAGGCGTCCCATGCGAACTCGGCCAGCGAGTCGGCGTCGCAGGCCTCCTTGACCACGGGGATGCCACCGTAGATGCCTTCGGTGGTCGGAAAGGTCAGCATCTGGCCGAAGTGGTCGAGCGCATCGTCGGGCAGCGCCTTGCCGTTCCTGAGCGTCGGGCGGCGCCAGCCGCGCGGTTGCCAGAACTCGGGCAGCTTGGCGCGCTTGGTGGGAAAGCGGTCGAGCGGGCTTTCGTCGAGCACGGCGCGCAGCGCCTGCACCACCTCGGGCTGGCGGTAGCGGCCGGCCACTTCGAGCAGCAGCGCCTCGTGGCCGTTGGCCTGCAGGAGGCGCAACGCCGAGCCCGCGCAGTCGCGTGCCTCGCCGGCCTTGCCGAGCGCAGGCGCGATCAGGCCGCAGGCGGCGTGCTCGGGATACTTCAGCAGCCATTCGCGGCCGGCGGCGCGCAAGGTCTTGAGCTTGGCGAAGGCGCGGGCGGCCGGCATGGCCAGGTCGGGCGTGCCGTAGTTGAGCGCGTACGACAGGTTCTCGGAGGGTTTCGACCGCACCATCGCAATCAGGCCCGGCATCACGGCCTGGCCGTGCGTGGCGAGCACCATGCCGATGTCGTCGCTTTCCGCCTCGCTCGCAATCGCGTTCCAGAACGGCACGCCGACTGCAGCCGGCAGCAGCGTGACGAAGCTCGATGTGAAGCAGAACCAGTTGTAGCGCTCCTTCTTGCGCTCGACCACCATGGCGCGCCAGTTGGCGATCAGCCCCTGCGCATCGCCGTCGCGGATCGCGGCTTCGGCCGCCTTGGCGAGCGGGCCGTGTGATTTTTGCTTCTTGATGTCGAAGCCCAGTTCATCGAGCAGCACCGCCATGTTCTGGCGCGCCGATGCATGGCGATTCATTTGCCACGAGTTCAGGCGCAACGCCTTCTCGCGTTCGCCTTCGTTCCACTGTTCAGCCGTAGCCAGCGCAAGCGGTTCCAGCACCAGCGTGGCGGCGGCTTTCTTCTGCACTTTGGCAAGCCACGGTGGCGCGGCCAGCACGGGCGGCAGTTCGTCGGCATCGGCCACTTCGGCGGGGCCGGACAGCAGCGCGAGTTGCCGGTCGATGGCGGCCTGCGCGCCAGCATCCAGCCAGGGCCGCAGCGCGGGCAGCAGGGCTGCGCTGTGCGCGCGCAGCAGGCGCGTGAGGCTGGGCGTGACGAGGTTGGCGTCCTTGCCGCCAGCCGCGACCAGCCGTGACAGCGCGGCGATGGCCGCCGCCGGCCAGCGGTCGACCGACAGCGCAAGCCGCGCCAGCGCGCCCTTCGATTGGCTCGCCACGCGGGCCAGCGCCTGCACCGCCTCGGGCGTGCCGATGCATGCGAGCGCGTCGCCCGCGTCGTCGTTGGCGGCGCCGCGCTCCAGCACGGGCACGGCCTCGGTGCCGCGCTCCTGCACCAGCGTGCTCGTCATGTGGCTGTCGCCCCAGAAGCCGCTGGAATAGCTGAGCTTGACCTTGGCGGCCAGCGCGATGGCGGCCAGGTCGGTGGCCGTCAGCAGCAGCCAGTGCGTGGTTTCGGGCGTGCCCTTTTCGGCTGCGAGCGCATGCACCATCGCGTTCGAGATCTCGGGGGCGTCGGGCAGCATCAGGGCCAGCGTGGGTTGGCGGCTGGGGTGCACGCCGGGCAACGCGGCTTCGATCTTGTCGCGGCAGGCTTGCCAGACCTCGGGCTCGGCGGCGGCCAGGTGCGCGCGCAGCGCTTGCTCGCCTTGCCCCAGCGGGCCGTAGTAGCTGTTGCCCATGGCGCGGCTCACCGCGCTGCCGAAACTGCTGCGGCGGACCTGGGCTTGCCGGTCGTAGTCGGTCTGGACCTGGATCTGCTGCGCCGACAGCAGGATGTCGATGGCACCCGGCAGTCCGTATTGCGCCACCAGGTAGTTCGCCACCATTTCGCCGGGCTCGTTCTCGCCGTAGTGGCCGCCGGTGCTCAGCGCCAATGCCATCAGCACGGTGTCGGACTCGGCATCGGCAGAGGGCTCGCGCAGCGCCACGCGATCGAGCATGCGTTGCACCGCAGGCTGCAGGGCCGCATCGCTGTTGCCGACATCGACCTTCGGATCGAGCTGGCGGCGCACCAGCTGCCAGGTGGCGGCCGCACCCGTGCTTGCAGCAGGCTTCGGAGGGAAGCGGCGCGAGGGAAAGGCCTGGCGCAGCATCTCGGGCGAGAGCCGCACGGGCGCACCGCTGGCAAGCCACGGCGGCGTGTCGGCGCTGACGGGCATCTCGGCGCCGATGGATGCTTCCGCGGCTGCGTTCGGTGCGGTTGCACCCAGTTCCTTCGCAAGCGCCTGCGCGTTCTTGACGGGCGTGCAACTGGTGCCCCAGCCGTCCAGCAGGCCCTGTGCCTTGAGCCGCTTGAACGCCAGCGCGGCGCCTTGCTCGCTCACGCCATGCTGGCGCTTGAGCATGCCGGGCGACAAGGTGTCCTTGGTCGTGAGTTCGCCCGCTTCCATCTTTGCGCGCACGGCTTCGAACACGCGGTCGGCCTGGCTGTCGATGCTTTCGGTGGAGGGCGCTGCGGCTTCCTGCGCGGGCGCGCTGGCGTCGGCCGCTGCCGTGGATTCCGCCGCTGCCGGCGAGGCTGTTTTTTCGGCGGTGGCTTCGGCCTTCGGCTTGGCCTCGGTCTTGCCGATGGCCGCGCCGGTGGCCACGCCGACTTCGCCGTAGCCCTTGCCGGTCTTCTCGGCGGCGAGCTTGGTCAGCGCGGCATCGGCCTTGGTGGCGTCGGCGAAAGACTTGGTCTGGCTCTGGCCTGCGGTGCCGATGCGGCCCCAGCGGATGTTGAGGTCGGAGCCGACCTGTTCCACTTCCCAGAATTTGCTGGCGGTTCCTTCGATCAGTTCAAAACGGCGCATGGAAAAACGTCCTCCTGTGAATCGACGACGCGCCCTGTCGGCGCTGAATGTGGCGGATGAATCGGGGCGATGGCGGCGGTCTGGACATCTGCCGGTCGGCATGCGCGATGGGGCTCAACCACGCATCTGTGCATGCCGTGTTCGCGACCGAGGATAAAGGCCCGATGTGAAAGCCCGACCCGTCAGCAACGTGACGGTCGGGCGCTCGATGGTGCGTAAAAAACAGGCAGTAGAAAAGAAGGAAATCTCATGCCTGAATCATGCACCGTGCCTCATGCGGCGGCAGGTACGAAAAATTCATTCATGCAGTTCGCCGGCGAACGCATAGGCCGGGCCCATGCGTTGTTGCTCGCAGTGGCGCAGTGCGCGGTCGGCGGCCTGCACGATGCTTTCAAGCGTGTCGCCGTCGACCGGGTGGCTGGCAATGCCGAAGTTCAGTTCGCCGCCCGCGAGCAGCCGGCCATCGTGCTCGACCGGCCGGGCGCCGGCGGTCAGCATGCGTATCGCCATCTCCGCGAGCTTGTGCCGCGCCGGTGTGCCGACCAGCAGGATCGCGAACTCGTCGCCACCGAGCCGGGCCACCATGTCGTCCGCGCGCACCTGCTGGCGCAGGCGCCGGGCCATGGCGGCCAGCACCGCATCGCCGCCTGCGCGTCCATGCCGTTCGTTCACGCGGCTGAAGCCGTTCAGGTCGGCCAGCATCAGCGAGAACGGCCGGCCTTCGCGCAACCAGTCGCGGCCGCGGCTCTCGAAGCCGGCGCGGCTGGTGGCGCCGGTGAGCGCGTCGGTGCCCAGGTCTTCCACCTTTTGCTGCGTGCGAGCTTCGAGCGCCCGATCGGCGCGCAGGCGCACGCCGATGGCGATGACGAACACCATCAGCTCCGCAATCACGGCGGCCTGCGCGAAGTTCATGCGGCGGGGTGCCCAGGCCGGGTCCAGCCAGATCGACATCGGGGTGGCCGAGATGCCGCCGATCAGCAGCGCCGCGCCGGCCAGGAACAACGCCGCCGGCCAAGGCAGGCGGCGCAGCACCATCACCGCGCCCACTGCAAGGATCACCGTGGAGGCCACTGCCAGTGCCTGCACCGTGCGCAGCGTCCACACGAGCTGTGTTTCGAGGGCGGCATAAAGCACGGCGATCGCGAAGAGGACCAGCGTGGCCTGCGCGACCCGGTCCAGGCGCGGCGCGAAATCCTTCAGCCGCAGCAGGTGCCGCCCGAACTGAAGCCGGCAGACCGTCCACAGCACCAGCGCCGCCGCCGGCCAATGGGCGGATGGGCCGCGCGGCGCCAGGCCGTTCAAGCCGGCAAAGGCGACCAGTGCACAGGCACAGGCCAACGCGTAATAACCGTGGATGACGCTGCCGAACACCAGCAGCAATACCAGACCGCACACCATGAGGCCCGCCAGCAGGCCATAGCTCGCGCCATCGATCATGGGCAAGCGCCGGTGGAGGAGGGGGAGCGGTGACAGGAAGGCATCCGGGCGTCTCGAAGTTTTTCTTTTGACAGGTTGGGTAACCGATCGTATCTCCGAAGCCCCGGGGGCGCGTGTCCCCTAAGTCACGCGCCTTTGCGCAGGCTAGAACTCCGCGCCTTCAACCAGAAAGCGCAGGCGGCGCACGCCCTGCCATTCGTCCGCATCGAGCCGGAACGCCAGCTTGACCTTGGGCGGCAGCGGATCGGTGTGGCTGAACCAGATCGCGTCGATCGGCTGCCCCTGGTGCTTGAGCTTGAGCGCCAGGTGTTTTTCGCCCACCAGCCGCTGCGACACCACCTCGACTTCTTCGCTGAAGGTCGGCGGCGCGAAGCCCTGGCCCCACACCTCCTTGTGCAGCGTGTCGACCAAGTCGATGCGCATGTACTCGCGTGCGATGGGCCCGTCGGTTTCGATCTGCCGCGTGAGCGCGGAGGCGGCCAGCCATTCGCCGGCCACCTGCGCCAGCCCCTGCTCGAAGGTCTTGAAGTGCTCGCGCGCCACGGTGCAGCCCGCGGCCATGGCATGCCCGCCGAAGCGCAGCAGCACGCCCGGATGGCGCTTGGCCACGAGGTCGAGCGCATCGCGCAAATGAAAGCCCGGGATCGAACGGCCTGAGCCCTTCAGCTCGTGTTCCTTGCCCGGTGCGCCGCTCGCTGCGAACACGAAGGTCGGCCGGTGAAAGCGGTCCTTGATGCGCGAGGCCACGATGCCGACCACGCCTTCGTGGAAGTTCGCGTCGAACACGCTGATGGCCGGCGGCGGCGCCTCGATGCCTTCGCCGTCGGTGGCGAACAGCGACTCGGCCAGCAGCAGCGCCTGGTCGCGCATGCCGCCTTCGATGTCGCGCCGCTCGCGGTTGATGCCGTCGAGCATGCGCGCGAGTTCGTCGGCGCGGCCTGCGTCGTCGGTCAACAGGCATTCGATGCCCAGCGTCATGTCGGCCAAGCGGCCGGCCGCGTTGATGCGCGGGCCCAGGGCAAAGCCGAAGTCGAAGGTGGTGGCGACCGACGCGGTGCGGCCTGCGGCCTTGAAGAGCGCGGCTACGCCGGCAGGCATGACGCCAGCGCGGATGCGGCGCAGGCCCTGCGCCACCAGCCGGCGGTTGTTGGCGTCGAGCTTCACCACGTCGGCGACCGTGCCGAGCGCCACCAGCGGCAGCAGCGCGTCGAGCTTGGGCTGTGTTGCCACGTCGAACACGCCGCGCTTGCGCAGCTCGGAGCGCAGCGCCAGCAGCACATAGAACATGACGCCGACACCGGCGATGCTCTTGCTCTCGAACTCGCAGCCGGGCTGGTTGGGGTTCACCAGCACGTCGGCCACCGGCAGTTCGGGGCCGGGCAAGTGGTGGTCGGTCACCAGCACCTGCAGGCCGCGTGCCTTGGCGGCCGCAACACCCTCGACGCTGGCGATGCCGTTGTCGACGGTGATCAGCATGTCGGCGCCGCTGTCGGCCACGCGCTCGGCAATCGGTGGGGTCAGGCCGTAGCCGTCGACCACGCGGTCGGGCACGAGGTAGCTCACGTTCTTGGCGCCCAGCAGGCGCAGGCCGCGCACGCCGACCGCGCAGGCAGTGGCGCCGTCGCAGTCGTAGTCGGCCACGATGCACAGGCGCTTGTCGAGCGCCATGGCATCGGCCAGCAGCACCGCGGCTTCGCGCGTGCCGCGCAGCGTGTCGGGCGCCAGCAGCCGGGCCAGGCCGTCGTCGAGTTCTTCCTTGGCGCGTACGCCGCGTGCCGCAAAGAGGCGCGCGAGCAGCGGGTGCACGCCGGCCTGTTCCAGCGCCCAGACGGTGCGCGGCGGGATTTCTCTGGCGACGATCTTCACAGGGCCTCCAGCACGCTGGATGCGCGTGTGCGGTCGAACAGGCTCTTGGCCCAGCGGGCCAGGCCGCGCTGCTGCACGGTGTAGCGCTGCGCGGCGCGGTCGCCGCACAGCGTGAGCGCCACGTCGGCACCGCGCGTGTAGTCGGTCAGCAGGTCGGCGATGGCGCCGGCGTCCAGCGCCTGCCAGGCGGCGGCCCAGGCCGCGCCATCGTCGCGCAGCGCGGCGATGCGCAAGGCATCGCTGACTTCGGGCGTTGCGACGGGTCGCGTCGGCTCTTTCTTCAGCACGCCGGTGCCGCTGAGCCAGAAGGAGTTGATCGGTGGCACGCCGCGCGCGGCGCGGTCGTCGTTCACGCGCTGCGTGTAGAGCAGCATCTGCATCTCGTTCTGCAGCCGGCGCAAGGGCCGCGACGAATCGCCCAGCGGCGACCACTGCGAGATCGGGCAGCCCACCGCACGGTCGATGGAGGCGGTGGCCAGCCCGTCGAAGATGGGCGCGCGTGCGAGCCAGCGGCCCGGCGTATCGGAGGGATACAGCCTGATGCCGTCTTCTTCGAAGAAGGGTTGTGCGACGGCCAGCAGGGCCATCGATTCGGCGGCGTCGATCTCGATGGCGGACGGGTCGCCCAGCGCCACATCGTCGATGCCGACCTGCCAGTTGCACAGCGTCACGAGGCCCCAGGCTTCGTGGTCGTCGGGCGCGGCCAGGCCGGTTTTCCGGGCTTCCAGCGCGGCCCAGGGGATGCAACCGTCGGCAGCGGAAATGCCCAGCGCCTGCGCGAGCGCGCGTTCATGCGGAGGCGAGCGCGTGCTTTCGTCCTGCGTGTCGGTGTCCGCCAGGCTCAGTCGCAGCAGCAGGGTTTCGAGGTTGGGCAGTCGCAGGGTGAGCAGTGCCGCACGGCAAGCCGGGGAACCGCGGCCGGCAAAGGGGATCAACAAGTGACGTGGGAGGGTTTCGGCCATCTCCCTATTGTCCGGGAAGCCCTGAGGTCATCCGGAATGCCACAATTCCGCCGTATGACCTACCCCCTCGCTCCTCACTTCGTGTGTTCGCTGCCCCCCGAGGGCGGGCAAATTTCCCTTGAGGCGGCTCGGCGGGAAATTTGATGCGACTTCCTTACGAACTGCAGCTCGGCTGGCGCTACACGCGCGCAGGCCGGGCGACGCGGCGCAACGGCTTCATCTCCTTCATCTCCGGTGTCTCGATGCTTGGCATCGCCCTGGGCGTGGCGGCGCTGATCATTGTGCTCAGTGTGATGAACGGCTTCCAGAAAGAGGTGCGCGACCGCATGCTCGGCGTGGTGTCGCACATCGAGATCTTCTCGCGCGACGGCCAGGCACTGCAGGACCTCGACCAGATCATGGCGGCGGCGCGCAAGAACCCCGAGGTGATCGGCGCGGCACCCTTCATCAACACGCAGGCGCTGATTGCGCGCGGCGAAGACATGAAGGGCGCCATCATTCGCGGCATCGACCCCAAGCTCGAACCCGAAGTCACCGACACCAACGGCATCGCCTCCAAGGGCACCTTCGACAAGCTGGTGCCGGGCCAGTTCGGCATCGTGCTGGGCATCGAGCTGGCACGCTCGATGTTCGTGCAGCCGGGCGACCAGGTGACGCTGGTGGCGCCGGGCGGACAGGTCACGCCGGCCGGCGTGGTGCCCAGGCTCAAGCAGTTCACCGTGGTCGGCACCTTCGATTCGGGCCACTACGAGTACGACTCGGCACTGGCCATGATCCACGAGCAGGACGCGGCCAAGGTGTTCCGCCTCGAAGGCCCGACCGGCATCCGCCTGAAGCTGAAGGACCTGAACGAGGCCCGCGACATCGCCGACCAGCTCGCGGTGAGCCTGCCCGGCGAGTTCCTGATCCGCGACTGGACGCGCCAGAACAAGACCTGGTTCGCGGCCGTGCAGGTCGAGAAACGCATGATGTTCATCATCCTCACGCTGATCGTGGCGGTGGCCGCCTTCAATTTGGTCTCGACGCTGGTGATGACGGTGACCGACAAGCGCGCCGACATCGCCATCCTGCGCACGCTCGGCAGCTCGCCGCGCAGCATCATGGCCATCTTCGTGGTGCAGGGCGCCATGGTGGGTGTGATCGGCACCGTGGCCGGCCTGTTGCTGGGCCTGGGCATCGCCTACAACATCGACGTGATCGTGCCCTTCCTCGAACATCTCTTCCACGCCAGCTTCCTGCCCAAGGACATCTACCTGATCAGCAAGATGCCGAGCGATCCGCAGCGCAGCGACATCATGCCCATTGCCATCATTTCCCTCGTCCTGTCTTTCCTGGCCACGCTGTATCCGAGCTGGCGCGCCAGCCGCGTGAACCCCGCCGAGGCGCTGCGCTATGAGTGACGTCGTATTGAAGGCCCGCGGCCTGACCAAGCGCTTCCACGAAGGCCGCCTCGACCTCACCGTGCTGCACGGTGTCGACCTCGACGTGCATGCCGGCGAAACACTGGCCATCGTCGGTGCTTCAGGCTCCGGCAAGAGCACGCTGCTGCACCTGATGGGTGGGCTCGATGCGCCCACGTCCGGCAAGGTCGAACTGCTGGGCAAGGACATCGCGCATGCCGATGCCGCCGAGCAAGGCCGCCTGCGCAACCAGCACCTGGGTTTCGTCTACCAGTTCCATCACCTGCTGCCCGAGTTCAGCGCGCTCGACAACGTGGCGATGCCGCTGAAGATCCGTCGCGTGGAGCCCGCGCAGGCGGCGCAGGCCGCCACGAAGATCCTGTCGAGCGTGGGCCTGGCCGAGCGCCTGCACCACCGGCCGGCCGAACTGTCGGGCGGCGAACGCCAGCGCGTGGCAATCGCGCGCGCACTGGTCACGCAGCCTGCCTGCGTGCTGGCCGATGAGCCCACCGGCAACCTCGACCGTGGCACCGCCGACACCGTGTTCGCGCTGATGCTCGACCTGGCGCACCGGCATGGCACGGCCTTCGTGATGGTCACGCACGACCAGGATCTGGCCAAGCGCTGCGACCGGGTGCTGCAATTGGTGGCAGGGCGGCTCGCCGGCTGACCGGGGGCGCCGGCTAGAGGCCGCGCGCCGCCCAGTACTTCAGGTCGAGCTGCAGCGCGCCGCTGGCGAGTTTGCCTTCGATCTCGCGCGCGACAGCCTCAGGTGGCCGGTCCGCCGTCGGGACCCCGTGGCTTTCGAGCCCGGGCGCCTGCTCGAATGCTGCGTGCATCGTGCGCACCATCGACGCCATGTCCGGACCCGAGCGGGCGTTCACGCGCGCCAGCGCTTCGTCCAGGCCGATGTCGAGCCGCACATACGCCACCCGGCTGCCCGCCGCGTCGAACTCGCGCGCGACCAGGGGCAGAAACCATGGCCCGAAGACGCCGTCCAGGCAGACCCGGTAGCCGTCGGATGCGAAGGACGCCGCCGCGCGGCAAACCGCCTTGATCACGGCCGCATTCTGTTCGTTGGCCTCTGCACGGTAAGGCGGCACGGGGTGCGCGGGGAAGTCGTAGAAGAGGTCGGACGGAATGTGCAGGCCGCGCGGATCGGCATGTGCCAGCAATGTGGACACGGACGTCTTGCCCGATCCAGGCGGCCCGGAGACGATGACGACGAGGCTCAAGTTGCGACTTCCTCCAGCGCGTCCGTCGTGGCCACGCAGCTCGTGTCCAGCGGCAGCACGCACAACACCTTGCCGCCCAGCGTCAGCACAAGGCCGATCCGGCCGCCGATCTGCATGACCTGGCAGACCGCGCGTGGCGCACCGGCATTGGCCACCGAGGCCGACATCGTGAAGGCTCGCGTCGGCGGCTGCCGCAGCATCGCGAACAATTGCGTTGGATCGCAGGCATGCAGCGCCTGCCGGTACACGCGAAAGCTGGCTTCCGATTCGCCATCGCCCCAGCCGTCGTCCAGGCTCTTGTCCTGACGCAGCCGCAACAGCGCGCGATGCAGTTGTTGCCGGCATGCCGCTTCGGTCTTGCCGCTGGCCTGTGCAATCTCCTTGAAGCTGGCCTCGAAGACTTCACGCAGCAGCACGGCGGCGGCGTCCGGCGGCGACAACCGGGTGGCCAGCAGGCGCAATGCCTGTGCCGTCGACTCGGCCACCGCTGCGTCGTCCTCCGCCGAAGGCGCCTCGTGCGCGATGGTGTGCTGCGCTTCGGCGCCCTGCAGCCACGCCTGCATCCAGTTGCGCCGCCGCAGCCGGTCGATGGCCAGGTGCTGCATCACCGTGGTCAGCCAGGCCTGCGCTGCATCGAGTTCGTGGGTGTGTCCGGCTTCCAGCGCGCGCAGGTAGGTGTCCTGCACCGCATCCTCGGCCTCCGCCTTGCCGCCGAGCAGGCGCATGGCGGCGCGAACCAGCCGGCCGCGGTGCGCCGGGAATTGCGACAGATAGCGTTCATCGAGCATCGGCGCAGCTTGCCACAGCGCAGGCAATGTCACGAAACTGTGGGCTTGTTCGTCAAGACAGTTCAACCACAGGAGCTTTCTCCATGCAGCCGATGTTCTCAATGGAAACCGACGACGACACCAAGCCTGCGGCCATCGCCGAGCCGCGCAACTCCTACCTGGAGGAAAAGGCATTCAAATCGCGCACGCTGCTGATTTTCGGCACCATCACCGACGTCGTGGCCGCCGACGTGACGCGCCGGCTCATCGCGCTCGATGCGGACAGCCAGCAACCCATCGACATCCTCGTGAGTTCGCCGGGCGGCCACCTGGAGTCGGGCGATGCCATCCACGACATCGTGCGTTTCATCAGCGCGCCGGTGAACATGATCGGCACCGGCTGGGTCGGCAGCGCGGCCACGCATCTGTTCCTGTCGGCGCCACGCGAACGGCGCGTGTGCCTGCCCAACACGCGCTTCCTGATCCACCAGCCCAGCGGTGGTGCGGGTGGTCAGGCTACCGACATCGCGATCCAGGCGCAGGAAATCATCAAGGCCCGCCTGCGCATCGCGCACGAGATCGCGCGGGAAACCGGCAAGCCGCTGGAGGTGGTGCTGGCCGACATCGAGCGCGACCGCTGGCTGTCGGCCCAGGAGGCGGTGGAATACGGACTGGTCTCGCGCATCATCCAGCGCAAGACCGAGCTGCAGCAGGCCTGATCAGGCCTTGGGCTTGTAGGCGACCACGTCGATCTCGACGCGCGCATCGATCATCAACCGTGCCTCGGTGGTCGAGCGTGCCGGCTTGTTCTCACCGAAGTAGCCCATGTAGATGCGGTTGAAGGCACCAAAGTCGCGCGCATCCTGCAGCCACACGGTGCTCTTGCACACGTCGTCGAGCGTGGCGCCGGCCAGTGCCAGCACGGTCTTCAGGTTCTCCATCACCTGGCGCGTCTGCGCCTCGATGCCGCCCACCACGAGCTCGCCTTCCTTGTTCACGGGCACCTGCCCCGACACATAGACGAAGTCGCCGGCACGCACGGCCGGGGAGAAGGGGCGGACCTGGCGGTCGGAAGCAAGGGGCGGGGCGCCGAGGTATTCGAGCGGCATGGAGATCTCCTGAGTTGGAAAAAGAATGGGGGAAAGGGAGCGCCGAGTATCAATCCAATCTGAAAATCTATTTCAGATTAACCCTTCAACAAGGGTTAACACGGATGATTTGGCATGAATACTGCTTCAAAGTCCGGGCCGAAAAGAAAATTTCTTTCACAAACCTCGATCGCCCCATGAAGGAGTTCCCCATGACCCATGCCGCCCACGCCGGTCTTGTCGTCCAGCGCCTGCCGAAGCTGTCCAAGCGCAGCCTGCTGGGTGCGTCCCTGCTCGCGATGCTGTGCGCCGCGCTGCCCCAGCAGCAAGCGCATGCGCAAGGCCCGCGCAACTTCGCCACGCTGGCGATGGTGGCCGAGCCGCAGACGCTCGACCCTATGGCGTCGACCGCCGACCTGGTCGGAACCATCATGCAGCACGTGTACGAAACGCTCTACACCTTCGACGCCAAGTGGAACGTGGTGCCGATGCTGGCCGAGGGCATGCCGAAGATTTCAGCCGACGGCAAGACCTACGCGATCACCCTGCGCAAGGGCGTGATGCTGCACAACGGCCGCGAACTCACGGCCGACGATGTGGTCGCCAGCCTGCAGCGCTGGATGGACCAGTCGCCGCGCGGCAAGGCCGTGGGCAAGGAAATAGACAGCCTCAAGGCCAAGGGCCCGCTCGCCATCGAGGTCGTGCTGAAAGAGCCCTATGCGCCGCTGCTCTCGCAGTTCGCGCTGCCCAGCGGCATGGCGGCCATCATGGCGAAGGACTCGATCGCTTCGCCGCTGAAGGAATTCGTCGGCACCGGCCCCTACAAGTTCAAGGAGCGCCGCCCCGACCAGTTCGTGCTGCTCACGCGCTTCGACAAATATTCGGCGCGCAAGGAGCCGGCCAGCGGCTACGGCGGCAAGCGCGAAGCCGCCATCGAAGAGCTGCGCTTCGTGCCCGTGCCCAACGCCAGCACGCGCGTTGAAGGCGCGCTGGCCGGCCAGTACGACTTTGCCGACCTGCTGCCTGTGGAAGCCCTGCCGCGCCTGGAAGCCTCGGGCGGCAAGACGCTGCCGATCATGACGCCGTCCTTCGGCTTCCCGTACCTCGTGCTCAACACCAAGGAAGGCGTGGCCGCCAACCCGGCCGTGCGCCAGGCGATCCAGACCGCCCTGGGCGAAGGCGAAATGCTCGCGGCCGGCTTCGGCGACACGCGCTTCTTCGTGGCCGAGGGCAACCACTTCCCCAAGGGCTCGCCGTTCTATTCGGCCTCGGGCGTCACGCAGTACAACCAGCGCAACGCACCCAAGGCCAAGGAACTCGCGGCCAAGGCCGGCTACAAGGGCGAGCCGATCCGCGTGCTCACCAGCCGCCAGTACGACTTTCACTACAACATGGCGCTGCTGATGGCCGAGCAGCTCAAGCGCGCCGGCTTCAAGGTCGACCTCAACGTGGTCGACTGGGCCACGCTGGTGCAGCGCCGCAACGACTCGAAGCTGTGGGACATCTACGTCACCCACTCGGGCCAGTTCCCCGAGCCGATGCTCTCGCCGCCGCAGCTCGGCGACGGCGCGCCCGGCTGGTGGGATTCGCCCGCCAAGAAGGCGGCGCTGAATGCCTTCAACACCGAGAGCGATCCGGCCAAGCGCGGCGCGCTGTGGGGCAAGGTGCAGCAGGTCGTCTATGACGAAGTGCCGTACATCAACATCGGCAAGTTCAACGGCCTCTCGGCCAAGAGCCCGGCGCTGGACAACTACACGCCCGCGACCTGGCCGTTCTTCTGGAACGCGAAGATCAAGTAAGGCACAGGGAACACAGCCATGCCATCGCGTCGCCAACTTCTGCAAGCCAGCGCACTGGCCTCCGGCCTCGGAGCCCTTGGCCTCACGGCCTCTACCGTCCAGGCCGCAACGTCCGGCCCGGTCTATGCCTACGTCGGCACCTACAGCGACGGCGGCAAGCCGTGGCGCGGCGGGCGTGGCCTGGGCGTGCACCAGTTCGTGGTCGACAGCGCCACCGGTGCGCTCAAGCCCATCCCCGGTGCACCACCGGCCGTGGCCAGCACCGGCGACAACGCCAAGCTGCGCAACCCTGCATCGCTGGCGCGCCATCCGACCTTGCCCATGCTCTATGCGGCCAACGAGTTCGAGGCCGGTTCGGTCTCGGCCTTTCGCATCGGCGCGAACGGCGCGCTGTCGTTCGTGGCCGAGGTGGCCTGCGGCGGCAAGGACCCGGCCTACATCAGCGTGCATCCCGATGGGCGCTTTCTCTTCACGGCCAACTATGCCAGCGGCGATGTCAGCGTGATCGCCTTGCGCGCCGACGGCACGCCGGATGCCGACCGCGCGGCCGTCGTCTACAAGGACGTCGAGGCCTGTGGCGCATCCACCCCATGCAAGCCCGGCGCCGACGTGGTGCCGGCCGCGGCCCGTTCGCATGAAGGCTTTGCCACCAGCGACCACGACGGCCCGCACGCCCACATGGTGCACAGCGACCCCGGCGGCAACTTCGTGCTGGTGGCCGACCTGGGGCTCGATCGCGTCATCTCTTACCGCTTCGACCGCAGCACCGGCGTGCTGAGCCAGCCCAGCACGGTGGCGGTGTCCGAAAGCTCGGGTGCGCGCCATTTCATCTTCCATCCGAACGGCAAGTGGTTCTATCTGGTGAATGAAGAGGCATCGACCATCGCCTTCATGCGCTACGACAACCGCACCGGCGTGCTGACGCCGGTGAGCGAAACCTCGGCGCTGCCGGCCGGCTTCAAGGGCACCAGCTATGCATCGGGCATCCGCATGCTGCCGGATGGCCAGCACTTCGTGTCGCTGAACCGCCTGCACGATTCGATCTCGCTGTTCAAGATCGACGCACGCACCGGCGCGCCCACGCTGGTGCGCGAGGAATGGACGCGCGGCAACTACCCGCGCAGCTGCACGCTCGACCCGAGCGGCAAGTTCCTCTATGTGTGCCACAACAAGCAGGGTGACAACGTGACGGTCTTCCGCGTGCAGGGCGGCGACGTCAAGTTCACCGGCCAGTACGTGGCCGTGGGCAGCGCGGCAGCCATCGAGTTTTCGCGCTGAGCGAGGAGATATTCTTGTTTCGCTACATAGCTTCCCGCCTTGCCGGCATGCTCGTCGTGCTGGGCATCGTGGCGGTGCTCGTCTTCGTGCTCACGCGCGCAGCCTCGGGTGATCCGATCTCGGTGCTGCTGGGCGACCAGGCCACGGCCGTGGACATCGCCCGCGTGCAAAAGGAATACGGCCTCGATAAGCCGCTGCCCGTGCAGTTCGGCTACTGGCTGCGCGAAGTGCTGCAGGGCAATCTCGGCACCTCGATCTTTCTGCAGCGCCCGGTCACGCAGGCACTGTGGGAGCGCGCAGAACCCACCACGCTGCTCGCGTTGATGGCCGTGGCCATCGCCGCGCTGATCGGCGTGCCCTGCGGCATCGTCTCCGCCGTGTTCCGCGGGCGCGTGGTCGACCAGCTCTTCACCGGCATCGCGATGCTGGGCGCGAGCATCCCGAGCTTCTGGCTCGGCATCGTGCTCATACAGATCTTTGCCGTGTCCTTCGGCTGGTTTCCGGTGTCGGGCTACGGCGCACCCGATGCGGCACTGGCCGAGCGGCTGCACTCGCTGGTGCTGCCGGCTGCCGTACTGGGCCTCTTGAACTCGGCGCTCATCATCCGCTTCACGCGCGCCTCGATGCTCGACGTGCTCGGTGAAGACTATGTGCGCACCGCGCGCTCCAAGGGCCTGAGCGAAAGCACGGTGGTGCTCAAGCACGCGCTGCGCAATGCGCTGGTGCCCATCGTCACGGTGATCGGCCTGACGGTTGCGCTGATGATCGGCGGCGCCGTCATCACCGAGACCGTGTTCGGCCTGCCCGGCGTGGGCAACCTCGTGGTGAGCGCGGTGCTGCGCCGCGACTACCCCGTCATTCAGGGCGCGCTGCTGGTGATTGCGGCGATCTACGTGCTGATCAATTTCTCCATCGACCTGCTGTACGCGGTGGTCGACCCGCGCGTGAAGGTCTGAAGAATGCAAATGCCAAGAATGCTCCGCCAGCTGATGCACCGCCGCATCGTGATGGTCTCCGCGCTGGTGCTGCTGGTCATCGCGATCATGGCGATCGGCGCGCCGCTGTTCGCCTCCGCAGACCCCAACGACACGGCCGTGCTGCAGCGCCTGAAGGCACCGAGCGCCGAACACCTGCTGGGCACCGACGAACTCGGGCGCGACATGTATTCGCGCATCGTGCACGGTGCGCGCTACTCGCTGGCCATCGCTGCGCTCACTGCCCTGGGCTCGGTCATCGCAGGCACGGTGCTGGGCCTGATGGCCGGCTTCTTCCGCCGGCTCGACACGCCGCTGATGCGCGTGGTCGACGCGATGATGTCCTTCCCCGACATCCTGCTGGCCATCGCGTTGGTGGCCATCCTCGGGCCCTCGCTGATGAACACCGTGCTGGCGCTGGTGCTGGTCTACACGCCGCGCGTGGCGCGGGTGGTGCGGGCCTCGACGCTGGTGGTGCGCGAGCTGCTGTTCGTGGAAGCGGTGCGCGCGCTGGGTGTTCGCACCTCGCGCATTTTGTGGCGCCACATATTGCCGAACCTGATGTCACCGATCCTCGTGCAGGTGTCTTTCATCTTTGCCTACGCGATCCTGGCCGAAGCAGGCCTGTCGTTCCTCGGCGTTGGCGTGCCGCCCGAGATTCCGACCTGGGGCACCATGGTCGCGGGCAGCCAGCAGTACGCGCACCAGGCCTTCTGGGTGGTGCTGTTCCCGGGGCTCGCGATCATCTTCACGGCGCTGTCGCTGCAGTTGCTGGGTGACGGGGTGCGCGACCTGCTCGACCCCAAGCTCAAGAAGACTTCATGATGACGAACCCCACGAACACGGCACGTCTGACGGTCAGCAACCTGAGCACGAGCTTCCCCACCGAAGACGGCCTCGTGCGCTCCGTGGCCGACGTGAGTTTTTCGATCCAGCCCGGCAAGACCACCGCGCTGGTGGGCGAGTCGGGCTCGGGCAAGTCGGTCACCAGCCTCACGCTGATGCGCCTGCTGCCCAAGACCGCGAACGCACAGGTCAGCGGCACCGCATCGTTCGTGACGCGCGAAGGCAAGACGCTCGACCTGCTGCAGATCGGCGAGCGCGAAATGCGCTCGCTGCGCGGCAACCAGTTGTCGATGATCTTCCAGGAGCCGATGACCAGCCTGAACCCGGTCTTCACCATCGGCGAGCAGATCGCAGAGAGCGTGCGGCTGCACAAAGGGCTGGACCGTAAGTCGGCACTGGCCCATGCGCTGCGCATGCTGGAGCTGGTCGAGATCCCGGCGGCTGCGCAACGCATTCACGAGTACCCGCACCAGCTCTCGGGCGGCATGCGCCAGCGCGTCATGATTGCGCTCGCGATGGCCTGCGACCCGACGCTGCTGATCGCCGACGAGCCCACCACTGCGCTCGACGTGACCATCCAGGCGCAGATTCTCGAACTCATGCGCCGGCTGCAGGCCGAGACGGGCATGAGCATCCTCTTCATCACCCACAACCTCGGCGTGGTCGCGCACCATGCCGATGACGTGGTGGTGCTCTATGCGGGCCGGGTGGTCGAGAGCGCGCCCGTGCGGCCGCTGTTCGCGCAGCCCGAGCATCCGTACACGCAGGGCCTGCTGGCCTGCCTGCCGGGCAAGGCGCGGCTGCCGGGGCAACCCAAGCCCAAGCGGCTGTTCGCGATTCGCGGGCAGGTGTCGAGCCCGCTGGCGCCGCCGCCCGGCTGCGCCTTCGAGCCGCGTTGCGATCTGGCGCTGCCTGAGTGCAGCGCCGTGATGCCGCCGCTGATCGAGACGCACCATGGGCGCGAGGCCCGCTGCGTTCGTGTGCAGCCGGCCCAGCCTTTGGTGAGGATCGCATGAGAAGCGCACTGCCTGGCGTGTTGCTCCTTCCCCTTCCGGGGGAAGGCTGGGATGGGGACAAGCGGCGTTCGTTCGGCGCAGTGCTTCATCCAATGCCGTCGTGCCCCCACCCCAACCCTCCCCCGGAAGGGGAGGGAGCCAATACAAAACACCCACGATGACCACCGCAGCTCCCCTCATCGAAGTCCGCGGACTCAAGAAATACTTCGGCAGCAGCGACCGCCCGGTGCGCGCGGTCGACGACGTGTCGTTCGCCATCCAGCCCGGTGAAACGCTCGGCCTCGTCGGCGAATCCGGCTCGGGCAAGAGCACCATCGGCCGCACTGTGCTGCGGCTGATCGAGCGCACCGAAGGCCAGGTGCTCTACCGGGGCGAGGACATCGGCGCGCTCTCGGGCGAGCGCATGCGCAAGCTGCGCAGCAAGCTGCAGATCATCTTCCAGGACCCGTACGCGAGCCTGAACCCGAAGATGCGCATCAGCGCCATCCTCGGCGAGGCGCTGTCCACGCACGGCCTGCACAAGGGCGCGGCCGCGCGTGACAAGCGCATTGCCGAGCTGCTCGAAACCGTCGGCCTGCGCGCCGAGCACGCGAGCCGCTTTCCGCACGAGTTCTCGGGCGGGCAGCGCCAGCGCATCGGCGTGGCGCGCGCGCTCGCGGTTGAGCCGGAGTTCATCGTGGCCGACGAGCCGCTGTCCGCGCTCGACGTGTCCATCCAGTCGCAGGTCATCAACCTGCTGGCCGACCTGCGCGAGCGTCTTGGCCTGACCATGCTCTTCATCTCGCACGACCTCGACGTGGTCGAGTATCTGTGCGATCGCGTGGTGGTGCTGTACCTGGGCAAGGTGATGGAAGTCGCCACCACCGACGAACTGTTCGCCCGCCCCTCGCACCCCTACACCCAGGCGCTGCTGGCCGCGAGCCCCAAGCCCGACCCCGAAGTGCAGACCGAGCGCATCGCGCTCAAGGGCGACATTCCCAGCCCCATCTCGCCGCCTTCTGGCTGCGTGTTCCGCACCCGTTGCCCGCATGCCATCGAGATCTGCGCGCAGACTGTGCCCGCGCTCGAAGAAATTTCGACCGGACACTACAGCGCCTGCCTCCGCAAAGAACTGCTCTCCAACATTGCCGCATGACCATGACCGACACAGCCACCAAGGACTTCCAGGACCCATTGCTGGGCAGCAATTTCAAGGGCTACCCGCGCACCCAGCCGCCGCGCCGACGCAGCGAGATCGGCGCGGCCGGCTGGAATGTGCTGGCCGGTGACCTGCCGCTGCCGCTGGCCATCCTCAAGCGCGAGGCGCTCGAACACAACCTGGCGTGGATGCAGGCGCGGGTGCGCGAATGGGGCATCGACCTCGCACCGCACGGCAAGACGACGATGTCGCCGCAGCTCTTCAAGCGCCAGCTCGACGCGGGCGCCTGGGGCCTGACCTTCGCCACCGTCACGCAACTGGCCGTGGGCGTGGCGGCCGGTGCGCGCCGCGCGCTCATCGCCAACCAGGTGGTGAGCGACGAAGACCTGGCTGGCATCCAGATGCTGCTGCGCGCACATGCCGACCTGCGCATCGTGTTCCTGGTCGACTCGCTCGCGCAACTGGCGCTGATCGAAGACTGGAAGAAGCGCCACCCTGCGAGCGTGCCTTTCGACGTGATGATCGAGATCGGCGTCGATGGCGGCCGCACCGGCTGCCGCACGCATGAAGACGCCATCGCGCTCGCGACCCGGCTGCGCGCCAGCGATGCGGTCAAGCTCGTGGGCATCGAGACTTATGAAGGGCAGGGCGCCACCGGTGCCAGCGAACCGGACACGGCCTATGCCAACACGCTGATGGACCGCGTGGAAGCCGTCGCGCGCCACTGCGACACGCAGCAATTGTTCGAGACTGACGAGGTGCTGGTCTCGGCCGGCGGCTCGGCCATCTTCGACCTCGTGGCCGGGCGCCTCAAGCCTGCATTGGGTTCGCCTGTTCGTGGCCTGCTGCGTTCGGGTTGCTACGTCACGCACGACCACGGCTTCTACAAGCGCATGGTGAACGCGGTGGATGAGCGCCTGGGCTGCGGCTGCGGCGAGGGCCTGACGCCGGCGATGGAAGTCTGGGCCACCGTGCAATCGCGCCCCGAACCCGGCCTGGCGATCCTTGCCGTGGGCAAGCGCGACATCTCCTTCGACCTGTCGATGCCCGTGCCGATCGCCCGCGCCGCACGCGGCGCATTGCAGCCGCAGGCCGTGCCCGCCGGCTGGAAGATCACCGCACTGAACGACCAGCATGCCTACCTGCGCTGGGATGCCACCGAAGAGACACAGGCCCCGGCCGTGGGCGACCGCGTCGGCCTCGGCATCTCGCACCCTTGCACCACCTTCGACAAATGGCACTGGATGCCTGTCGTCGAGAACGACTACCGCGTGAGCGACGCCGTCGCCATGCATTTCTGAACTTGCACCGATGACCCCTTCACTGCTTCAGAAAGTCGCGCAGATCCGCAGCAGCGCCCCGGCGACGCGGCGCGCGATTCTCGACCTGATCCTCGAAGACCCCGACCGCGTGCTCGAAGAGAGCTTCGAGCAGTTGGCCGAGCGTTCGCGCAGCTCGGTGCCGACCATCATGCGCACCTGCCGCGACCTCGGCTTTGCCGGCCTGCGCGAGTTCAAGCTCGCGCTGGCGCAGGAGCTGGCGCTCGGCGGCTCGCCGCTGCACCGCCGCGTCAACATCGAGGATGCAGCCGACGAAGTGGTCGGCAAGATCGCACGCAGCGCGGCCGCTTCGGTCTCGGGCGTGCGCGGCCAGCTCGACATGCAGGTGCTCGACGGCGCCGTGGCGGCCATCGCTGCCGCGCCGCATGTGGATCTGTACGGCGCGGGCGCGACCTCGTGGTTCATGGCCAACGACCTGCAGGCGCGGCTGTTCCGCCTCGGCCTCTCGGCCAACGCCTGGGCCGACTACCACCTGCAGCAGGTGGCCGGTGCGGCGCAGCGGCCCGGCGGCGTGGTCATCGCGATCTCGCACGTCGGCGGCATGCCCTCGCTGCTCGACGCGGTGGACATCGCGCGCGGGCAGGGCGCCAAGGTGGTCGCGCTCACACGGCCCGGCACGGCCCTCGCGGCCAGGGCTGACTTTCTGCTCGGCCTCTCGGTGCCCGACGACGCGGTGATGCACGTGGGCATCGACGCCTACCTGACGCACCTGACCGCCATCGAAATTCTCACGGTGCTGGTGGCCCAGCGCCGTGGCGAGCCCGCGGTGCAGCGCCTGCAGCGCGCACGCGATGCCTTCCAGCGGCACGGCATCGATGCCGCCACGCACCCGCTGCAAAGCTGGGACGGCGGAGGTATCAAGCATGGCTGAGCAACGACAACAACAAATGAAGAGCGCCACGCTGCTCGAAGGCGGCCTGGTGGTCGACGGCTCCGGCGGCCCTTCGTGGCCCGGTGACGTGTTGCTGCAGGGCGATCGCATCCTCGCGCTCGGCGCGGGCCTGCGCGAGCGGCTGCCCGCTGGCCTGGTGCTTGCGGATGTCGAGGTGGTCGATTGCCGCGCCAAGGTGATCGCGCCCGGCTTCATCGACGCCCACACGCACGACGACGCGATCGTGCTGCGCGACCCGCTGTGCCTGCCCAAGGTGTCGCAGGGCATCACCACGGTGGTGACGGGCAACTGCGGCATCTCGCTCGCGCCGTACCGCACGCCGCAGTCCAAGCCGCCGCTCACGCTTCTGGGCGCGGAATCGTTCAAGCACGCGACCATGGCCGAGTACCGCGCGGCCGTCGATGCGACGCAGCCCGCGCTGAACGTGGCCGCACTCATCGGCCACACCACGCTGCGCTTCGCGACCATGGAAGCGCTCGACCGACCTGCGAGTGCCGATGAGCTGGCGCGCATGGAAGCGCTGCTCGACAGTTGCATGGCTGACGGCGCGCATGGCATGTCCTCGGGCCTGTTTTATGAAGAAGCCTTTGCGGCACCGGCCGAGGAAGTGACGGCGCTTGCGCGTGTGGTGGCGCGCCACGGCGGCGTGTACGCCACCCATCTGCGCAGCGAGATGCAGCAGATCATCGAAGCGCTGCACGAAGCGGGCGACTCGGCCTTCAACGCCGGCGTGCCGCTCGTCATCTCGCACCACAAGTGCGCCGGCCCCGCCAACTGGGGCCGCACCAAGGAAACGTTGCCGCTGATCGAAGCCCTGGCCAAACGCCAGAAGATCGCGATGGACGTGTACCCCTACGTGGCCGGCTCCACCGTGCTGCGCGAAGACCTGGTCGATGGCGTCATCGACGTGCTGCTGACCTGGTCCGACCCGCATCCCGAAATGACGGGCCGCCTGATTTCCGACATCGCGCGCGAGTGGGGCACCACCGAACAAGAGGCCTGCCTGCGCCTGAAGCCCGGCGGCGCCTGCTATTTCCAGATGCAGGAAGAAGACGTGGAGCGCGTCATCGCGCATCCGTTCACCATGATCGGCAGCGACGGCCTGCCGCACGACCGCCATCCGCATCCGCGCCTGTGGGGTGCGTTCCCGCGCGTGTTTGCGCGCTACTGGCGCCAGCGCAAGCTGTTCACGCTGGAACAGGCGGTGCACAAGATGACCGGCATGACTGCGCGCAACCTGCGCATTGCCGACCGTGGCTTGCTGCGTGCAGGCTCCATGGCCGACGTGGTGGTGTTCGACCCTGAGACCATCACCGACACCGCCACCTACGACAAGCCGCACGGCGTGAGCGAAGGCGTCGAACACGTGTTCGTGAACGGCGTGCTGGCCTACCGCGGCGGCGAGCCCGAAGCCCGGGTGATTGCGCGCGCGGGGCGGATGCTCACGCGCGGGAGCTAGTTAGCCGTTAGGCAAATACAAGGCACACCGGTGTGGGCACTTGCGCGACCTGCACCGGCTGGTCGAGCTTGCCGCTCGCGGGGTCGATGCGCAGGCGCAAGATGGTGTCGCCCTTCTGGCTGAGTGCGTAGAGGTGACTGCCACCGGGTGCCATCGCCAACGCGCGCGGGAAGCGCAGGCCTTCGCCCCAGTGCTGCAGCGGTGTCAGCGCGCCGCTGGTTGCATCGATGCGGAATGCGGCGATGCTGTCGGCCATCGGATGGTCCGACTTCAACCGGCGGTTGGTCGCATACAGAAATTGCCCTGAGGGATGCATCACCAGCGCCGCCGCGTTCTTCTGGCCGGTGAAGCCCTCCGGCACGGTCGAGATGCGTTGGCGTTGCTCCCCGACCTTGCCGCTCGCCGCGTCGTAGCCGAAGCAGGCGACCGTGGCGTCGAGTTCGCTCACCACGTACAAAAAGCGCTGCGACGGAAGCAGCGCCAGGTGGCGCGGGCCGCTGCCGGGCGACACGGGTGTGCGGCCGAGCAGGCTCAACTTGCCATCGGCGAGCGAGAAGACGTTGATGCGGTCGCTGCCCAGATCGGTGGCGATCACGCGCTGACCCGACGCATCGAACAGCACCATGTGCGGATGCGGTGATTCCTGTCGTTCTGCATCGGGGCCGGAGCCGGTTTCCTTTTCAATGCCCGAGACCTTGCCGAGCGTTCCGTCCGCACCGATCGGCAGCACGTTGTAGGCACCGCCGCCATACAGCGCGACGACCAGGGCGCGCCCATCGGGCGACACGGCCAGGTGCGCAGGAACCACGCCCGACAGCGACAGCGGCTGGCGGTTGATCAGCGTCAGGCGGCCGCTGCGCTCATCGATGGCATAGGCCTCGGCCGTTCCGGTGGGCAGGCCTTGGTAGGTGTCGATTTCGTTGATCGCATACAGGAAGCCCCGGCTGGGATGCACCGCAAGAAACGAAGGGTTCGCGCTGGCGACCGTCTGCACTTGCGGCCAGCCACCGTCCGCGAAGGCCAGCACATGGATGCCTTTCGACGCAGGCCCTCCGGCAGTGCCGCCGGGTGCATTGCTGGTGTAGGTGCCGACGTAGGCGAAGCGGGGTGTTGGTGTCTCGTTGACTGCCACGCCCGCCGTTGTTGCACCGGGGCTTGCCGCGTTCGGGGTTTGTGCGTTGGCGGGCAGCAACGGAGTCAAGGCGCCGAGGGCGGAAGCGCCGCCGATCCATTGCATGACGGCGCGGCGTTTCTGGCCGGGTTGACTTGGGCGATATGTCATGGGGTTCCTCTCTTGGTTGAGGCGGGCGTTTTTGGTGCTGCTGTTTTCAGGGCGAGTGCGAATGACACCGGGTGCTCCCCTCCGCGAATGTCCCCCGCTTCGCTCCTCCTTTATTTCGCTGCGGGGAGCACCCGGTGTCATTCGCACAGGGGCACGCTGCTGGTGATCCTGCGATCAACAACCGCTCTGAGCGCTCACGTCGATACGGGGCTCTTTTTCGCGAAATAAAGGAGGAGCGAAGCGGGGGACATTCGCGAAAAAGAGCACCGTGTCGGCGTGAGCGACGCCCTGAACAGCAGCGAACAAAACGCCCAGCAAGAAGAACAGAACAGCGAAGTTTCATCAGGGCCGCACCGACATGGCATGGTGAAAGATGTTGTTCGGGTCATAGCGCCGCTTCACCTTCTGCAGAAAGCCATAGAGCCCTTGATCGCCGTAGTAAAGCTGCGACCAGAACGGGTACGCCAGCATGTCGTTGTCCGGATAGTTGATGTAGCAGCCCTCGTAACGTTCACCGGGGTAGGGCGTGCCGGCATAACGTTCAGGCACCTCGGGCGTGCCGTACACGTCGCGGTAGAAGTCGCTGATCCAGCGCAGGTGGCCGGCATCGTCAGCGGCACTGCGCCAGTAGGTCTGGTACTGCAGCTTCATGATCGAGGCGCGTTGCGGCACCGCCGTGTCGTTGATGCGCTCGGGCTTGTTGATGGCGCCGCCGTATGAATCCACCTGCACCAACGACTGGCTGAGATCGACGCCCGGCATCACGCGCGTCAGGTGCGTGTAGATGCGCCGCGCCTCGCGTGCGCTGAAGTTCTGCTTCATGTAGGCCGACTTGTATTTGCCGCGCTGGTTGTCGCCCGAACCGTTGAGGTACTGCGTGGCCGTGAGCCAGTCGTAGCGCGTCACCGTATGCGGCTTGGAGCACAGCAACTGCCCCGCATCGCGCTGCGGTGCCGGGCCCACGCCCGGCGCACGGCCCTTGGCGGGCACCGGTGCGCAGGCCTGGAAGCGACTCAGGAATTCGTTGAGCACCGTCAGGTCGTTGCAGGTGCCGTCGGGGTTGCAGAACTGCGTCAGCATCACGATCTGGCCCGACGAACGATGCGTGAGCTTGAGCAGCGAGAACATGCCCCAGGTGTCGGGCGACTTGCCGCGCGTTTCCCAGTATTCGCCGTAGATCGAGAGCAGCGTGGCGAAGCGCTCGGGCGTCATGGTGGCCCAGTCGAACGCGACCACCGCCAATGCCACCTCGCGCGGCGCTTGCGGCAAGGTGTCGAACACATAGCCGGTGATCGCGCCGAAGTTGCCGCCGCCCGCACCGCGACAGGCGCGAAACAGCTCGGGCTCGTGGCTCGCATCCACGGTGCGCGGCGCCACTTTGCCGTGGTTGTCCACCGTCAGGATGTCGACCGCAGACAGCCAATCGACCGTCAACCCCTGCAGGCGCGAGAGGAGACCGTAGCCACCGCCGCAGATATGCCCGCCCGCACCGACCGAGTAGCAGGAGCCGCCGGGCAGCGTGACGTTGCTGCGCTTGTACAGGTCAAGGTAGCCGGTCCAGTTCTGCGTGCCGGGGCCGATGCGATGGCGCCCATCGGCCTTGGCGGTGCTCGTCTGGGTGAGCAGGCTCAGATCGAGGATTGCGCCTTCGGGATTGTTGGAAACGAAGTCTTCATAGCAATGGCCGCCGCTGCGCAATGTGGGCCGAAGGCCCGCATCGACGATGCGCTGCAGGGCGGCAGTGGCATCGGCGGCGCTCTCCGGCAGCTCGATGCGCGAGGCCGCATCCGATTCCGTTGCAGGCCATCGCAGGTTGAAGCCCTTTTTCAAGGTGTTGTAGCGGGCATCCTGGCGTGTCACGGTGATGGTCATGTGCACTTTCTGATGGACGTCTTGCGACGATGGAAGGCAGGGAACACAGGGCGTTTGCGCGGCTTCTGGCGAGCTTTCAAGCAAGACTCAGGAATGAAAGATTTTTTCTCAATTCCATCGAATCGAAGTTGAAATCACGGAATGTCGCGAATATTGACGCAAATTTGGCTGTTTTTGAAATATGTTTTCACCAAATCAGCATTGGATCGACAGCCACCAAATCCAGGTCGGTGCAGCAAGAGTTTCCTAAAGTTCTAACGTTCCAGAAGAAAATCAGTCAAACTGATGAACGCAGGGTGGAAGGCACGCAGACAGGAGCGCAGATGGACAAGGACGCAGAGGGTCTTGGCGCCGACTTCGAGTTGTGGCAACAGCTCACGGACGACTACGAACAAGCACTGGCTGCCCTGGCCCGCGGGGAGCCCGGCGCGCGCGACCTTGCCATGAAACTGTCACTGGCACTGCGGCGACTGCACCCTGAAACACCCCGCCTCGGCAGCCCCGACTGAGGCGCCCCTCTTGCAAGAACGACAGCAGGCGTTGGCACAGATAGTGCAACGGTGTTGCGTCGTTTGCGAGGGAGGAGTTCATCACCAGACGGGCCGGCCATCAAGCCGCAGCCCGCGATAACGCTCGACTCCCGGACATCCAGACACTCGCAGGAGCGCGACCTTCGTCACGCGAGTGGCGCGCTCTCGTTGTGCATCGAGAGAGTCAGGGAGAGAAAAATATGAATGTCGAATGTGCGAAGCGCGTGCCGCAGGCGTGCGCGTTCTTTCTGGTGTTTGCCTTGTTGGGGGGATGTGGCGGGGGTAGCGGAGGTGGAGGGATGCCCATCGCTGCAATGCCGCCGGCACCTTCCGCTGTGACCGAGCCTGCCGCGCAGCCTGCGCCAACGGCCTCGGTCGCGGTCATGCCGAACCCGACAGACCCTTCCGAGATCACCCGGTATTCGTCTGCCGTGCCCTTCGGTGAAAAAGGGGACTTCGTGTCTTCCGAGCAGGTGGTCTATCGGCTCGGCACCACAGCGGTGTCCGATCCGCTGAACAAGGACGTGATCTACACGGTGCCTCTGCGTGGCACGGTGAGATACCCGGTCGGCGAGGCCGCCGCTTCGCGGGGCCTGTCGAAGGTGCAGGTCTCGCCCTCGGGCGGTTTCCCGGTGGTCGTGTTCCTGCATGGCATGCACGATGACACAGAACTCAACAACGCGAAGGGCTACGACTACTTGCAGAAGAGCCTGGCCGAGCAAGGCTATGTGGCGCTTTCCATCGATGCGGGGAAGATCAACGGGCTCAACAACAGCAACGCTTCCGATGCCGGCGCATTGGCACGCGGACAGTTGCTCATGACGACGCTCGACCTGCTGCGCACGGGCAATGCCACGGGTGTCTTCAATGGTGTCGAGCTGGCGGGGCTCAAGGGCAAGCTGGACCTCGATCGCGTGGGCATCCTCGGGCACTCGCGCGGTGCGGAGGCAGTGGCCTATGCGGTGGAGTTGAACAAGCAGCGCATCGGCATCAGCTACGAAGATGTCGAGACGGTGCGCTGGCTCCGGTTCGCCGCTGCATTGACTGCGGCTGTCGAGACGCGGGTGGATGCGGCCACGACTGCCGACCGCGCAGCAAGTGCCGAGCTGACCAAGGCAAAGAGCGCGCTCGCCGCGCTGCCGGCGGGCTCGCCTTCCATTTCTGCCTTCACCCAAGCGGTGGCACAGCGCCTGGCAGAGTCGCTGCAAGCAAAGGAAAAGCTCGGCGCAGAGACGCTCGAACTGGAGAAGGCCAAGGTCAAGCTCAGGCAGGCTCAGGCGATCAGGCCGAAAAGCATCAACGCGGACAGCTCGAAATGGCTGGAGCAGACGACCTCGCCGGACGCACTGGCGGCGTCCGGGATCGTGTTGCCGTCCAGCACCGAAGCGCCACACAAGCTCCGCGCGGTTTTCTCGTTGGCGCCGATCAATGCCAGGCAACTGTCGCGTGTGACCCATGTGCCGTTCGCGACCCTGCTGCCCACCTGCGATGGCGACGTCTACAACATGCCGGGCGCGCAGATCTTCGACGACAGCCGCTACACCGCGCAGGACGAGAGTGCGCCGAAGTATCAGATCGTCGTGAGGGGCGCCAATCACAATTTTTACAACGATCATTGGTCCGAAACCGACGATGCCTTGGGGTCCGTGATCGACTACGACTACCAGGGTTTTAAGTTGTTCAGCCCTGGTACTGCGCCGCTCCATTGCAAGCAAACAGGAAGGATGGACTCTCTTCGCATGAGTGCTGACGATCAACGGCGCAATGGCGCCTTCCTGATCGAATCGTTCATGCGCTACTTCGTTGGTGATGAAGTCCAGTTCGCGCCTTACTGGAAGGGACAGGCACCCACACCCGCAGCGGGATGCCCGGCGGGCGAAACCACTTGCGACGAACGCGTGGTCCTGACCATTCATCAGCCGGCGGCGCAGCGCAAGCTGCTCCAGGGCTTTCGCAATGCCGACAGCATTGCGAAGAACCCCAGCGGGTTGTCGACCGTGCTTGCGAACTTCAATCGGTTGGTGCAATGCCAGTTTCTGGGAATCCGCGGGTCGCAGATCACACCGACGAGGCCAGTGGCATGCACCGATCCTGTGACCAACATCTCCGTTGCGTCCCTGTTCGGGGAAGGTGAGAAGTACAGCCCGCGCTCCTACGACCCGAAGACCTTGCTGATCTGGTCGGTCACGGACCAGGCCCAACTGCAATGGGACGCGCCCGGTCCGACCATGACCGTCAACACCGGTGACCTTTCTGCCAAGGGCTTCGACACCCTCAGCTTCCGTGTTGCCGTCGCGGCGCCGATCGGGCAGGAGGTCGAGGTCTCCGTGGTCGACACGCAGGGGCGCAAGGTGGCGCTGAAAGGCAGCGATTTCAGTGACGCGCTCTACGGCATTGCGCGCAAGCCCAACGGCACGATCCCGCTGGTCGATGCGCCTGAAGACGCGATCTACGCAGACACCGGCACCACGCGCCCATTGCTGAACATGGTGGCCGTGCCGCTCAGGGCCTTCGCGCTGCACGAGGTGGACCTTGAACACATCGCGCAGGTGCAGCTGCGCTTTCCGAAGGCCTCGGGCAGCGTGGCCGTCACGGACGTCCAGTTGCAACGCATGGACTGAGCCGTCACACGAAGTCACAGGACCGTCACCTTAAGTTCACAGAATCGGGCCGCTTCCGGCGGCTGCGGGCAAAGCCTGCGCCGGCGTGTGTTCAGCCCCTTTCTGTGGACTTTCATGACGAACTCTCATTGGACCCGCGCGCGCATGGCGGGATTGGTCGGCCTCGCGGCCTTGTCGCTGGCGGCCTGCGGCGGCGGCAGTGGTGGCGCCGGTTTTTTCCCGGCCACGGGGCCCGTCGCCGGTAACGCCGACGCACCGCCCGTGGCGCTGCAGCCGCTCGCGGGTGGCGCGCAGTACGCGGGCACGGCCAGTTTCGGCGACACCGTTTCCATCACGCTCGACCAGCCGGCCACCGGCCAGCTCACGCTGCGCTTTGTCGACTCGCGTTTCGGCCTGGCCGGCGCACTGAGCGCCAGCTACGCGACCCAGGCCGATGGCTCGCTGCTCGCTACGAAGTTCGCTGCCATTGCGGGCACGGGCGTGCCCGATGCACTCACCACCGCCGCGCTGTCCAAATTGAGCCTGCGCTTCCAGCTCGAAGGAGGCCTGCTGAGCGGTTCGCTGGCCCAGGTGCCTAACCTCAAGGCAGCCGACGGTTCGCTGCTGCAAGGCGAGGTCGCTGCGTCCAACCAGGGCGTGGCCGACGTGGCGCGGCTGGCCGGCGTCTACAGCTTCGTCAAGCGCACGGCCGCCTACAACGCCAAAGGCGTGATGCAGGGCGGCGCCGACGCAGCATTCGGACAACTCAGCATCAAGGCCGACGGCAGCGTGCGCGCCTGCGTGGGCCAGGCCTATGCCGACAACTGCAGCGCCGGCCAGCCCGGCAAGCTCGTGGCCGAAGCCGACCAGAAGACCTACCCGGGCGCCCTGGCCCTGACCATCGACGGCCAGCGGATCGGCCGCGTCATGGTCAACGCGCAATCGGGCGCGGCCACGCTGCTGGCCGATGAATTCACCAGCGCCGCCGATGGCAGCTTCCGCACCGGCACCTGGGTGCTGCAGAGCGCGGCGGTGGCATTGCCCGCCACGGGCCGTACGCAGCGCAACTTTGTCTCGGTGGGCGCCAGCCTGCTGCAGACCGACACCATCGACACCGACGTCAAGCTCGGCGCCAATGCCGCCATCGGCGGTGCGGCGACCGCCATCGTCAGCGGCATGAACGGCCTCGTCGCCGGCCAGTGGAGCGACAACCAGAAGGCCGCACGCGTGCTGCTGCCCGTGGGCAAGCAGACGGCGTACTACATCGGCACTGGCGCCAGCACGGGTGGCACGGCGTCGACCAACATCTCGGGCGTGTGCCGCGTGTTGCCGGTGCAGCCGGTGATCAATACCTATGCGGCGGCGGCTGTCGATGTTCCCCTGGCAATCCGCATCGGCGACGCCCGCCCGACGCAGCCGGCCATCGGCTATGACCAGGTCTATTACAAGCAGGCGCGCTACCGGAACAACGGCGGCACCTCGAAGGAGTGGAAGAAGGAGTTCGACGATTTCTGCGAGGCTTCCGGCCTGACCGACTCGAAGGGCAGCACCGTCATCGCGGGCACCTCGAAGCTCACCGACACCACCACCTTCACCTGCTCCGGAAAAACGGTTGACAAGAGCACGATGAAGTCTGCAGTCGTCGGCCCGCGCGGCGTGCTGTACCTCACTGATGGTCACCACACCCTCACCAGCTTCTGGGACGCACCGGACGGCGGCGGCGCAGAGGTCAAGATTCCTGTGGTGATGAAGGGCAACTTCATGACCCAGAACAACGCGACCTTCTGGCGTGGGATGCGCAAGAACAAGACGGTGTGGCTCAGGCTGCCCGATGGCCGCGCCATCACGCCTGCGGAACTGCCGCAGCAACTGGGCCTGAGCAACGGTCTGCAGGACGATCCGTACCGCGCGCTGCTGTACTTCACGCGTGACCTGGGCTACACCCCGCCCACCAACAGCACCGATCCCACCAAGAGCACCGAGTTCCTGGAGTTCTACTGGTCCGAGTGGCTGCAGGCGAGTCCGCAGAACCTCACGCTGTCGGCGTACAAGCTGACTGACGCGACCAGCTACATGCAGGCCATCGGCACTGCATCGGCCCTGATGAATCGTGTCGACCCCGCCACGCTGATCGGCTCGTCGGGGATGACCGCGACGGATATGGGGCAGATCACGAAGCCCTATGACCCGGCAGCCCTGACAGCTCTCTACGTAGCTGTAGACCCGCTCAAACCCGGCAAGCTGGCGTACGCCCTGAGCTACCGCGCCTTGCTGGCCGCAAAGTAGACGCCGCGTTTCGCGCTACGCGACGCACAACGGCCGGGCTGATGCCCGGCCGTTTTCATTGGTGCATCGCGAGAACCAGCGCCGATCAGCCCTTCACCACCTCTTCCTCCCCCTGCGCCTGAAACATCCGCGTGAAGTCGCAGCACTCCTGCGCCAGCATCACGATGGAAGAGGTGAGGGCGCTGCGGTGCTCGCCCTTGTGCATCGCCACGTAGTTCACCACCGGCAGCGCGGGCGTCACGTCGATCACCGCGAGCATGCCCGCCGCGACCAGCGGCTCCAGGCACCGGCGCGGCAGGTAGCTCACGCCCAGCCCTGACACGGTGAGCCCGGTCAGCGCCACGAGGTTGCTCACCACGATCACGTTGGCGGGCTGCACGCCCTGTTCCTTCATCCACGCGTCGTAGGCGCGCCCGGTGCCCGAGTTGTTGCCCTGCACCAGCATGCGGTGCCGCGCCAGTTCATGCAGCCGCACGGTGCCGGTGGCGGCAGGCACCACGCCGGGCTTGCACATCCATGCGCTCTGCACCTGCCCGATGAGCTTGCTCGACAGGCGCGAGTCCGCGAAGGTGTCCGGCACGATGACGAGGTCGAGTTCGTCGGCCTGCAGCTTGTCGCGCAGTTGCAGGCTGTCGTCCACGTCGGGTTCGAGGATCACCTTCGGGTAGTGCTGCTGGATCAGCCCGACCAGCCGAGGCAGCCAGGTCATGGCGGTCAGCTCGGTCACGCCGATGCGGATGCGGCGTTCCACCACGCCGGGCTTGCCGAACTGCTCGACAGCCGCATCGCGCTGCGCCAGCAGCTTCTTGGCGAGCACGAACATCTCCTCGCCCTTTTCGGTGAGGCGCGCGGTGCGCTGGCTGCGGTCGAACAGCTCGGTGTCGAACAGCAGTTCGAGCTCATGCACGCGCTTGGACACGGCCGACTGCGAGGTGTGCAACTGGTTCGCCGCCTGTGCGAAGCCGCCCAGTTGGGCGATCCAGTAGAGGGCTTCGAGCTGCTTGAAGGTCATCACGGTGCGGGTCTCCAGTGAAATCGACTCAAAAGAACGCTTTTGTTCATGTGATTCGATCACAAAAAATCGCTTTTAGAAATTCATCGACACACCGAAGATTCGCGCCAGGCCCCGTCATTGCAAACCAAGGAATACACCATGGACTTCAAACTGCCTCTCGCGTCAGCACTCGCCCTTGTCTTCGCATGCGGCGCCGCCAGCGCCCAGGACGGCGGCACCCTGCAGAAGATCAAGGAGAGCGGCACCGTCCAGATCGGCGCGCGCGACAGCCAGATCCCGTTCTCGTACAAGCTCAGCGCCGACGCCGCGCCCATTGGCTTCACCAACGACATCTGCCTGAAGATCGTCGACGCCATCAAGGCCAAACTGGGCCTGCCGAAGATCGAGGTGCGCTACACCATGCTCAACTCGACCAACCGCATTCCGCTGCTGCAGAATGGCACGGTCGACCTCGATTGCGCGACCACCACCAACACCACGCAGCGCCAGGCGCAGGTCGACTTCGCGCCCAGCCACTTCGTGACCAACATCACCGCCGCGGTGAAGAAGGCCTCGGGCATCAATTCGCTGGCCGACCTCAACGGCAAGAACGTGGCCACCGTCTCGGGCAGCACCTCGATCCAGCTGCTGCGCGGCGCGCGCAAGAACGGCACCATCGAAGTGAACGAGATCGCCGGCAAGGACACCTCCGACGGCTTCCTGCTGCTGTCCACCGGCCGCGCCGACGCCTATGTGCTCGACGACGTGCAACTCGCCGGCATGGTCGCCAGCGCCACCAACCCGGGCGAGTACAAGCTGCTGAAGGAGTCGCTGCGCCAGGAGCCCTACGGGATCATGTTGCGCAAGGACGACCCGCAGTTCAAGGCGCTGGTCGACGAGACCGTCACCGGCCTCATGAAGTCGGGCGCCATCGAGCAGCTCTACACCAAGTGGTTCATGTCGCCGATCCCGCCGAAGAACGCGAACCTGAACTTCCCGATGTCGGACGCGGTGCGCGAGATCTACAAGAACCCCAACAACAAGGGCGTCTGATCAATGGTTTCCAAGCTTTTGAACCGCACCCGTGGCGAGGCCTTTTCCAGCGTGCTGATGCGCGAGGTCAAGCAGCGCTTTCTGCTGGTCGACCATGACCATCACGGCCGCGAGCGGCTCTACTTCGACAACGCGGGCGGCTCGTTCCGCCTGAAGGCGGCGGTCGAGCGCTTCGCGCAGGTCGATGCCATTCCCGACAACGCCGAACGCATCCATGCCACCGCCGTCGAGCTGCAGGACATCCAGGCCAGGGGCAGCGCGGACCTGCGCACCATCCTCAATGCGCAAGGCGGCAGCGTGTACGCCTCGCTTACCGCATCGGGTGCCATGTTCGACATGGTGCGCGCGGTGGCCGAGAACGTGCCGGGCACGAACATGGTCACGACCGTGCTGGAGCATCCCTCGGCCTTCGACGCGATGAGCCTCTATGCCGACCGGCTCGGCCGTGAGCTGCGCGTGGCGCCCAGCAACCCGGTCACCGGCGGCGTCGATGTCGATGCGATCGTGGGGCTGGTCGACCAGGGCACCTGCCTGCTCAACGTGATCTATGCGTCGAACATCTCCGGCGCCAAGCTCGACATCGAGGAGATCGTGCGCCGCGCGCGTGCCATCAAGCCTGACCTGTACATCGTGGTGGACGCGGTGCAGCATGCGCCACATGGCCTGATCGACCTGCAGAAGACGCCGGTGGACGGCATCAACATCGCGCCCTACAAGTTCTTCGGCTGCCGGGGCTCGGGCCTGACGTGGGTGTCCGACCGCGCGGCCGTGCTGCCGCACCACAAGCTGGCGGGCAAGAAGCCCGACTACTGGGACCTGGGCAGCGCCGCGCCGTGGCAGTTCGCCGTGCTCACCGAGATCGTCGACTACGTGTGCTGGCTCGGCAGCCATTTCACCGACGCCACCGACCGCCGTGCGCTGTTCGTCGCAGGCATCACCCACATCGAGCTGCACGAACGCGCGCTGCTCGCCACGCTGCTCGAAGGCACTCCCAACGCCACCGGCCTGCGCGAGATAAAGGGCGTGAACGTCTTCCTCGACCATGAAGACCTGAGCAAGCGCGACCTGATCCTGGGCATCGGCTTCGACCGCATCGACTGCACGCAGGCGGTGGTCGAGTACGGAAAGCGCGGCGTGACGGTCTACGAGCGCGTGGCGACCAGCATCTACTCGAAGCGCATGCTCGAATCCTTTGGCCTGGCGGGCACCGTGCGCGTGTCGCCGCTGCATTGCAACTCGATTGCCGACATGGAGAAATTCCTGCGCATCACGCGCGAGATCGCCGCTGACATCGGGGTGTCATAAACCGTCATATTCGGTCGGTAGGATGTTTCTCGCCTCCCGCTCACAGGGAGGTGAGGAGCATGAGATTTGGAAATTCGAAAGCTGATCGCGCCGGTGCTGGCCGTGGTGCTGCTGGCGGCGGTCGCGTCCGGTGTCTGGTACTCCAACACCCGCCTGCACGATGAATCGGCCACTGCCGCCGCCACCCGGATCGAGCAGGACAAGCAGGTCACGCTGCGTGGCCTGATCGGTTCCGAAAAGGAAGCCTTCTTCGCCGACCCGCGCGTGCAGAAGGCGCTGGCGGCGCAGGGCATCACCGTCACGGTCGAGAAGGCCGGCTCGCGTGCCATTGCCAGCCGCTACGACGCCAGCAAGTTCGACTTCGGCTTTCCCTCGGGCGCGCCCGCGGCGGCACAGCTCAAGTCGCTGGCCAAGGCACCGAACGTCTTCAACCCGTTCTACACGCCGATCGTGCTCGCAAGCTGGCGGCCGATTGCCGAGATCCTCGTAGCCAACGGCATCGCGCAGAAGCAGGGCGACTTCTACTACGTCGTCGACCTACCGGGCCTGATGGCCATGATCGAGAAGGGCACGCGCTGGAAAGAGCTGAAGGCCAGCAGCGCCTTTGCCACCAGCAAATCGCTGCTGATCAACTCGACCGACGTTCGCACCTCCAACTCGGCCGCGATGTACCTCGCGCTCGCAAGCTACCTGGCCAACAACCAGCAGATCGTGCAGAGCCAGGAAGACGTGGACCGCGTCATGCCCGTGGTCGCGCCGCTGTTCCTGCGCCAGGGCTTCCAGGAGCAGTCGTCGGCTGGCCCGTTCGAGGACTACCTCGCGCTCGGCATGGGCAAGGCGCCGCTGCTGGTGGCCTACGAGTCGCAGATGGTCGAGTTCTGGCTCAAGAACCCCGACCGGCTCAAGAGCGACATGGTGCTGCTCTACCCCAAGCCCACCGTCTTCTCCAAGCATGTGCTGGTGCCCTACACGCCCGGTGGCGTGCGGCTCGGCGCCGCGCTGGAGAACGACCCTGCACTGCGCGAGCTGGCGCACGAATACGGCTACCGCACCGGCGGCGACACCAAGGGCCCCGAGACCTGGGCCGCGCGCGGCGTGAAGGTGCCCGAGGTGCTGGTCGACGTGATCGACCCGCCCAGCTTCGAGTGGCTGGAACGAATGACCGTGGGCATCGAAGCCCGCTTCAAGTAATGAATCAAGGAACCCTCATGAACGCGCCTGTCACCGCAACGACCACCACCACGGCCTCCGCGCCAGTCGAACTCCTGCCGCCTCAGGCCTTCACGCTCGAGCCGCCAGCCGCCGTCGCGGTGGTGCCGGTGGAATCCGCCAGCGGCAAGGTGCGGCTGAAGCCCGAGGAGGTGGCCGAACTCGACGCGCAGGTGGCGCGCTTCATCGACGACATCACCCAGCACGACAGCCAGCATCCGCAGTTCAAGGAAGCGGTGGAGCGCATCCACTCGATGGGCACCAAGGACATCGAGGCTTCGGCTTCGGTTTCCAACCGCATGCTCGAGCGGCCCGTGGGTTCGCTGCGCAACGGCCTGTTCGACAAGGGCGCGCAGATCGGCCAGTCGCTGATCGACCTGCGCCATCGGGTGGAAGACCTCGACCCGTCGAAGCAGGGCGACCTGTTCTCGGCGCGCAAGCTGCTGGGCATCATTCCGCTGGGCAACAAGCTGCTGGCCTACTTCGAGCGCTACCAGTCCTCGCAGACGCACCTGAACGCGATCATCGAGTCGCTCAAGCGCGGCAAGGACGAACTGCTGCGCGACAACACCGCCATCGAGCAGGAAAAGGTCAACCTCTGGACGCTGATGGAGCGGCTGGAAAAATACGTGCACATCGGCAAGGCGCTCGATGGCCAGCTCGACGCCAAGGCGCGCGAACTCGAAGTGACCGACCCCGAAAAGGCCCGCGTGGTGCGCGAGGAAATGCTGTTCTACGCACGCCAGAAGGTCACCGACCTTCTCACGCAGCTCGCGGTCAACATCCAGGGCTACCTGGCGCTGGACATGATCCGCAAGAACAACCTGGAGCTGATGAAGGGCGTGGACCGCGCCACCACCACCACCGTGGCTGCGCTGCGCACCGCCGTGATCGTGGCGCAGGCGCTGTCCAACCAGAAGCTGGTGCTCGACCAGATCAGCGCGCTGAACGCGACCACCGGCAACCTGATCGCCAGCACCAGCGAGATGCTGCGCGACCAGAGCAGCGCCATCCACCAGCAGGCCGCGTCGAGCACCATCGAGATCGCCAAGCTGCAGCAGGCCTTTGCCAACATCTACCAGACCATGGACACGATCGCCGACTTCAAGAGCCGCGCGCTCGATTCGATGCAGACCACGGTGGACACGCTGACCAACGAGGTTGCCAAGAGCCGCACTTACCTGGACCGCGTGCGCCGCCAGGAAACGACCCAGGCGCTGCAGCAGCCACGCGGCGAGGTCTCGCTGTGAGCCTGGCGCGCATGCGCTGGCTGTTCGCGATTGCGCTGCTGGCGATGGGGCTCGCGGCCTGCGAGCCGCAACAGGACGCGCAGGCCACGAAGAGCGCACCGGCGGTGGCGTCGAACGCCGCCTTCACCATCCTCGCGGGCTCGGAACTGAAGGACCTCGAAGGGCCCATCGTCGATGCCGCGAAGGCCGCGGGTGTGGAGGTGAGGCTCTCGTACGCTGGCACGCTGGACATTGTCGAGCGCATCAACGCCGGCGAGCGCTTCGACGCGATCCTGCCGCCCAACGGCGCCTACCCCGCGCTCGCGTTGCAGACGAAGCCGCTGGCGCGTGACAAGCTCTTCTATTCGCGCATTGCGCTCGGCGTGAAGAACGCCAAGGCAGCGCAGCTCGGCTGGACCAAGCGCCCGCCCGGCTGGGCCGAGATCGCCAAGGCCGCGGGCAGCGGCCAGTTGCGCTACGGCATGACCAACGCCACCAGCTCCAACACCGGCATGAGCGCGCTGTTCGCGGTGGCGTCCGCACTCGCGGGCAAGACCGAAGACCTGAGCGCGCAAGACGTCGACGGCAAGACGCTCAAGGCTTTTCTCTCGGGCCAGAAGCTCACCGCCGGCAGCTCCGGCTGGCTGGCCGAGGCGTACATCAAAGACCCGTCCGCCATCGACGCGATGGTGAACTACGAAGCCGTGATCCTGCGCACCAACGAGAAGCTGCCCGCCGCCGACCAGCTCACGCTGATCTATCCGCGCGACGGCATGATCTCGGCCGACTACCCGCTGATGCTGCTCAACGCCGACAAGCGCGAGGCCTACACCCAACTCGTGGCCACGCTCAAGGCCGCGCCGTTCCAGCGCGATGCGCTCTCCGCTGCCTTCCTTCGCCCTGCCAACCCCGAGGTGGCTGCCGCCAGCGCCTTGCCCACGGCCGCTGTGGCAGAGCTGGGCTTTCCCAACCGGCTGGAAGTGATCGACGCAGTGCTCGGCACCTACCAGTCGCAATGGCGCAAGCCCGCCACCTCGATCTTCGTGCTCGACCTCAGCGGCTCGATGTCGGGCAAACGCCTGGAATCGATGCGTGAGGCACTCAAGCTGCTCTCGGGCGCCGATGCAGCCACGACAGCCAGCGCGCGCTACAGCGCCTTCCAGAGCCGCGAACGCGTGGTGCTGATTCCGTTCGCCACCCAGGTGTCGGCGCCTGTGTGGGTGCGCTTCGATGCCGACCAGATCGATGCCGCGCGCACCGAGCTGCGCCGCCAGGCCGATGCGATGCAGGCCGATGGCGGCACCGCGATCTACTCCGCGCTCGCCGCCGCCGAAGACCTCGCGCGGCAAGAGCAGCAGCGCGAGCCCGACCGCTTCGTCAGCATCGTGCTGCTGACCGACGGCGAGAACAACTCGGGCCTGAAGCTGCACGAGTTCCGCGAGCGTTACGCGCGCGGCCTGCCGGCGCGCATCTTTCCGATCCTGTTCGGCGAGGGCAACGTGTCCGAGATGCAGCAGATCGCGCTGCTCTCGGGCGGCCGCGAGTTCGACGGCCGCAAGCTGCAACTGGGCCAGGTGTTCAAGGAAATCCGGGGCTACCAGTGATGCCGGAGCGTTCGCTGAAGCTGCGGGCGCTGCTGTTCCTGTACGGCAACGCCAACATCCTGGGCTGCGCGCTGGCGCTGATGGGGCCGGCCCTGCTGTTCGCGGGCGTCATCGATCGCGGATGGCTGCTGATCACTGCCGGCCTGTACGTGGCCGGCTGGCTGCTGGGCCGCAAGGCGCCCGAACTGGAGCGCCGCATCGAAGACAGCTTGAGCGTGGAGCAGACACTGGAACGCCTCGACCGCGTGGTGGCGCAGGCACAGCCGCACCTGACCGAGGACATGCGCAAGAGCCTGGACAGTGTGCGCGGCTCGGTGGGCGAGGTGCTGCCGCGGCTGGTGGGCGCGCGCTCGAATGGCGACGACCTGTTCACCGTGCGCGAGACCGTGCTGCGCTACCTGCCCGAGACGCTGGCCAACTACGTTGCATTGCCGCCCGCCTTTCGCATCACGCATGCCGTGAAAGACGGCAAGACCGCACGCCAGTTGCTCGGCGAACAACTGGGCCTGCTCGACGGCAAGCTGCGCGAGATCGTGGCCAACGTGGCCTCCAGCGATGCGGCTGCGCTGGTGGCCAATGGGCAGTTCCTGGAGAAGAAATTTCGCCAGCCGGACTTCCTGGCGGGTTGAGACCCGCCGGCCCGGCCATCAGAACGGGTAGTGGCGCGGTGTTGTCTGCAACGTGATCCAGCGCAGCTCCGTGAACGCTTCCACACCGGCCCGCCCGCCGAAGCGGCCGTAACCCGAGGCCTTGACGCCGCCGAAAGGCATCTGCGCCTCGTCGTGCACGGTGGGGCCGTTCACATGGCAGATGCCGGCTTCGATGCGCTGCGCCACGTTCCATGCGCGTGCCACATCGCGGCCGAACACGGCCGATGAAAGACCGAACTCGTTGTCGTTGGCAATGGCCACGGCTTCTTCCACGCCGCTGACGCGCACCACGGCCTTCACCGGTCCAAAGGATTCCTCGCGGTAGATATCCATGGCCGGTGTCACGTGGTCGAGCACCGTCGCAGGCATCAGCGTATTGCTCGCCTTGCCGCCGCACACCAGCTTGGCACCCTTGGCCAGCGCGTCGTCGATGAGCGCGTTGCAGCGCTTCACCGTGCTCATGTCGACCACCGAGCCGAGCACCACCGGCCCTTCGCGCGGATCGCCCAGCGGCAGCGCCTGCGCGCGGGCCGCGAACTTGGCGACAAATTCATCGGCAATGGCGTTGTCGACCACGATGCGCTCGGTCGACATGCAGATCTGGCCGGAGTTGGCGAAGGAGCCGAAGATCGCGGCGTTGACCGCGGCGTCGATGTCGGCATCGTCCAGCACCACGAAGGGCGCCTTGCCGCCGAGTTCGAGCACGGCGGGCTTCAGGTACTTGGCGCAGGTCTGCGCGATGAGCTTGCCGACGCGCGTCGAGCCGGTGAAGTTGACGCGGCGCACGGCCGGGTGCGCCACCATCGCCTCGACCACGGCGCCGGCATCGGCCGGCGCGTTGGTGACGAAGTTCACCGTGCCCTTGGGCAGGCCGGCTTCGGCCAGCGCTTCGATGATGAGCGCATGCGTCTCGGGGCACAGCTCCGAGCCCTTGAGCACCACGGTGTTGCCGCAGGCCAGCGGCGTCGCGATGGCGCGGGTGGCCAGGATCACCGGCGCGTTCCACGGCGCAATGCCGATCACCACGCCGGCCGCCTGCCGCACGCCCATGGCGAGGCTGCCGGGCACGTCGGACGGGATCACTTCGCCGCTGATCTGCGTGGTGAGCGAGGCGGCTTCGGTGAGGATGCCGGCCGCCAGATGCACGTTGAAGCCGGCCCACAGCGCCGAGGCGCCGGTCTCGCGTGCCATCGCCTGGATGAAGGCATCGGCGCGCGATTCGAGCGCGTGCGCGGCCTTCAGCAGCAGGGCCCTGCGCGCACCGGGACCGGTCTGCGACCAGGTGGCGAAGGCGCGGTGCGCGGCCTCGACAGCGGCGACTGCATCGGCCGGCGTGCCTGCGGGGGCGCGCGTGGCGATGCCGCCGTCCAGCGGATTGCGGCGCTCGAAGGTGGCGCCGCCGGTGGCGGCGCGATGCTCGCCGTCGATGAACATGGAGATGTCGGTCATGAGGTGTCCTTCGGAGAAAAGGGAGTGGATGAATGAATGGATCAGGCGACGCCCAGGTAGGCCTGGCGCACCACGTCGGAATGCAGCAGGGCCTGTGCTTCGCCCGAGGCGACGACGCGGCCGCGTTCGAGCACATAGCCACGGTCCGCGGCCTGCAGCGCCTTGCGCACGTTCTGCTCGACCATCAGCACGGTCACGCCCTGCGACGCGATGCGGCGCACGATGGCGAGCAGCTCGTCAACCATGCGCGGCGCAAGGCCGAGCGAAGGCTCGTCGAGCATCAGCAGGCGCGGCCCGCTCATCATGGCGCGCGCCACCGCCACCATCTGCTGCTCGCCGCCACTCATGGTGCCGGCCAGTTGCGTGGCGCGTTCCTTCAGGCGCGGAAAGTCGTCGAAGGCACGCGCGAGGCGTTCGGCGCGCAGCCGCGCGGGAATGAGCCAGCCGCCGAGTTCGAGGTTCTCGGTGACGGTCATCTGCGGAAAAAGCTGGCGGCCTTCGGCCACCAGCGCCAGGCCGCGTCGCACGCAGGCCGTGGCTTCGCCGGAAGGCAGCGCGGCGCCGTCGAGCAGCGCCTCGCCCGAGCGCGGCAGCAGTCCGGCCAGTGCCTTCAGCAGCGTGGTCTTGCCCGCGCCGTTGGGCCCGAGTACGACGGTGATGCCGGGCGACACATCGAGGTCCATGCCCTGAATCACTTGAAAGCCGTGATAGCCGGCAGAGAGACCGCGCACGGTCAGTTGGCTTGCGGCGGTGCTCATGCCGTGGCCTCCATCTCGTCGCCCAGATAGGCCTCGACCACTTCGGCATTGCGCACGACTTCGGCGGGTGTGCCGTCGGCGATCTTGCGGCCCTGGTGCAGCACCAGCACGCGTTCGACGTACTTCAGCAGCGTGGCGACCGCATGCTCGATCCACACGACCGTGAGGCCGTGTTCGTCGCGCAGCCGGCGAATGCGCCGCGCCATCGCATCGACCTCGATTTCGGTCAGGCCCGCCGCCACTTCGTCGAGCAGCAGCACGCGCGGCCGGGTGCCCAGCGCCATGCCGATCTCCAGCAGGCGTTGCTGCGATGGCGTCACGTCGGCGGCGATGTTCTTCGCCAGGCCACCGAGGCCCAGCATGTCGAGAATTTCGCCGGTGCTGCCCAGTCCCGCGATGGGCACCCGATGGCGTCCCGCGAACTGCATGCCGAAGCGCACGTTGTCTTCGAGCGTCATGTCGGCCATGACGCGTGGCGTCTGGAAGGTGCGCGCGATGCCGTGCGCCGCATACAGGTGCGGGCCGCGCCGCGTGAGGTCGACGTTGCCTTCCACCAGCAGTCGGCCCGAGGTCGGCATGACCACGCCAGAGATCGCGTTGAAGAAGGTCGTCTTGCCCGCGCCGTTCGGCCCGATGATGCCGACCAGCTCGCCCGCATGCAGCGTCGCGCTGACCGCGTCCACGGCGGTGAGGCCGCCGAAGCGCACGGTGAGTTCGCGGGCTTCGAGAAGAAGAGGGCGCTCATTCATGGCCGTGCCTCCGCAGCGCCGCCGCCTTGCGCTGCCACAGCGACGCGAGGCCGTTGGGCAGGTACATCACGCACAGGATCAGCAGCAGCCCCAGAACCATCATGTAGCCGTAGGGAAGTTGCAGCCGCAGCGTTTCCGACAGCAGGCTGAACACGATGGCCGCGGCCACCGGCCCGCCGATGCTGGCAGCGCCGCCGATCATCGCGATCAGCACGGTCTGGAAGCCGATGAAGGGGCTGAACACTGCCGGCGGATCGATGTAGGTCCAACGCACCGCCATCGCCGCGCCGACCGCGCCGGCAAACGCGGCGGTGAGCGCGAAGCCCATGATCTTCACGCGGCGCGTATCGACACCGAGCGTCTGCGCACGCTGCTCGTCGGCACCGATGCCGGCCAGCGCCAGCCCGAAGCGGCTGCGCTTGACCAGCAGCGCCGTTGCAATGGCCGCGCCCGCGATCGCCAGCACCGTGAGGTACACCGCCTCGTTCGACGGCACCACGGTCAGTACGCGGCCGACCGTGCCCGACACCTGCTTCTCGACGAAGGTCACGGCATGGCGGATCAGCTCCGTCATGCCGAAGGTCAGCACCGCGAAGTAGGTGCCGCGCAAATGCAGCACCGCCGCACCCATCACCGCGGCCACCACACTGGCGATGGCCGCGCCGCACAGGATGACCAGCGGCCACGGCAGCACGTCGAGCAGCGTGGCACTGGCATAGGCGCCGAGCCCGAAGAAGGCAGAGGTGGCGAGCGACAGGTAGCGCGTGGCACCGCAGAACAGCGACCAGCTCGTGGCCAGCGCGATGTACATCAGGCAACCGAGCGCCACCGAGGCCACGAACTCCGATGCGATCCACGGCACGGCGGCCGCCAGCACGAGGCCGATGGCCAGCACCCACCACGGCTTGTTTTGAAAGAGGGAGATCATCTGCGGGAAAACAGTCCGTTGGGCCGCCAGATCAGCACACCGATGAACACGGCATACGACAGCAGCATCTTGAGCGAGGGGCTCGTGTAGTACATGCCCAGCGCTTCCACCACACCCAGCAGCAGGCCGCCGACGAGGCTGCCCGCGATGCTGCCGAAGCCGCCGAGCGTGATGACGATCAGGGCCGTCACCGTGTAGGGCTCGCCCATCGAGGGCGAGATTTCGTAAGTCATCGACAGCAGCGCGCCGGCCACGCCCGACAGGCCCAGGCCGATGCCGAACATCAGCGGATGCAGCCGCTTGGTGTTGATGCCCACGAGCTGCGCGCCGGTGGGCGACTGCATCAGCGCGCGCACCGCCTTGCCCAGCAGCGTGAGCTTGAGCAGCGCGATGAGCCCGAGGCTCAGCGCCAGCGCCACGCCGAACAGCACCAGCTTGTTGGCGGTGAAGCGCATCTCGCCGAACTGCACCGGCTCGGCCAGGTAGTCGTAGCCGCGCAGGTCGCCGCCCCAGATCAGCAGCGCGGTGTTCTGCACCAGGAACATCAGGCCGAAGCCCACCATCAGGCTGCGCGCCTCGAACACATCGACGTTGGGTGCGCGTGCCGCCACCTGCCGGAAGCACAGCCAATGCACCGCCATGCCCAGCACCATCAGCACCGCGAAGGCCACCGGCATGAAGACCAGCGGCGAGATGCCGAAGGCCGTGTGCGCCCACCACGTGAGAAAGGCGCCCAGCATCAGGAACTCGCCGTGCGAGATGTTCATGATGCGCATCAGCCCGTACTGCAGGTTCAGCCCGATGGCGACCAGCGCATAGATGCCGCCGGTGATCAATCCGCCGGCCAGAAGCTCGGCCCATCCAGTGAATGACACGCTGTTATTTCCAGGCCGGCTTGGGCATCAGTTGCGCGGTGGCGCGGTCTTTCGGCCAGACCACTTCGAAGTCGCTGCCCTGCCATTGCGCGACGGTACCGGGAATGGATGCGTTCTCGCTGCCCTCGAAACGGATCGGGCCGAGGATGGTCTTGAACTCGTTCTTTGCGATCTGCTCGCGCAGCGCCTTGCGGTCCAGGCCCACCTTCTCCACCGCCTGCTGAAGAATCTGCAGCCCGGCCCATGCATGGCCGCTGGCCCAGCGGTCGGGTTCCTTGCCGAACTTCTTGGTGTGCGCGTCGAAATACGCCTTGGCCTCGGGGCTGGTCTTGCTGTTCCACGAGCCCATGCCGATCACGCCTTCGGTGTTGGCCGCCATCACGTTCTTGTAGAGCTGGAAGGCGGTGCCCACCGAGGCGTAGAAGTACTTGGGGTTGAAGCCCACCTCGCGCGACTGGCGGCTCGCCAGGATGGTGTCCGGCGGGTAGGTGATGCCGATGAAGGCGTCGGGATTCAGGTCCTTCATGGTGCGCAGCACCGGCGCGAGGTCTTTCACGCCCAGCGGATAGCTCTTGCGGTCGAGCACCTGGATACTGGTCTTCTTCAGCGCGGCGTTGAGCGCGGCGAAGTTCTCCAGCCCGAACAGGTCGTCCATGTAGACGATGGTGATGGTCTTCACGTTGTTCGCCACCAGCATGTCGACCAGCGCGCCCATCATCTTGTCGGGCTGCTGCAGCAACGAGAAGAAGAAGGGCAGGTGCATGTCGATCAGCTTGCGCGACAGGGCCGTGGGTGCCAGCAGCGGATAGCCGAAGCGGTTGGCCAGCGGGGCCACCGCGAAGTTGGCACCCGAACCCCAGGGCGGCAGCACCAGGTCGACCTTGTCGCTGCCCATGAGTTTTTCAAAGGTGCGCACGCAGGTCTCGGTCTCGCTGCGGTCGTCGTAGCCGATCAGCTCGATGGGGCGCTTGGCGCCCTTCACCGACAGGCCGCCTGCGGCATTGACCTGCTCGGCCCACAGCAGGTAGTTGGGTTCCTGGCTCACCTGTGCGCCGGCTGCCCACGGGCCGGTGCGCGCGATGGCGTAGCCGATGCGCACGGGGCCGCCTGTACTGTTTTGTGCGAACAGTTGCGGCGCGACGGCGGCCGCGCCGAGCGCAGTGGCGGTGCCCTTGATCCAGTGGCGGCGATTGGGGTGAAGCATGGAAGTCTCCTCCGGGCGTCGACATGCGCCCGCTGCCCGGAATCGTAGAAATGCGGGCCTTCGGGTGCTGTGCCTGCCGCGCACAAAGCACTTGACGCAGCGTGCACGCGCCTAGTGGTTAACCCGAAATCCCTTGGGACTTGAAGGCGCTTCACAATGCGCGGCACCCCGGCTCCGTGTTGAAATCTTTCGTTCTCGCCGTCCTTGCCTGCATGACCGCCTCCCTGCTCCTGTCCACCGACCAGATCCCGCCGAAGGAGCGCGGGCCGCTGTGGTGCGAGTGGGTGTGGCGCCATTTCGGCGGCCTGGGCTCCGACCTGTACGACGACAGCGAATTCGACGGCCACCTTGCGGCCTCGCACGCGGGCGACGTGATCCTCACGCGGCTCGAAGCCAACCGGCACCGCGTGCTGCGCACCACGCAGATGGCACGCATGAGCGAAGCGCCCTACCTGAAGATCGTCGCGCCCTGGCAGGGTTCGGCCGAGGTCACGCAGCGTGGCCGCGCAGCAGCGGTGCGTTCAGGCGGATGGACGCTCTACGACACCACCGCCGACTACACCGTGGCCAACCCCGAGCGCAGCGACCACCTGATCGTGATGCTGCCGAAGGACCAGCTCGCCACGCCTGCATTGCCGCTCAACGACCTCGTGGCGCGCCGCATCGGCGGGGGCAGCGGCATCTCGCGCGTGGCGCTGGAGACCATGCGCAGCACCTACCTGGAGCTGCCCTTCATGAGCGAAGCCGCCGCGCGTGGCGCGGGCGAGTTGCTGATCCAGTTGGTGCGCTTGTCGCTGATGGAACTCGCGGGGCAGGAAACACCGCAGACCCAACGCGAAGCGCTGAAAGACCGCATCCGCCGCCACGTCGCGCAGAACCTGCACGACCCGGCCCTGTCGATCGACAGCATGGCGCAGGCCCTGCGCTGCAGCAAGCGCCTGCTGCACAGCGCCTTTGCGGGTGACGACGAAACGCTGACCGGCTACATCCAGCACCAGCGGTTGGCCGTCAGCATCCGCGAACTGCTCGACCCAGCGAACGCGACACGCTCCATCACCGACATCGCGCTGGCCGCCGGCTTCGGCAACCTCTCGCATTTCAGCCGCGTGTTCCGCGAGCACACGGGCGGCAGCCCGAGCGAGTTCAGGCGGCAGGCGGCGCAGCGCTGACGGCTGCTGCTGCTGCTGCTGCTGCTGCTGTGGCGTTGCCTGCGTTCGGCGGCGACACCTCCACCGCATCGTCCACGCTCCACGGCGCATACACCTCTGCCTTCAGGTCGGGCGAATCGACCTTGGCGAGCAGGTCGCGCACGTTGTCCTTCACGCGTGCCAGCGACAGGCGCGCGCCGCGCACGCGCACGTAGGCGGCAAAGTCGCACATCGCCTCGATGCTGGTGGCGTCCAGGTCCGGCGATTCCTCCAGGCTCAGCACCATGCGCTGCAGCGCCGGCGTGGCATCGACGCGGGCGCGGATCGACGCGAACACCGCATCCGCATTGCCGAAGAACAGTGGCACCTCGGGCCGCGCGATGAGCACGCCGGGCGGCACCACGGCCTCGGGGTGGCGGCCAGTGTCGACATAGTCGTGGCTCTGGCCTAGCCGGCCGAGCCAGCTCACGGTGGTGCGCGAGAAGCCGCGCAGCAGCATCAACAGGCTCACGCCGATGGCGGCCAGCAGACCGTCGAGCACGCCCAGCAGCAGCACCGCCGCGACGGCGACCAATGCCACCAGCCGGTCGCGCCGCCAATGGAAGTACGGCCGCAGCGACGAAGGGTTCAGCGAATGGCTCACCGCGTTGATGACGATGGCGGCGAGCAGCGGCTCCGGCGTGTGCGCGATCCACGGCAGCAGCGTGAGCACGGCCACCAGCACCACCAGTCCCGCCACGATGCCCGCCGCGCGGCTCTGCGCGCCGGCCGATTCGTTGGCCGAGGTGGCCGAGTAGCCCGCGCCCACCGGCATGCCCTGGAACAGCGCGGACAGCAGGTTCGCGCCGCCCAGCGCGAGCAGGTCGCGGTTGGCCGACACGTTGTCGCCGTGGCGCATCGCGAAGGTGCGGATCGAACCATAGGACTCGGCATAGAGGATCAGCGCCATCGCAAAGGCCAGCTCGCCCAGCCCCAGCCATTGCGTGCGGTCCAGCGAAGGCACGCCCGGGTGCGAGAAGTCGAGCGAGATCGGCCCGACCGCCGCCACGCCCCAGGCATGGCACAGCCCGCTCACGTCGAGTGCGATGCCGCACACGATCACCAGCAGCGCCGCTGGCACCGCGCGCCAGCGTGCCAGCCCGCGCAGCAGCACCAGCGCGGCCAGCGCCATCGCTGCGCCGGCCAGGTTCCAGTGCCGCCACTCGGACACGAGGCCCGCGATGAGCCGGAAGAAGTCGCTGTGCGCTGGCTGCACCGCCAGCACCTTCGGCAACTGCTTGATCACGATGGTCAGCGCCAGCCCGAGCGCGAAGCCGCGCAGCACCGGCTTGGCGATCAAGCTCGACACCGCGCCGAGCTTGGCGATGCCCGCAATCACGAAGAAGACACCGGCCAGCAGCACGATGCCCGCGCCCAGCGCCAGGCGCGTGGGGGTATCGACGCCGGGAATCGAGGTGGTGGCCGCGAACAGCACCGCAGCCGACGACGAGGTGGCCGAGACGATCGCAAAGCGGCTGCTGCCGAAGATGCCGTAGACCAGAAGGCCCGCGAAGAGCGCGATCACACCTGCCTGCGGCGGCAGCCCCGCGATGCCCGAATAGGCCACCGCTTCGGGCAGCAGCAGGCCCGCGATGGACACGCCCGCCACCAGGTCGGCGATGCTGGGCCGGCGTGGGGTGGCGTTCACGGTGCGGACTTGTGGTGGTCGTCGGCCGGGGCCATCACCGCAACGGGCGTGGCGCTGATCACGCCGGTCCAGCCCGGCAGGTAGCGTGCGGCGGCGGCGCGCGCGAGCGCCACGGCCTTGTCGATGGTGGCCTGCGGCAATGGCTCGGTGGCCGAAGGCTGGAGCTTCTTCACGGGCAACAGCGGGCGGAAATGATCGGCCCACAGAAACTCCGCATACGGCGCCGCATCTTTCGCATAGCCGCCGGCCTTGCGCACGAAGCCGGCCAGCGCGCGGTACGGGTCGTCGCGCATCTTCGCCACGCTGGCGGGGATCGCGCTGAACTCGCGCCGCTTGCCCTTCTCATCGAACGGATGTGCCCAACGGTGGAACTCCATGAGCCGCCAGAACTGCTCGCCCTTGACCTCGGAAAGATCGTCGAGCTGCATCACCCACACCTTGTCGACCGACTCTTCATGCAGCGCACGCCCGAGGTGATGGTGGTCGACGATGTAGTAGCGCCCACCCGGCCCACGCACGGCCGGAAACCAGTGCGCGGCCAGCGTGCGCTCGCGCTCCTTGCGCTTGAGCTGGCTCCACTGCGTGCGCTTGGTCGCTACCTCCGCACCGCCGACGGTGATCTGGGTCGGGTGGAGTTCGTCGAGGGCGACGGAGATCAGGTTCGGTTTGGCGGTCATGGCAAGGCCTCTTGTTGTGGTTGTGGGAACCGGTGGCAGCGCGTCGGCAGCCATCATCGCCATCGACAAGCTGCGCCACAAGTGGCCCGCACGCTAGCAGCCTCAGGCGGACCGGAACCTGACGGCATGCGCGACGTGCGCGGCTCCCGCGGGCTGGAAGCCATTGACGCCCGTGGCGTCGTAGCGCGCCAGGGCCTGGTGGCCGTCCATGTCCTCTTTCAGCGCGAAGCCCGTCTCCAGAAGCAGCGTCTTCAGGCCCGCCGGATCGAAGCCCGAGAGGAAAGCCTCGCCGACCGCCGATACCTCGCTCTGCAGCTTGCGGAACGGTTCGGCGTTCAGGTGGCCGGGGCGCAGGGCCGCTTCGTCGATGTAGGTGAAGACCAGTTCGCTGCTTTCCGGGGCGCAAGAGGCAATCGCATGCAGCGCGGCAAGGTTGGACTGACGCGTGAGGTACACGGTGACGCCGAGCCACGAGAAGAAGCTCGGTTGCGTCGACTGGAAAGGCGATCGCGCGAGGGCGGTGCCGAGGTCTTCGACCGACAGGTCCGCCTCGATGAAATGCACCGAGGCCGATTCGGCAATGCCGCAGTCCCGCAGGCGCTGGCGCTTCAGTTGCTGTGTGGCCGGGTGATCGACTTCGTAGATGGTCAGGCCTTCGGCCCACGCGGGGCGGCGGCAGACGAAGCTGTCGAAGCCCGCACCGACGATCACGTACTGGCCGATGCCCCGGGCCACGGCGTTCCTCAGTGCGTCTTCGGTGTAGCGCGAGCGCAGGATGACATCGGGATACGCGGCGTTGGCGTGCAGTGCCGCATCGAGCATCTGGTCGGGCGTTGCGACGGTATCCGAAGCATCGCGCTGGGCCAGCGCCCGCTCGCGAAAGGCCGCGCGCGCGGCCTCCGGAACAAGGCGGTCGCCCCACGGATCGTCCAGCAGCGGGGCCGGGTCGCTGCGCGAATGAAGGGCCCGCATGAGCGAGGTGGCGAGGGCGGTGCGGCTGGCATGCGATGGGTTCACTGAAGAGGCTCCGGCGTTGAGAGGGCGCGAAGTGTCGGGCCGCGCGATGGATATGTACAGTGCATTGTTCAAAGCAATGACCTGCACGAGATGAATTCCATGGACCTGAACCTACTGACAGCACTCGACGCATTGCTGAGCACCGCCAGCGTAAGCGCCGCCGCCGAGCGCATGCACCTGAGCGCGCCGGCCATGAGCCACACGCTGGCTCGCATCCGCGAGGCGCTGGGCGACCCGATCCTCGTGCGTGCCGGCCGCAAGCTGGTGCCGACGCCGCGCGCGGTGGCCCTGCGCGAGCCCGTGCGTCGCTTGATCGCCGATGCCCGCCTGCTGATGCAGCCCGACGGCGGCGTACCGCTGGCGCGCGTAGCGCGCGAGTTCACGGTGCGCGCGCCCGAAGGCATGGGCATCGTCTACGGGGCGACCTTGCTGGCCGCGTTGCGGCGCGATATTCCACTGGCACGCCTGCGCTTCATTCCCGAAAGCGACAGCGATGCGATGGCTCTGCGAGAAGGCCGCATCGACCTCGATGTGGGAGCGCTGTTCGACAAAAGTCCGGAGATCCAGACCGCGCTGCTGTACGAGCAGCGCATCGTCGGCGTGGTCGGGGCAGGGCATGAGTTGCTGAAGGCGCGCATCACGCCCAAGCGCCTGGCGGCCCAGCAGCATGTGGCGGTCACCCGGCGCGCCAAGTCCGTCGAACCCATCGACAGCCTTCTCGCGGAACAAGGCTGCGTACGGCAGATCGCGTTGACTGTGCCCAGTGCCTACGGCGCATTGATGGCAGCCGCGCGCTCGTCGCTGGTGGCCTGCGTACCCGAACCCCTGGCGCGCACCATCGCGGCGAGCCTGGGCCTGGAAATATTCAAGTTGCCGGTGGCCGTTCCCCTCGAACAGGTGCTGCAGGCCTGGCATCCGCGCGATGACGTGGACCCGGCGCATCGCTGTCTTCGCGACTGTGTCGCGGCCGTGTCCAAGGACGCGCGCTTCGGTCCGCTCAAGGGCCGCGATACGCAGGGCCCGATGCGCGGTCGTGCAATTGCGGCGCATCGCGCGCTTGTTGCGCAGGCGTCATGAATGCTTAAGCAGCGGTTGTGCCGAGGTAAGCGCAAAAATTAATTCTTCCTAATTAGTTGCTTCTTCAATACACGTTTTTCATTCGCAAAAAGAGGCATCGGACGACACCTCGGGCCTCACGCGCGACGCATCGCGCTGGTATGGTTGCGCGCACAGTTTTTTGTTCACGCCACCACGCCCGTTGTCGACGCATTGGGCCATTCACATGCCCATTCGTCACGCCCGAATCTTTCCGCGCTACGCGTTCTACTGTGTGCTGGCCGGCCTTGCCGCGATCTATGTCTTCTGCGCCATGATGCTGGTGCCGGCGAAGATCTACATCCTTCCTTATCTGATCACCGCGGACTTCGTTCGCTACAAGGGCGCCTTCTTCGTGCTGGTGTTGGCGATCCCCGCCGCGATCTACCTGATCTTCTGGAAGGGCAGCGACTTCCTCGCTTGGTGGCGCACGCCGAAGGTGCTGACGGTCGGCGCGCACGGCATGCAACTGGGTGCCGACACCATCGCCTTCGCGGACGTGGCCCGCCTGCGTCATCGCCACAACCGCAACCATGTGCTGATCACCACGCGCAACGGCAAGACGCTGCGGCTGCGGCTGGACCTGTGGGACAACGCACCCGCGCTGGTCGCCGAAGTGGAAGAGGCCATCAGCGAGGTGCTGCGGCACGACGTCGACCGCCGCGTGCATGCCGGGGACACCGTGGCCTTCGGCGCGCTCGGCCTGAACGCCGAGGGCCTGGTGCACAAGGGCCAGCTCATTGCATGGTCGAGCATCGACACCATCCGCACGCAGTCCGATGAAGAGGGCATGGACGTGGACGAGCACCTCGTGATCGTCGCCAACGGCAAGGCCCGCAAGATCGATCGCTCGAAGATCGACAACGAGCCCGTGCTGATGGCTTGCCTCATGCAGCATCTTCCCGCTGCCTGAGCTCTTCTTTTTTTCTCCGTCCTTCAACCACTCCAACACACAAAAGCGAATCAGGAAAATGGAAATCTACAGCTCCACCAGCCAGCAGGAAAAGACCCGCCAGGACCGTCCGGTCTTCTACTCCCGTTCGCGCCTGATCGCCGGTGCCATCCTCTGGGTGGTGGTGGCGTGCGTGCTGGCCGTTCTCTGCATTCGCGCGCAGGACAAGAACATCGGCATCCTCATTGCGGCGGCGTTCGGTCTGCTTGCGGCATGGCTGGCCTTCAAGTGCATCCGGCAACTGGGCAACATTGCGACGCCCGCGTTCGTCGTGGGCCACCAGGGCCTGACTTTCGAGAACGGCCTGCTGATTCCATGGCAGAACATCGTCGAGAACATCTGGGTCAACCAGAGCTACATGGGCATTCCCATCGGCAAGCAGATCCAGATCAAGACCGACCTGCCCAAGCCGAAGGCGCGTGTGCTGCGCCGCGCGACCGCGCTGCAGATTTCGGGCGACGAATACCTCGCGCTGTGCGACGCCTATCGTTGATTCGCAGAGGCCGAAAACCCCTTGGCACCAGGGCGTCAAAACGGGGTTCGATAGACTGCGGGGGTGAAATCCTCTTCAGAGCCTCCCAGTAGGTCGCTGGCCTGCGCCAGCTTTTGCCTGCACCGCTGCGTTGCCAACAACGCCTTCGCAGCGAATTTCCTCCCCGCCTTTTTCCTGTCGCCCGACATGGCTCGCGCCATGCCGGGCCGCACCTGCTTGCGCGCTTTCCATGATTGAACTCCTCTCCGACCCCGCCGCCTGGATCGGTCTCCTGACGCTGGTCGTCCTGGAGATCGTGCTGGGCATCGACAACCTGATCTTCATTGCGATCCTCGCGGAGAAGCTGCCACCGCACCAGCGCGACAGGGCGCGGCTCATCGGCCTGAGCCTGGCGCTGTTCATGCGACTGGCGTTGCTGTCGATCGTTTCGTGGCTGGTCACGCTGACCACGCCGCTGTTCAGCGTGTTCGGCCAGGGCTTCTCGGGCCGAGACCTGATCCTGCTGCTGGGGGGATTCTTCCTGTTGTTCAAGGCAACGTCCGAGTTGCATGAGCGGCTGGAGGGCGTGACGCACACGGCCAGCGGCTCCACGGTCTATGCGGGCTTCGCGCTGGTGGTCACGCAGATCGTGGTGCTCGACGCCGTGTTCTCGCTCGACGCGGTGATCACCGCCGTGGGCATGGTGGAGCACCTGCCGGTGATGATGGCGGCCGTCGTCATTTCCATCGGCATCATGCTGTGGGCATCGAAGCCGCTCACGCGCTTCGTCAACGCGCACCCGACCGTGGTGGTGCTGTGCCTGAGCTTCCTGCTGATGATCGGCCTGAGCCTGGTGGCCGAGGGCCTGGGCTTCCACATCCCCAAGGGCTACCTGTATGGCGCCATCGGCTTCTCCGTGATGATCGAGACGCTGAACCAGTGGGCCAAGCGCAATGCGTTGCGGCACGAGGCGCGCCGGCCCCTGCGCGACCGCACGGCCGAATCCATCATCCGGCTGCTGGGTGGCCGTGCGCCCGGCGAGCCGGTGCCGGCGGGCGGCGTATCCGGTGCGGCATCGGCGGCGCAGCCTGCCTTTGCCGTCGAAGAGCGCAACATGGTCAGCGGCGTGCTGTCGCTGGCCGATCGCAATGTGCGCTCGGTGATGACGCCGCGCGCCGACATCTCGTGGGTCGACCTGAACGACGACCCCGACGCGGTGCGCGAGCAGCTGCTCGACACGCCGCATGGCATCTTCCCCGTGTGCCGTGGCTCGCTCGACGACGTGGTCGGCGTGGCGCGCGCAAAGGACCTGCTGGGCCACCTGCTGCGCGACGGAAAGATCGACGAGCGCGGCGGCCTGCGCGCGCCGATCTACGTGCCCGAATCCACCACCGTGATCCGCCTCATCGACACGCTGCGCGGTGCGCGCGGACAGCTCGCACTGGTCAACGACGAGCACGGCATGCTGACCGGCGTGGTCACGCCCATCGACGTGCTGGAAGCGATCGCCGGCGAGTTCCCCGATGAAGACGAGACGCTGGAGATCCTGCAGACCGCCCCCGACGCATGGACCGTGTCCGGCAGTGCCGATCTGCACCTGCTGGAGCAGGCGCTGCAGACCCATGGCCTCGTGAGCGAGGACGACAGCTACACCTCGGTCGCGGGCTTTCTGCTGGCCCGCTTCGACGGGCTGCCGCCGGTCAAGGCGACCTGGGTGCACGACGGGTACGAGTTCGTCGTGACCGACGTGGACGCGCAGCGCATCAGGACGGTGGCCGTTCGGCGGCTGCCAATGCCGGAAGCCGGGGCCTGACGCGGCCAAGCCGATTTGGTAGGCTGGCGCGCTTCCATCCCAGCAACTTTCATCCCACGCGCATGAATGCCTCCCACCGCCGGCCGGTTCCGTTGAACAAGGCCTACCGCTTGCTGAACCACGGCCCCACCGTGCTCGTGAGTGCCGCGCACGGCGGCCAGCGCAACATCATGGCCGCGGCCTGGGCCATGCCGCTGGACTTCGATCCGCCCAAGGTGGCCGTGGTGCTCGACAAAAGCACCTGGACGCGCGTGCTGCTCGAAGGCGCAGGCAGCTTCGCGCTGCAGGTGCCGACGCGCGCGCAGCTCGACCTGACCGAAGCACTGGGCAACAGCTCGGGCCGCGAGATCGTCGAGCGCGCGGGGCATGACAAGTTCGCGGCCTACGGCCTGCAGACCTTCGCGGGTGTGGCGACCGATGCGCCGCTGCTCGAAGACTGCGTGGCCTGGCTCGAATGCCGGCTGCTGCCCGAGCCACCGATCCAGCAGCGCTACGACCTGTTCCTCGGCGAAGTGATCGCGGCGCAGGCCGATGCCCGCGTGTTCGCCGATGGGCGCTGGAATTTCACCGGCCATGACGAACTGCGCACGCTGCACCATGTGGCGGGCGGGCACTTCATCGTCGACGGCGAGGCGGTCGATGCGCGGCCGCTGCCGCCTGTGGGCGGCTAGAGAGGGCGAAAAAGCTAGGGAGTGGTGCCGCGCGCGGCAGGCACCACCAGCATCTGCCGCAAGGCCAGCGCACCGCAGGCGGCGGCTAGCGTTGCCAGCAGCAAGGCCCACAGCATGCGTTGCGGCGACGCGGCGCTGAGCCAGTCGCCCAGCAGCAGGGTGGCGGTGTTGTAGGTGGCATGCAGGGCGATGCAGGGAATGAGCGAGCGCGTGCGCTCGTACAGCCACGCGAGCACCACGCCCATCACGAAGCCGACCACGAACTGGTAGATGTTCATGTGCGCCGCGCCGAACAGCAGCGCTGACATGCAGATGGCCTGCCACCGCGAATAGCGCTGCAGGAAACCGCGCAGCACGATGCCGCGGAACAGCATTTCTTCCAGCAGCGGCGCCATGACGCACACCGCCAGCACGGCCGCGACGCTGCCGTCGGCCATGCGGCTGAACAGCGACTCTTCCCAGGGCGAGAGCGGCATGACCCGCATCATCAGGTTCAGCGCCGAGGTGATGGTGAGCAGCAGCGCGGGCACGAGCAGCAACACTGGCGGCACCACGAGCATCAGCATGGCCCCGGCGGAGGTGGGGGAGCGGTGGAACAGCTCGCGGTAGGTGAGCTTCTGGAAATGCATCACCACCACGAACACGCAGCCGTTGCCCAGCACGGCCGAGAGCACGCCGATCTGCATGCCGTTCAGGCCGAGCAGTCCGTTGGCGTCCCGCAGCGCGGCGCCAACGACCAGCTCGCACAGGAACAGCGCCAGGAACAGGAGGGCGGCTTGTGCCGCCGAGGGAAAGGCCGCGCTTTTCGGGGAGTGCATGGATCTCGGACGCGTGGCGCTCAGGGGGAAGGGGAGGCGCGCATGTTACCTACCGCCGCGCCGGCGCTATGCGGGAGCCAGTTCTCCCCGCCCGAAGAGTTGCGACAACGGTGCCAGCGCGACCTCGCCCAGCCGCCCCTGTACCGGAAACGCCAGGCGCTGCAGCGCCGTGTATTCGCGCAGCCGGGCCGAGCCATGCGGGTCGCTCGGCAGGTTGGCGCCGGCGGAGGGGTGGCACATCAGCACGTCGCCCGTGCGGCATCCGGAGAGCCATTCGGACAGTCGCGCCTCGTAGCCCTGCGTGTCGCCCGAAAAATCGTAGACACCCAGCAGGCGGCGGCTCACGGGAATCCCGCGCTTCCGGGCGAGCGCGGCCAGCCGCGCGCCGCCCAGCGCGTGGATGACCTGGGCCTTCAGCCGTTCGGGGCCGTGGCGCCAGACGGGCGCGGTGTAGCGGACCCACGGCGGCGAGGCGGGGTAGCGCCGCGCGATTTCCTCGACCAGCAGATCCCGCACGACCGGAAACTGATGCACGTGCCGATGCCCATCGACGAACGCGGGCGCCCGGCCCATGGCGTCTTCGAAGCGGTTGAGCTGGTCGCGGATGTCCGCATGGAGCGCCGGCGTGAACACCGTGCGCGTGTAGGTCCGCGCGAGCAGCCCGAACAGGCCGGGCTCGAAGCCGTCGGCCGTCTCGGGACGCGTGAGGTCCAGGTGCAGGCCGGTGTCCAGCCGCGCGGGATCGATGCGTTTGAGCGCCTTCGCTCCGTCGGTCCAGGCGCTGCGGCGCACCATGCAGCTGGTCGCGGAAATCTTCCCCTGTGCGGCGAGATCGAGCACGGCCGCATTGATGCCCGTGCTCATTCCGAAATCGTCCGCGCAGATGCACAGGTAGCGGGTCGCGGGCCCCGAAGGGCCGGAAGTCTCAGTCGTCGCCATTCGTTCCAGTTGCAGGTTGGGGTGTGGGTTGAGGGAATGAAGGCGTGGGCGCGGCGGTCTCGACGTCCAGGCAGCGCGGGTCGCTTGTGGCGCTGCCCGCGAAGCGCCATGCCGCGACGCTCTGGTGAGCCGCGACCAATTGCGCGTGAGTCAGCCAGGGGTTCGTGAGCTGTGAATTGCTCGGCCCCACCAGCCAGGTGGTGTGCGGCACGCACAGCGTGGCGGCGAGCTGCGTACGGTCGACCAGCGTGCTGGCGGCGCGCGCGGGTTCGAAGCGGCCGGCATCCACGATTTCCTTGCGCCAGTTGTCGCGGGTGTCGGTGGCCGCCGCCTTCCAGTCGTCCAGCACCAGCACCGGCTTGCGCAGGTTCCAGTAGAACGGTATCTCGTAGAAGTAGCTGTCGAGCATCAGCACCTGGTCGTCGGCGGCCACGGCCTGGCCCGCAGGCAAGCGCAGCCGGGTGGCGGGTGGCGCTTCGTAGATCGTGATGGCGGCCACGCAGGCCACGCACACGGCCGCAGAAGCCAGCGTCGTTGCGCGCAACCTGGGCAGCAGCGCTTCCATCGACCGGCCCGCCAGCACGCGCTGCGCGATCAGGTAGGCCAGCGGCGGCAGCGCCGGCAGCACATAGCCCACCAGCTTGGAGCGCGGCAGCGAGAAGAAGACCACGATCACCGCGAGCCAGATCCACATCAGCCAGTCGATGTCGGACAGCCGGGGCCGCGCGTCCCCGTCCTTGCGCCGGGGCACCAGCACCCAGGCGAACCATGGCAGCGTGAAGCCCGCCAGCACCGGCAGGTAGAACCAGAAGCCGTGCTGGTTGTTGAAGCCCGAGGACGCGAAGCGCCGAAAGTGCTGCGTGATGACGAAGTAGTCGAAGAACTCCGGGTACTTCATCTGCATCGCCACGAACCACGGGCCGGCCACCAGCAGCAGGAGGGCCCAGCCGGGCAGCCAGACCGACAGCCGCAGCACGGCCGCTCTGCGCGTGACCAAGCACCAGATCAGCAGCACGCCCACGGGCAGCACCACGCCGATCAGCCCCTTGGCCAGCAGCCCGGCCGCGGCGAACAGGTAGGCACCCGCCAGCAACGCCCGCCAGGGCTCGGCGCGTTCCCGGGCCAGCGCCGCCGCGGCAGCCAGCAGCACGGTGGCCGAGATGCAGCCGGCCACCAGCATGTCGAGGTTTGCGAACTGCGCGCCCAGGAAGAAGAAGGGCGTGGTCACGAGCACCACGGTGGACAGCAGCGCCTGCCGCACCGTCGACCACCGGCGCAGGAAGAGGAACAGTGCCGAAGCCGCCACGCCCGCGCCCAATATGGAGGGCAGCCGCGCCGCCCATTCCACCGGCCCCGTCACCGCCATCGCGGCCGCGCCGATCCAGTAGAACAGCGGCGGCTTGTGGAAGAAGGGCAGGCCGTCGAGCCGGGGCACCAGCCAGTCGCCGGAATGCAGCATCGACAGCGCGACGCTGGCATAGCGGCCTTCGTCGGGCGCCATCAGCGGGCGCGCCCAGGCCGTCACCAGGAGCCAGGCGAAGATCGCGGCGATGAGCCACAGGGGCTGCGGCGACGTCCACCGGCCATTGCCGGTCCGCTTCATGTCTCTTCGACCTCGAGCCCGCTGCCGTGCTCGCGACGCACCACGTACAGCGGGCGGCCCTTGACCTCTTCGTAGATGCGCGCGATGTACTCGCCCACGATGCCGGTGGAGATCATCTGGATGCCGATGAAGAACATCAGGCTCACGACGATGGTGGTCCAGCCCGAGACCGAGTTGCCGAACAGCAGGTGGTCCACGGCCACGTAGGCGCCATAGGCGAAGGCCGGCACCGCGAGCAGCAGGCCCACCACGCTGACCAGGCGCAGCGGCCAGGTGGTGAAGGCGGTGAGCCCGTCGATGGCCAGGCTCAGCAGCCGCCGAGCGTTGAACGTGGTGGTGCCTTCGGCGCGCGGCGCGGGCGTGTAGGGCAAGGCCACGGCCCGAAAGCCGACCCACGCGTACAGGCCCTTCATGAAGCGGCTGCGCTCGGGCAGGCTCATCAATGCATCGACCACCTTGCGGTCCATCAGGCGGAAGTCGCCCGCGTCCTTGGGCACCTCGAAGCGGTCGGAGGAATTGACGAACTTGTAGAACAGCTTGCTGCCGATCTGCTTGAAGCGGCTCTCGTCGCTGCGCTCCTGGCGCACGGCGTACACCACCTCGGCGCCGGCCACCCACTGCGCGATCATGGCGTGGATGAGTTCGGGCGTATGTTGCAGGTCGCCGTCGAGCAGCACCACCGCATCGCCGTTGGCGGCGGCAAGGCCGGCGGTGAGCGCGGCTTCCTTGCCGAAATTGCGCGACAGAGAGATGCAGCGAAAGCCCGACAGCTCGCACCACGCCTGCGCGACGGCGGCGGTGTCGTCGGTGCTGCCGTCGTCCACCACGATGATTTCCCAGCGCAGCCGCGTGGCCCAGAGGATGTCTTCGAGCAGGGGCAGCAGGTGCCGCAGGTTGGCGGCTTCGTTGTAGCAGGGGATCACGCACGAGATGCTGCGCGCCTGTGTGTCTGCCGTCGCCGGCATGGCGGCTTGCGGCGTGGTTTCCGTGGCTGGGGAGGTGATTGCGCCGAGGCCTGCGCCGGTGCGCGAATGTCTTGCGGTGGTGGGAGAAATCATGAAGGCCTCCAGAGCGATTTGGTCTTGTGTCCGTCGGCGGAAGCATGGCCAGAGCGCATTGCGAAAAGATGAACGGTCCACGTCACGGCGGCAAGCGCGCAGGCAATCGAGCCCCCGAGCAGCAGGCCGGCGACGATGTCGAGCGGGAAATGCACGCCCACGTAGACGCGCGCCCAGCCGGTGGCGGCGGCCAATGCCAGCAGCGGCACGCCGAGCCGGCGCAGGTTGGGGCGCAGCAGGAAGGCCAGCGCCAGCATGAACATGACGGCCGCGTGCGTGCTGGGCAGCGAGCCGCTCCTGGCATGCTCGATGTAGGCCGGTGCCAACCCCTGCACGAAGGGCCGGGCCACGTTGAGCGACACCGCGATGGCATGCGACAACAGCGAGGTCAGGCCCGCCACCGCGGCCACGACGCACAGGTAGGCGCGATCAGCGCGGTGCCGCCACAGGGCCACGACGATGAGGCCGGCGCAGAGCCAGCTGCCCCAGAGCGCGAAGCTCCTGGCGACCGCAAGCACCCAGGGCGTGGGCTGGCTGCCGGCGGTGATCCATTGAAAGAGGGCGAGATTCAGTGCGTTCACGAGGCCACCCCCGCGAGAGGGGCGAAGAAAAAGAGGGGCGCACGACGGCGCCAGTTGCTGCGCGCATGCCAGAAAAGATGGGTCACGGTCAGGACCTTTCGACGAGGACGAGAGCCCGCGGCGAAACGCAGCGGGAAAACGCGGCGCGCGTGGCGTCGCTTCTCAGATCCCGTAGGGCGGGGCAGCGGTGGGCGGCAGGCGCCGCCAGGGTCGCGTGGCAGGCGGAGCCCCGCCATGCGGCGGTACGTGCTCAGGCGCTTCGCGCTCGACCGGCGTGACCAGCCGGGTCATCACCAGGGCCAGCGGCAACAGCGCGAACACCATCGCCATGAAGCCGTCCAGCGCGGACAGCAAGGCGTCGGGGTGATCGATGCTCGCCGGCGCCTGGGCGAACACCGTGGTCTCGTGGTCGTTCGGATGGTCCGCGCGGTCGTCGGCCTCGAACTGCGTGGTGTCGCCGAGGCTGCGCACGCGCAGCATCGGTTCGTCTTCCAGGCCGTCGCAGCGGAAATGAACCGCAATGAAAGGCTGCAGAAGAATCAGGAATACGCCCGCCACGCACCACATCCTGTAGTGCGCTTCAGCAAAACGGCGTACGCGTGCGAGCAGCATGCGCGAATGCTAGGCCGCTCTCGTGAATGGAACCTGATCGTGCGGGTCAGCTTCCCGCAAGGTTGCGCCGCAAGGTGCGTGTATAAACACGCCCCCCGCCGCAAGCGCTACAGCAAAAACGGAATGAAGCGCCGCGTGCCGCGCATGTAGGCGCGGTAGGCCTCGCCGAAATGCGCGATGCATTCCTTCTCGTCGCGCAGCGCCGTCAGAAACAGCAGCAGCGTGGCAGCGAGCACCAGCGCCAGCGTGAGCCAGGTGAACTGCTTGAGAAAGGCGCCCCAGGCCAGCAGCATGAGCGCCGTGTACATCGGGTGGCGGATGTAGCGGAAGGCCCCGCTGGTCACGAGCGAGGACGTCTTCTCGAAACGATAGAGGGCCGGGTCGTCATTGCGCGTGTCGCTCGGCTTGCCTTGCGCCTTGAGCAGCCGCACCGCATGGATCGGCAGCCAGATCGACAGCGCGAGGAACACGCACGAGAGCAGTTGCGTCACCGAGAACGGATCGACATGCCACACCGGCAGGTTCACGAGGATCAGCACGAGCATGCATTCCCAGGCGAAGAAGCGATAGAAACCGTGCGAGCCGGGCTGGCGCAACGGACCGCGCGAGACATACAGCAGTGCGGCCGTGCCGGCGATGAAAACGATGGGCTGGAACCAGAAGAGCATGGCGGCCGAATCTACACGCGCCGCGCGCGTCAACCGGATATCGAAAACCCGCCGTCGACCGGAATGGCGGTGCCCGTCACGTAGTCCGACGCGGGGCTCGCAAGAAACACGGCGGTGCCGGCAATGTCGGCCGGCTGGCCCCAGCGGCCGGCGGCGGCGCGTGCCACCACGCGGTCGTACAGGCCCGGAATCTGGCTGCGCGCGCCGTCGGTGAGTTCGGTCTCGAACCAGCCCGGCAGGATCGCGTTGACCTGGATGTTGTCCACCGCCCAAGACAGCGCCGTCGACTTGGTGAGCTGCACGATGCCCGCCTTGCTCGCGGCATAGGCCGGGGCGTAGGGCGCGCCGAAGATCGACATCATCGAGCCGATGTTGATGATCTTGCCGCCGCCCGCTGCCTTCAGGTGCGGATGCGCGGCGCGGCTGCAGAGAAAGGCGCTCGTGAGGTTGGTGCCCAGCACCTGGTTCCATTCGTCCAGCGAGAGCTGGTCGACGGGCTTGCGCACCGTGATGCCGGCGTTGTTGACGAGGATGTCGAGCCGTCCGCAACGCGCAATGGCTTCGTCGAACAACTTCTGCACCGAGGCTTCGTCGCTCACGTCGGCTTGGAGCGCAAAGCTGTCGCTGCCCAGTGCCTTCAATGCCTCGACCGCGGTGGCCGATTTCTGCGCGTTGCGCGCGGCGACGATGACGCGGGCGCCGGCCCTGGCCAGCCCCTGGGCCATGCCCAGGCCGATGCCGCCATTGCCGCCGGTGACGAGTGCTGTTTTGCCGGTGAGATCGAACATCAGGTGGCTTCGGGTTTCTTGGAGACGAGGGTCAGGATATCGTAGCTGGCGACCAGTTCACCGTGCTGGTTCGTCACCTCCACATCCCATGCCACCACGCCCTGGCCCTGGCCGCTCGCGTCCTTCTTGTTGCGGTCGATCTTGCGCTTGCAGGTCAGGCGCGCGCGGATGGTGTCGCCGATGCCCACCGGCTTGACGAAGCGCAGCGTGTCCAGCCCGTAGTTGGCCAGCACCGGGCCCGGTGCCGGCGACACGAACAGGCCGGCGGCCGCCGACAGCACGAAGTAGCCGTGCGCGATGCGCTTGCCGAAGGGCGACTCTTTGGCGGCCACCTCGTCGAAATGCATGTAGAAGTAGTCGCCCGAGATGCCACCGAAGGCCACGATGTCGGCCTCGCCGACGGTGCGGCGGTGCGTGAGCAGCGAGTCGCCGATCTGCAGTTCTTCGAAGTAGCGGCGGAAGGGATGCACTTCGCTTTCGCGCACGGCCGCGCCGCGCACATGTTCGCGGGTGATCGCGGCCAGCATGGTGGGAGAGCCCTGCACTGCGGCGCGTTGCAGGTAGTGCTTCACGGCGCGCAGGCCGCCGAGTTCTTCACCACCGCCCGCGCGGCCGGGGCCGCCGTGCTTGAGCTGCGGCAGCGGCGAGCCGTGGCCGGTCGATTCGACGGCGGCTTCGCGGTCGAGCACCAGCAGGCGGCCATGCCATGCGGCAGCGACCGGAATGGCCTTGGCCGCGATGGCCGGGTCACGCGTGACCAGCGTGCCCACGAGGCTGCCACGACCGCGTGCGGCCAGCGCCAATGCTTCGTCGATGCCGTCATAAGGCATCAGCGTGCTGACGGGGCCGAAGGCTTCGACGTCGTGTGCGGCGTCGTGCTCGAGCGGCTTGCGGCTCAGCAGCAGCGTGGGCGCGAAGAAGGCGCCACCGGCCACGCCGTCGCCGACCGGCGAGAAGCCATCGCGCTCGCCATAGACCAGTTCGGCACCTTGCAGCAGCGTCGCGACGCGCTCGGCCACATCGACCTGCTGCGCATGCGAGGCCAGGGCGCCCATGCGCACCTCTTCGCGCGACGGATCGCCGATGACCGTCTTCGCAAGCCGCGCGCGCAGGCGCTCGGCCACGGCATCGAGGTGCTGGCGCGGCACGATCGCGCGGCGGATGGCCGTGCATTTCTGGCCGGCCTTGATGGTCATCTCGCGCGCCACCTCTTTCACGAAGAGATCGAACTCCTCGTCGTCGGGCGTCACGTCGGGCGCGAGGATCGCGCAGTTCAGCGAATCTGCCTCGGCGTTGAACGGGATCGACTGGCGCACCAGGTTCGCGTTCACGCGCAGCTTGGCCGCGGTATCGGCCGAGCCGGTGAAGGTGACCACGTCAGGCCCTTCGAGCCGGTCGAGCAGGTCGCCCGTGCCGCCGATCACCAGTTGCAGGCTGCCTTCGGGCAGGATGCCCGACTGCACGATGAGCCGCACCAGCGCTTCGGTGAGGTAGCTGGTGGCCGTGGCCGGCTTGCCGATGCACGGCATGCCCGCCAGAAAGCTGGGCGCGAACTTCTCGAGCAGGCCCCACACCGGGAAGTTGAACGCGTTGATGTGCACCGCCACGCCGCCGCGCGGCACCAGGATGTGCGTGCCCGCGAAGCCGCCCTTCTTGCCGAGCGGGAAGGCCGGCCCTTCATGCACGAGGTTGCCCGAAGGCAGCTCGTTGGTGCCGATGCCGGCGTAGGCGCTTAGCGTGCCGGCGCCGCCTTCGATGTCGATCCAGCTGTCGGCGCGCGTGGCGCCGGTGTGGGCCGAGATCGCGTAGAGCGTTTCCTTGTTCGCAGCCAGGAACTTGGCCAGCGCCTTCAGCCGTTCGGAGCGCTGCTGGAAGTCCAGCGCCATCAGCGCGGGAAGGCCGACGCGGCGCGCGTGGTTCAGCGCTTCGGCGAAGTCGATGGCTTCGGCATGCGTGCTGGCCACTGCCGTGCCGTTGATGGCGCTGCGCAGTTGCTGCGCGCTTTCCTTGCCGATCCAGCGGCCGGCGATGTAGCTTTGAAGGGTGGTCATGAGGATGTCCTTTCGTCAGTGGCGCGGGATGTCTTTGCATTGCTCCTTCCCCCTCTGGGGGAAGATTGGGATGGGGGCATGGCTCGTTAGGCGCAGTGCTTCATCAAGTGCCGCTTGCCCCCACCCCAACCCTCCCCCGGAAGGGGAGGGAGCAAGGCGGGGTCAGTGCTTGTTGCCTATGCCCAGGTAGGTATCGATGATTCGTTGGTCATGCAGCAGCTCGCGCGCGTTGCCTTCCAGCGCCACGTCGCCCATCTCCAGCACATAGGCGCGGTCGGCCACCTGCAGCGCGGCGCGTGCGTTCTGTTCCACCAGTAGCACCGAGACGCCATGGCTGCGCAGTTGCGCCACCACGCGCAGCACTTCGCGCACCACCAGCGGGGCCAGGCCGAGCGAGGGCTCGTCGAGCATCAACAGGCGGGGACGCGCCATCAGCGCGCGGCCGATGGCCAGCATCTGGCGTTCGCCGCCCGAAAGCGTGGAGGCCATCTGCGGCTTGCGCTCGCGCAGGCGCGGGAAAATTTCAAACACTTCTTCCATGCGCGCACGCTGGTCGCGCTTGCCCTTGCGCCACTGGTAGAAGCCGCCGAGCAGCAGGTTGTCTTCGACGGACATTTCGCCGAATAGCTCGCGACGCTCGGGCACCAGCGCGACGCCGCGCGCCACCATGGTCTCGACGCCGGGGCGGGCGATGCGCTCGCCGTGCAGCGAGAGGCTGCCGGTGGACGGCAGCAGGCCCATCGCCGCGCACAGCAGCGTGGTTTTGCCGGCGCCGTTGGGGCCGATCACGGTGACGATCTCGCCTTCGTTCACATGCAGATGCACGCTGTGCACCGCCTCGACGCTGCGGTAGGCGACGCAAAAACCGTCCAGTTGAAGGATGGGCGTGCTCATTGGGCGTCTTCCAGCAGTTCGTCGTCGGCGCCGCCCAGATAGGCTTCGAGCACGCGCGGGTTGGCCTGCACTTCGGCCGGCGTGCCGGTGGCGATGACGGTGCCGAACTCCAGCACGGTGATGCGGTCGGCAAGGTTCATCACGAATTCCATGTCGTGTTCCACCACGAGGATGCCCAGGCCTTCGGCGCGCAACTGGCTCAGCAGCACGGAGAGGGCGCGCTTTTCCAGATGGCGCAGGCCGGCGGCGGGTTCGTCGAGCAGCAGCACCGACGGCTGGCCGGCCAGGGCGCGCGCGATCTCGACCACGCGTTGCTGGCCGAGCGAGAGCGAAGCGGCCGGCGTGTCGGCATGCGCGCCGAGGCCGCAGCGGTCGATCTGGCGGCGGGCTTCGGCCATCAGCGCGGCTTCTTCCGCGCGGTCGAGCCGCAGCATCGCCGAGAGCCAGCCACGCTTGGCGCGCAGATGGGCACCGAGCGCGACGTTCTCGACCACGCTGCGCTGCCCGAGCAGGCGCACGTGCTGGAAGGTACGGCCCAGGCCCAGTGCGGCAAAAGCGCGCGACGGCCTGGTGGCCATCGACTGGCCCGAGAGCCGCACTTCGCCGGAGCTGGGATCGTCCACGCCCGAGATCATGTTGAAGAAGGTGCTCTTGCCGGCTCCGTTCGGGCCGATCAGCGCATGGATCTCGCCGGCCTTCAGCGTCATCGAGATTTCGTTGTTGGCAACGAGGCCGCCGAAGCGCTTGCTGACGTTGTCGGCCTGCAGCAGCAGTTCGCCGCTGGCTGGCAGCGTGCGCTGTGCGAGTTGTGCGGGGGCGACCTTCGATGTCGTGGTGGTTGCAACGGACTTCGTGTCGTTGCGCACCCAGCGGCTCGTCAGCCGCGCCAGCGTGGGCCACAGGCCATCCGCAAAGCGCTGCAGCACGAACAGCATCAACAGGCCGAACACGATCACTTCGAAGTTGCCGCTGGTGCCGAGCAATGCGGGCAGCACGTCTTGCAGTTTCTCTTTCAGCAGCGTGATGAGCGAAGCGCCGAGCACCGCGCCCCACAGGTGGCCCGCACCGCCGACCACCGCCATGAACAGCAGCTCGATGCCGATGTTCAGGTTGAACGGCGTCGGATTCACGAAGCGCTGCAGATGCGCATAGAGCCAGCCCGACACTGCGGCGAGCAGCGCGGCCAGCACGAAGAGCTTGATGCGATGGCGCGCCGTGTCCACGCCCATCGACTCGGCCATGAGCCGTCCGCCCTTGAGCGCGCGGATGGCACGGCCTTCGCGCGAATCGAGCAGGTTGTGCAGCGCCCACAGCGCGAGCAGCAGCACGGCCCAGATCACCACGCCCAGCGCGCGCGGCGTGGCGAGCGACACGCCCGCCACAACGAGCGGCGGTACGCCGGTGATGCCGGTCTGCCCACCCAGGAACTCCATGTTGCCGAACAGGTAGTACAGGCTCAGGCCCCAGGCGATGGTGCACAGCGGCAGGTAGTGGCCCTGCAGCTTGAGCGTGACCGCGCCCAGCGCCCACGCGAGCGCGAAGGTGAAGACCAGGCCCAGCAGCAGGCCGGCCCACGGCAGCAGCGCCGGGCTCACCGCGCCGCCCAGCCACGCGGCGGCGGTGGGCGAAGTGCAGATCCACGCGGTGGCATAGGCGCCCATGCCGACGAACGCGGCCTGGCCGAAGGAGGTCATGCCGCCCACGCCGGTCAGCATTACCAGCCCGGCCGCGACCAGTGCATAGAGGCCGATGTTGCTGAGCACCGAGACCGTGAACTCGGGCAGGAAGCCCCAGGCCAGTGCCAGCAGGACCACGAAGACCAGCGTGAGCTGGCGCGGCGTGACCAGCGGCTTGCCCGCGGGGGACGCGTTGTCGACGGCAGCGACGTTGTTCGAAGACGGGTTCATTCCTCGTCCTCCACGTGATGGCTGCGCAGCGAACGCCACCACAGCACCGGAATGATCAGGGTGAAGACCAGCACTTCCTTGAAGGGGCTGGCCCAGAAAGAGGCGAAGGCTTCGAGCTGGCCGACCAGCAACGCGCCGAGCAGCGCCAGCGGATAGCTCGCGAGCCCGCCGACGATGGCGGCCACGAAGCCCTTCAAGCCAATGAGAAAGCCCGTGTCGTAGTACACGGTGGTGATCGGCGCGATCAGCAGGCCCGACACCGCGCCGATGAGCGCGGCGAGCGCGAAGCTCAGGTCACCCGACAGCTCGGTCGGAATGCCCGACAGCCGTGCGCCCACACGGTTGATGGCGGTGGCGCGCAACGCCTTGCCGATCATCGAGCGGCCGAAGAACAGGAACATGGCAATCACCAGCAGCAGCGTGACGCCGACGACCACCAGCGACTGTCCGCTGACCGGAATGCCGCCGATGTCGAAGCGCGCTTCGGAGAACGCCGTGGTGCGCGAACCTTCGGCACCGAAGAACAACAGGCCCAGCCCGACCAGCACGCCATGCAGCGCGACCGAGACGATCAGCAGCATCAGCACGTTGGCATCCGCCAGCGGCCGGTAGGCCAGGCGGTAGAGCAACGGCCCGAGCGGCATGATGAGGATCAGCGTGGTGAGCGTCTGCCCCGCCATCGAGGTGGGCTTGAGCAGCAGCACCAGCGCGGCGGCGGCCAGCGGCAGCACCACGCACCATGCGAGCGCGGAAGCCCAGTCGACCACCGCGCCGCGCTTCCAGCGCCAGACCTCGACGATCAGCACCATCACCGCCAGTGCCAGCAGCAGCCACAGCGTGGCCGGCACGCGGCCAGCCTGCAGCATCGCCATCGAGAGCGCCCCGAAGGCGACGAACTCGCCCTGGGGAATGAAGATGACGCGCGTGACTGAAAACACCAGCACCAGCGCGAGCGCCATCAAACCGTAGACGGCACCGTTGACGATGCCGTCCTGCCCCAGGAGCAGGGCGATCTGCGAATCCATAAAAAACCTTTGGGCTCGGCCCGTGTATCGAATCGGTGTCTGCGGCAGCGTCTTCAGCCGCGCTGCACTGTGTTGCTCCTTCCCCCTCTGGGGGAAGGTCGGGATGGGGGCGTGGCTCGTTCGGCGCAGTGCTTCATCAAGTGCCGCTTGCCCCCACCCCAGCCCTCCCCCGGAAGGGGAGGGAGCAAGGCAGACGCGATCAGGGCTGGTATTTCCAGGCGTTGTTTTCGATCTTCACCATCACGCGGGCGCGTTGGTCCAGGCCCAGGTGGTCCGTGGCGGTCGTGTTGAACACGCCGTGCGCACCGGCCACTTCCTTGATCTGTTCCAGCGCATCGCGCAGCGCGGCGCGGAATTCCGGTGTGCCTGGCTGTGCCTTCTTCAGCGCGACCGGCACGGCCGAGGTCATCAGCAGGCCGGCGTCCCAGGCGTGCGCGCCGAAGGTCGACACGGTGCCCTTGCCGTAGGCCGCTTCATAGGCCGCGACGTAAGCCAGTGCAGACTTCTTCACGGGGTTGCTGGCGGGCAGTTGTTCGGCCACGAGCACCGGGCCTGCAGGCAGGAAGGTGCCTTCGACGTCCTTGCCGCCGACGCGCAGGAAGTCGGCGTTGGCCACGCCGTGCGTCTGGTACATCTTGCCGGTGTAGCCACGTTCCTTGAGCGTCTTTTGCGGCAGCGCGGCCGGCGTGCCCGAGCCTGCGACCAGCACGGCGTCGGCCTTGCTCGACATCATCTTGAGCACCTGGCCGGTCACCGAGGTGTCGGTGCGCGAGTAGCGCTCGTTGGCGACCACGGTGATCTTCTTCAGCGCGGCGGCTTTCGCGAATTCTTCCGACCAGCCTTCGCCGTACGCGTCGGAGAAGCCGATGAAGGCGACCGTCTTCACGCCGTTGGCGGCCATGTGCTCGGCGATGGCGAGCGACATCATGATGTCGTTCTGCGGCGTCTTGAACACCCACTTCTTCTTGGCGTCCATCGGCTCGATGATGCGGGCCGAAGCGGCGATGGAAATCATCGGCGTCTTGGCTTCGCTGACCACGTCGATCATGGCGAGCGAGTTGGGCGTGGTGGTCGAGCCCAGCACGATGTCGACCTTGTTCTCGGCGATGAGCTTGCGCGTGTTGGCCACGGCGGCTGTGGTGTCCGACGCGTCGTCCAGCACGATGTAGTTGATCTTCTGGCCCGCGATGGTCTTGGGCATCAGCGAGATGGTGTTCTTCTCGGGAATGCCCAGCGAGGCGGCCGGGCCGGTGGCCGAGACCGTCACGCCGACATTGACGTCGGCCCAGGCCGCGGCGGCGGTGGCGCACAGCGCGGCAATCAGCAAGGGCTTGAAGAATTTCATTTGGACTTGTCTCCGGGTTGAAAAATTGTTGAGGCCTGAAGTATCTTCGATCAACGCTCGTCGAAGGAGAGCGTGACGCGTTCGGTCAGAGGGTGAGCCTGGCAGGTCAATATGAAACCCGCGGCAACCTCATTTTTATCGAGCGCGAAGTTCCGTTCCATTCGGACTTCCCCGTCCACGAGCTTGGCGCGGCAGGTACCGCACACGCCGGAGGTGCAAGAGAAAGGCACTTCTAGGCCGGCCGCCGACGCCGCATCAAGGATGCTCGGCTGGCCTTCGGTGAAGGTGATCTCGCGCTGCAGGCCGTCGCGCACGATGGTGATGCGCGCCTGCTTGGCGTCGCCCGGCTTGGCTTCGTGCACCACGGCGCCGACCTGGGTGGCCGAGGGCAGCGCGACGCCGAAGCGTTCGATGTGGATGCGTTCCTCGGGCACGCCGGCGGCCAGCAGCGCAGCTTCGGCCTCGTCGTTCATCTGGAACGGGCCGCAGACGTACACATGGTCGATGCGGGCAGCCGGCACCACGCTCTTCAAGAACTCGCCGATCTTGTCGCGGTTCATCACGCCGTAGCCCAGCGGCGAATCGGTGTGCTCGTCGGAGAACACATGCTGCAGCACCAGCCGCGTCATGTAGCGGTTCTTCAGGTCCTCGATTTCTTCCTTGAACATCGTGGACTGCAGCTGCCTGTTGCCGTAGATCAGCGTGAAGCGGCTCGCAGGCTCGCGCGCCAACACCGTTTTCATGATCGACAGAATCGGCGTGATGCCGCTGCCACCCGCAATGCCGACGTGGTGCCGCGCGGAGGCCGGCTCGATCGGCACGAAGAAACGGCCTTGCGGCGCCATCACCTGCAGGGTGTCGCCGGGTTTCAGGCTCGCGTTGATCCAGTTGGAGAACACGCCGTCGCGCACCTTGCGCACGCCGACGCGCAGCTCGCCGTCGTCGAGGCCGGCGCAGATCGAATAGGAGCGGCGCAGGTCCTGGCCGTCGATGTCGTGGCGCAAGGTGAGGTACTGGCCCTGCGTGAAGCCGAAGACTTCCTGCAGGTCGGTGGGAACCTCGAACGAGACGATGACGGCCTCGGCCGTGTCGGGCTCGATGGCCTTCACGCGCAGGGGGTGGAAGAGGGTGCTCATCGCTTGCTACCTAGATTGGCTTGAAGTGTTCGAAGGGTTCGCGGCAGGCCATGCAGCGGTACAGCGCCTTGCAGGCCGTGGAGCCGAAGGCGGAAAGGCGTTCGGTGCGCTCGCTCGCACAGCGAGGGCAGGCAATGCGTTCGCCGGCGATGCGGCCGAAGAGCTTGATCGGCATTGCGGTGTTGGCCGCAACTTCGGGCGTGAGGTGGGCCGGCGGCGCGATGCCGTAGGCCTTGAGCTTGGCGCGGCCTTCCTCGCTGATCCAGTCGCTGCTCCAGGCGGGCGCGCGGCGCAGCGTGGCGCGTGCGCGGCCGAGGCCGGCTTGTTCGATGGCGGCCAGCACGTCGTGCTCGATGGCTTCGGTCGCGGGGCAGCCGGAGTAGGTCGGCGTGAGTACGATCTCCAGCCCGTCGTCGTGTTCGATCACGTCGCGCACGATGCCCAGGTCGCAGACCGACACGGCCGGCACCTCGGGGTCGAGCACGGTGTGCAGCACGGCCCATGCCGCATCGACGCGCGACGCCAGTGCGTTCATCACCACACGCCTCCGGGGAAGCTGCGCTGCAGATGCTGCATCTCGGTGAGGATGTAGCCCATGTGCTCGCTGTGCACGCCCTGCTTGCCGGTGCTGCGGAAAGCGGCTTCCGCAGGCATCGCGAGGCCGGCTTCATCGAGCACTTGCTGCATCTCGGCGAGCCAGGGTTCGCGCAGTTCGCTCCACGCGGGGCCGAGGCCGCTGGCGCTGGCTTCGGCATCGACCGCGTCGCTCTCGAACAGTTCGGGAACGTAGAGCCACAACTGCTTGAGCGCTTTTTCGGTGCGGCGGCGCGATTCGTCAGTGCCGTCGCCCAGGCGCACGACCCAGTCGGCCGAATGCTGCTGGTGGTAGCGCGCTTCCTTCACGGCCTTGCCGGCAATGGCGGCCACTTCGGCGTCGCTCGATGCGGCGAGGCGTTGCCACAGCAGCTTGAGCAGTGTGGCAACCATGGTGTTGCGCAGCACGGCGAAAGCGAAGTCGCCGCGTGGCAGTTCGACCAGCGTGAGGTTGAAGTAGTCGCGTTCGTCGCGCAGGTAGGCGAGCTGGTCTTCGTCGTGTTCGCGGCCTTCGACGTGACCGGCGTGCATGAGCAGGCCGCGCGCCTGGCCGACGAGGTCGAGCGCGATGTTGGCCATTGCGATGTCTTCTTCCAGCACGGGTGCATGGCCGCACCATTCACCCAGGCGCTGTGCGAGCACGAGGCACGTGTCGCCGATGCGCAGCAGGTATTGCACGGCGGGCGTGCGGTTCAATTCAATGGATGCTTGCATTTCAGTGGTTCCGGCTTGCGTTGTGCTTCGGGTGTGGGGGCGGGTTCATTCGGGGCGGGTGCGAATGACACCGGGTGCTCCCCTGTGCGAATGTCCCCCGCTTCGCTCCTCCTTTATTTCGCTGCGGGGAGCACCCGGCGTCATTCGCACCTGGACACGCTGCTGGTGTACCGCTGATCAACGACTGCTCTGTCCAACGCTCACGTCGATACGGGGCTCTTTTTCGCGAAATAAAGGAGGAGCGAAGCGGGGGACATTCGCGAAAAAGAGCACCGTGTCGGCGTGAGTGTCGCCCTGAACAGCAGCGCTCCGAACGAAGCGCGCCACCCAAAAACCGAACGGAAACAGCAAGACGTTTCATGAACTACATGTGGTCCACAGACTTGGGCAACGCATAGAAAGTCGGATGCCGGTAGACCTTGTCCTCCGCCGGATCAAAGAACATGTCCTTGTCGGCAGGATCGCTGGCAACGATCTGCTCGGAGCGAACAACCCAGATGCTGCTGCCTTCCTGGCGGCGCGTGTACACGTCGCGCGCCATCTGGATCGCCATCTTCGAATCGGCTGCGTGCAGACTGCCGCAATGCTTGTGGTCCAGGCCCGCCTTGCTGCGAACGAACACTTCCCACAGGGGCCACTCTTGTTTGGTTGTCGTATCGGCGCTCATGCGGCCTCCTTCATCGGTTGTTTGTTGGCGTGGGCCATGGCTGCTTCGCGCACCCACTCGCCGTCTTCCCATGCGTCCACACGGGCTTGCAGACGCTCGCGGTTGCAGGGGCCGTCACCGCCCACCACGCGCCAGAACTCGCTCCAGTCGATGGCGCCGAAGTCGTGCGCCTGGCGCTCTTCGTTCCACTTCAGATCGGGGTCGGGCAAGGTCACGCCGAGAATGCGCGCCTGCTCGACGGCGGCGTCGATGAACTTCTGGCGCAGCTCGTCGTTGCTGAAGCGCTTGATGCCCCAGCGCATCGACTGCGCGCTGTTGGGCGACTGGTCATCCGGCGGGCCGAACATCATGATCGAGGGCCACCACCAGCGGTTGACCGCGTCCTGCACCATCGCCTTCTGCGCGTCGGTGCCGTGGGTCATCATCGTCAGGAGGGCTTCGTAGCCCTGGCGTTGGTGAAAGCTCTCCTCGCGGCAAATGCGGATCATGGCGCGCGCATACGGCGCATACGAGCAGCGGCAGATCGGCACCTGGTTCATGATCGCCGCGCCATCGACCAGCCAGCCGATGGTGCCCATGTCGGCCCAGGTCAGCGTCGGGTAGTTGAAGATCGAGCTGTACTTGGCTTTGCCGCTGTGCAGCGCATCGAACATCTGGTCGCGCGAGGTGCCCAGCGTTTCGGCGGCGGCATACAGGTAGAGGCCGTGGCCGCCTTCGTCCTGCACCTTGGCCAGCAGGATGGCCTTGCGCTTGAGCGTGGGCGCGCGGCTGATCCAGTTGCCCTCGGGCAGCATGCCGACGATTTCGGAATGCGCATGCTGGCTGATCTGTCGCACCAGCGTCTTGCGGTAGTGCTCGGGCATCCAGTCTTTGGCCTCGATGAAATCGCCGGCGTCGATGTGCGCATCGAAGCGCTCTTCGAGCCGCATTTCCTCGGCGGAGCGCACGGCTTTTTTCTTCTTGTCGTCGCCGGCGTCCTTGCCCATGGTGTCCATTGCCTGGGTGTACATGTGCGTGTCCTTTGCAAAGAGAGTTGAAACAGCGGCGTGCGCGTTCAGCGCGGCCGGGTGTCGACGACGCGCCGGGCCTTGCCGGTCTGCGTGCGTTCGATGGAATCGGGGTCGAACACGCGCACCGTGGTCGAGATGCCGACCAGCGTCTTCACGCGGTCCTGCACCCAGCCGGCGATGGCTTTGCGTTCGGCTTCGTCGACGCGCGAATGGGGCTGCAGTTCGCAGTGCACTTCGACCTCGTCGAGCAGGCCGTCGCGGCGCACATGCACCTGGTAGAGGCCCGAGAGGCGCTCGTGCGCGAGCACGATTTCTTCCACCTGCGTGGGGAAGACGTTGACGCCGCGGATGATCATCATGTCGTCGCTGCGCCCGACGATCTTGCCCATGCGGCGGAAGGCGCGCGAGGTGGGCGGCAGCAGGCGCGTGAGGTCGCGCGTGCGATAGCGAACGATCGGCATGGCCTCTTTGCTGAGCGAGGTGAAGACCAGTTCGCCTTCTTCGCCGTCGGCCTTCAGCTCGCCGGTCTCGGGGTCGATGATCTCGGGATAGAAGTGGTCTTCCCAGATCACGGGGCCGTCCTTGCTCTCGACGCATTCGCTGGCAACGCCGGGGCCCATCACTTCCGACAGGCCGTAGATGTCGACCGCGTCGATGCCAGCCTTGGCTTCGATGTCGCGGCGCATCGCCTCGGTCCAGGGCTCGGCGCCGAAGATGCCGATCTTGAGTGAGCTGTCTTTGGCGCTCAGTCCTTGCCGCTCGAACTGCTCGATGATCACCTGCATGTAGCTGGGCGTGACCATGATGATGTCGGGCTTGAAGTCCTGGATCAGTTGCACCTGCTTCTCGGTCTGGCCGCCCGACATGGGGATGACGGTGCAGCCCGCGCGCTCGGCACCGTAGTGCGCGCCGAGGCCGCCGGTGAAGAGGCCATAGCCGTAGGCCACATGGATCATGTCGCCGGCACGGCCGCCCGCTGCGCGGATCGAGCGCGCGACGAGGTCGGCCCAGGTGTCGATGTCGTTCTTGGTGTAACCCACCACCGTCGGCTTGCCGGTGGTGCCCGACGATGCATGGATGCGCGCGACCTGCGTGCGCGGCACCGCGAACATGCCGAAGGGGTAGTTGTCGCGCAGGTCGGTCTTCACCGTGAACGGAAACTTCGACAGATCGGCGAGCGACTTCAGGTCGTTCGGGTGCACGCCCTTGGCATCGAAGGCCTTGCGGTAATGCGGCACGTTGTCGTAGGCGCGTTGCAGCGTAGCGCGCAGGCGGGTGAGCTGCAGCGCGGTGATCTCGTCGCGGCTTGCGGTTTCGATGGCTTCGAGTTCGCCGGGTGCTGGGTGTCTGGCTGTCATGGTGTGGATGTCTCCTCAGGCAGCGACGGCGGGGCGGCCCTTGGCCGTGTACGAGCGGCCGCGAAACATCGCGATGCGCTCGCCGCGCTGGTTGGTGATTTCGGTGTCGTACACGCCGGTGCGGCCGGCCTTCGACACTTCGAAGCAGCGTGCGGTGAGCAGGTCGCCTTCGCGCGCGGGTGCGATGAAGTCGATCGAGAAGCCCGAGGCCACGGTCAGCTCGTTGTACGAGTTGCAGGCGAAGGCGAAAGTGGAATCGGCCAGCGTGGCCATGAATCCGCCGTGGCAGGTGGCGTGGCCGTTGAGCATGTCGGGGCGCACCTGCATTTCGATGGTGGCCTGGCCGGGGCCGACCTCGACGATGCGCATGCCGAGGCCCTTGGTGGCGTTGTCATTCGCGAGCATGCCGTCGCGGACGTACTCGGCCGTTTGTTGCGGTGTGCGGTGGGTGTCGGTCATCCTGGGTTACCTGTGCTCAGCTTGTGTTCTTGGTGCTGCTGTTTGGGGCGGGTTCGGGTTCATTCAGGGCGGGTGCGAATGACAGCAGGTGCTCCCCTCCGCGAATGTCCCCCGCTTCGCTCCTCCTTTATTTCGCTGCGGGGAGCACCTGGCGTCATTCGCACAGGGGCAGGCTGCTGGTGATCGCCGATCAACCACCGCTCTGTCCAACGCTCACGTCGATACGGGGCTCTTTTTCGCGAAATAAAGGAGGAGCGAAGCGGGGGACATTCGCGAAAAAGAGCACCGTGTCGGCGTGAGCTACGCCCCGAACAGCAGCGCCGAAACCGGACAACATCACGACAAGCAAGAAAACGAGCCGTCATACCTAGCGATCCGTGAACACCGGCGCCCGCTTCGCGCGGAAAGCTTCGACGCCTTCGCGGTAGTCGTTGGCGTTGCCCATCTCGCGTTGAATGCGGGATTCTTCGGCGAGTGCTGTGCTCAGGTCCATGTCTTGCGCGGCAGCCATGGCCTGGCGCGTGGCGACGAGCGCGCGGGTCGGCATGCCGGCCAGCTTCAACGCGAGTGCGGCGGCCGTTTCGGCCAGCGCCGCGTCGTCCACGCATTGCCAGATCAGGCCGATGCGAGCGGCTTCCTCGGCCGGCAGCTTGTCGCCCAGCATCGCGATGCCGAGCGCGCGAGCAGAGCCTACGAGGCGGGGCAGCAGCCAGGTGCCACCGGTGTCCGGCACCAGGCCGATGCGAGTGAAAGCCTGGATGAAACTGGCCGAGCGCGCCGCCACGACAAGGTCGCAACACAGTGCGAGGTTGGCGCCCGCTCCGGCGGCAACGCCGTTCACGGCTGCGATCACCGGCACCGGCATCGAACGCAGACGGGCCACCAACGGGGCGTAGTAAGTGGAGATGACATGGCCCAGGTCCTTGGGCGCTGCACCGGGCGTGGGGTCGGGCGCGACGGACGGGTCGGCCAAGTCTTGCCCGGCGCAGAAGGCACGGCCGGCACCCGTGAGCACCACGCAGCGCACGTTGTCGTCCTGCGCCGCCAACTCCAGCGCCGCCATCAACTCGGCATGCAGTTCCGTCGTGAAGCTGTTGAGCGCCGCGGGCCGGTTGAGGCTCAGTGTGCGTACCGCGCCGGCGTTGCTGGTGAGTACCAAAGGATCACTCATGGCTTGTGTCTCTCATCCTGTGTGGGGGGGCGGATCGGCTCGCAAACACTATTGACCGACCGTTCGGTTGATTTTAGGATCGACCGCAATCCCGACACAAGCGGGTTGATTCAGGGCAAACCCTGAGCCCCACGAAAAGGAGACTGACCGAATGCCCAGCTATTCCATCGACGGCGTGATCCCGGTCGTTCACCCGAGCGCGTACGTGCACCCCACGGCCGTGCTGATCGGCGACGTGATCGTCGGCCCCCACTGCTATGTGGGCCCCTGCGCCAGCCTGCGCGGCGACTTCGGCCGCATCGTGCTGCAGGAGGGCTCGAACGTGCAGGACCACTGCTGCGTGCACGGCTTTCCCGACAACGACACGGTGATCGAGGTCAACGGCCACATCGGCCACGGCGCGATATTGCACAGCTGCATCGTGCGGCGGGATGCGCTGGTGGGCATGAATGCGGTGGTGATGGACGAGGCCGAGATCGGCGAACAGGCCATCGTTGCGGCCTGCGCCTTCGTGCCGGCTGGCATGAAGGTGCCGGCGCGCTCGCTGGTGGCCGGCATTCCGGCGAAGGTGAAGCGCGAGCTGAGCGAGGACGAGATCGCCTGGAAGCTCGAAGGCACCCACACCTACCAGGCGCTGACGGTGCGCAGCCTCGCGAGCCTGCATGAAGTGGCGCCGCTCGCCGAGGTGGAACAAGACCGGCCGCGCTTGCCGGCGACCGACGTGCGTTCGCTCATTGCCACGCGGCGCGGCTAGCTGGCGCCCGATCCGCTTCGTGCAAGATCGCGCGTTGCCCTCAACCGCTCACTCCAGGAACCAGACCCGATGCCGCGTGGAAGATCCGCCACCTACGACGACCAGCGTGAACTGATCCTTGCGCAGGCGGCCCAGCTGTTCGCGCGCCGGGGCTATCCCGCCACGTCCATGAACCAGGTGGCCGAGGCCTGCAATCTCTCGAAGGCCACGCTCTATCACTACTACAAGGACAAGAGCAGCCTGCTGATCAGCATTGCCGAGACGCACGTGTCGAAGCTGGCCGCGCTGGTGGCCGAGGAAGAGGCATCGACCCACACCGACGAACAGCGCTTGCGCCGCTTCATCTACCGCATCGTCGAGGAATACGCCGGCGCGCAGGACGCGCACCGCGTGCTGACCGACGACGTGCGCTTCCTGGAAGAGGCCGACCGCGAGCGTGTGCTCGACAAGGAGCGCGAGGTGGTCGCGGGCTTTGCGCGTGCGGTCTCCGCGCTGAGGCCGGGCGCGCCGAGCGATGACCTCGCCAAGCCGCTGACCATGCTGTTGTTCGGCATGATCAACTGGATGTTCACCTGGATGAAGCCCGGCGGAACACTCGACCACGCGGCGATTGCGCCGATCGTGGCCGATCTGTTCCTGGGTGGCATCGGGGCGGTCAAGTCGCCGGACTACGCGGCGATCGCGGCCAAGGCCGTTCAGGCAGCCAAGGCCGCCACGGAATAGCGCGCCGCCGGCTTGCCGTTCTGCGAGGCGGTGAACAGCTTGGCGCTCGCGTCGGTGAAGTTGGCGAGCAGGGCGGCGTCGTTCACCGACGGCAGGGTGATCGCTTCGCCCAGGTCGAGCCCGGCCAGCGCGGCGTCCACGCAATCTTCGGCGGCCATGATGGTGCCCTCGGCCAGTGCCGACATCGGCACGCCCGACAGCTCCCAGATGTCGGTGGCCGTGGCGGCCGGCAACACCAGTTGCACCTTCACGCCGGTGCCCGTCACTTCGTCCTGCAGCCCGCGCGTGAAGGCCACCACGAAGGCCTTGGTGCCGCTGTAGATGCTGCTGATCGGCAGCGTGTGAAAGCCCAGCACCGAACCGATGTTGACCAGCGTGCCGCGGTTGCGCGCCTTGAAAGCCGGCAGCACCGCATGGCTCAGGCGGGCGAGGGCGAGGATGTTCACGTCGAGCATCTGTTGCATCTGTTCGGTGGTGGTCTGCGCGACGGGCGCCAGCGTCGAGGTGCCGGCGTTGTTGACCAGCAGCGTGATCGCGGGGTCGGCGGCAACGACGGCGGCCACGCGTTCGAGGTCGTCGGCAGCGCCCAGGTCGGCCACCAGCGTTTGCACCTTCACGCCGTATTCGGCGCGCAGGGCCTTCGCCACTTCTTCCAGCCGGTCGCCGCGTCGCGCGACCAGCAGCAGGTCGTGGCCGCGACGGGCCAGGCGGTCCGCGTAAATCTTGCCGAGACCGGCCGAAGCGCCTGTGACGACGGCGGTACCGAGGGTTGCTTGTTCGCTCATTTCGAATCCATTCAAAGGTGGTTTGATTCAAAGCATGATGACTATCATGTTTGAGGTGGCGAAGCATGATGGGTATCATGCTTAACGTCAAACGAGGTCTTGAAGTACCCCGGAACAGGAAGAGGTCACATGCGATACCCCCCAGCAGAAACCGCCGAAAAGCACCAGAAGATCCTGGACGAAGCCTCGCGCCTGTTCAAGGAGCGCGGCTTCGATGGCGTCAGCGTGAGCGAGATCATGAAAGCCACCGGCCTCACGCACGGGCCCTTCTACAACCACTTCGCCTCGAAGGAGGCGCTGATGGCCGAGTGCATCGACCACGCCTCGGCCGCCGCGCTGGCCCAGATCGACAGCGTGGCCGAAACGCCCGATGGCCTGCTGGCCTACATGCGCGCCTACCTGAGTGCCGACCACCGCGACGACCGCGGCCAGGGCTGCCTGATGGCGGCATTTGCGGAGCAGACGGGGCGCGAACAGGGTTTGAGCGCGTCGCTGACGGCGCACCTCAAGGCCACCATCGAGCGCTTCACCAAACACTTTCCGTGGCGCACGAAGAAGGCGGCACGCTCCGACGCGATCCTGATGCTCGCCGCCATGCTGGGCGGCGTGGTGATTGCCCGTGCCGTGAATGACAAGGCCCTGTCGGACGAAGTGCTGGAGGAGGTCCGGACAGGGCTCGAGCGCCTGGCGTCGAAGTCCGCCACGGGCGCTTGAAAGAGGCCTAAAGAATCCGGTTGAACCAGAGCAGCGACAGCCCCGCCGACAGCAGCGTGAGCACCGCCGCGCCGAGAGCGAACAGCGCCGAGATTTCGGTTTCCTTTTTCTCCACGGTGAGCCTGGTGCTCAGCGTTTCGTAGACCTTCTTCAGGTCGTTCGCGGTGCCGGCGTAGAAGTAGTCGGCCTGCGTTTTCTGGGCGATGGCCTTGAGCGTGTCTTCGTCCAGCCGCACGCGCATCGACCAACCCTCGAAGCCGATGGTTTCGCCATCGACCGTGCCCACGCCCACCGTGTAGATGCGCACGCCACGGTCGGCCGCTGCCTTGGCGGCATCGAGCGGATCGACGCCGGTGGTGCGCTGGCCGTCGGTCAGCATGATGATTGCGGCCGATGTGTACGAGCCGGGCGCGACGGGCGTGAATTCCTTGAGCTTTTTCTCCGTCTGGTCGAGCGGCACGCCGCGCTGGCGGCTTGGCGCGCTGAACTGCTCGACATCGATGCCGGCATCGGGGAACAGCGTGGCGAGCGACACCACGATGGCGTTGCCCGTGGCCGTGGCGCGCTGCAACTGGAAGCTGTCGATGGCCGTCACGAGGTCGTCGTGGTTGGTGGTGGGCAACTGCGCCACCTGTGCGCTGCCCGCGAAAGCGACGATGCCCACCTTCACGCTGCGCGGCAGGTCCTT